>JAFYYV010000034.1 GCA_017557405.1 Prevotella sp.
ATATATTATATATTATAATAAAATTATTATTATTACACTCCATGTAAAATTACCCTGTAAAATCTTTCAATCTATAATCAAAATTTCAGTGAGGAAAAATGCAACCTCCTTAATGTCACAAAGTCACTGTCACAAATTCACATTTTGTTGTCTATTCCATCGGTGACATTACTTGCTCTCTCGTTTGAAGTAAATAAAAAGTGTAAGGATATGGTTGATTATAGGGGTTACAAATCGTAACTGATGAAAAACGGAGTGAAAAAGGGGGGTGTAGAGAGCGAAAAACGGGGGGTGATTGACCGAAATGAGCCTTAAAAACGAGCGATTTTTAGCAATTTCGAACGAAAAAACGCAAAAACGAGCGTCAAAAATCAAGGTTGAAAAGTGGTTTCAAATTGTAAGTATTCAACAACCACATGCTCTTTGGACAAAGTTTAAGGGCCTCATTTGTATGATGTTTAGGGCACAAAAGTGTTTTTTTTATAAAAAAACATTGATATTTTCGGAAAAATGCTTATTTTTGCCAACAAACATGGCGAAACGCCTAATAACTAACGAAACCATCCGGTCGTAGAAGAGCGGAAACGACAATACTCAATACATGACGAATTGCAAATCAAGACACATAAACAAGATAGAAACACAAATGAAAATCACTAGACAATTTTGGCGACCACGTCGAATGCTGATGTTGGTTGCTATTATTATGATGGCTTTCACGAACGTGCACGCACAGGAAGACAGTGTGCCGAGTGAACCTCAACGAAAGAAGGTTGCCGTCGTGCTGAGTGGTGGAGGTGCCAAGGGAATGGCGCACATCGGTGTACTGAAGGTGCTGGAGAAGGCTGGCATCCCCATCGACATCATAACAGGTACGTCGATGGGTAGCATCATCGGCGGACTTTACTCCATCGGCTACAACGCCAATTCGCTCGACTCGATGGTGAGGGTGCAGGACTGGAGCTATGTGATTACCGACAAGGAGGACTTGCGTAATCAGAGTCTGGGCGACCGAAAGAAGCAGAACACGTATTTCTATACGACGGGTCTGACCATCGGCAAACGCGACCTGCAGGCAGGCGGCTTCATCAAGGGTAAGAACTTGGCTGAGTTGTTCGGACAGCTTTGCACGGGCTTTGCCGACTCGCTCGACTTCACCAACGACCTTCCGATTCCTTTTGCCTGCGTAGCAACGAATATTGTCGATAACAGCGAGGTGGTCTTCCATAGCGGTAGGCTGCCACAAGCCATGCGCTCTTCTATGGCCATCCCTGTGGCCTTCTCGCCTGTCAGAATCGGTGATATGGTGCTGGTTGATGGCGGTATGAAGAACAATTATCCTGCCGACATCGCCCGCGAGATGGGAGCCGAGATCATTATCGGCGTCACCGTGCAGGGAGCGCCGAAGGTGGCCGAAGACATGAGTGGAACGATGAGCATTCTGAGCCAGATCATCGATGTGAACTGTAAAAACAAATACGATGAGAACCTCGCCATCACTGACCTCCATCTGCAGGTGGACACGAAAGGATATGGGTCGGCTAGTTTCTCGCAGGCAGCCATCGATACACTCATCCGTCGTGGTGAGGAATTGGGTATGCGCCACTGGGACGACATCATTGCCTTGAAGAAGCGCATAGGTGTCGAAGAGTCGTACCGTCCTGAAATCCTGCATCCGTTGCGTCCGCAAGTGATGACCGAGAAGCATCGCATCCTTGGCTATACGTTTGAGAACATGACGCCGCAGGCTGAGCGTTTCCTGCGTCAGAAGTTCGGGCTGGACAAGAGGGACAGCATCGATGCCCAATTGGCACAGGAGCTCACTACATCGATGCGCGTGGACCTTTTCTACCAGACAGCCGAATGTAGGTTGGTGCCTGAGAAGTTGCGCGTTCCTACCACTCGGAAGATACATGGCATTTGGGATAATGTGGAGAAGAATTGGAATACGGCCGATGGTGTGCGCGTAGTGCTTACTGCTGGCGATCGCAAGTCGGTGCAATTACATGGTGGCGTGCGTTATGATAACGAAGAATATGCCGCTCTGCAGATAGGCCTTGACATCCCATTTAAGACGGCCATCCCCATCAATACCGACATCACGTTGCGACTGGGCAAGCGTATGATGGCACGTGGTGAGCTCACCATCCATCCACGTAGTATCACACGTCCGACACTCATCTATGCGTTCCATCGAAATGATATAGATATTTATTTCAACGGTAAACGTGACTATAACATCCGATATAACCAGTTCCAGGCAGAATTCATACCCATTAACCACGACCTGCGCCACTTTAACATACAGTATGGGTTGCGATGGGATTATATGCACTACCGCAACATGCTCGGCAAGGAAACAGGCATACAAACCACACTCAAGAACGAGCATTTCTATAGCTATCATGCCCGTATCAACTATAACAGCGAAGACAGCTGGTACTTCCCCACGCGTGGAGCACGTTTCAAGGCCGAGTATTCCTACTTGACCGACAATTTCGCCCAACTCGACGGCAAGGTGGGCATGAGCGAGGTGAATGCCAACTGGCGCATGTCGTTCACCTTTGGCAAGAATTTCACGCTCCAGCCTATGTTCTATGGCCGTCTGCTCTTTGGTTCTGTTGTCCCACCAGTCTTCGGCAATACCATCGGAGGCGACTGGTTCGGCCACTATGTGGAGCAGCAGATGCCCTTCGCTGGCATTGGCAATATGGAGTATGTGGCCCACCAGTTCATAGGCTCTCAGTTGCAGGCACAACAACGCATCGGCAGTAACAACTATGTGCAGCTTCGTGTGGCTGGTGGTCAGCAGGCCGACAAGTTGAAGGACATCCTCGACTATCGCACTCTTCTAGGCATTCAGGCCGCTTACTACTACAACACGATGTTCGGTCCCATTGGTGCCGCACTCGGCTATAGCAACCGCACTAAGGAGCCCTACTTTTTCCTGAACCTGGGATTTGAGTTCTAATCTTTTAGCTGCTTACAAATGAATAAAACAAATATGAAAATAAACACTAAAATGAAGGCACGGGCGATGATGCTCGGGTTGTTGCTGCTGCCAACGCTCGGCTGTCAGGCTCAGCGATTACTGACGCTCGACAGTTGCAGGGCGATGGCACTGAGGAACAACAAGCAGATGGGCGTCGCCATGACGAAGCAGGAGGTGGCTGCCGACAAACGCAAGTCGGCTCGCACGCAATATCTGCCGCATGTGAGTGCCCTTGGTACATATCAGTACACGAGCAAACCCATCAGCCTGCTCAACGACGAGCAGAAGGCTTCGTTCCCACAGTTGGGTACCAACCTCGCCGGGACGCTCCAACAGAACCTCGCTGGTACACTCTCCCAGCTGCCACCGCAGACCATTCAGGCGCTGCAGCAGATGGGGCTGTCGAACGAGGCCATCAGCCAATTGGCTGCCCAGGGAATCAACGGGCTCGCCACGGCATTGAACGGGGTCGGACAAGGATTTGTAGATGCCCTCGACACTGATACGCGCAATTTGTTTGCCGGAGCCATCATGGTGAACCAGCCTTTGTATATGGGTGGCGCCATCAAGGCAGCCAACAAGATTGCCGACATCAACGAGGAGATGGCTGCCAACTCTTTGGATTCGCGGCGCCAGAGCATTCTTTTCAACGTTGATAATGCTTATTGGCAGGTGGTGTCGCTCACTCACAAGCAGAAGCTTGCAGAGAGTTTCCTCGAGTTGGTGAAGAAGCTGAATGGCGACGTGGAGAAGATGATCAAGCAAGGCGTGGCCACGAAGGGCGACGGATTGAGCGTGGCGGTGAAGGTGAATGAGGCTGAGATGGCGCTGACGCAGGTGAAAGACGGACTTGTGCTCTCGAAGATGCTGCTTTGCCAACTGTGCGGACTTCCTGTCAGCGAACAGGTGAAGCTGGCTGACGAGGAGTCGGAGAACATTGTCGTGCTGGCTCAAACCGCCCAACCTGACATGCTGCTGGCTGCACAGAATCGTCCTGAACTCAAGCTGCTGCAGAACACCGTTGACCTCACCGAGCAGACCACAAACCTGCTGAAGGCGGGCAATCTGCCGCAGGTTTTGTTGTCGGGTGGCTATGCGGTGATGAATCCCAACACGTTCAACGGATTCGAGCGGAAGTTCTCGGGTGTGTGGAATTTGGGTGTCGTCATGCGCATTCCCATTTGGAATTGGGGCGACGTGAAATACAAGGTGCGTGCCTCCAAGGGAGCCACCACCATTGCCAACATGGAATTGGCTGATGCGCGCGAGATGATAGAGTTGCAGGTCAACCAAAGCAGCTTCCGCGTCAACGAGGCCATTAAGAAACTGGAGATGGCAAACGCCAACATCGCCAATGCCAACGAGAACCTCCGTATGGCCAATCTCGGTTTCAAGGAGGGAACGGTCTCTTACACCACTGTGATGGAGGCCCAGACCGCTTGGCAGCAAGCTCAGTCGCAGAAGATTGACGCTGAAATCGGGGTGAAACTCTCGCAAGTGGAATTGCAGAAAGCACTGGGCGTCTTAAAATGAATCGAAATAACGAAATAAAAAAATAACGAAAAAATGGACAAAGCAAAACAACAACATAACAACATCCTGCTGGCCATTGCAGGATTCACAATCGTAGTAGCCATTGTGGCGCTTATCGGTTTTCTCGCTCTCGGTCGCGATCCTGATATCATTCAGGGCGAGATGGAGGTTGAGGAGTATCGCGTGTCGAGTAAGGTGCCTGGCCGCATACTCGAACTCAGGGCAAAGGCGGGCGATTTCGTGAGAGCGGGCGACACGCTGGCTATCATCGAGGCTCCTGAAGTGCAGGCTAAGATGTCGCAGGCACAGAGTGCTGTCGATGCTGCCTCAGCTATGGAGCAGATGGCTCGCAATGGTGCTCGCAAGGAGCAGATTCAGGCTGCACGTCAGCTCTTGGAGCAGGCAAAGGCTGGATTGGAGATAGCCGAGAAGTCGTACAAACGTGTGCAACAGCTATTCGACGAGGATGTGGTATCGGCACAAAAACGTGATGAAGCCGAAGCCATGTATAAGTCGGCACAAGCTCAGGTGAAGGCTGCGCAGAGCCAGTATGACATGGCTCTGAACGGTGCGCGCGCCGAGGAGAAGATGTCGGCTGCCGCCCAGGTGGGTCGTGCTCGTGGTGCGGTGAGAGAGGTGAACAGCTACATCCGTGAAACCGTTCAGGTGGCGCAGATGGATGGTGAGGTCACCGATGTCTATCCAAAAGTGGGTGAGCTTGTCGGTACGGGCAGTCCCATCATGTCGATTGCCGTGATGGACGACCAATGGGCCACATTCAACATCCGTGAAGACCAACTGAAGGGTGTGCAAATTGGCTCTGAGGTGACTGTCAACGTGCCAGCCATAGATAAAGAGACGAAGATGA
Source organism: Prevotella sp. (assembly GCA_017557405.1). Taxonomy (GTDB): domain Bacteria; phylum Bacteroidota; class Bacteroidia; order Bacteroidales; family Bacteroidaceae; genus Prevotella. The sequence continues at coordinate 5,394 of JAFYYV010000034.1, forward strand.
AGGTCTACTATATGAAGGACAAGGGTTCATACGCCGTGTGGAAGGCCACGAAGGCCAGCGGCCAGTACGACCAGAAGACCTTTGAGGTGAAAGCACGTCCGACGGAGAAACTCGAAGGCGTAAGACCTGGTATGTCGGTGATATTAGCCGGTGGAAAAAAATGAAGTATATTTCTCAAATCTTCGACATCGCTTTGCGTGAGCTCAACATTGTCGTTCGCAAGAACCAGATCTACGGATTCTGCATGTTGGTGTTCCCGCTGCTGACGGTGTTGTTTTTCACCACCATGCTCGACGACGGTGTGCCGCAGGACTTGCTTATTGGGGTGGTGGACCACGATGACAGCAGTACGTCGCGTGGTCTCATCCGCAACCTCGATGCCATGCAGAACTCTCGTGTGAAGTATCGCTTTGCATCGATTACCGAGGCTCGTTGCGCCATGCAGGAAGGCAAGATATATGCCTACCTCTACATCCCTGAAGGCACGGCGGCGAAGCTGATGGCAGGCAGACAACCGAAGATATCCTACTACTACACGATGACTTGTTTGTCAGCTGGTTCGATGGCCTCGAAAGACTTGAAGACCATCAGCACGCTCGGTTCGGCGGCTGTAGGTCAGGCTACATTAAGGGCAAAAGGTGCCACGCCTGGACAAATCAAGACGGCGTTGCAACCTGTGACCATCGATGCGCATATGATAGCCAACCCCCACGGCAGCTACAATTATAGTCTGACCACCGTATTCGTGCCAGGCATCTTGATGCTCTTCATGGCGTTGCTCTCGGCTTATGCCATCGGTATGGAGATGAAGTTCGACACAGGTAAGGAATGGCTGGCCCGCGCCGATGGCAATATCCTTGTTGCCATCATCGGAAAGTATATTGTCCATGCGTTGGTGTTCCTGCTTGTGATATTCCTCTACCAGTATTATATTTTCAAAGTGCTGGACTTCCCACGGCTTGGAGGTGTGTGGAGCATCGTGCGGCTTAGCCTTCTGCAGGTAGCGGCATCGCTCGGATTCGGCATCTTCGCCTTCGGATTGATGCCCTCGCTACGCATGTCGATGAGTATCTGCTCATTGTGGTTTGTGCTCAGTCTCTCGATGTGTGGCTCGGCGTTCCCAGTCATGGGTATGGACCCACCATTGCAGGCCATGTCGTGGTTGTTCCCTCTGCGCCACTATTTTATGCTCTACCAGGTGACCGTGTTGAACGGCTTCCCCGTCATCGACGCTTGGTTCCATCTGGTGGCGCTCGTGGCTTTCACGCTGCTGCCTTGGTTCGTGCTTCGTAAAGTCAAAAACGCATTACTCAACTATGTCTACATTCCTTAAGAAATATAAAGAGCATATCACCGACGTGCTTTACATCTGGCGACAGGAGATGAAGCAGATCATCCACGACGAGGGCGTGTTGATGTTCCTTGTTATCGTGCCGTTGGGTTATCCGTTGCTCTATTCGTGGATCTACAACAATGAATCGGTGCATGAGGTGCCTGTGGTGGTGGTCGACCAATCTCACTCGCAACTCTCGCGCCAGTTCATCCACGACTGCGATGCCACGCCTGACGTTCGTGTGTCGTTCTATGCTGAAGACCTCGATGAAGCCCGCTCGCTCGTCAGCCGACAACTTGTGAAGGGCATCTATCTCATCCCGTCGGATTTCGCCACACGCATCAACCGCGGTGAGCAAAGCACTGTGAGCGTTTATTGCGACATGTCGCTCATGCTTGCCTACAAAGCCATCTATCAGACCGCCATGATCGAGGCGGGGCGTATTGGCGCGGGGTTGAGCATCAAGAAATCGGGCAACTACACCAAGCGCGAGGATGCCCTCACTGTGCAACCGTTGGCAGTCGATGAAGTGGCGATGTTCAACCCTTCTGGAGGCTATGGCTCTTGTGTCCTGCCAGCCGTGCTCATGCTTATCCTGCAGCAGACACTCGCTTTGGGCATTGGTATGTCGGCAGGTACGGCACGTGAACGCAACCGCAATGGCCAACTCATCCCCGACGACGATCCACACTATCGAGGTGCCTATCGCATCGTCAGTGGAAAAGCCATTTGCTACGGAATGATTGCCGCTGTGACCAGTGCTTACCTTGCTATGGCCATCCCTCGAATGTTCTCCTTCCCACAACTCGCCAGCGGCTGGACTTTGCTGTTGATGCTGATACCCTTTGTCACGGCCAGCATCTTCTTTGGTATGGCCATCTCCTGCATTGTGCGCTATCGTGAGAATGTCATGCTCATCATGGTCTTCGTCTCCTTGCCCCTGCTTTTCCTCACTGGTGTATCGTGGCCGCAGTCGAGCATTCCAGGTGTTTGGCAGGGCGTGTCGTGGCTTTTCCCCAGCACTTTCGGCGTTCGCGCATTCATCCGCGTCAACTCCATGGGGGCCTCATTTAGTCAAATACTCCCCGAAATCCGAATCCTCTGGATTCAGGCTGCCGCTTATCTTGGTCTTGCCTGTCTCGTCTATCGCCATCAATTCCGTTTGGCAAAGAAGTTGTGAGGTGCCATTTCGGTTTGCAAAGAAAACAGATATGAAGAAGATTCTACTATTATTAGGCATAGCCGCTGTGCTCTCATCGTGTGGAGATGTGTTCGACATACATCCCTACGATGTGGATGTGGAGGGAGAGACTGGAATCAACGCGAAGCAGATAGCCAAGATTGAGAATCAGTTTGCCGATAAGGAAACCCTTCGTGTGGCTTTTATCAGCGACACACATCTGTGGCTTTCAGACGCCCGCGACCAGATAGCCGATGTGAACAGCAGGAATGTTGATTTCGTGGTGCATTGTGGTGACTTGACAGACACGGGCACAGGCAAGGAGTATGAATGGAGTCGTGATATCCTGATGAAGTTGAATTGTCCCTTTGTGGCATTGATAGGCAATCACGACTTTCTTGGCACAGGCGACCAGACTTATGAAGTGATGTATGGCAAGATGAATTTCTCGTTCATCGCTGGACGGGTGAAGTTCTTGTGTATCAACACCAATGCCACTGAATACGACTATCTGGCAGCCATCCCCGACTTCGACTACATGGAGGAGGAGATGGTAAAGGACACCGCAAAGTTCGACCGCACCATCATTGTGATGCATGCACCGCCTTACAGCGACCAGTTCAACAACAACGTGTGCAAGGCCTTCCGTCGCTACCTCGACTTCTTCCCTGGCCTGATGTGCTGCGTCTATGGACACAATCACAACGACAAGGTTTCTGATATGTATGATGACGGTCTGATATTCTATGGCATCGACTGTGCTGCTCACCGCAATTACCGTATATTCACCATTACAACCGACGGCTATGAAGTGGAAAAGATTGATTATTAATGCGGCTATGTTGCTGTGCGCCCTTCACGTGATGGCCGACGACAGCATTCAGAGTAGGTATGAGCGCAATGTCCAGCACAATCTAAATGCGTGGCTGTCGCTCATTCCTACCCATTTCGTCATTCAGAATGCCGGTAACATGGGCGTCGTCTCGGCGGGTATAGGTTGGAGTTATGGCAAACGCCGACAATGGGAGACCGATTTGCTTTTTGGCTATATTCCCAAACACGACTCTTCTCGCGGTAAGTTGACAACGACATTGAAGGGGAACTACATTCCCTGGGACATCGACCTTTCGTCCATCTCTGCCAAGGTGCCCGAAGAAAGGTGGGTGTTTGAACCATTGACCACCAGTCTTTACATCAACACCGTCTATGGGCATGAGTTTTGGAAGAGCCAACCTGGCAGGTATCCCGACAAATACTATGAGTTCATGTCCACCAAGTTTCGATTGAATCTTGCCATCGGTCAGCGCATCACGTTCAACATTCCTGAGAATAAGCGCAAAAGGCACAGTCGTATGTCGCTGTTCTACGAGGTGGGAACCTGTGACTTGTATGTCCGCTCCATGTTCCAGAGCAGCGATGTCAAGTTGAAGGATATCCTCGGACTTTCCATCGGTTTGAAGTTCTTTACATTGTAGTAGTTGATAATCAGATATGAAACATTTCCCCTATATCATCGTTGCCGCCATGCTGTTTTCCTTAGGCGTACAGGCGCAAGAGCCCGAACAACCGTCTGTTGCAACCCAGTCGCGCGCCAAGCGTGTTCATGGGCGTTTGGACAGTGCGCTGACAGCCCGCTATTTCCATTCACCCTACGACACGAACTACGTTGTACGTCCTGAGGGGCGCCTGACGTTGAAGTTCAGGTTGAACCAGACGGGCAACGACTTCCATGCAAAGGGAACGGTGAACGACATCTATTCGAAAGCCGACCTGAAAACCAGTCATAAGACGACCATGGCCGTCGTGGGCATCTATCGCGGCATAGGTGTGGGAATGGCCATCAACCCTGCCAAATGGAAAGGACTCTACAAGGACTATGAGTTCAACCTCAACTTCTATAGCAACAAGCTGAGCCTCGATGCCAGCTACCAACGTTCCACCACACTGGCGGGCGACATCTACCGCGATGGGCAATTGCAGCGGCTGGAGTCGGGCGATGTCACGCTGAAGGTTGCCAACTTGGCGGCCTACTACACGTTCAACCATCGTCGTTTCTCCTATCCCGCCGCCTTCACGCAGAGCTACATCCAGCGACGTTCGGCAGGATCGTGGCTGGCGGGCGTCAGCTATCAGGGTGGAAGCATCGAGACAAACGATGACCTGAAAGCAAGGAATCCTAATGCCCCCGACGTAAGCATCAAGCTTGGCCATCTCGGCATAGGCGGTGGTTACGGCTACAACTGGGTGCTCGGACAGAAATGGCTGCTCCACTTCTCCATGCTGCCCACCTTCGTGGTCTACAACCGCAACAAATTCATCGTGAACGGAGAGCGCAAGGTGGCCCAGCAAATGCGTTTCAACATGATCTTCAACGAGCGGGTGGCCATTGTCCGCAATTTCTCCCCACGCTACTTCGCAGGAGCCACCCTCGCCATGAACAACTCCGTCTTCGACGATGATGTGGTGGTGGTCAACCAAAACAAATGGCGTGCCCGCGCATTCTTCGGTTTGCGTCTGTGATACCCCGTTTTCCGAAAACTGAAAGGAATGAATATGTTCGATAAACTCATACAGTCGCTGAAAGGCAGGACAGGATTGATCATCATCATCACGGCAGCCTTGTTGTTGGAACTATTGTCGGGTTCCCAATACTACCTCACGCGTCGGATGGTGTCGGAGGAACTGGAAAAACGTGCTGAGAGCGAACTCACGTTGAAGGCCATCCTCATTAAAAACGCGCTCAACTCAGCCGAAGACATTCTGAAGAACCACATCTGGGACATTCGTGAGAATCTGGCGCAGCCCGACTCAGTGCACGAAGCCATTGGACGCATGATCATGCTGAGCCGAAGTGTGCATGGCGGAGCCATGAGTTTCGTGCCCGATTATTACCCCACGAAAGGACGTCTTTTCGAACCTTACGCCTTGAAAGATGGCGACAGCATCGTGAAGAGCCAGATTGCTGGTCCCCACCACGATTACACGGAACGTATTCATTATCAGAAAGCCATAGAAGCGGGAAAAGCTGTGTGGATAGAGCCATACGAAGACATGGAGGGAGCGCAGACATCAGTCATCTCCTACGTCATGCCCGTTCACGACAAGTCGAATGCACTGGTGGGAGTGGCAGGAGTGGACGTGTCGCTCGAGTGGTTGAGCGATACCATCGATAGCAGGCATACCTATCCTTCTTCGTTCGTACTACTGCTCACAGCCGATGGAAAACCCATCATCCAACCCTCCGAAAACCGTGTGAACAGGGAAGCCACCTCCTATATCATCCACCTTATCAACGATAGCACGGTGGCACGCCAGAAGAGCAATAGCGGTCGAAGCACATTGATACATTTCGATACCGACAAGCGCGATGGCACTGTCTTCTATGCCAACATGAAAGGCAATCCGAAATGGCAGATAGCCACCGTGTGTTACGATGACGAAGTCTATGCCTCCCTATCGCGGATACGTCTTTTCTTCCTGCTCCTCATGTCGTTGGCATTCGGCATATTGTTGTTTATGATCTACCGTTTTGCCCGGAACGAGAAGAAACTGCAAAGCAAAACCCTAAAAGAGGAACGCATGGCAGGCGAACTGCGCATTGCCAACGACATCCAACAAGCATTGCTGCCAACAGATGAGGAGTCGAACGTTGGGTTCGATGATGTCAGCGTGGAAGGCCGTTTGATACCTGCCAAGGCAGTGGGGGGCGACCTGTATAACGCCTTCGTGCGCGATGGTAAATTGTTCTTCTGTATTGGTGATGTGAGTGGCAAGGGTATTCCTTCTGCTCTCATCATGGCCATTACACAGACGCTTTTCCGCAACATCGCCTCGCGCGAGAACAATCCCGCCCATATCATGAGTCTGCTCAATGATGCAGCCTGCCGCAACAACAAGACCAACGTATTCATCACTCTGTTCATCGGAGTGCTTGATTTGCCTACCGGGCATTTGCGCTATTGTAATGCAGGCCACGAACTTCCCATTTTTATCAACCATAAAAACCAAGAACAAGAACAAGGAATTGTATCTTCGGAGGCTGCAACCTCTTCTCTTCAATTCTCCAAGTTGGAGGCGAAGCCCAATCTGCCTATAGGACTGTTCAACGATTTCAACTATGAGATGCAGGAAATGACAATGCAGCCAGAATCCACATTGTTCCTCTACACCGATGGGCTGACTGAGGCACGGAATGAACAGAATAAGATGCTAGGCAGGGCACGCATGATGCAGATGATATCCGAATGCGGAACGACGTCCACGAAGCAGTTGGTGGAAATGGTTGTTGAACAAGTGAAAGAATTCTCGAAGAATGCCGAACAAAGTGATGATCTGACCTTGTTGGCCATCAGTTACATTCCAAAAGAGGTGAACTATATCCTCGATGAAGAGCTGACGTTGCAGAACGATGTGAAAGAGGTGGAGAAGCTGAGTGCTTTCATAAAACAAACGACCGAGCGTTTGAACATTGAAAAATCGTTGGCTTACCAGCTTCGCCTTGCGTTGGAGGAGGCTGTGGTGAACGTGATGGAATATGCTTATCCAGCAGGTACGACAGGTGATGTCAACATTCGTGTGACATCAGATGGTAAACACTTGAAATTCATCATCAGCGACAGCGGTATTTCCTTCAATCCCACAGAAGCTTCCACAGCCGACACCACACTTTCGGCAGAAGAGCGTCCCGTGGGAGGTTTGGGCATCTTCCTCGTTCGCGAACTGATGGACTCTATCAACTACGAGCGTATAGACGGGAAGAACGTGCTGACGCTAAGCAAGAAGATAGAAAAATGAATACAAATCAATCGATAATAGAATAATAATCAAAAAAAGAATAAGACAATGAAAACTACCATTGAACAATTGGAGGACAAGTATTTAGTGACTCTCGACGGAGAACTTGACACGGCAGCCGCTGCAGAAGTGGAAAAAACACTTCAACCACTTTATAACAGCAACGGACTCGATGTCATTATTGATTGTACGAATTTGGACTATATTGCTTCGAGTGGTCTGCGTATCCTGATCAGCATCCTCAAAGGTGCGAAAGCCAGTGGAAGCGAGGTAGTGCTCAAAAATCTGAACGAAGACATCCAAAGTGTATTCAAGTTGACGGGCTTCATCAATCTTTTTAAATTCGAATGACTTTGGCTTCTTCGTAGGCCAATGATTGAAGCGAGGAATGTAAACAAAAACTGAAAGACTATGAAACAAGCTGTTCCATTAAACAAATCGCAATATGGCATCTATGCTGAGTGTGTAGGACACATTGGTGAGCCACTTTACAACATGCCCTATTTATATGTGTTGGATGGGAGTCTTGACGCCGAACGTCTCAAACAAGCTGTTGAGGCGGCCGTCAAAGCTCACCCCACATTATTCTCAAGAATCACACTGGATGAAGAGGGCGAACCTATGCAAACCTTGGAGATGGACGAAGGCTATTCTGTCGATATCGAGGAAATCGACGACATCGAAGCTGTAAAACCATCGCTCATAGTGCCGTATAACATCTATGAGGATCGCTTGTTCCATATCCGCTTGCTGCACGATCAGAAACATTATTATTTCTTCCTCGATATCCACCATATCATCGGTGATGGTACTACGCTAAAAGTGATGCTCAGTGATGTGGATGCTGCCTATCGAGGCGAGCAGCTTGCTCCTGAGGCATTGACAATGGCAGAGGTGGCGCAGGCAGAAGCGGAACTGCGCAAGACGGCGGCTTTCGATGAAGGCAAACAATGGTATGCCCAAAACTTCGACTGTGGCGACACGTTCACACAGTTGTTGCCCGACCTTGAGATTGCTGAGCACTCGGAGGCATCAATGGTGCGCACATTGGATGTAGACATGGCTCAGGTAAATGCATTCTGCGAGGAAAACGGCGTTTTCAAGAGCAGCTTCTTCACCTCGGCTTATTCCTATCTATTGGCCAAATTCAACAACGAGCAAGAATCGTTGTTTACCACTGTCTATAATGGTCGCAAAGACAAACGATTCCTTCATTCGGTTGGCATGACGGTGAAGACATTGCCTGTCTATGCCAAGTTCGACAACGAAACGAAGGTCCTTGACTTTCTTTTCGCTGGACAAGAGCAGATGAGTGGTTGCCGCCAGCACGATGTCTATTCCTACAGCGATGTGGTGTACGACCTCGGTTTACAGACAAACTCGATGTTTGCATGGCATGGTACTTTGTTCGACAACGAACAATTGGGTGGAAAGCCAATGAAGACGGTGCGTTTGGGCAATAGTACTCTGTCGGCCTCTCTTTATCTGAAAACATTCATCTTCGGTGGTAAATACCAGGTCAAGGCTGAATATAATAGCAACGAATACTCGCAGCAACTCATTGCCCAATTCTTGGAGAGCTATGAGGCTGTGGTCGAGGGTTTCCTAAGCCATGAATATCTACGCGACATCGATATTTCTACACCTTCCCAAGTGGCATTGCTCGACAGTTTCAACCAGACTGATGTCGACTATGATGCAACACAGACCATTGTCTCGCTGTTCCATCGCCAAGTGGAGGCTACGCCTGAGAATATTGCCGTGGTCTTCAAGGACAAACAGTACACCTATGCCCAAGTGGATGAAATCAGCAACCGCATTGCTGGTTATATCGTCTCTAAAGGATTGAGATCGGAAGAAGTGGTGTCTGTGTTGATTCCGCGTTGTGAGTGGATGGTTATCGCTTCGCTCGGAGTCTTGAAGGCTGGCTGTGCTTATCAGCCTCTCGATCCCACTTATCCGAAAGAGCGTTTGAACTTCATGATGCAAGATGCGAATGCCAAATTGCTGATAGCCGATGAGGAATTACGTCCCATCGTGGATGAATATCAGGGGGAAGTTTTGCTGACAAAGGATCTTGTTCAATGTGCTGCTATAGAACAGCAGCCTTTTGAACCGAAGCCCGACTCTTTATTCATCCTTCTCTACACTTCCGGTTCAACAGGTGTGCCCAAAGGCTGCCAATTGACACACGGAAACCTTGTGACCTTCTGCCATTGGTACCAGCGATTCTACGAACTGAAGCCGGATAACAAAGTGGCTGCTTATGCCTCATATGGTTTCGATGCCTGTATGATGGACATGTATCCGGCCCTTACTTGTGGCGCGACGGTGCATATCATACCCGAAGAGCTTCGTCTTGATCTCATTGCGCTGAATGACTATTTCGAACAAAACGGCATCACCCACTCGTTTATGACGACACAGGTGGGTTATCAGTTTGCTTCGAATATCGAGAACCACTCGTTGAAGTATCTTTCTACGGGAGGAGAGAAGCTGGCATCGCTCACTCCGCCCAAGGGATATGAATTCTACAATGTTTATGGGCCGACAGAGTGCACCATCTTCACTACCACCTACTTAGTGGACAAGAAGCTAAAGGAGATTCCTATTGGTAAGCCACTCGATAACATGTGTCTCTATGTGGTTGATCCGCAAGGACATCGTCTGCCTGTGGGTGCTGCAGGCGAACTCTGGATCAGTGGACCGCAAGTGAGCCGAGGATATCTGAACCGTCCTGAGAAGACGGAAGAGGTGTATATTGATAATCCTTTTACAAATGAAAAGGGGAGTGAAAAATATGCGCGCGTTTACCGTTCTGGTGACATCGTGCGTTATCTTCCATCAGGCGACATCCAATTCGTGGGGCGTCGTGATGGGCAGGTGAAGATTCGCGGTTTTCGCATCGAACTGAAAGAGGTGGAGGCTATCATACGCGAATTTCCGAACATCAAGGATGCCACGGTGCAGGCCTTCGATGAGGAAGGTGGTAGTGGAGGCAAGTTCATCGCTGCCTATGTGGTGAGCGACCAACAGATAGACATCGATGCATTGAACAACTTCATCCTCGACCAGAAACCACCTTATATGGTGCCTGCTGTGACCATGCAGATTGACGCTATTCCCCTCAATCAAAACCAGAAAGTGAACAAGCGTGCGCTGCCAAAGCCTGAGAAGAAAGCCACTCAGGTGGAGGAGAGCAACGTACCGATGAACGTATTGGAACAGGAACTGCATAAGACCATTGCTGGCATTGTGAACAACGAGGAGTTTGGAGTGACAACCCCACTCGGTTATGTTGGACTGACTTCCATCTCAGCCATCAAACTGGCTGTTCAGATGAACAAACGCTATGGTGTGACGCTCGATTCGAAGATGCTTGTCAAGACGGGAACATTGCAGACCATAGAGAACGAAATCTTGTCGATGATGATGCAGGGTAATACGCCAAATTGTTCCAGCCATGACGAGACTGTGAAGAAAACCATTACGACAACACCGCTCTCATACGCCCAAACAGGTGTTTACTTCGAATGTCTGAAGAATCCCACCTCTACCATCTATAACATCCCCTACCTGCTGACCTATCCGTCAAATACGGATGCTGGGCAATTGGCTGATGCCGTCAAACAAGTGGTGGACAGCCATCCTGAACTGAACGTCCATTTCACCACAGAGGGAGATGCCATCGTGCAGACTTTGGCCGACAGGGAGCCTATAGAGGTGCCCATCGTGGAGATGAGCGCAGAAGCGTTGGTGGCTTACAAAAATGAGTTTGTGCGCCCGTTCAACCTGCAGAAACCACCACTCTGCCGTTTTGAGGTGGTGAAGACCGAAAACGATGTACATCTGCTATTGGATGTCCATCACTTGGTTTTCGATGGTGGCTCAGCCGACTTGCTGATACGTCAGATCAATGCTGCACTCGAAGGCACTGCTCCAGAAAAGGAGACCTATACCTATTTCGATTTCGTCAGCGACCAGCAAGCTGCAGAGGATTCTGAAACTTTCCGTGCATCACAGGCGTTCTTCGCCGAAAAGTTGCAGACATGTGAAGGAGCTAGCGAGATACCTGCTGACCTGCCCAAGACAGATGTGCAGGGCTTTATTGGCGAGGCGGTCTGTCCGATGGATTATGACAAGGCGGTTGCCTTCTGTCGTCAGCAGGAGATTACGCCCGCCCACCTCTTCCTTGCCGCTGTCAGCTATGTTGTCTCGCGTTACACCAACAATCGTGAGGTCTATCTTAGTACCATCAGCAGCGGACGCTCCAACCTGAAGATTGCCGATACGGTGGGCATGTTTGTCAACACCTTGGCTCTTGGTCTGAAGATTGATGATGTGACAGTAGGCGAATATTTGAAACAAGTAAGTGAAACCTTCGACGAGACGTTGCGCCACGAGGATTATCCTTTCGCTCGTATCGCCACCGACTTTGGTTTCATCCCCGCCATCGCCTATGCCTATCAGGTGGGTGTGCTGTCGCAATACACCGTTCATGGGCAGCCCATAGAGCAGGAGTTGCTGGAGCTGAATGTGCCGAAGTTCAAGATCAATATCAAGATAGAGACGCGTGGCGTGGTGGTACAGTATGACGATGCTCTCTATTCTGAGCGTTTGGGCAACGCCTTGGCGGAGAGTATCGTGGCTGTTGCTGAGCGGATGATGGCGCAGCCTTCCGCCAAAGTTCGCCAAATCTCAATCATCAGTCAGAATCAGGAGGAAGAACTCTCACATCTGCGTCAGACGGCAACGGGCGATGCGCCTTTCAAGCTTTTCCATGAGTGTATCAGTCATTTCGCTCAGACCCAGCCCGACCATGAGGCTTTGGTGGCCATAGATGCAACATATACCTACAAGGAGATGGATGATGCCACGAATGGTATCGCTGCTGCCTTGCAACAGCGTGGTGTCAAGGAGCGTGACCGTGTGGCGTTGCTGTTGCCTCGTACGAGTAGGCTGATTCTCTCACTTTTTGGTGTGTTGAAGGCAGGAGCAGCCTATATCCCTTGCGATCCGGATTATCCTGCAGACCGAGTAAAACTGATTCTCGAAGACAGCGAGGCACGGTATATTATCACGACAGCCGACCGCATGGATAGTGTGCCTGCCGACAAGGCCATTGATGTAGAAGAGTTGCTGAAGGTAGAATGTTCAAAGTTCAATGTTCAATGTTCAATAACTCCAGACGACTTGGCATATCTCATCTACACCTCTGGCTCCACAGGTCGACCGAAGGGGGTGATGCTGCGCCACGAAGGTATCTGCAACTATCTCTATGGTCATCCAGCCAATGTCTTTGCTCATGGTGTATTGACGGATGCGGATCGTGTGCTTAGTGTGACGACCATCTCGTTCGATGCAGCCCTACAAGATATCGGTATGGCTTTTTATAACGGTAAGACGCTGATTGTGGCAACTGAGGAGCAGGCCAATAATCCGCTCGACTTGGCACGACTCATTCAGGAGCAGCATATCAACATGGTGTCAGGAACACCTTCCCGTTGGCAGACATGGTTGACGAGCGATGATTTCTGCAAGGCCATTTCGCAGGTGAAAATCTGTCGTGCTGGTGGCGAGAAGTTCAGCGATGCCCTCCTGCAGCAGATGCGTAGTGTCACCAAGGCCCGCATCTTCAACTGTTATGGTCCGACGGAGATAACAGTGGCCTCGAACAATGCGGAACTGACAAATGCCCAGATGGTCACAGTTGGTAAGCCGCAGTTGAATGTCAAGGAATTCATTGTCGATGCTGATGGTAACGAATTACCTGCGGGTGTTGTCGGAGAATTGTATATCGGAGGCCGTGGCGTGGCACGTGGCTATAACAATCTCGATGAGATGACTCGTGAACGCTTTGTGGAGTATCACGACGAAAGAATTTATAAATCGGGCGACTATGCCAAGTGGTTGCCGGATGGCAATGTGGTCATCCTTGGACGTACCGATCATCAAATCAAACTGCGTGGCTTGCGTATCGAACTTGGCGAGATTGAGAATGTGATGCTCTCCGTAGAAGGTATGAAGAAGGTGGTCATCATGATTCGTAAATTGAATGATAAAGAACACCTTTGTGCTTACTACACAGCCGATCATGAAATTGCGCCCGAAGCCTTGAAGGCAGAGATTGCAAAGCGCTTGACACAGTATATGGTTCCTACGGCTTATCTGCAATTGGATGAGATGCCGATGACACCGAACGGCAAGACTGACATCAAGGCATTGCCAGAGCCACAGTTGGCCATCAGTGGCGAATATGAGGCTCCAGCCAACGACACTGAGCGTGCTTTCTGCGACATTTTTGCTACCATTCTGCAGATGGATAGAGTAGGAGCCACAGACAACTTCTTCGAATTGGGTGGTACATCATTGGTTGTCACCCGTGTCATCATTGAAGCCGACAAGGCAGGACTCCACGTGTCGTATGGTGAGGTTTTTGCCAACCCCACACCACGAAAACTGGCTGCACTGATTACAGGCGATACAGTTGATGTTGGAAAGGCAGATGAAGATGACCCCGTCGCCAATTTCGACTACACTGCCATCAACAACCTCTTGCAGCGCAATACGTTGGGCTTCTTCCGTACAGGCGAGCGCCAACAATTGGGCAACGTGCTGATTACGGGTGCCACAGGCTATCTGGGTATCCACATCCTGTATGAGTTGATTGGTAGCGATGCCCAGAACATCTATTGCTTGGTTCGCGGAAAGAGTCAGGAGAAGGCAGAGAGCCGCCTGCGCACACTGCTTTTCTATTACTTTTCGAAGTCTTTCAAGGATCTGTTTGGCCAGCGCCTACATGTTGTCCTTGGCGATGTCACAGAAGACCTATATGCCGTATGTGGCGACTCAGTAGCAACAAACATCAACACTGTCTTCAATTGCGCTGCTGTTGTGAAGCACTTCTCGGAAGGCACGGAGATTGAGGACGTGAACGTTGGAGGTGCCCAGCGTTGTGTGGATTTCTGCATCAAGACAGGTGCCAAACTCATTCACATCTCCACGGCCAGCACCCGCGGTATCTGGGTGGGCGAGGCCAAGGACGACATCTATACCGAGCAACGCCTTTTCATGGGACAGTATCTAGGCAACCAGTACATCTACTCGAAGTTCATGGCCGAACGCCTTATTCTCGATGCCGTGGCTTTGCATGGGCTCAATGCGAAGATCATGCGTGTGGGCAATCTGGCTGCACGTAGTACCGATGGAGAGTTCCAAGCCAACTTCAGTACTAACTCGTTCATGGGTCGCATCCGTATCTATAACATGTTGGGTTGCTGTCCCTATGCCATGCGCAACAAGCGTGTGGAGTTCTCTCCCATCAATGAGGTGGCACATGCCATTGTGCTGCTGACCACCACACCGAAGGAGTGCACCGTGTTCCATCCCTACAACATCCACGGCCAGTTCCTAGGTGATGTGCTTTCAGGCCTGACTTCTGTCACAGGCGGCATTCGCTTCGTGGAGCAGGAGGAGTTCCAGCAGGCTATGGACGAGGCTGGCCAAGACCCACAGAAGGCCAAGCAGATGGCTGCCATGCTTGCCTACAAGGACATGGCTCACGGACAGAAGACGACCGATGTGGCTCGCGATAACGATTACACCACTCAGGTGCTTTATCGTCTCGGCTTTGCTTGGTCGCCCACCTCGTGGGACTATGTGGAGCGCATGCTAACGGCCATTGGTGGATTCGGATTCTTTGAATAAGCAACAACTATGGACAATGGAATAGATGGACTGCATCGTCAGTTCTACAACTACCTCTGGGCTTATATCCTCGTGGCGCTCTCGGGGTGTCTGGGGAATGTGGTTGATGGCATCATTGTGGGCAACCTTGTGAGTGCCGATGGAGTCAGCGCCATCAACCTCTCCAAGCCCATCAATCAGTTCATCTTCACCCTTCACCTGCTCATCAATGCCGGTGGAGGAATGCTCGTGGCTTATGCTTTGGGAAAGAACGACCTCCGTGAGGCTCGTCGTCTTTTCACTCGTGCGTTCATGCTCAGCATCGGAATGGGACTCCTGTTGACCATCTTTGGTGGCATTCTCTTCCCGCAGGAGACCGCCCGATTGCTTTGCAGTAATGAGCAAATACTGCCCTTGGCGTCCGACTACATGCAAATCCTGCTGTTGGGCAACCCAGCGTTCATCCTCATGTGGGGCCTTTCCACGATGGTGGGCGTTGATGGTCGTCCGAAGTTGGTTTCGTTGGCCGTCATTATTGACAATGCTGCCAATCTATTCCTCGACATTGTGTTCATTCAGTGGTTTGGATGGGGCATTGCTGGTTCGTCGGCTGCAACGATAGTGGGACATCTCATAGGCATCGCCATCCTTCTCAGCCATTGGTGGCGGCCTGCGACTGACGACCAGGGCAAGACTTCGCGTTTGGTGCTCGATTTTGCCAGTGATGGTCTCATGGCTTCATGGCGGTGCATCATCTCACAAGGGGCACCGTTGGCCATCGCCTCCATCAGTTTGACACTATTGCTGCTCTCTGCCAATACCATCGTGTTGGGAACACTTGGGCGCACCGGCATCTTCGCCTTTGCCGTCTGCATGAACCTGCTTCAGGTCTATAATCTCTTCCTCTCGGGCACGTGTCAGACTCTCCAGTCGCTGGGAGCCATCCAAGTGGGGAAGGGCAATGCCGATGGTTTGCGCTTGGTGCTCAGCAAGGCCTTCCGTTTCATTACCATCGCCATGATCATCACCTGTGTCTTTGTGTGGCTGTTCCCCACTGCCATCGTACGCCTATTTGGTGCCACCGATGCGGCGTTGGTGAGCGAAGGCAACCATGCCTTGCGCATCTTCGCCCTGAGCTTCATTCCGTTCTGCTACATCTATGTGCTCATGATCGTTTACAAGCTCTATCACCATCATCACATGGCGTTGTTCATCTCGTTTGCGCTGTCGCTTACGGTCATCCCCGTGTTGTGGGTCATGGCGAAATGGCAGCCAGGCTCGCTCTGGTATAGTTATCTCATTGCCTATCTCATCGAGGGCATCGCCATCTATTTGTTGCATCGAGCCACACACACCACATTCAACTTGCAGGCCAAGTGATAATGAAATAGAGTTTTTTTTGAGTTTTTCAAGAGCCGTCTGATGGGCCGAAACGCCCTGCCAGACGGCGTTTCGAGAGGTTCCTTAGAGTTTTTTGCACAAAAAAGCCAAAAACTTTTATATTCTTTTACTTCTTTATTTTTTTTGAGAAAAAACACCCAAAAACTCGGATAAAGTCACCTAAATCGTTGTGTAACAAGCATTTATACTTATTTAAACCTTTATCAAAAACTCTGAAAAAAGTTTGTTTATCTCCGCACAAGCGTAACGCGGTTTTGTCAAAGACCACAAATGAGCATGTCAAAGCTATGGAATGACGTTGTCAAAGCTATGGAATGAGGCGGTCAAAGCTATGCAATGACGCTGTCAAAGCTATGGAATGACATGGTCAAAGCTATGCAATGACGCGGATTTGTATCAAAAAAGGGCTCAAATGGATTGTACAAATGTTAAAATCACCCTAAACTCTTGCGCGTGCGCGAGATTCTTCTTATTTTTGCACTTTAAATACCACTGCAAAAGTGGGGCAAATGTAGAACCTGAATCAACTCAATTTTAAATAATGACAGCTAACTACGAAATGAAAAGAAAGTACATGATGCCCAGCATCCGTCTGAAGGAGATTCTGACGGAGCCGTTCCTTGGTGATAGTACGGAGACTTTAGACTACGACATAAATGACGGAACAGATGAAGCGCTTTCGAAAGAAGGCAGCATCTGGGACGACTATGAAAAGAGTGTTCCCCAAAGTATTTTCGATGAGTAATTCAACGCAAACACATATGACTATGAGAAAATGGAATTTCTTACGAATGTTATTCTCCACACTGCTTCTTTTGTGTGGGGTGATACAAGGACAAGCACAAGACTTCAAACTGTATTTTGCCAATAATGTCACCGATGTTGTTGACTTCACCAAGATAGAGGATGAGAGCTCGCCTCTTGTGTGGCGCGAAGTCAAGAACAACGACATCAGCGGTAACTTGGCCGAGGTGATTGAGGTGAGGAAGATGTTCGACTCGAAGGAGATGAAGTTCAGAAAGGAGCAACGGCAGTTCTGGACCATGCGCGACCATTGCCTGCTCTGTTTCCGCATCAACGATGGAAAAGGTCAGAGTGGCAGTTTCACCGTGGAGGTGGAAGACAGCGTGGGCAAAGCCCCTCAGATGCTCTCGACGAGCCGTTTCTTCTTCGTCAATGCGCCCCGTCAGGGTGAAGACGTGAAGATTCGCGTATATAAATCGGACGACAAAGACAAGGCGAACGCCATCACGTTCAAATATCGTGTCTACGATTGGGACGACGACAACCTTTACATCTTCCAACTCGACTCTAAGCGTCAGCTCGCCAAGGAGACCTATCGCCTGCAATATGTGCTCGGCCATACCGACGAGGAAGGTACGTTCCAAACCGACACCACAACGTTGGCATTGCGTGAAGAGTCGTTCCAAAGCTTCTATGTGAACAACAATCGCGATTTGCTCGATGTTTTTCTCATCAGCGGCGACGAGAGCCGTCCTGAGGAAGAGCACAAACTGCGACTGAACAAGGCTCGCCTACACACAGGTGTTACGCTCGACCCCGACTACAGCGTCACGAGCTTGTCGGCCAACTTCAAACTCGACAAGCACGAGAACCGTGAGCTGGTGAACTTCAACTGGATTGGCTCGGGACTCTACGAGCGCTTTGATACGCTCTACGTGAAGCTGCTGAACAGCAAGGGAGAGGATATACAGCGAGCCACTTTCCACATAGAGGCCATCGACGAGAAGGGCGAACGCATACCCAACGACCAGGGCATGAAGTATCTGAGCTACGACCGTAAGTTGAAGCAGCACATGATTCTCACCTATGGACGCCCCGCCTACATGGAGATTGTGGCCTCGGGCTATGTGCCTAGGCTCTATCAATATCCAGGAGCCGCCGACCCCGTGACGCGCATCGTCGACGAGTCGCTCTGCTCGGCCACAGTGCAACTGCTCACCAACCGCAACACCGATGGCAGCATAGCCATGAGCAGTGCACACGTAAAGGTGCTACACGACACGAAGAATGTATGGAACATCTATGGTGAAGACCATGCCATCTGCGACATAGAAGATTTTGACATCACCTTCCGTCCCACCGCAGACACGCTCTACTACTTCCAGGATGCCGGACATCAGTATCCCAAGACCTACAATAACGGTGTTGTTGAGAAATTTGCCAAACTGAACTTGTCGTTCGCCATTCCTCGAGGGCAGTCGATGAGTTCCATCAAGATGTATGGTCGGGAAGTGCAAACGGAGAAAGAGTATGAGTTCGACCGTCCCTATACCCGCACAATCAACATCTCGAATTTCCCGTCGTTCACTTACAACTATGTGGATATGGATTTCGACTTGGTAGATGTGCTGCCTAAGAATACGCTCTGCCGGATATCGATGAGGGCAGGCGACTTCACCTACGAGGAGTTCCCCTTCTTCTACCACCTCTATCTCGACAGACAGAAGACGCGCGATGATGCTGCAAGCAAGGCCGAAGAACAAGTTCCTGGAACGGACAACAAGCAACGTGATGCTGCTTTTGCAGACGCTGGCTTCAGTTTTGGTCTGCCCATGAATTTCACCCTGAATTTCAAACCTCTCGTGGTCAACTCGTCCATATTCGTCGATTTCAGAAAGCAGGTCGTTAGCGCCAAGGTGTCGATGACTTACAGCACAGTTCCGAAGAACCCAAGAGCTAATTTGCTGCGTGAGGAAGCCAAGGAGGCCACTAAGGAAAACAACCAGCAACTCTGGAAAAAGGACGATGATCATAAACTTGGTTACAACACGAAGGGGTCCGTGAAACTGGAGGATTGGATTCTCAATGAGATGGATGATATCTTCAGCTATTCGCCGGGAAACATTGGTGTAGGTCTGACGCTCAGTGGTACACTAGCTATGGATGTGCCATTTAATCCATTTGGTGACAAGGGCTTTACTCTCAACCAAGTGAGTGTCGTGGGTGGTTACGGTATCTCTATTGCTACTCCCGACATATTGAATAGTTACCTGAATGGTGGCGGTTTTGGAGCCATTTTCAAGAAACTACCCTGCTTCCACATCGGATTCAACTTCGACGCCCGTGCAGAAGTGGAAGGAGGATTGAAGCGATTCTACAAAGATGAAGCCAATGCTCTTGGTTACTACGCCCAGGCGTCGCTTAAGGCAAAGGTGGGTGCGTGGGCTGAGTTTTCCACCCCAGCGAACCCTGTTTTACATATCGCCGCTGGTGTCAGGGGAGGTCTCAAGATAGGTGTGGGATATGGATTGGCTGGGCCATTGAAGAGTCAGGCTCCCGACCACGGAGGCTTCTTCCTCGTGGTGGGAGGAGTGGAGGCTTATGCCAACCTTCACTCGTTCATCTTCAATTGGGCTGGACGTGCCGGTATCACGTGGGGTAAGAAATGGCTCTTTCCCCACGACAATGACCACAATCCATTCCATAGCAAATATCCCTGGTGGCTTGACGCGAAAAATGCCAAGTCGGTTGCAGAGAGTTATCGCAGATTACCGTTGCTCAGTGCCACAACTTTCGGAGAGACGCTGGTCACAGACGTGGCCGCAGATGCCAATCCCCACTTCATCGATGAGAACCATGTGGTGTACAACGATTTGAAGGACCCAGCCAATTACAATGACGACTGTGTGACCTTGATGAATCTGGACGACAATACGACTGCCAACATCTCGCAGTCGGACAAGACCACTACGCGCCACATGCGTTCGAAGCGCGGAGAACACGAGATTGTAGTTTATGAGGAAATGGGATGCTCGGTCGATGCCAACGAGGTGACTTCTGACAAGGCTATGGAAAAGAACAATGAAGTTTCGGCTCATACCTTCCTCGCCGCCGTCATCAAAAACACCACGACAGGCCAATGGGAAAAGAGCAACATCACCACCGACGACGGCATTGTTGACAGCAAGCCAGTAGTGACCATCCAAGACGATGGAAAAGCTGCCTGTGTGTGGCAGCGTGGAAGCATACACACTCTCCAGCAGGAGGTGGGCAATGACACACTCTACAACAACGCCATGCGCGGAAATCTCGTACTATCCATCTACGATGGCAATGCATGGAGCAAGCCCGTCAATCTTTACAGTATCGACGAAGACCATGTGGCTGCAGAATACGACCTCATCATGCGCAACGACACAGTGCTCGTGGGAACTCGTATCATGGACTATCCCCTCGATTCCTTGCGCATGAAACCACGTTTCAGCTATGCGTCTGTCGATCAGCCCACGAAGAAAGTGAGCATCACCCCCGATCCCATCACGCCGCTTCACTTCTTCATGAATCGCGTGGGACAGCATGGTGTCATCGCAATGCTCTATGAAAAGAACGACTCCACGCGCGACATCTATGTGAAGACGCTCGCCATGAGTGGTCGCGACAATGGATTGGCAGGCAGCGACCTCGGAGCCAACTTCTGCTCGACGAACCGTGTGAAGATCATCTGCGACCGTGCCGCTGAGAAACTCAACGACTTCGCCATCCTATGGACCGAGATGAACAATGTGGCTCATAATAGTGGCGAGGCCAGCACCAACACCGAAGAAATGCGACTGATGCTCAACGCCTCGCGCATCAACTTGCAGCCCGCACCGCGTATCACGGCGCCCATCACACTCGGATGCGAACGCGATAGTCTCATCATGACCGACTTCGACGGATTCCTCGACGATTCACGC
Source organism: Prevotella sp. (assembly GCA_017557405.1). Taxonomy (GTDB): domain Bacteria; phylum Bacteroidota; class Bacteroidia; order Bacteroidales; family Bacteroidaceae; genus Prevotella. Next base: position 26,488 of record JAFYYV010000034.1, read on the forward strand.
ATCAAGGTGGTGTATTCACTTGTTGACATCGAAACGGGCGCTGCTGTCATCATGAGCAACGAAAAGTACTTCACCAACAGTTTCGAATACGACATGGCTTATCCTAAGGATGCTGTTTTGGCTAGCAACACCCTGCCGCTGAACCTCGAGGTGCGCAACACGGGAACGTCGGGCATTCGACAAGTGACGGCGAAAGTGAATGATAGTGAGTTTGTCATTGCTGACTCGTATGTGCCGCCTCTCCAGAAACGCTCGTTCGTTGTGAACTATCCCATCAGCAACGATTTCGATGGATACATCTCCAGCGACGTGATTGTCGACTACGACAATGTGTTCCGTGCAGAGTATCATCCCAAGCGCAAGAATGTGAGCTTCCGTCGACAGGTTAAGTCGAAGACTCTGACAAACGTCTCTGTGGAAGACGTGGAATGCCGACTCATTGGTCATTGCGTTGAAGACGGTGTGAACAACTTCGTGGTTGAACTCATCGACCATTCGGTCCGTGGCCTCTCACCACGCAACGCCGTGCACGTGGGCATCTATGCACATCCAACTAATATCGAACCGCTCCTCGACGAAGCCGAGACGATAGTCACTGCCGAAGACTTCTCTGAAATCGGAGGACAACGCAAGGCGTACGCCACGGTAAGAGTGACAGACGTTAAAGCGCCTTTGCGTGCGTATGTCTCCACGCATATCTTCAACACCTCGGAATCTGAAGACCTTTTGGATTCCTACGTGGAGAACCGTAGTGCAAGAGACAATTCCTACTACATCACGCTGCTGCCTCACAACGATCCTACCATTGTTGAGCAAATCATGAAGGACGGCGGCCAGAGCAAGGCCTCGTTCTTGGTGAAAGCTGAAGCAGGTGGCTTGCGCATCAGCGGTCTGAAAAAGGGAACCCACCTGCGTATCTATGGTGTGAACGGCATTATGTTGTTCAATAAGGCTGATGTTGACAACGAGGTCTTCGTTCCTCTCAAGTCAAACAATGTCTATCTCATTAGCGATGGAAAGGAAATCCTGAAGTATGCTTTCTAAACCGATTTTCCCGATGAAAAAGAATAAAAATATGAAAAAATACATATTGTTGAGCCTCTTGCTGGCTCTCGCCATGACAAAAGCCTTTGCCGACGAAGTGGCAGGTTTCGACGGACCAACGTGGTACGATTATCGTGCCGACAGCTATGCTGGCGGTAACGGGAATGAGAATAATCCCTACCTGATATCTACCCCAGCGCAGTTGGCAAAGTTGGCTTACGAAGTAAACGTGAAAGGTGCAGAGGGTTACTATAAACTCACTGCCAACATATCGCTGAACGAGCGCGTAGATGGTGAGCGTGTGCTATGGGTCCCTATCGGCATCAGTGAAGACAAACCCTTCAAGGGAACGCTGACCAACCCAGACGGATATGTCATCGAGGACATGATAATCAGAGCGAACAGCACAGAAACCACCAGTTGCTTCGGACTCTTTGGTTATGTCAAAGAAGGAACGGTTGATGGTATCATTATGAAGGAGGCAGACATAAGAGTGACTGATGTGAGTACTCAGTATTGCGCAGGTCTGATTTGTGGTGAGTTGAAAGACGGAAATGTGAAGAACTGCGAGGTACAGGGATATATTACTGCGAAGGGCATCGGTTATTTATCGACAACTCCCACTAACGTCAATTTCACTACACTTACCACTCCTTCGAAGGTATGCATCGGTGGCTTAGTGGGTCGGAGCTGGAATCTTTATTATCAAGGAACGGGAACAGGCTCCTTTATTAGCTGTGTGGCTAGGGTAGAGATAAATATCGACGGTGCCTCAGATTCCATGACCACGCTCGGTGCGGTAGCTGCAGGTGGTGTGGTGGGTTTGTCATACGGACCCGTCGTTGATTGCCATTCTGTTTTGACAGTGACAGCGAAGAACCTCTCGGCAGAGGAATATAGTTGTTTGGGAGGTGTCGTGGGTTATTGCTATTGTAACATAAGCAACGCAACAATGAGAATTTGGTATTGCTCTGCGTCGGGAGATATGACGGTGGAGGATAGGTCACTTACGCGCACAGGCGGGCTGATTGGGTGCTCCACTGGGTATAGGTCGCAACTGTATATGAAGTATTGCGCCACATCGGTGACGCTAACCGGAGGTCACACGCTGGGAGGTATGATAGGCCAATGTTATCAGGATTCAGGCATTAGTAACGCAGCCCCAAGTGGCGTACGTCTGCAGAACAATTTGTGCAGTTCGTATATAGATGCTCGCAATGCAACTTATGCGGGGGGATTCTTCGGCGAAGTTTCCAGTGAAAAGCATTTTGGTCGTGAGTATCATGATTTTACGGAGGCCATTGATTATAACTTTTTCTTCGGAACGATGGTGAAGCCCACAGAATCAACAAGATACGGCACAGTGCTTGGATATGCCAACTATAAAGGCTCACCCACGTTCGAAAACTTCAGCTATAGCGGGGAGATGTGCAATCTGCAGACCAATGGCATGGGATATAATTTGTCGCATGTAGGCATCTACGATGGTACGATGCCCGACGCTGATGGTTATAGTTTTTTTGGCATTAATTGGGGTGGTGGTCTTACCTCTGATCATCCAGAGCGAGCAGCTTTATCCGAGGATCATATAACGATGTGCTATACCGACAACTATATTATTTGCGGATCGCTTTTCTATATTACCAACGACAGGAAGACACTATACAATGCAAATGATGTCACCATCGATTTCTCCATCGAAGATGTCAAAAACAGTTCTACTGGCGAGCGAAAGGCCGTCTTTACTGTGCCCGACGACGTAAAGTGCGTGAAGGTAGTCGATAAGCACCTTTATCCGCTTGACCCAGGTGAGGTGGTAGTCACCGTCAAATGGAACGGACTGCAGCGTAAGGTGCATCTTTACATCACGTATGGACAGGAGTGGAATGGTGGTTCGTCGGTTTACTTTGACAACGTTTATTATGATTCACAAGGTAATCCAAGTTCTTCTTTTGCTGATTATAATGCAGACGGGTCGGCTGAGAAACCTTATCTCATTCATACAGTCGACCAGTTGAACGGTGTGCTGCACACTACGAAATACAACAAAGCGGGTGTACATATCAAGCTGGCTAATGATATCTTCTTCAATACCCATCTGCTGCAAGAAGACGGTACACCACGTGCTGACGCAAGGAAGTGGGACCCTGTTGACCTCAAAGCGAATCTCGATGGCAACGGCAAGACCATCTACGGCCTGTATGTGAATAAGGTTTCTACAGCCCAGGATCAGTCATTCGGTCTATTTGCCAACCTCTACGGTTCAGTAGAAAACCTCGCTATCGTGGATAGTCATGTGGAAGTGGATTCTGAGCACGAAGGTATCAATGTAGGTATGCTGTGCGGCAGTATGAAAGATGGGGCTTCTGTCAGTAACTGCCTGATGCACGGTAATGTGGTGTCAGATGCCAATCGTGGAGGTTTATGTGGTAATGCCGAAGCTGACAATATTTCCATCACAGACATCTTTAGTTGTGTACATGTTTATCAGCCAGGATGGCCCCAAAAAGTGACCGGTGCTGATTATAGCGGAGGTGTTGCGTGCAATGTTTCCTGGGATGTCATGGAACGGTGTTTCTCTACAGGAAGAGTGGAAGACTATTCCTTGTGGAACGATGGAATAGTTAACACGGACGCTGTAATCGACTGCTATTATGATGCACAGATGTTGGATTGGCCTGGAACCGAAAGGGATTATGCCTTGACAACGAAACAGATTCTTTCTCGGAAACTCTATGAAGGCAAGGAAAAATGGCAGCAGCAGGAGGAGTGCTATCCCATGTTGAAGACCTTTGCAGATACACCCTATGGTAAACTGCTCGCCATACCAGTGCTCTTTGATGGTCTTGATGACGATGCTCCATTTTTTGATTCTCATTATTTGAAGGATGACTGGGCCGGTAATGTAAACTACATCTTCGAGTTCCCTACGGAGGATGTTACATGGAGTGCTCTCCATGACGATACATATATTGACGTGATTAACGATTGCGGGGCGGCTTCATTGGTGAAGGAGACAGGTGATGATGTGGAGATGCTGATTGGTCTGTCGAATAATACCGAGAGTATGTGTACGAGGGCTATGCGCACCCTGCCGCTGAACATCCGTAGTGGGCTCACTTCATTCCGTTTCAAAGATCCTATCGCACAGACAGCTGCCGGAGCTGCTTTCGATAAAGAAGCACCACTCGGTACCCTCACGCTGCGTGAGTTAGTGGAAGCTACGAAGAATGACTTCGCGGTGTTCAACAGCTACGCCACAGGTTTGCAATACTTCCCAGAGTTCCGCTATTTCACTGCTACGACGACACTCGAAGAAGGTATGCTCTCTGGTCTCGACCAGCTTAGTGAGTTGCAACTGCCGAAAAAACTGCAGACCATCGATACCAACGCCTTCAACGGTTGTACCAGCTTGGAGGAAATCACGCTACCCACTACCTTCTCGACCTTGAACGAAGGAGGTCTCTACGGCTCAGGCATCAAGAATGTGCTGGTCAATCCCAAGCATGAAACGATGGAGAGTATCGATGGTGCACTTTTCGAAACCGACAATGATGGCAAACTCCATTTGGTGGCTTATCCACCGGGACGCGGTGAAGCCGATGCAACCATCAGCGCACAGTTCAACTATATTGACGACTACGCGTTCTACAAGATACCCGAGTTGAGGAACATCTATATCGACAACTGTCTGCCCGACGGAAATCTGGTGATTCCTACAAAAGTATCCAATCCTAACCCCATTATACACGAGAACGCAAACGACAAGATACACGTCTTTGTGAACGATGGTTCGTATGACTCGAGGCTATTCTGGGATTATGAAGGGGATTCTTTCTGGGGAGGAGAGTATTACGATACTGACCATTTGCACATTTACTATCCGCTGAACATGACAAGTGCTGGTTGGGCAACACTCTACATCGGATTCCCCACGCAGTTGCCTGAAGGTTTCAACGCATATGTGGTGAAGAAAATAGACGAGGAAGAAGGGCAAGGAGAAGCCACACTGAAGAACATTGGACGTGTGATTCCAGGAACTGTCCCAGTGGTCATCAAGAATGCTGATCCAGATAATTTGAAACCAGGCGTCTATCCGCTGACGCGATGGGACGGTGAAGTACCCGACGTAGCGAAATACAATAATCGCCTCGTGGGCACCTACATCGGACAGGAAGGCAAGTGGGGCATTCCAACGAACCAGGAGACATCCATCACGGGTGGTACCTTGACACTCGGACGCAATAGTAAGGGCGATGTTGGGTTCTATAAATATAATGGTAAAGAAGTTCCTCCTTATCGCGCGTACCTTCCTTATAATACGATAGCAGAAGGGGCAAAGGGTTATTCGTTCATCATCGATGACACTATCGACGATGTTCCAACTGGTATCCAACATCCAACACCCAACATCCAACAATCAACCACCATTTACGACATCAGCGGCCGCAAGTTGTCGAATGGTCAAATGAGAAAGGGAATCTATATCATCAACGGTAAAAAGGTTGTGATTAAGTGAATGTGACTTAACTTCAACCTGATTAAACTATAAAATGCGACAAATTATAGGGGTGTTCTCTTGATTTGTCGCATTTTCTTGTTTCTGTCGCATACATTTGGGAGAAAAAACGATTGTTTTTTTGTTACCTGTCCAAATACTGCTTAACTTTGCATCGTCAAAACAAACAAAGTATAACAATTTAAATAAAAAAAACAATGAAAAAGATTTTTGCAATGGTAGCAGTCGCCATAATGACTGCAATGAATGTGAATGCACAGAATGGTTACGATGAAACAAAGCACGAGGTGGCTATCAGTTGTGGTGCCTATTCGAACTCGCAGATTATCGATGTGTTCGAGAATATTGGCGGAGCCATAGTGGGTGCTAAGTTTGAGAATGAGAAGTTTTTCGGTCCTATCAGTGTTGAGTATTTCTATCACATGAAGAACTGGCTTGGTGTAGGTGCCATCGTCGCCTATGGTCAGAACGAGCAGGATGTGATGTCGGGCAAAGAAAAGATTGGTGTGAGCAAAAACACTTACATGACGGTGATGCCCGCTGTGAAGTTCGACTGGCTGCGTAAGAAAAACTTTGGCATGTACTCGAAGTTCGCCTTCGGTGCCACCCTGCGCAATGAGAAGTACGAAAGCGAATCTGCTTCCAGTAAAAATTCCAACGACAATGAACTGCACGTGAACTGGCAAGCATCGCTCCTCGGTATTGAGGCAGGCAGTCCTACAGTTCGTGGCTTCTTGGAACTGGGCACTGGTGAACAGGGAATTGCTCTCATCGGCGTGCGCTATAAGTTCTAAAAAATTATCAAACTACAATAAACCTGCTGATTCAGCACCGCTGCTAACTCGAGAGAGCCGTCAGCGGATTTTTTTTATGTAATGATAACCATAATGATCTTTGAAAGGTAATGAATATCTAGGTTAGAGTATTTAGTGAAAAAATATCCAGAAGTTTGCGGTTTCTGGATATTTTTTTTATCTTTGTGGCAATTAAACACTAATGGCATGACGAACTCCTTGTCTACACGGCTCACTTATCGCATCATGGCGGTAGTTTTTGCAATGATGGCTGTCATTGCCGGAGTGGTGTATTTCGCTGTTAGGAAATATATGCTCGATGAGGCCAAGGAGCGTTATCTGCGAGTTCTGCTCGAGAATCGTCAGGAACTTCGACGCCGACTGTCCGACGTGTATGTGGCGGCACATAATAATGTGTATGCCATTGAGCGCGACATAGACACACCAGATTTGTTTCTCGACCATCTGAAGCGCATCGTCAGCCAGAACCCTCAAATCGTCAGTTGCGGACTGTTGTTTGAACCAAACTATTTCCCCAGCAAAGGGCGTTATTTCGTACCCTATGCCGCTCGCGACATGGCTGACGTGGTGCATATGGGCAGGATAGACAGTCTTATAGGCGACTATACTTCTACCGACTGGTTCCAACAGGTGATGTCGACGGATAAGGCCGAATGGACAGGCACCTATTTCGAGCGTCCATTGCTTCTCAACTCACAGAATCAGCGCCTATTGATGACTTTTTCCATTCCCATCCATAACCACGAAGGGCGACCTGTGGCATTGCTCTGTTCCGACATGTCGCTCGATACGCTGCGAACCAAAATGATGGAAGACGTAAGAGAGGTGAACAAGAAATACGAGAAAAACCATTCACGACACTCCTACTTTTTCATCATCGACAGTCTGGGCACGATAGTGATGCATCCCGATGAGAACCGTATGCTGAAAGACACCCTTGTGGTAGAAGGCATTGTGAACGGTGAGGAAGGAGAGGCAACGGTCAATGTCAATGGTGAGAAGTCGTGGGTTTACTATCGTTTCGTCAAATACGCGGATTGGACGATGGGCATCGTGGTGCCTAAGGAAATCATACTTGCCAATGGAAATGGACTGAACATCATCATTCTTGCGTCGATGCTTTGTGGTCTGTTAGCCATCTATTTGTTCTGTCGTGACCAGATCAGGAAACTCACGCGTCCTTTGCATCGTTTCGCTCGGTCGGCTGAGGAAATAGCCCAGGGAAACTTCTCGTCGCCTTTGCCCGAAGTGAAAGGTGATGACGAAGTGCATCAGCTTTATGATGCTTTTGCGAACATGCAGACCTCACTGGCTGAGTATGTCGACGAATTACAGGAGACAACCGCTCAGAAAGCATCGTTAGAACGCGACTTGAAGATTGCCAGCGCCATCCAGATGGCAATGCTGCCCAAGACCTTCCCGCCATTCCCAGAGCGACCCGACATCGACCTCTATGCTTCGCTCACACCGGCTCGTGAGGTGGGTGGCGACCTTTACGACTACTTCCTACGTGGAGAACGACTTTTCTTCTGCATCGGTGATGTGAGTGGAAAGGGAGTGCCTGCTTCCCTGATGATGATGGTGATGCGAGCCATGTTCCGAAGCGAAGCCCGTCGCGCCGACACAGCTGCCTACATAGTCGATGTGATGAACCGTAACCTTGGCGAGGAGTATACCGGTGGTGAGTTTGTCACCATGTTTGTGGGAATCCTCGACCTTCAAACGGGACATCTCGAGTATTGTAATGCCGGACATGAACCTCCTGTACGTATCATGGCCGATGGTCAGTCGTCAGGGATTCTTTGCAAACCCAACCTGCCCGTGGGAGCGTTGCCTGGTTGGGACTACGAGGGTCAGGAGACCTACCTTCAGTCGGGTGACATACTCTTCCTTTTTACCGACGGACTCAGCGAGGCTATGAATGAAGTGGGCGAGCAGTTGGGCCGAGACCGGGTGTTGGAGCTCATCAGCCAACACAAAGCCGATACAGCCCAGCAGTTGGTGGAACGCATGGAGAATGAGGTGAAACGTCATGCGGGTGATGCTGAACAAAGTGATGATATCACACTATTGGCCATCAAATGCCCAGATCTATCATCTCATCAACCACCTCTTACCTCATCGCTCTCAATACGATCCTCGATGGACGATATTTCGCAATTGGAGCCTTTCATTGCACATGCCACTGAACAAGCAGGAATGGAAGAGATAGAGGCCAAACGCCTGCGCTTGGCGGTGGAGGAGGCTGTGGCTAATGTCATCAATCATGGCGAAGCCACCCGCATCGACCTGCAAACGGAATTGGTTGGCAACCAGTTGGTGTTCACCATCAACGACGATGGAAAACCTTTCGACCCCACCAAAGAATCGGCCACCGACCTCTCAGTGCCACCCGACAAGCGTCCGCCTGGTGGAATGGGCATCATTCTGCTTCACCAGATGAGCGACGACCTGACCTATCAGCGTATCGAGGGACACAACGTGCTGAAAATTACAAAGTCAAAGAGTTAAATAATAACGGAATTATACAATTATGATGAACATCACGATTAGCGAACAAGAGGGGAAACTCGTGGCTTCCCTTGTAGGCGACCTTGACAATGCGGCCAGCACGCAGGCTGAACGCAGTCTTGCACCCGTCTTTGAGCGTACAGATTGCGATATCGTCATCGACTGTACGGAACTCAATTACATCTCCAGTAGTGGCCTGCGCATCCTACTCAACATCTACAAACACACGCGTAGCAACGGAAACAAGGCCATCCTGAAAGGTTTGACCGAGGACGTGAAGCAAGTGTTCCAACTCAGTGGATTCCTGCAGCTTTTCATCACAGAATAAAAACATACGGCGCTTATGACCAAGGAAGAAATCAAACAGCTACAAGATGAGAACGCTTTCCTGAAAGGGGAGGTGGATCGTCTGAAGGATGAACTGGTGCGTCTGGTGAGCCGCAATCTTGACTTGTCGGAACGGTTGGAGTATGATGTCGACCTACGCCGACGTGCTGAGGTAGCCCGCGAGATCATGCAGGTGAACGTTGAACGGCAACGCAATGCCGACCTGCGCGACGATGGTCAGTTGATGGCACTCATCGAGCTGCGTGTGGAGAAAGAACGCCCGCACCTGAGTCCCGACTTCGATGCGGCAGCACTGGCCGAGATGTTGGGCGTGAGTCAGTCACGCCTTGTTCAGCTCTTCCGTCACCAGACCATACACCGCACGCCCGAAGCCTATATCGACAACCTGCGCACGCTGACCGCCCTGCGCCTGCTGCGCGAGCAACCCAACTACACGATTGCGGTGGTGGCCGAAGAGGCTGGCTTCTCGAACGTACGCACCTTGCAACGCCGCATACAAGAGGCCATCGGTATGACGCCCGTTGAGTATCGTCTGATGATTACCCGTGACATATAGTCATTTTTTCATTGAAAAAACCACCTGATGCGACAAATTTGGAGGGTGTTTCCTCGATTTGTCGCATTTTTTGGCTTCTGTCGCAAGCAAATGAATGAAAAAAACACCATTATTTTGCAACCTGTCGAAATGCTGCTTAACTTTGCAATGTCAAAACAAACAAAGTATAACAATTAAAATAAAAACGACAATGAAAAAGATTTTTGCAATGATGGCATTAGCCATAATGGTCACAACAAGCGCACAGGCGCAGAAACAAAAGCAACCCGCAGGCATGCGGATGGAGATTGCAGAGGCCGAGACGGATCACGGCGAGTATTCGATTTTCACTTACAAGGACGAAGACGGCACTTTCGGCTATTACCTAAGTCTGAGCAGGGTGACCCACGTGTTGGGACTCATACGCGACGACATCACAGACGCTTCGTTCGACAGTATCAAGGAGACGTGCATCAGTCTTGGCGCCACTTCCGACGAGGCCTTTGCAACAATCGACAACATCATCGCCCTTTTCGACAAGGATGTTGAAACCACCACTGAGTTCGATGGACGCGCTGCCACTGGAGCCGACCGACTCGGACAACCCACTACCGCCCTCTGCGTGGTGCAGAAGAAACCGCTCGGCGGCAAGCGTCTTGAGTTCCTTTTCACCTGTGGCAAGCACAAGGCTCATGCCTACCTGTCGAAGTCCACCATCAAGGATCTCCGTATGAATTTCAAAATTGACAAGAAACTGCATCCCAAGCAGCACACGTGACTAAATGCAAAAATCTTATTGGGAGAGAGAAGAAGGAGTGCCTTCTTCTCTTTTTTTATGCTCCCATATTTTCAATTGCCCACGTGGTTCCTAGTCATTGGGATGTTACAAATCCGATGTCTGTATCTGCAACTTCAATTTCTCACCATTCTCCACCTTGAAGTCGTTGCCGTTCCAGCGCAGAAGGTAGAAGGGCTGCAGCGTGTCGTCCTTCGAGTGGTCGAAGATCATGCGTCCTTGCAGACCGATGTCCTTGCCTTTCAGGGGCAGCACCACGTGGTATGAGTCGAAGGTGCGCATGGCCTCGTCCACCTTTTTCGTGAGATTGGGTTCGGGCGTCATGGTGTCGGTGGCGGGGTCGTAGTCGTAGAATGCGAGCAGATGCTCATCGATGTCCCACGACACATGGGTCTCGGTCATCCAGAAAGCCACGAGTTTGTGTCCGTTCGAGCGGTTCCAATAGCAGCAATCGGTCAGCCAGTCGAAGTCGAAGTTCACAGAGCACGACAGGTAGCCGTTTTTCTTCTGGTTGTTCACGCGATAATCTGCCGTCTCCTCGTCATATTTCGATGGCGCCTGGAGATATTCGCAGAGATACTTGTTGGGCTTGTAGTTCGAGTATTGCTTGCAGAAAGCCAGCGCGAAACGCTCGATGTCGGCCGTCTTGCCGGCAGCCACACCCGTCAGCTTCTTCGAGGCCCATGCACTGCGAATGCCTGGCAGCTCGTTGGCGGGAGTGCCCTCTTCCCTGATGTCGGTGTCAGGATAGTTGTCGTCCTTGTCGGCATCAGCCACCTCCGACGAAGCTGTCTCCGCCTTCTCTTCCACAGCCGCCTCTGCTTGGCCGCCATCCTTTGCCTGCTTGTCGCCACAGGCCACGCACATTCCGATGCACATACTGATGATCATCAGAAACATTGAAAGAATAGTCTTTTTCATCATATTGTCATTTTTTTAGTTGTTATTTATCTGTTGCAAATTTACGAAAAATTTCGGTAACCTCCAAATATCAACCTCTCTGGCGAGCAAAAATTTGTTAAAGAGTTCTTTTCCTGGAAAATATAACATTATAACATTATAACATTATAACAATAAGGATTTTCCACCTCTGCGAGTCAGATGTTTGGTTAGAGGTTGAAAGACAAATGGGGTATAAATGGAGTAAATTATAATAATAATATTTTTATTATAATATATATATATTATAATAACACATAGTAGAGGAGGGCGTTTTGTAGACATCGAAAAAGCTTAATGTTATAATGTTATAATGTTATAATGTTACAAAACGCCCCAATGGTTTTGCCAGAGACCACAAATGACGCTGTTAAAGCTATGGAATGAGGCGATCAAAGCAATGCAATGAGCAGGTCAAAGCAATGCAATGACGCTGTCAAAAACCACAAATGGCTGGCTCAAATGACCTTGTGAGCATTCTTGATGTTGGTTTTTTATTCAAATTTAGCTGAAATTCAGTAAAAAACTTGGTGGGTTCGCAAAAAAGATGTAATTTTGCATCCGCATTTCGTGCGCTTGGCATATTTGGGCCGCGCAGAGGTGCATGATGTTTAACAATTTAAAAAACCAAAAAGAGAAAAAACAATGATTATCGTACCCGTAAAAGATGGTGAGAACATCGAGAGAGCGCTGAAGAAATTCAAGAGAAAGTTCGAGAAGACTGGTGTTGTGAAAGAGCTGCGCAAGCGTCAGCAGTACAACAAGCCTTCCGTGCTGAAGCGTCTGAAGATGGAGCATGCCATCTATGTACAGAAGCTGCGCCAGAACGAGGAGTAAAAATATTCCGAGGAAAATTTGGTGGTTTGAATAAATTTTCGTATATTCGTTGCCGAAAAGCGACAGTGCGCGTGCGCAGATGTGCAACGCCTGAAGCGTAAAGGTGAGCGCAACGCAATATGATTGAAGAGTTTTTGAACTACATGCGTTACGAGTTGAACCGCTCGGCGCAGACAATACAAAGCTATGGCGGAGACCTTCGGGCCTTCGAGGCTTATTTCAAAAATTTGGACGATCATGACGTCTCTTGGGAGTCGGTAGACTCGGACATCATCCGTGACTGGATGGAGAGCATGATGGATAAAGGAAACACTGCAACGTCAATCAACCGAAGATTGAGTGCTCTGCGTTCCCTTTATCGTTTTGCCCTCTCTCGTCGTCTCGTAGAGCGTGATCCGGCACATGGCATCACGGGGCCTAAAAAGCAGAAACCCCTGCCGCAATATGTGCGCGAGGCCGAGATGGACCGGCTGCTGGACCACACAGAGTGGGGCGAGGATTATAATAATGTACGCGTACGTACTATTATCTTAATGTTCTACCAGACAGGAATGCGCGTTTCGGAACTCATCGGATTGAACGATGCCGACGTGGATTTCACCTCGCACCAACTGAAGGTGACCGGAAAGAGAGACAAGCAGCGCATCATCCCCTTCGGCGATGAGCTGGAACAAGTGCTGAAAGACTACATGAAGCGGCGCGACGAGCTGCCCCAGCGGCAGACAGATGCGCTCTTCGTCGACCAGAAAGGCGCGCGAGTGAAATACGAGCAAGTGCGCCGAGAGGTGAGAAGCAGTCTTTCGCAGGTCTGCTCGCTGAAGAAGCGCTCCCCCCATGTGCTGAGGCACACTTTCGCCACCGCCATGCTGAACAACGAGGCGGGGCTGGAGAGCGTGAAGAAACTGTTGGGCCACGAGAGTCTGTCGACGACAGAGATCTACACCCACACCACATTCGAGCAATTGAAGCGTGCGTATGAAAATGCGCACCCCAGAAAAACAAACCAATAACCTTTAAAAACAGGAGGTATTTATGGACATCAAGATTCAAGCCGTCAAGTTCGACGCTACTGAGAAATTACAGGCGTTTATTGAAAAGAAAACTGCCAAGTTGGAAAAAACGTATGAAGAAATTCAGAAAGTAGAGGTGCAACTGAAAGTAGTCAAGCCTGCAACAGCTATGAACAAGGAGGCAAGCCTCACGGTCTCGGTGCCGGGGTCCACATTGTTCGTGGATAAGACATGCGACACCTTCGAAGAGAGCATCGACCAGTGCGTAGATGCCATGAAGGTGCAATTGACGAAATTCAAGGAAAAATTAAGGAACAAATAAAAAAAAGTCCCGAAAAATTTTGGAGATTGAAAAATAAGCCGTATCTTTGCAGCCGTTTTAGAACTCGTCCTAACTGCGGTGCCAAACGGCTGCAAGGATTTGCCTCTTTAGCTCAGTTGGCCAGAGCACGTGATTTGTAATCTCGGGGTCGTTGGTTCGAATCCGACAAGAGGCTCTCCAGAAGGGCGGCTGGCAAGTCGAGGGACAGTTCAGGACAAGAAAGAACAGGGGTGGTTTCCAGAGCGGCCAAATGGGGCAGACTGTAAATCTGTTGTCTTTCGACTTCGGTGGTTCGAATCCATCACCACCCACTCTCAAACGGTTTTCGCGGGATTTTCCAGTCGGGCGCAAGAAGGACGCTTTTTGCTGAATACGCGACGAAAAATGCCGGGCAAGCGGAAATAGCTCAGTTGATAGAGCACTAGCCTTCCAAGCTGGGGGTCGCGGGTTTGAGCCCCGTTTTCCGCTCTTTTTGCTGTAATAGCTCAGTGGTAGAGCACTTCCTTGGTAAGGAAGAGGTCCTGAGTTCAACTCTCAGTTACAGCTCTACTTTCGTTCTAAAATAGGATGTGAAGAAAAACGATTATTCAATAATAAAAATCATAAACAAG
>JAFYYV010000035.1 GCA_017557405.1 Prevotella sp.
ACTCCACCGCATGCTTTTGGCGTTTGCGGTGCAAAAGTATAAAAAAATGAGGAAAGAATTATGATTTTAACACTTAATTTTTGGCGTGTTTTTGGCGTGATATTATAAATTGATTTATATCAAATTATCATTATGCTTATATTGATTAATTTCTATTTCTCTTGTAATTCAGGCACTTATATAAAAGTATAACAAAAATGATAAATTTCAGTCTCAATACATGTTGGCGCCTCATCCCGACAACAAAGCGACAATCGAACATTCGGTTGTCGCTTTTTCTATTATAATACTCGTTTAACGCCTGGAATCATTTTGACCATCCAGGTTAGGGGGAAGGAAAGGATAGTGGTAACAACTCCAATGAAGATGAATTTGCCAAAGGCTCCCATCCAGATTCCGTCCACCACATTTTGCAACATAATCATCAATAACAGATGGAATACGTATGCTCCATACGATTGGGCGGCACACCACTGCCAGAAACGGGAGGTGGCACTAACAAACTGACGGAAGAACCATATCAGACCGAAACTGATGAAGATGCACATCAGCGATTCGTAGATTCCAAACCATTGCCAAACAAAAGCATTCCACGCTCCTCCATCACGCAGATAATTGCCCACAGCCAAAGCAATACCAATGAGTAAGGCAGTCAAGCCCGTTACATTACTCATCTTGTCTAGCCATTGGAAACGATAGGCTAGAATGCCCAAGACAAACATCATTACATATTGAAGATAATGAGCCGGTTCCATCGGCAGGGGTATGATGCCAAACGGCCAAATCCAATTGTCTTGAGGACTGACCTGACGGATGAAGTGGCTGCCAATACCCATCAGCAGGGCAACGGTCAACAGGCCGATAATGGTAGGCTTGGAACATTGAACATTTCTTTCCCTGCTTTGCGACAGAGAGTGTTGGTTGAACATTGAATGACGAATCAAAGCATAGATGAGGCAGAACACCAACAGACTCTCGACAAACCACATGTGACCAATTTCAATCTTTCCTGACAAGACGCTGATGATAGCGCCCATGAAGAGTAGTGGAACGCCCAATCGGAGCAGTTTCTTTTGGATAAACAACTTTGTTCCTTGTTTGTCAAAGCTTCTGGGAACAAAAAAGCCCGATATAAAAAAATAGAGTCCCATGAAGAAAGCGGCATTAGTAGAGAAAAAGTGCCAAATCCAAGGCATGAATTCAGCAGGATTGGAAGGCGTATAGGCCCATCCTCCACCATTTCCATAAGCCTGTCCGGCATGATGCATGATCACCAAGATGGTCAGGCAAACCTTCAGATTATCGAGATAATAAAGACGTTTCATTTGTTTATATTTGTCTGTTCGTCTATCTATAGACGTTGCAAAGATACTCAATTGTTGCACACTTCGCTAAATTTCTCTGTTTTTTTGCACGAAACTTACCACCTTTTCAGAGAAGTACGTCACAATATCACAACATCACACGTCACATTAAGCACCTTCCACTCTCCCCACTGCATCCAAAAATAGAGGAATCTCCTCCTCTGCACATATTGAACGACCTTATTGTGATGTGTGATGTTGTGATATTGTGATGTTTTTCTTGCGCATTTGTCAAAGACCATCTATAACCGTCTCATCGCATAGCTTTGACCGTGTCATTGTTGGCTTTTGACCTCCTCATTTGTGGTCTTTGACAAAACAGAAGTATTACATGCCCTTACATTTTCTCTAGAATACCTGTATCAGTATCCCGATGGTTCATTGTTCGCTGAATATCGCGATATTTTCGTCCAGAAGAGAGATGCCACGTAAGGTTGAATGTCAGCATGTTGCCGAAGTCGCGGGTATGCATAGATGCTTCTTTGTGGATGTATCGGCTGAGCACCTCTGTTTTTTCGTTGAGCGGAGTGGCGCAAAAAGGATGCTGGGCGTAAAGGGAAAGGGTGATGTTCTTCATGCGATAGGAGGCAGTGAGATACCAAGCTGCTGCCTGCTGCCCACGATGCTCGCCCTCCATGAAATTCCACCCATTATCTGTATAGGCAGTCAGCGTCCACTTGCCGAGATAGGCTTCGATGCTGGCTCCACCGTTGAAAGCCGTGTAGGTGTGGCGATAATCATCTGTGAAATTGAAGAAACGATAGATTCCACCGTAAATAGTGGCAGCGAGATGTTCAGGGATGGCTTCCCAACGATTGTAACTTTGGATATAGAAGAAACTACACTCGTTGTCATCGTTTGTCTGACTTTGAAAGAAATGTCCGTCTTTTCTGGTATAATTCTCCATGTTGCAATCGGCATTCAGCCGCCAATAACCTTGCAGTTCGGTCATCAGCCGAGGAGTAGAGTAGGTCAGTCGGAGGTCGTGTGAAGTCACTCGATTGGGATGGATGGTTGGATTGCCCACCAATGTCTCCATGCTGTTCTTCTTGATGGAGACGTCGCTGACAAGGGCAATTTGTGAGACGTGTTGCGAGATTTCGAAATCGTACTTCACTTTCAAGTGTTTTGCCAACGGATAAGACAACGTCAGTTTGGGACGGAAGAGCCAGAAACGATCGTTGTAATCGTCTTGACGATAATAGCGGGTGCTCATGCCCAATCCTCCCATATAAGCGAGTTTCCCAAGATATCCTTTCAATTGGCCGAAGAGATAAATTCCCGATGAAATCATGGAATTTGTGGCATTTGCATCACCTGCGTACACATTCTTTATATATCGCTGACCATATTGGGTGCCTAACGAAAGCGTGAACGGTTTAAAGCGATTCTCATAGATGGCCTCTGTCCATAATGTGTATGACTTTCCTGCCACAGAATAGGCATAGTTACCACCCTCGTTCTGCTCAGCCCATCTATCGGTTTTGATGTATGTACCTACGGCGTTGGCGGTGAGCGACTGATGACGTTGGAAGTCGCGATGCAGATAAAGGTCGAGCGCAGGTGAGGCAGTTCGCGATGAAGAATGGTTCTCGTAGGTTGTTCCATTCGTCAGCATATTGGAACTATGCTCGCTAACTAGCATCTTTTCCCATGTTCGATGGGGTTGAATATCGCGACGGGCGGAGAGTTTCGATTGGAACACGTAGTTCGAGTCGCTCAAACTATAGGTCAGTTGAACGTTATGGTCGAGATTCTTGTTTTGTCCTGCCAACTGCTCGCGTTGAACACGATATTGCTCACCCGACTCCAACTCGTATGTCGCTTGTTCTTCATACTCCGTTCCTTTGAAGTTGCGATAATCCATTGAGTAGCTCGCTCCAAACTCGCTCTTCCCGCGATTGACCTTTCCATATATCGTCTCATCGCCGTTGACAGTAGTGAGTGTATTTGTCAAGTCGGCTCCAATGTCGTAGCCGCTGATAGGATGCTTCACGATAATGTTGATGACATAGGCAATTTCCTCACCATATCTGACGCCAGGACTATCGATGAAATCGATGAATTTTACAGATTTCATGTCAAGCGCAAGTAAATTTTCCTTCGTAGCGATAATGTTGTTGATTCGCACCTGAACACTTCCAAGGTTTGAAAGTGCCGTGATGGTGTGCATTACGGGGTCGACACGCAGATGAGGAAAATTCAGTTTCGACAACAACGAATAACCATTGGAGGAACTTTCTAGTTGTTGTCGGGTGGGATAGACGGTCTGCCCGTCCACCTTCTGCACAATGCGCGCACCTTTTACAGTCACTTCCTCGAGGGTGACATTCTTTTCGTCTTGTGCAGAAGCCGTCAACGAGCATACTGCCAATAATACATACAAAAATCTTTTCATACCATGTTGTGTTTTGGTTGCAAAGGTATGATAAGATGACTTGTCAGTCGAAAAAACTTCCTGACATTTGTCTGACATTTTGCTGTCAGGGCATTGTCAGTTATCTAATTGTCAACCGATACGCCTTGCTACGGTCGGATTCTATTTTCAGGTTTGAATGTTGCTCGATGACAGGTTTCAATCTTCGGATGAGTGTGTAGAGAGTCTCGCTTGCATCAGGCTTTTTGGGCCATAGTGCCCTGCATATTTCCGCTTTTGTCAACGAATATGAAGAAGATTGGAAGAACATTTCCATCAATTGATGTTGCATGGGAGTGAGTTGCACGGTATCGCCATCAATAGCATAGAAACAATCTTCCGCTTCCGAGTAGGTCAATCCTCCAAAACTATTACCTGAACAAGCAGACATCATTGGTTGCGTTTTGTCTGACATCTGATGTCGACGATACCAAACGAACATCGCCCAGAAACCTGTCAACACCCATAACACCATAGCTGGTCTTTGGTCGGACAGGTTGAAGATGGTGGCTTCGGAACAATGTGCGTATGCCCTGAATTTGCGCCCACGAGTATCTACAGCAAGCGTCGCCTTGCCTCGAAGTTCAGCTATCTGCAGATGATTGTTGAATGTGCGGATGGTGTCTTGGTTAATGACATCACTCTGTTGTTCTTGCATTGTAAGTGCAAGAGCCCTGTCAATGTCCTCACTTACCAATCGGCTTGTAGTTCTATAGCTGGTGAAGCTGGTCAGGTTGGAAACCAGAATGAGTGCGAAAAGCACGATGACAGTATGTTTCTGTTTCATAAGTTGTTGTTTCGTCGTTTTGAATAGGTATTGACCGATGCAAAAATAATGATTATTTCTAAATGACAGGTAGAAAAACCGTCGGAAAAGTTTCACTTTTGACAGTTTTTTTATATCTTTGCCGTGTATTAACGACGGAACTAACAATGCGACAGCTACTAACGGCCTTACTGATATTTTTTTCAGCACTTACCCATGCCCAAAGCTCCGACTTGAAGTCGCGCTATCAGGAGATCGACAAAGCCATTGCTGAGTCGCCCAACTATGTTGCTCAGCGCGAGGCGAAGATTACGGCTGTGCTTCGTGCTTTCGAGCAAGCTAGCGGAAAGCAGAAGTTTGACGAGGGCTATCGGTTGTATGAGCTCTATCGCCCATTTGTGAGCGACTCTGCCATCTATTTCCTTCACCAATGCATCGACTTGGCCGAGGAAAGGGGCGATGCGTCTGCAGTTGTACGTTGTCGTGCACAGTTGGCCATCCGTTGTTCGAACATAGGTCTTTACGATGAGGCTTTGAACATTCTCGACTCCATTCGGCTGACAGGCAAAGAAGAAAGGGCTGACATCGGCACTTATTATGAGGCATATAATAATGTCTATAGCGAACTGAGCTACTACACTCGTCTGGACGATATGCGGGAATTGTATCAGAAAAAAGAGCGACAATATGAGCAGCTGATGTACGAATATTTGGCCCCCACTAGCGAAGCCTGTTTCCTGAAACGCGAACAAAGGGCGCAGGCGGAGGGGAGGTTAAAGGAGTCAATGCAAATTAACGATGAGTGGCTAAAAACGGTGGAGCCGGGTTCGCATCCCTACGCTTTGGTGGCCCTTTATCGTTATATCGAGTACAAGTTGCAACGCGACACGACGGAGATGATGCATTGGCTCACGGAGTCGGTGTTGGCTGATATTCGTAATGCCGCAATGGATCAAGGGTCGATGTGGGAGTTGGCGAACGAACTGATGCTACAGGGTGATATCGAGCGAGCTTCGAGCTATATCAGTTATACATGCGACTGTGCCAACAGATATGGTTCGCGCCAACGTAATTGGCAAATAGCCCCCTTGTTGTCGCACATTGCCAGTAACTATAAGTCGCAGAGTGAGCGTACTACTTCGCAATTATGGATAACATTGGCGGCTATCAGCGTTTTGGCTTTGTTGTTGCTCGCGGCCCTTTTCTTCCTGCATCGAAGGAACAAGCAGTTGGCGGTGGCACGGAATGCATTGCACGAAACCAACAGCCAGTTGGCTGCTCTGAACGACGAATTGAAGAGTACCAACGAACAACTCTCAGATGTGAATAGCGAGTTGTCGGTTGTGAATTCACAACTTTCGGAGAGCAATCGTGTAAAGGAGGAATACATCGGGCGATTTATGAGCCTTTGTTCCCAATATATCGACAAGCTCGACAACTATCGTAAGATGGTGAATAAGAAGATGAAGAACAAGGAACTTGACGAATTGTTCCAAATTTCAAAGTCGACAGAACTGAAGGAGAAGGAACTGGAAGAACTCTACGAGAACTTCGACACTGTGTTCTTGCATCTGTTCCCCAACTTCATCGATGACTTCAACGCCCTTTTGCAACCCGAGATGCGCATTTACCCCAAAGAGAATCGGTTGACAACCGATATTCGCATCTTTGCACTTATCCGTCTAGGATTCGAAGATTCATCAAAAATAGCCGAGTTTTTGCACTACTCAGTTAACACAATCTATAACTATCGTGCTCGCATCAAAAATGGTGCCTTGTGCAACCGTGAACAGTTCGAGAAACAGGTGAAATCGCTCTAAAATAGCGATAAATGTACAAAAAACACCTCTATATCTCGTCCACTCTTTTTTTGATACCATAAAAACCTAAGTAATTAAAAATCAATAAGATAAGGAATTTGCGTAGATAGAAGCGTCCACTTTTCCATTCATGGTCGTGAGACGCTTTCTTTTTTTTCTTAATTTTGCACCATCGAAAAACAGAAATCGAGAATGCTAATTTAAATCATCTAAATCTAACAATAAAGTATGAAAAAAAGCAGGTATTTAATGATGGTGTTGGCACTATTGTTGTCAATTACCGCGTCTGCGCAGAAGAGAAACTTCACGGGCGTTGTCGTTGACAATGACAACGAACCAGTAATGGGTGCTTCTGTTGTTCAGAAAGGAACCTCTAATGGTTCGATTACCGACTTCGACGGCAACTTTAGCGTGTCGGTGGAGCCGGGTGCTACTCTTGTTATCTCGTATGTAGGCTATGTTACCCAAGAAGTACAAGCCGCCAATAACATGCGTATCGTTCTTACTCCCGACGACAAGACGCTAGGAGAAGTGGTGGTCATCGGTTACGGCGTTCAGAAGAAAAGCGTGGTGACGGCTTCCATTGCGAAGGTGTCGGCTGACGATCTCGATGGAAAGACGCGTCTGCGCGCCGAGGATGCCCTGAAGGGTATGGCTGCTGGTGTAAACGTCACTTCCGCTTCTGGTCAACCTGGCTCGAAGTCAATGATTCGAATCCGTGGTATCGGAACCATCAACAGCTCCGAACCTCTTTATATCATCGACGGAATGCCTACCGACCAAAATGGTATGGAGAGTGTGAACCCTGGCGACATTGAGTCGATTGAGGTGCTGAAGGATGCTGCCTCGGGTGCCATCTACGGAGCCCGTGCCGCTAATGGTGTCATTCTTGTGACAACCAAGAAAGGTAAGGCTGGCAAAGCTCAAATCAACTACAACTTCTCTTACGGTTGGCAGAGTGCATGGAAAAAGCGCGACGTGACGGGTGCTACCGATTATGCTATCCTGCAGAACGAGCGTCGTGTGCAGAATGGTATGGCTCCCCTCTACAATGATCCCTACAATCTGACAGATGCCAATGGCGATGCCATTACTGGTTTTGGAACCAACTGGCAGGATTTGCTCTTCAATGACAATGCTCCCATCGTGCAGCATGACGTGAGTGTGAGTGGTGCCTCGGAGAAAGTGAACTACTATCTCTCTTTAGGTTATTTTGATCAGGAGGGTATCGTGGGCGGTAATTTCGGACAGTCGAACTACGATCGTCTGACCATCCGCTCTAACAACCAGTTCAACCTCTTCGACGACTCCAAGGAACGCAACTTCCTGAACAAACTCGACTTGGGCGCGAACCTCTCTTATATGCGTGTGCACAACACGGGTGTTAGCGACAACTCTACTTGGGGTTCGCCCCTCGGCTCAGCCCTCTATCTAGCTCCCACGCTTCCTGTAACCCTCAGAGGTCAGATAGCACAAGATATGATTGACCGTTACTCGGCCTACGATCTTTATACTGATGCTGCTGGAAATCCTTATACAATCCCTGGATTCATCGGAAGTTATCAGGAACAGAATAACCCTATCGCGATGATGCAGGGCAATCCTAACAAGAACTGGAGCCACAAGTTCATGCCGAAGTTCTCGCTCGACTTGCAGTTGTGGGATGAGTTGAAATATCATTTCACTTATAGTGCCGAACTCTCTTTCTGGGGTTACGATGGCGCTACCTTGCAGAAGTACTACCTCTCGGGTAACAACAACAGCGACCATACACAAGCTACCGCTTACAAGGGTAACAACTCTACGTGGCAGATTGAAAACACGCTGACCTACGACAAGACTTTCGGTAAGCACACCATAGGTGTGGTGTTGGGACAGAGTGCTTTGAAGACGAAGGGCGACGAGTTGGGCGGTTCGCATTGGAATTTGGTGAATACCGAGAAACCCAGCATCAACTATACCACTGGTGGCGCTTTGGAACTCTCCACTGACGCAGATGGCAAAGTGACGGGCGCCAAGAGTCTTATTGGTGTTTGGGGTGGTCCCTACACAGAGCATCGCTTGGCATCGCTCTTCGCTCGTTTAAGCTACAACTTCGATGAGAAATACATGTTCCAAGCTACCATTCGTCGTGATGGTTCCAGCCGTTTCGGTTCGAACAACAAATATGGTACATTCCCCTCTTTCTCTGTGGGATGGAATGTGATGAACGAAGACTTCATGGCGAATACTCGTGATTGGCTCACCAATCTGAAACTCCGTGCTAGTTGGGGAAAGAACGGTAACGACAATATTGGCGACTTCGCTTATACCACGTTGACGGCTACTGGTGGTAGTAGCAACTATTATTTCGGACAAACCGCCGCAATGACCTATGGTTCGAAGGCCAACCGTCTGGCTAACGAAGACTTGAAGTGGGAGGAGAGCGAACAGACCAACCTTGGTGTTGACTTCGGATTCTGGAACAACCAGCTGACCTTCAGCGTCGACTACTTCCTGAAGAAGACCAATGGCATGATTATCGATATGCCTATCCCCAGCTATGTGGGTGAGCAGCGTCCATTAGCCAACGTCGGCGACATGGAGAACAGTGGATGGGAGTTCGAACTGGGTTACAAGTGGAATATTGCCGACGCCCGCTTTGGTGTCAAAGCAAACGCTTCTTATCTGCACAACGAGTTGAAGAATCTGGGTAATGATACTGGTTTCCTGAACTATGGCATCAGCCAGTTTGCCGACGGAGGCACTCGTGCCGAGAATGGCCAGCCCTTCCCATTCTTCTATGGATACAAGACTAACGGCATCCTGCAGAACCAAGCTGAGGCCGATGCTTATAACGCTCAATACGGCACCACCAGCAAGCCTGGCGACTTCCGTTTTGTGGATACTAATGGCGACAATAAGATTTCTTCTGACGACCGTACGAACATAGGTAATGGTGTGCCAGATTGGTCGTTCGGTTTCAATTTCGATGCCGAATGGAAGGGCTTCGACCTGAGCGTCTTCTTCCAAGGAGTTAGTGGAGTAGATGTGTTCGATGCTACCTACAGACAGGACATCGCTTCAGGTAACTATCCCACATGGATTCTCCAGCGTTGGACGGGTGAAGGCACTAGCAACACCGTGCCTACCTTGGGTGACTCGAAGAATTGGGTTTGTAGCGATATGTATATTCAGGATGGCAGCTACCTACGTCTGAAGAACATCACACTCGGCTACACATTGCCTCGCAACTTGACCAACCGCATTGGTATTAGCCGTCTGCGCCTCTTTGCCCGCGCCGAGAATCTCTTCACTTGGACCAAGTACTGGGGATTCGACCCCGAAATCGGTGCCGGATGGGACAACGACTCTCAGAAGCATAGAACAGAGGTTACTGGCGTTGACTACGGTGTTTATCCGCAGGCTCGCACCTTTACACTTGGATTCAATATCTCTTTGTAATGCATAATTTATAATACATAATTCATAATAAGATGAAACAGATTATTTCAAATATAAAACTGATGCGACGCCCATTATGCATTATGCATTATGCATTGTGCATGTCAGCTGTACTGCTGATGACGGCTTGCAGCGAAGATTTCCTAGAGGTTACAAAGCCCGATGGCGAACCTCTGGAGGAATATTACACTACCGAAGAGACGCTGAACGAGGCCCTTAGTTCGGCTTACGCTCCTCTGCACTGGCCCGATTGGGACAACAAGGCCTATAACGACCTTACCGTTGATGCCGAGATTATGGGTGACGACTTCTGGGTAGGCGGCTCGGACAATACTGACAACCAACACTGGCATCGTTTGTTCAATTTTGCCGCCGATGGCAACAACACGTTGGCAACCCTTTGGGGTGACTTCTTCAGTGGCATCAAGCGTTGCAACGACGCCATCAAGTATGCTGGATGGGAAGGCAAAGCTAGCGTCGAGTTCCGCAAGTCAATGGAGATGCAGGCTCGTCTGCTTCGCGTGTACTATTATAATATATTGTGGCACTATTATGGCAATGTGCCTTTCTATCTCGAAAACCTCTCGTTGCCTTACACGGCTCCGCAACTGAAGGCCGATGAGATTTACAACCTGTTGCTTCCTGAATTGGAGGAGATTATAGCTTCTAATGTATTGCCCATGCGCTGGTCTAATGCAGAATCGGGACGTGTGAGCCAAGCTTTCGCTTATATGCTCTATGCCGAAATGGTAATGTATCAGAATGACAGCGCTCGTTATCCGCAGGCTCTTTCGTATATGAAGCAGATTATTTCCGACAGCAACTATTCGCTCAACCCGAGTTTCACCGACTTGTGGCAAGAGAGTGGCGAGTGGTGTTCGGAGAGTATCTTCGAGATCAACTACAACGACGACCAGGCACAACGCGACTGGGGTGATGCGGCTTTGAATGCAGGTGGTTCGGTATTCCCAACACTTTGCTCTCCCAACGGATGGGGCGGCGGTGATGGCTGGGACGGTGGAAACGATGGTTGGGGATTCCTCCCGATGCGCGTTGAGACCTACAATATGTATGCCGAAGGTGACCTGCGTCGAGAAGCTACTTGCTGGGATGTGCGTGGCTACACCTATACAGAGCGCTATCAAGACACTCACATCTGGCATGGAAAATATCGTCCACAATCGGATAACAATAAGGATTGTCCAACATCGAAAAACTTGAATTATAATAACAACAAGCGTATTTATCGTTATGCCGAGACTCTGCTCAATGCTGCCGAATTATTGCTACAGACAGGTGGTAGTGCTACGGAGGCTGCTGGTTACGTGAACGAGGTTCGCTCTCGTGCAGGTTTGGCAAAACTCTCCAGCGTCACCATCGATGACATCTTTACCGAGCGTCATCTGGAGTTCTGTGGTGAGGGTAAACGCTATTTCGATCTTGTACGTGCTGAAGGTGTCTCAGGTGCTACCCAGAAGGCTTCTACCGTCCTTGTTCCTGACAGCTACGGTTATCGCACCAACTCTTGGACGCCTAGCAAGAAACATATCCCTCTGGCTCAAAGCGAACTCGATGCAGACCCCACTTTGGTTCAAAACAACTATTAAATTGAAAACTGATAATTGAAAACTGAAGAATATGAACAAGATATATCAATTATTCTGCGCAGGTTTAGTAGGATGTGCTATCAGCGCATCGTTAATGGCCTGTTCGCCTGACAGTTTCGAGGGCGCCGATCCCAACGGCATACCAACTGTTGAAGGCGTGGACTTCCAAATGAATGTTGATCAGGAGACGAACCAAATGGTGGCTACTTTTACACCACAGGCTGGTGTTTATCCCATCTGGATTCTCGATGGAACAACATACTCAACCCTCCCAGAGGTGGGTTATAAAAACTCCGAGGCTGGTACGCATACCGTCGAATTGAAACTCGGCAACCGCAACGGTTTCAGTCAGGGTAGTGTGAAAAAGGTATATACCTTTAATGAGACGAAGATAGACTATTCCTCTGATTTCCGTAAGATTACTGGTAAGGAATGGCGTTTTGCTAATAAGGAAGTGGCTCACCTCGCTTGTGGTCCCGCAGGAACAGCAGGAACAGAATGGTGGTCTGCCCAACCTGATGATAAGAAAGGTTTTGGTATGTACGACGACCGTATCACTTTCACAGCCGATACCCGAAAAGGCGGTACCTTCAATTACAACGCTGGAGAGGATGGTTTGACATATGTGAATACTGGTACTACGAAATGGGGGCATCAGGATGTAGATTGGGATGCTACCATTGGCAACCAAACCTCTTCATGGAGTTTCGAAGTCTATGAGTGGGCAGATGCTGATGGAAATGTCACCTCGCAGACCTATATCCAACTGGCTCCTAATACAGCTTTCCCATATATCAGTTCAGATGTTCAGTACGAAGATCCTAAGTTCCGTATTGAGACGCTCACAGCAAAGAAATTGGTGCTTGTTTATGAAACTCCCGACCGCAGTATTGCTTGGCGTTTCATCTTTACGAGTGAGGAAGCTGAAAAGGAATGGAGTGGCTTCGATCCGAACAGCCAGTTCAATATGTGGAAAGGCATTACACCTGTTATGTCATTCTACTATAATCCAGATCCAGGTTGGGGCAACGAGCAGACTGATGCCTTCGCAGCCCTCTTCAAGATGGGAGACAACGACTATAGCGTAACTGTACCAGAACAGTGCTACTCGGAGTGGCAGGCACAGGTACATTTCCACACCAATCTTGTAACATCTGCAGCCAACAATTACGACTTCTCTTGCATCCTTAATAGTGATCGAGACATCGATGGTGTAGTGATTAAACTGACCAACGAGGACGATTCGGAGGCTATCATAGATGCTCATGATGTGAACTTGAAGGCTGGCGAGGACTACATATTCTGGGTGAGCGATGTTACTGGCAAGGACCTCAACCCTGTGAAGCTTGTACTTGACTTTGGACATGCAACGGGTGAAACAAACATCAGCATCACCGATGTCGTGCTGAAGAATCATGCCGACGATGATGGTACAGTTCCGCCATCAGATGAGCCCGTTAATCCCGATACGCCTGTTATGGATTGGGACTACAATTCTGCCAGCAACCTTTGGAAGGCTGTTGACGACGGTTCTGCATTCGATGCTTTCGGGTATTGGTTCGCTGATAACAGTTGGACCCAGATTGAGAATTCGGAAGCCACTCATAGCGGTGACACCTATGAGATCACCCTTCCTGAGGGTATGGGCGGTTCACAATGGCAAGGTCAGTTCCACATCGATACCAAGCTCATAGCAAGCGCATCAAAAGCCTACAACTTCTATATGGTGATGGAAGCCGACAACGATTGTCCGCAAGTGACCATCAAGTTGACCGATGCTGGCGACACCAACTTCTTCTGTGAAGGACGCCACGACATCAAAGCTGACGAACCGTTCATCTTCAAATTGACGGGAGCAACTTTGAAGGATGGTGTTGATGCAACAGCTATTCGTCTGTTCTTCGACTTTGGTGGTTCTCCTGCTGGTACTCACGTAAAGATCAGTAAGATCTATTTCGAAGAGGCAGTTTCCATCAACTACGACGATGCTGACAACCTTTGGAAGGCCGTTGATGACGGTTCTGCATTCGACAGTTTCGGCTATTGGTTTGCTGATAACAGTTGGACTCAAATTGAGAATTCAGAGTGTGTCCACAGCGGTGACACTTATGAGATTGTCCTTCCTGAAGGAATGGGTGGCTCGCAGTGGCAGGGTCAATTCCACATTGACACCAAGCTCACCGCTTCTGCTTCCAAGCAGTATCATGTACAGTTGGTAATGGAGGCTGAAGCAGATCTGCCTCAAGTTACCTTCAAGCTCACTGACTCTGGTGACTCGAACTTCTTCTTCGAGCAGCGTATTGATGTACCTGCTGACGAGCCATACGTACTCACTTGGAAGAATTTGACTTTGAAAGATGGTGTAGATGCTTCAGCTCTTCGCTTCTTCTTCGACTTTGGTGGTTCGCCTGGTGGGACGAAGGTGAAAATCAGTAAGATTGTCTTTAAAGAGGCTTAATCAATGAAACGACACATGTTTAATGCATTTTTGTTCTCTCTTGCCGTAGCCCTTTGGGGCTGCGGTGGGAGTGATGAAGAAGATCTACAGCCTGCAGCGGTGACTATTACAGTATCACAGGAGGCAATCAGTATTTCTGCCGATGGCGGTGTGTACAACGTTAACATCGCCACAACAGGCAAGGAGTGGGGAGCCTACGCCAATGCAGATTTCATATCAGTGGAAACCAAGAATACGACATCTCAGACAGGCACGCTGACTGTCACAGTGAATGCAAATCCTACTACGGATATCCGTACGGGAACCATTACTATCATGTCTGGCACTGCCCGCAAGAGCATTGCTGTTTCTCAGTCATCGGCTGCTCAGTCGGCCTATAACGCCCCTGAAGGCTATACCCTTGTTTGGCAGGATGAGTTCGACAAAGGCTCTGAACTGAATGCCGACGACTGGACGCATGAAGTGAAGAATGCTGGCTGGGTGAACCACGAATTGCAGAACTACGTCAACCACAAGACTCCCGAGGGTAACCTCGTCACTGAGGTGCGCAACGGCAAACTCCGCATCACCGCCCTGAAAGAGAACGGAAAGGTTTATTCGGGTCGCGTCTATGCAAAGGTGAGGGAAGGTTGGACCTACGGCTACATTGAAGCCAGCATCAAACTACCGAAAGGCAAGGGTACTTGGCCTGCCTTCTGGATGATGCCTGTCAACTTCCGTTCATGGCCTGGAGATGGTGAGATTGACATCATGGAAGAGGTGGGCTACCATCCCGACTATGTATCCAGTAGCCTTCATGCTAATGCCCATGTTCATACGAACAACACGCAGGTGACACATGAAATGAAATGTGAAGGAGCAGAAGGCGAATTCCACACCTATGCCATCTTGTGGACTGCGAAGAACATTACCACCTATGTGGATGGTAAGGTACAGCTTTCATATGACAATCGTGGAAAGGGACGTGATGATTGGCCTTACGATGATCCCTTCTACATCATTTTCAACCTCGCTTGGGGTGGCGACTGGGGCGGAGCACAAGGAGTTGACGAGTCCGCTCTCCCTGCTACAATGGAGGTCGATTACGTCCGCGTATTTCAAAAAAAGTAAACAATGAGACATTTTATATTTGCAACAGTAGCGGGTTTGGTCAACTTGAGCCCGCTACAAGCCCAAACTGTGCCCGTATATCTCGATGAATCGAAGCCATTGGAACAACGCATCGATGATGCACTGAGCCGTATGACGCTTGATGAGAAAATAGCTGTCATCCATGCGCAATCGAAGTTCTCGTCGCCTGGTGTGAAGCGCCTTGGATTCCCAGACCTATGGACTGACGATGGTCCGCATGGAGTCCGTCCTGACGTACTATGGGATGAATGGGAGCAGGCTAGACAGACTAACGATTCGTGTGTGGCATTTCCCGCGCTGACTTGTTTGGCAGCCACGTGGAATCCTTCAATGGCATTGCTATATGGAACATCCTTAGGCGAAGAAGCCAATTATCGTGGAAAGAGCGTGCTGCTTGGACCTGGAGTGAACATCAACCGTACACCTTTAGCTGGTCGCAATTTCGAGTACATGGGTGAAGACCCTTATCTGGCTTCACAGATGGTGGTTCCATATATACAAGGCTTACAGTCGAAAGGCGTGGCGGCCTGTGTGAAGCATTATGCGCTGAACAATGACGAGGAGTATCGACATCAGGTGAATGTGAAGGTGTCCGACCGTGCCTTGCATGAAATATACTTGCCTGCATTTCGTGCTACTGTGCAGGAAGGTGGCGCATGGGCCATCATGGGCGCCTATAACCTCTACCAGAATCAGCACAATTGCCATAATGCCATCTTGCTCAACAAGATTCTGAAACAGGACTGGGGTTTCGATGGAGTGGTCATCAGCGATTGGGGCGGTTGTCATAGTACAGAGGAAGCTATTATCAATGGCCTTGACCTCGAATTTGGCACATGGACGGATGGACTCACGATGGGACGTACCAATGCCTATGACAACTACTATTTAGCAGAAGCCTATAAGCTGTTGATCAAGGAAGGTAAATATTCAACGAAAGAACTTGACGAAAAGGTACGCCGTGTGCTGCGACTGTTCTTCCGCACCACGATGAATAGGCAGAAACCTTATGGTTTTCTTTGTTCCGATGAACACTACAACTCTGCACGTAAAATTGCTCAGGAGGGTATCGTGCTGTTGAAGAATGATGGTATTTTGCCATTAGACCCATCGAAGAAGCAGCGAATACTTATTGTTGGTGAAAATGCTATCAAGATGATGACAGTGGGTGGTGGTTCATCCTCACTCAAGGCTCAACACGAGATTCTTCCCCTTGATGCCATGAATGCTCAATGCTCAATGTTCAATATTCCATGTGATTATGCTCGCGGTTATGTCGGAGATACTATCCAAAGCTACAATGGAGTCACTGTGGGTCGTAGTTTATACGAAACTCGTTCACAGGCTGAACTGACAGCTGAGGCTGTGGAGAAAGCAAAGCAAGCTGATGTGATCATCTTCTTCGGAGGTCTCAACAAGAGTGATTATCAAGACTGTGAGGGGCACGATCGCAAGCAATATGAGTTGCCTTATGGACAAAACGAACTCATAGAGGCTCTCGTTGCTGTCAATCCGAGACTGGTGTATGTGAATATCAGTGGTAATGCTGTTGCAATGCCTTGGATAAACAAGGTGCCTGCCATCATGCAGGCATGGTTCCTTGGCTCTGAAGCTGGTAATGCTATCGCTTCGGTGCTCTTTGGTACAGTGAATCCTTCTGGCAAACTGCCGTTTACCTGGTTTGCCAACCTCGACCAATGTGGCGCTCATGCCTTGAATACTTACCCTGGTACATGGCGCGACGGCCATAAGATCATCGATGAGGAATACAAGGAGGATATCTTCGTTGGTTATCGTTGGGCAGACTTGCCCGCCAAAATGCAACGTTCGATGTTTGGTTCAGAGAAAGGTAGTTCGAAAAGCAAGAATGCCCGGCTCTCAGCTCCTCTCTTTCCTTTTGGTTACGGATTGTCGTACACGACCTTCCAACTGTCTAACCTACGCGTCGAAAAACGTGAGATGACCAGTGACGAAGAAATGACTCTTAGCATTGACGTCAAGAACACCGGTCTCCGTGCTGGAGCCGAGACAGTCCAACTATATATCAGCGATCTCAAGTCGTCTCTTCCTCGTCCTGTCAAAGAGTTGAAAGGTTTCCGCAAGGTGTTCCTGCAACCTGGTGAAACTCAGACTGTCCACTTTACCATTGAACGATCTGCTCTCAGTTTCTACAACGACCACACTCAATCTTGGATAGTTGAGCCAGGTGAGTTTGTGGCGATGCTGAACAATTCTTCCTCTCCGTCTAACCAAAAGATAAAATTCATAGTTAAATAGAATACATAGGAAGATAGTTGTATTATTGATGTTTATTTCAAGAAAAGAGGGTGTGTCGCGTGACACACCCTCTTTCTATTTTAGGTTCTTCGTTCTTCATTATACTCCCATGAACGCCTTGACGAGCAAGTACACGAGAGGTATAGTGATAAGGAATACACCGATGATATCGAGAATAACACCAGCCTTGATCATCTTTGTGATGGGGATGTAGCCAGAAGCATAGACGATGGCATTTGGTGGTGTCGAGACGGGGAGCATGAAAGCCAGTGATGTGCAGAGTGCCATAACTACGCAGACAGGAATTGGGCTGAATCCTAATGAAGCAGCGGTAGCAATGGCAATCGGGCCCATCAGGTTGGCCACAGCCGTATTGGAGGTGAGTTCCGAGAGGAACAGAGAGGTAACAGCAAACAATGTCAAGAACAGATACTCTGACGGCTGACCACCCATGATGCTTACCAAAGATTTTCCAATCCATTCTGACAGACCGGTAGAGAATACCATTCCACCAATGGCTAGACCACCACCAAAGAGTAGCAGAGTACCCCATTCAACGCCTTTGACGCCTTCTTTCCAATCCAAGGTCATCTCTCCTGTCTTGGTGTTAACGGGCATGAGGAACAACAACAGGCCACCGACCATAGCGGCAATGGCCTCTGGGAAGTACTTGTTGTAGGTCTTCACGGCATCAGCATCCAACGCTTCGGGTGCAATATTCTGAATGGCACTGAGTATACCTGGGATTACCCACAGCGTTACAGCCACGATGAAGGCGATGAGGGTGTTCTTCTGGGCACGGGTCCACTTACCTAGTCCATTCACTTTTTCATGAATAAACTCCTGGGCACCATCAATATGCTTCACATCTGCAGGGAACATCTTCTGAAGCACGAAGTAGGTGACGATAAAGTATAACACCATAGCCGCGAATCCCCAAACCATCCAGTCGAAGAACGTGATCTGAGGAGCATCGGGAGCCAGCTCGCGCAAGAAACCGATCATGATAATGTTCGGGGGAGTGCCAATAGGAGTGAGTACACCACCGATAGAGCAAGCATAGGCAGTCATCAACATCAGACCCGTTGAGTACTTATAAGTCTTCAGGTCGATGATCTTACCATTGGCGGCCATCATCTCGCGGATAGCCTCCAGCAGACCGAGGGCAATAGGAAACATCATAGCAGCAGTAGCTGTATTGCTAATCCATCCCGAGCAGAGCATACATGCCAGACCAATGGCTAAGAAGATGCGGCGAGGTGAGTCGCCCACCCATTTCATTGACATGATACCATACGCTATTCGTTTGTCAAGACCATTCACCATCATACCCTTTGCAATCAAGAATCCTCCCATGAACAGGAAGATCATCGGGCTGGCAAAAGCCGAGAAGGCGTCTTTTGCTGACACCACACCAAAGATTACGCAGAGTGTAGGACCTAACAACGAAGTAACGGGGATAGGAACTGGTTCGCAAATCCACCAGAATGCCACCAGCGTAACGATGGCAAGCAGTTTGTGGGCTTCAGGCGACAGTCCTGCAATAGGGGTAAACCATACTAACAAAGCACAAATCGGGCCCATAAAGGCACCAAAGATGTGTCGTTTGCGGTCAAACGAGGATTCAGTAGCACTAACCCTCGCAGCAACTTTGTTTTTTTCTGTTTCCATTCGGTTAATAATTTTATGTTTAAGATATTAAGTAATGTCTTTTTACGATGAGTTAAACTCAAAAATATAGTGTCAGTAGTAAATAATAATGGCGCAAAATTATAAATTTTTTTATTAATAAATGCGGATGTTCCATTTTTTTTGTATATTTGCGCCAAAATTTTAATCTTACGTTATAATAACATGAACAATTTGGAACTAATATTAGGCATTGTTTTTGTCATTGGAGTCATTCTGATGTTTGTTAAGTACCAACATCGTGTAGGTCTTCACAATAATGTGGAGCAACTTCGCGAAGTGACGGATTTGATTTTTGAGGAGGCTGCCAAGTCGCCGATCTCGCAAAACAGATATATCAGAGGATTGAAAGAACACTTGCATGTCAACGAGAAGATGGCTTTGAAATTGATTGGCAAAGCCCGCATGGAAAACATCATTCGCGTTGAGGGCAAAGAAGTCGTAAAGGCTTAATCATTTCAGAATTCTACATAAGGTTCCAGTCGGTGTAAGGCATCGGCGGGGAACTCAGGTAAGAGCTTTAAATCATCAAGGCTTTTCAGGTTTCCACGCAATCGCCGATAGTCGATGATTGCACGTGCTTGGTAGAAATTCAGGTAAGGATGTGACTTGAGCTGGTTGAGTGTCAACTGGTTCAAGTTCATTTTTTGTATGCGCGTTGAGTTGATTTTGAAGAAATGGATGGATTCTTCAGGGAAACCATTGATTTCGCGTAATTGTTCTGTGTTGACATAACCACCCAATCTTCTGCCGTAATCAACGATGCGACGAGCATAGTGGCTACCGATACCTGGTACCTTTTTAAATAGGTTGGTATCGAGGTTGTTGAGCAACACAAACTCGTTCTCCTTTATTTTCAAAGGGAACTTCAACGTATCGCGGTATTGCTGTTGATAGTCGGATGCTGATGATGTGGCATCGTGGTTGAAAAGCTCAGATGCTGGTCGGTAATCGTTGCTGATTTTGATGTATGGTGCCAGTTCATGATATTGCTCCTGTGTGAGTCCGTAGAGTTTCGCAAAGTCTTTTGGCGTACGGAAAATACCCCCGTGCGCACGATACTTATATATATTACGTACTTGGTAGGGGTGCAAACCGAGACGAAGCAACTGGGTGCTGTCGGCAGTGTTGGGATCGAATGTGAATCGTTCGACCTTTTGTCCTTCTGCATAATAGTAATCCGATGGACTCGATGGAGCGTTGCTGGCATAATATCCGTTTTGACTTTGCCGCACGCCTTCTCCTTCCATCGATGAAATGGGCGATTTTTGGAACAAGACACTATCTTCAGCGGTAAAAGCCGTCTTGTTGAATCTTCCTCCAATCAGATATAGTCCGCCTACAAAGATTACTGCCAACAACAACAGAGCGAGCAACACCTGTCGGTCGGACTTGTTGAAATAGAAGAACTCATGTGGTTTCATCAGATGGAAGAGGTTGGTTATACAGATCAGAGCAGTTCTGCCAATTGTGAAAGACGGATGCTATTGCTTCCTTTGATGAGAATGCAGAAGCCTTCAGGGTGCGATTGAGCGATTTCGGCTTTCACCTCTTCCACATCATGGAACTTGCGGAAAGAGCATGCTATTTTTCCGAATTCATCGCCCACCAGCCAAACATTCTTCAATCCAGTAGACTCGATGAAATCGATGATTTTTGCATGTTCTTGCTCACTGTCTTCACCCAATTCACGCATATCTCCCAGAATGGCCATCTTGTTCTCGACCTGCATGTCGCGGAAGTTTTTCAATGCTGCCATCATACTGGTTGGGTTGGCGTTGTAAGCATCCACAATGAGTTTGTTGTGGTTGGTGATGGTCAGTTGCGAACGGTTGTTTGATGGAACATAGTTCTCAATGGCGTGGCAAATCTGTTCGTTGGAGACACCAAATCGGATTCCCATAACGATGGCAGCCAATGCATTATATACGTTGTATGCTCCGATGAGATGTGTCGAGACTTCATAAACATGTGTCTCGTCAGTCTTCTTCCAAGTGAAACGCAAATAGGGGTCGCATGCGATGACTTGTCCAATGACATAAGCGCGGTTGTCGTCAGGATTCAACGAATAAGGAGTTCCAACCTCTTGTGATACCTTTGTACCGAAACGTTGCTCGGCCATCTCCACCAAGTCGGCATCGTCGACGTTGATAATGAAATTGTCAACAGAACCTCTTGAAGCCAAAAAGTCATAGAGTTCGCCTTTGGTGCGCTTCACACCCTCGAACGAACCGAATCCTTGCAGGTGGGCGCGTCCCACATTGGTGATGAGGCCAATGGTGGGTTCGGCAGTCTCCACAAGCGTCTTGATGTCACCCGGATGACTGGCACCCATCTCAATGATGGCGATTTCGTGCTCCTTGTTCAGGCGGAACAGCGTTTTTGGAACGCCAACGTCGTTGTTGAAGTTGCCTTCGGTGGCCAACACATTGTATTTCTCAGCCAATACGGCACGAATCAACTCCTTTGTTGTGGTTTTTCCGTTGGTTCCAGTGATACCGATAACGGGAAACGTGAACCTTCTGCGATGCTCGCGAGCCATATCCTTGAATGCTTGGAGTGTGTCGTCCACCAAGATGAGACGACCACTTTCAACCAATTGCGGGTTTTCCTTGCAAACTTGTTGGTCATCCACGATAGCTGTGGAACAGCCTTTTTGCAAGGCTGCAACGGCAAATTTGTTTCCGTCGAACGAGGCACCTTTCAGAGCAATGAAGATGCTTCCTTCGGGACATTCACGTGAGTCGGTAGTGATGACAGGGTGTTGTTCATAGACTTTGTAGAGTTCCTTGCTGTCCATATGTATGTTCTTTTTAGGTTGTACTTTGATGGCAAAATTACGAAAAAAGGTTGAATTGTTGTCACTATTTACGAATTATTTGACATGAAAAAACGTTGAAAAAGTCAATCTTTTTTGCTCGACAATTGACTGTTAAAAAATATTTATTTGTATTTTTAAATCGTTGATAATCAAGCTAATGTTTGATTTTTCATATTAAATTGTACAATTAAAATACAACTGAAAATGTTCGAAATCTACCATCTTTTGGTCGGAATCATCAACAGACGTATTGGTTTTCGCAGTAATTTTGCATCGTCGAAACCAAGGAACATATTTTCCTTTTGACAACGAAAAGATACATTACCTCTGATACGAAAATTGATTATTCTAAAGCTTGATTACCATTAAAACCGTCCAGAGCCGTGAGTAAAGACTCATGGTTCTGATTTTTTTTGTAAAAAAACGAAAATGGCGGTTGTTGTTTGCATTTTATTTCTTATTTTTGCAAACGTATGATGCAACCTTTATCTTACACCCTCAATGTGCGTGGCAGATTGCTCGATTTGTCAAAACCGAAAGTGATGGGCATTCTGAATGCTACGCCCGATTCGTTTTTCGCTGGTAGCCGGATGGAAACTGAGCGTGAGATAGCCGAGCGTGCCGTCCAGATTATCGAGGAGGGAGGCGAAATCATCGATGTTGGTGCATTTTCGACACGTCCTGGTGGAAAGCTGGTGACAGAGGAAGAAGAGAAGCAACGACTTCAGTTTGCTTTGAACATTGTCCGTCGGGAACTTCCTGAAGCGGTTGTCAGCGTCGATACCTATCGACCACGTTTGGCTCGTTGGTGTGTCGAGGAGTCTATGGTTGACATTGTGAACGATGTGAGCGAGGGCAGGGGAAGCCTGAATGGTGTTGGATTGATTGATGAAGAGATAAAGGCGGATGAAGAAGGCGATTCCATGTTTGCCACAGTCGCTCGTTTGGGTGTCCCCTATATTCTGATGTCCGTGCAGCCGACGATTAGGGACATGCTTATGCATTGGTCAGCCGAAGTGCGTCAGTTGCGTACGCTTGGTGCGAAAGACATCATTCTCGACCCTGGTTTCGGCTTTGGAAAGACATTGGAGCAGAACTACCAGATTATGAACGAAATGGAGAAGCTTTGCGTGTTGGACCTTCCTTTGCTGGTGGGCGTATCACGAAAGAGCATGATATACAAGTTGCTTGAAGGGACCCCACAGACGGCCTTGAATGGAACCATCGTGCTCGATACGATAGCCCTTCAGAAAGGAGCCGCTATCCTGCGCGTCCACGATGTGCGCGAGGCAGTAGAGACCGTGCGCATCATGGAGCAGTTGTCGGCCTCTGTATAGAGAGGCAAGGTCAATCAACAATTCGTAATAGAATCAATAAAACCCGAAGAAGATATGTTACCTTTTGATTTTGGAATCAAAGACATCATCGACATCTTCCTTGTCGCGTTGATGCTCTATTATATCTATCGGTTGATGAAAGAGAGCCGTTCGCTCAACGTTTTCATCGGCATCATGGTGTTTGTGCTCATCTGGCTCTTCGTCAGTCAGGTGCTGGAAATGCGCTTGTTGGGTACCATCCTCGACAAATTGGTCAGCGTGGGTGTCATCGCGCTCATCGTGCTTTTCCAGGATGAGATACGCAAGTTTCTCTACTCGTTGGGAGCCCATCAGCGATTCAAGGCGTTGTCTCGCTTCTTCACATCGAAGAAGAAGGAGCCGCAGGAAGACAAGGAGACCATTATGCCCATCGTGATGGCTTGCATGACGATGTCGAAGAGCAAGGTGGGTGCGCTGATAGTCATTGAGCGAGGTGCCCCGCTTGACGATATTATCGAAACAGGCGATCGTATCAATGCCAATATCAACCAGCGTTTGATAGAGAACATCTTCTTCAAGAACTCGCCTTTGCACGACGGTGCTATGATTGTTTCGAAAAAACGCATTGCTGCCGCAGGTTGTATTCTCCCCGTGTCGCACAATCTCGACATCCCCAAGGAACTGGGACTTCGACATCGTGCCGCTCTCGGCATGTCGCAGGAGAGTGATGCCATCTGCATCATCGTGAGCGAAGAGACCGGTCGTATTTCGGTTGCCATCAAGGGAGAGTTTGGTCTTCGTTTGTCGGCAGAGGAGTTGGAGGCCGTGCTTGCCAAAGAGATGTCGGCTTAGAAATAACATTATTTATCATTGTCGCGAGCGTTTTCTCACGGAAAGTTCTTAATTTTGCATCCTCAAAGGCAAATCAATCAGAAACATAACAACATTAAAATAAAAACAAGCAAACTATGGATTTATTACAACAGATTGTTGCGCGTGCTAAGTCGAACAAGCAGCGCATTGTGCTCCCCGAAGCCACTGAGGAGCGCACTCTGACAGCCGCCGACCGTGTAATAGGTGACGATGTCGCCGACATCATTCTCATTGGCAACCCAGCCGAAGTGTATGCTTTGGCCGACAAACTGGGATTGAAGAACATCCGCAAGGCCACTCTCATCGACCCCGAAAACAATCCGAAGAGCGAGGAGTATGCCCAGTTGCTGGCCGAGCTTCGCAAGAAGAAGGGAATGACCATTGAGCAGGCTCGCGAACTGGTGAAGAACCCTCTCTATCTGGGTTGCATGATCATCAAGACCGAGGGTGCCGACGGTCAGATTTCAGGTGCTCTCTCCACGACGGGCGACACATTGCGTCCTGCCCTCCAGATCATCAAGTGCGCTCCTGGCATCACTTGCGTCAGTGGTGGTTTGCTGCTCATCTCGAAAGAGAAGCAGTATGGTGAGAACGGTGTGCTTGTGGTGGGCGATGTGGCTGTTACGCCGATGCCCGATGCTGAGCAGTTGTCGCAGATTGCTGTCTGCACGGCACAGACTGCTAAGAGTGTGGCTGGCTTCGCTGAGCCTCGCGTGGCCATGCTGAGTTTCTCCACGAAGGGAAGTGCCAAGCACGAGGTGGTTGACAAGGTGATCGAGGCTACCCGTTTGGCTAAGGAGAAGGCTCCCGACCTGAAGATTGATGGTGAGTTGCAGGCCGATGCCGCATTGGTTCCCTCAGTAGGTCAGAAAAAGGCTCCTGGCTGCGAGATTGCAGGTAAGGCCAACGTGCTGGTGTTCCCCAATCTGGAAGTGGGAAACATTGGTTACAAGCTGGTGCAACGTCTTGGTGATGCCATCGCTATTGGCCCCGTCCTTCAAGGTATCGCTCGCCCCGTGAACGACCTCTCTCGCGGTTGTTCGGTCGATGACATCTATTATATGGTGGCCATCACGGCTTGTCAAGCCATTGACGCAAAGCGTTAAAGTGAAAAGTGAAGAGTGAAAAGTGAAAAATCCCGTTTCATGTACGAGAACGAGAATTCTATTTTGATGGAGAAGTCACAAGGGTTCGCCTTGCGAATTGCAACGATGGCTGAATATTTGACTAACAATCGGAATAAGGTTTTTCGTTCTTTATATGAACAGGTTCTCAGGTCAGGGACGTCAATTATGGCAAACGTCAGAGAGTCACAATTTGCTCATTCGCCAGCTGATTTTGTTTCAAAACTCCAAATCGCCCTTAAAGAAGCAAACGAGACGAGAGGGTGGTTGCGCCTATTACACGGCAAATCAATCATTACAGATAAGGAATATGATAGCATGTTAGCTGATTGTTCGGAAATAGTGGCGATTCTCGTAGCCTCAATTAAGACAGCAAAAAGAAATAATAATCAATGAAAGATGTAAAAGTGAAATTGTTCGTTTTTCACTTTTCGTTTTTCACTTTAAAATTTGAAGAATGAAAATTTTAGTTCTAAACTGCGGTAGCAGTTCCATTAAGTACAAACTTTACAACATGGACGACGAGTCCGTGTTGGCACAGGGCGGTGTGGAGCGCATCGGTCTTGACAACGCCTTCTTGAAACTCACATTGCCCAACGATGAGAAGAAAATACTGATGCACGACATGCCCGACCACAAGGAGGGTGTGAACTTTGTGTTCCAGACCTTGCTCAACGAAGAGTATGGTGCCATCAAGAGCCTCGATGAAATAGATGCAGTGGGTCACCGCATCGTGCAAGGTGGCGACCTTTTCGAAAAGAGTTGTCTTGTGAACGAGGGTGTCGAGGCAGGCATCGAGAGCCTCTGCGACCTGGCTCCTGTTCACAATGCCGGCCACTTGAAGGGCATTCGTGCCGTTGACCACCTGATGCCTACGGTGCCTCAGGTGACAGTCTTCGACAACGCCTTCCATTCCACAATGCCCGCACATGCTTATCTTTATGCTGTTCCCTACGAGCTTTACGAGAAATACCACGTGCGTCGTTATGGATTCCACGGAACCTCCCATCGCTACGTGTCGCATCGTGTAGCCGAACTGATGGGCAAGGACATCAAGGACTTGAAGATCATTACCTGCCATATCGGCAACGGTGCCTCGGTGGCAGCCATCAAGGACGGCAAGGTGATCGACACCTCAATGGGATTGACTCCCTTGGCTGGCGTGATGATGGGAAGCCGTTCGGGCGATATCGATGCCAGTGCCGTTACCTATATCATGGACAAGCTACATCTGCAGCCCCAGGAGATGGCCGACTTTCTGAACAAGAAGAGCGGTGTGCTCGGCATTACGGGCATCTCGAGCGATATGCGCGATATCGAGGAGGCAGCCAAGAATGGCAACGAGCGTGCTCAGTTGGCGCTCCGCATGTACAACTATCGCATCAAGAAATACATCGGTTCCTATGCTGCTGCTATGGGTGGTGTTGATGTCATTGTGTGGACGGCCGGAGTGGGAGAGAACCAGATTTCCACTCGCCTCGAAGCCTGCTCGGGCTTGGAGTTCTTGGGTGTGAAAATGGACGCCGAGGCCAACAACTGCCGCGGTCAGGAGAGACTGATTTCTGCCCCCGACTCGAAGGTTCAGGTTTGGGTAGTGCCCACCGATGAAGAAATCGTCATCGCTCGCGACACAATGGAAATCGTCTTGAACCAAGAACCCACTGACGAAGAGGAAGTTGAAGTCTAGGACTCAAATCTTCGATGCAAAAACAAAGGCTATTGGACAATCTGGTTCAATAGCCTTTTTCAATGTTCAATGACTTGAAAACCTCAAAGACCCCTTTTGAGGACGTCATTGCATAGCTTTGAGTCCGTCATTCCATAGCTATGACCACCCCATTGCATAGCTTTGACCGGCAAATGATTTTGTTACTTTGTTACATTGTTACAATGTTACATTAAGCGTAAGCGATGTGCACGGAAGAGAGATAGTAGTATACTACTATATATATAATAATATAATATATTATATAATATTAACATACCATTGCCACTTTTTGGGGAACTTGAGAGGTGGAAGACTCTTAATGTAACAATGTAACAAAGTAACATTGTAACGTTTTGGGTAGTGTTGAGCGACAGACGGTCAACGTTCAACAATTATTTGCCTTCCAACAAATTCAGGATTTCTTCTTCGGTGATGAGGTTGAAATCGCCCGATACGGAGTTCTTCAAGACAGCGGCAGCCAACGAGAAATCAAGGCATTGGCGCGGATTGCCACTCCATTGCTCGGATGCGTGTATGTAGCCTGCCACGAAAGCATCGCCCACGCCCATCGGATCGAGTACGGGATAGATGTCGTACAAGTGGCCTACGTACATCTCGCCCTCATACCAAAGTAATGCTGTCAGCACGTGGTGGGTGGTGGTCAGTTGGTTGCGGAGGCCCAACATCATCTCGCGGCAATTCGGGAACAATTGGTGCATCTTGTCAAAATAGCGGCGATAGGCATCAACATCCAGTTCGGTGTCGGCCATCATGTGACCCATCGGCACCTGCGGAACACCCGAGGCAACCTCCCATTCGTCTTGGTCGCCGAAAATGTAGTCGCTATAGCCCATGAGTTCGCTCAACGTCTTTTGGGCGTTTGCACCCTCGTAGCGCCACAGATTTTTGCGGAAGTTGATGTCGCAAGTAACACGCAACCCCATCTCTTTTGCTGTGCGAACGGCCTCGAAAGTGGCATCGGTGGCCGATTGGGACACCGCGCACGTGATGCCCGAACAATGGAACACATCGGCATCGCTGAAGATTTTTGCCCAGTCGAACATACCGGGGGCCGACGAGTAGAAAGAAGAGCCACGACGGTCGTAAACTACCTGCGAACGACGTAGGCCGGCTGCTGCCTCGAAATAATAGGTGCCCAGACGGTCGCCGCCACGAACAACATGACTCACATCGATGCCCCATGAACGCAATTCATTGAGGCAGGCGTTGCCAATACCGCCCTGAGGTACGCGCGACACATAGCACACACGCTCACCAAGCATTCCCAACGAGACGGCTACGTTGGCCTCGCTACCACCGTAGTTTCCATTGAACTTACGTCCCTGCATCAGTCTCTGATAGTCGTCCTTCGACCAACGCAGAAGCACCTCGCCAAAGGTCACAATCTTCTTTCCCATTGTATCTTAAAAATTAAAATTCTACATTTAGTTATAGTCTTGTTTATGGTTGGCTCTCTCCTTCTATATAGGTCTCGAGGAACATGTGTTGCCCGTCGAATGCGGCGTAGGTGAATTGGGTGATCCAATCGCCGAGGATGAGCATGCGGCTTTTCCGCGAGAGCATGATATCGAGTTCTATGTGTCGGTGTCCATAGATATAATAGTCAATGTTGGGGTGGGTCTGCATGTACTCTTTCGTATAACGAATGAGGTGCTCGCGATCTTCTCCCAGATAGGGTGTCTCACGCCCGTCAGCATGTTTGATGCGCGAGTGTTTGGCCCAGTTGAGTCCCAGCTGCATTCCCCACCAAGGATGCACGAAGTTGAGCATTCGCTGGCAGGCTTTGTTGTGGAACATCTTGCGAAGGAACTTGAATTTCGCATCAGGATCGCCGAGACCATCGCCATGAGCGAGATAGAACACGCGGTCGTAGATTTCGATGGTGGTGGGCTGACGGTGCAGGATGACGCCGCATTCCTTCTCCAGATAGCCGTAGGTCCACAGGTCGTGGTTGCCTGTGAAATAGTGCACCTCGACTCCGTTATCGGTGAGTTCGGAGAGTTTTCCGAGGAAACGCGTGTATCCTTTGGGAACGACATATTTGTATTCGTTCCAGAAATCGAACATGTCGCCGAGCAGATAGACGGCTGCGGCTTTGTTCTTGATGCTATCTAGGAAGCGCACTAGCCGTCGTTCTTGCATTCGCTGGTGCGGGATGGCAAGCGAACCGAGATGTGCATCGGAGAGGAAATATACGGTTTTCATATTCGGTAGAGGTAAGAGGTGAGAGGTGAGTAGTAAGAGATGTTAGTCATATCCGAGTTCAGCCCTTGCTTCGTCGCTCATCAT
Source organism: Prevotella sp. (assembly GCA_017557405.1). GTDB lineage: Bacteria > Bacteroidota > Bacteroidia > Bacteroidales > Bacteroidaceae > Prevotella. The sequence goes on from JAFYYV010000035.1 coordinate 29,125, forward strand.
CGACTGGTCCCATGCGGGTTCGAAGACGAGGTTGACGTTGACTGACGCGACATCTTCGAGGCTTTCCACTTTCGTGCGGACGTCCTCAAGGATGAAGTCGGCGGCAGGGCATGAAGGGGCTGTGAAGGTCATGTCGATATCAACGTGGCCCGACTCTTGCACATCGATGCGGTAGATCATGCCCAGATTCCAGATGTCGATGGGTATCTCAGGGTCGTAGACGGTCTTCAGGATATCTACGATGCGCTCTTCTATTTTTGTCTTTTCTTCTTGCGTCATATCTTGGATGAAAGATGAAGGATGAAGGAATAAGGGTGTTATAAGAGTTTCCGAAGTTGTTCGATGTCTTTCTGGGTGGTGGCCCAGCTGGTGACGAATCGGCAGAGGGTGTGCTCATTGTCGAGGGGTCCCCAGATGGTGAAATCGACAAGTTGCTTGAGTTGTCGGGCTCTCTCGTTGGGGAGTATGACGAACTGCTGATTGGTGGGCGACTCGAGATAGAACGGGATGTCGGCCTCCTTGAGTATGGTCTTCAGCTTGTTGGCCATGCGGATAGCGTGGCGCGAGATGTCGAAATAGAGGTTGTCTGTGAAAAGTGCATCGAACTGCACACCGATGAGTCTGCCTTTTGCCAGCAATGCTCCATGGCGCTTGACGTTGGAGAAAAAGTGGCGTGGGGCGTTTCCAAAGGGGAATACAACGGCCTCTCCGCAGAGGGCTCCCACTTTTGTTCCTCCGATGTAGAAAGCATCGCAATGGCGTGCGAGCCAAGGCAACGAAATGTCGCCCTTGTCGGCCATGAGTCCATAGCCCAGTCGTGCTCCGTCGATGAAGAGTTTGAGGTGGTATTGTCGGCAGATGTTCTGTATGCGGCTGATTTCCTCTGCTTGGTAGACGGTTCCGTATTCGGTGGGGAAGGTGATATAGACCATACCGGGTTGTGCCAGATGGTCGCGGCTCTCATCGTTCTCGAACTGCTCCATAAAGAGTTGCAGGTCATCGGGGCTCATTTTTCCATCGTGGTTGGGTAGGGCAAGGATGCGATGTCCGCTGGCCTCTACGGCTCCTGCCTCGTGCACGTTGATGTGGGCGGTATCGGCAGCGATAACAGCCTCGCATGTGGCCAACATGGAGTCGATGACGGTGGCATTGGCTTGCGTTCCACCAGCAAGGAAGAAGATGTCGGCATCGGGTGCCTGGCAGGCGAGTCGGATCTTCTTTTTGGCACTCTCCGTCCACTCGTCGAACCCATAGGTGAGACTTTGCGTGGCGTTGGTGTCAAGCAAGTGCTGTAGCACTTTTGGATGGGCACCGTTGTTATAGTCGCATTCGAAGGAAAGCATGGTGGAAAATTATAAAATTAAAAAATTCAAATATTAAAAATTATAGGGATTCGAGCACTCGTTTGAGCACCACCTCTGCCGAAATCTCACGGTTGGCGGCTTCGGGAATCACAAGCGAGTTGGGACTCTCAATGACATCATCGGTGACAATGAGTCCGCGGCGCACGGGCAGACAATGCAGGAACTTGGCATCGTTCGTCCACGACATGTGTTCGGTATCGACTGTCCACGACATGTCTTTCGACAAGATTTTGCCGTATTCATCGGGATTTTTCACACCAGGGCAACTCCAGTTCTTGGCATAGATGAAATTGGCACCCTCAAATGCCTTGCGTTGGTCGTATTCCACACGGGCACCTGCAACGAAACGTGGGTCGAGCTCATAACCTTCGGGGTGGGTGATGACGAGATCGACATCGGCGGCCATCATCCATTGGGCAAATGAGTTGGGTACGGCTTGTGGCAATGCGCGGCAATGAGGAGCCCATGTGAGGACCACCTTTGGTTTCTGGGGCTTGTTCCAGTTCTCCTCAATAGTGATGAGGTCGGCGAATGCCTGAAGTGGATGTACGGTTGCCGTTTCCATGGCCACAACGGGACGCCCGCTGTGTTGGACGAATTGTTGCACGACAGTTTCGGCATAGTCGTATTCACGATTGGTAAGGCCTGCGAACGAGCGCACGGCAATGATGTCGCAATAAGAACCCATCACGGGAATGGCTTCGAGGAGATGCTCACTCTTGTCACCGTCCATGATGACTCCGCGTTCTGTCTCCAGCTTCCAAGCACCGGCATTGACATCGAGCACGATGACATTCATGCCGAGGTTCATGGCTGCTTTCTGCGTGCTGAGACGTGTACGCAATGAGTTGTTGAAGAATATCATCAGCAGGGTCTTGTTCTTACCCAGATGCTGATATGCGTAACGGTTTTTCTTGACTTCTTGTGCCTCGGCCAGTGCCTGCTTCAGGTCACCGAGGTCTTCAACGTTGAAGAATGTTTTCATTTCTTTGGATGATAGGTGTTGGGTGTTAGCTGTTAGTGATTAGAGTTAGGGGCGTGTCTGACCGTTTCCTTCGATGAGCCACTTGTAGGTGGTGATCTCTTCGAGTCCCATAGGACCGCGAGGACCTAACTTCTGAGTGCTGATTCCGATCTCAGCGCCCAATCCGAATTGTGCGCCATCGGTGAACGAAGTAGGTGCATTGACATAGACGCATGCAGCATCGACCTCATTCTGGAAACGATGGGCGTTGTCGGTGTTGGTAGTCACGATGGACTCACTATGCCCCGACCCATATTGTTGTATGTGAAGAATGGCTTCGTCGAGGGTATCGACGGTTTTGATAGCCATTTTGTAGTCCATGAATTCAGTGCCAAAACTTTCGTCTGTGGCGTGTTGGAGCAATGCTTCGGAATATTTACCTTCTAATGCTTGGAAGGCCTTCTCATCAGCATAAATCACCACATTCTTCTCTTCCATCGGCTTGCAGACGGTGGCCAGTTGGCCGAGTTGTGCGGAATGGACGATGAGGCAGTCGAGTGCGTTGCAGACCGATACACGTCGTGTCTTGGCGTTGCAGACGATGCGGGTGGCCATTTCGATGTCGGCCTCGCTATCAAGGTAGGTGTTCACCACGCCGGCTCCTGTCTCGATGACAGGAATGCGTGCTGTGTCGCGCACGAAGTTGATGAGTCGTTTTCCTCCACGTGGAATGCAAATGTCTACGTAACCCACTGCATTGAGCAAGGCGCCAGTGGCTTCGTGTGTAGCTGGGAGCAGTTCAACAACCGAAGGATTGACTCCTTTCTCGGTAAGAACATCGTGAATCAACTTGATGATAGCCAAGTTCGACTGCTCGGCATCACTTCCTCCTTTGAGGACACAGGCGTTTCCGCTCTTGAAGCAAAGCGAGAAGACATCGAACGAAACATTGGGGCGAGCCTCGTAGATAACGCCCACCACACCAAAGGGAACGCTAATGCGACGCAGACGAAGACCGTTGGCGAGCGTACGCTCGTTGGTAATCTTTCCGAGTGGTGAGGGCAGGTCGGCCACATGACGCATGTCGGAGGCAATGTCAGCCAGACGTTTCTCGGTCAGTTGAAGACGGTCGTAGAGCGGATTCTCCCGTTCCATACGCGCCAGGTCTTTTTGGTTGGCGGCCAGCAGTTCCTCCGTGTGTGAGGGAATGGCATCAGCAAGCGAGCGAAGAACATCGTTGCGTTGTTCGTCGGAGAGCAAAGCCAATTGTCGGCTGGCGGCTTTTGAGCGTTCAAAGATTTCGTTCATTTGGTTTCCGTGTGATAGGTGTTGGTTGTTTATTTGCTTTTGGGTTTGGGCACAAACTCGGTGTGCATGGTTTCAAGGGGAAGCTCCACGAGGTCGGGTAGGATGTTATCACGTTTGCCGTTGGCGATGACAACGCGAATGCCAGCTCTCGCACAGGTTTGTGCAGTCTTGTATTTCGAGGCCATTCCTCCACGTCCTTGCTGACTACGCTCCTCCACGATGTATTCGCTCAGGTCGCGATCGTGATAGACCGATGGGATGATGCGGCTGTGCGGATCGCTGGGCTCACCATTGTAGATGCCATCCACGTTGGAGAGCATATACAGCTCATCGGCCTCCATCATCTGGGCGATAAGTCCCGAGAGTTCATCGTTATCGGTGAACATCAGCTCGGTCACGCAGACGGTGTCGTTCTCATTGACGATGGGCAGCACGCTATTCTCGAGCATCACCTGCATGCAGGCTTTCTGATTGTTGTATTGCTCGCCTGGCTCAAAATTCTCTTTCATGGTGAGCACCTGTCCCACATGGATGTGGTGCTCGCGGAAGAGGTCGTAATAGAGCCCGATAAGTTTCACTTGTCCAAGAGCGGAGAACAACTGGCGTTGCTCCACATTGTCAAGCTGCCCTTCCACTTTCAGTTCACGCCGTCCACATGCTACAGCACCCGACGATACGAGAATGACCTCGTAGTCGTGTTGGCGGAGCCATGCTATCTGGTCGACAAGTGCCGACATGCGCGTCACATCGAGCTTTCCATCGGCTCTTGTCAGTACGTTAGATCCAATTTTGACAACAATTCTTTTCATATTTTATAATGCATCATGCATAAAAGTTCATCATTTAGATTCCAAAAGATGTTCTCTTTTGCATTCCTGATAAAGGCACAACGAGAACACAATCTCGAAAACAAGCATCAGCACAGCCACTGCCAAAGGTGGGTAGAAGAGTCCGACGATGAAGGTGGCAATAGGGATGATGATGGAGAAAACAAGATAACTCCGCGACTGATAGAGCCAACTGAAAGGCATGAGATGGGCGCCGAAGATCATCGAATAGACCATCAACATCTTCTCGGGAACGGCTGCAAACACCCACATGGCTATCAGGATGTAAAGCATCTGATTGACGGAGAAGATGATTCCTGCTTTGGTGAGCGGGTTTCCTTTGCCTTCAAAGTCGATTTTCAGAAGCTTTGCCATCATCCATGCTAATGGGAAGAGAATCGCCGAACAGCAGAACGTAAGTAGATCCTTCTGTTCAATCGTCAGGTTGGTGAGATGAACGACTAACAATATCGCCCAAATCACTACAGACGCCAGGATGAAATGCAATCCTTTCTTCTGCCTCTTGGAACAGTCCTTGATGAGCTCTTGTAGTTCCATGTTTTTATTTTTGCTTGTCTTTGTTTCTGATTTCCACGCGGCGAATCTTTCCGCTGATGGTCTTGGGAAGCTCGTCCACGAACTCGATGATACGTGGATACTTGTAGGGTGCAGTCTCGCGCTTCACGTGGTTTTGCAATTCCTTCACCAGTTCGTCGCCAGCCTTCTGCTTCCACTCCTTACCCAACACGACAGTTGCTTTCACAACCATACCGCGTATCTCGTCGGGCACACCTGTGATGGCGCATTCCACGACAGCAGGGTGTGTCATCAGTGCACTCTCCACCTCGAACGGACCGATGCGGTAACCACTTGATTTGATGACATCATCGATGCGACCTTCGAACCAATAATAGCCATCCTCGTCGCGCCAAGCCACATCACCCGTGTGGTAAAGTCCATCGTGCCAAGCCTCGCGTGTCAGTTCCTCATCGCGATAATATTCCTTGAACAGACCAATAGGTTTGCGATCGCCCACACGCACTACAATCTCTCCCTTTTCACCATCCTCGCACGATGTTCCATCGGGTTTGATGAGGTCGATGTTGTATTGTGGGTTGGGGATGCCCATCGAACCTGGTTTCGGCGTCACCCACGGCATGGTACCCAAGGTCATAGTGGTTTCGGTCTGTCCGAATCCTTCCATCAGTTGGATGCCTGTGGCCTCTTTGAATTTGTCGAACACGGCTGGATTCAATGCTTCGCCAGCTGTGGTGCAATAGCGGAGTGCCGAGAGGTCGTATTTCGACAAATCTTCACGCACCATGAAACGGTAGATGGTTGGAGGTGCACAGAACGAGGTGATGCGATATTTCTCCATTTGGCGCAACAAGGTGTCAGCGTTGAATTTCTCGTGGTCGAACACGAAGACTGTTGCTCCGGCAAACCATTGCCCGTAGAGTTTCCCCCATACAGCCTTTCCCCATCCTGTGTCGGCCACAGTCAGGTGGATGCTGTTTTCGTTCAGGTTGTGCCAGAAAACGCCTGTCGTCAAGTGTCCCATTGCATACAAGTAGTCGTGTGCCACCATCTTCGGCTCGCCACTGGTGCCACTGGTGAAGTACATCAGCATGGTGTCCGAATTGGTGTTCACATGTTCGGGGCGCACGAAAGCGGGAGCATTCTCCAGCTCTTTGTGCCAATTGTGGAATCCTTCTGGCATCTCCTCACCTTCTGCTCCCACAGCGATGAGAACCTTCACCGTTGGGCTCTCGGGCAGAGCAGCCAGTATTTGTTTGGTGATATACGGGTCGTTGGCGCAAATGATTGCTTTCACCGATGCCCGTGTGTTACGATAGACAATGTCATGCTTCGTCAGCATGTGGGTGGCGGGGATGGCAACGGCTCCAATCTTACAGAGGGCGAGCATCGTGATCCACCACTCGAGTCGGCGTTTCAGGATGAGCATCACCATGTCCCCATGTCCGATGCCCAACGATTGCAGGTAGGCGGCTGCCTGGTCGGTGCGCTCTTTGAGGTCGCTGAAAGTCAGGCGTACTTCTACACCTTGATCGTTTGTCCATAGCAGGGCCAGCTTTTCAGGCTTCTCTTCAGCCCATGCGTCCATTACATCATACGCGAAGTTGAAGTTCTCGGGTATGATGAAGTGCAGATTCTTCTTAAAGTCTTCCACTGAAGAAAAAGTCGTCTGCTTAAGAAATCTTTCTACCATTTGGCTATTTTGTTGTTTCGTTGATTTTATGATTCTTTGCTTCCTCCACTTCATCTTAGAAAATAATCGCCAGGAACTTGCAATGCTTGTCGCCCACTGTGCGCATGCCGTGAGGTTGTGTGGCGTCGAAATACACTGAGTCACCTTCGTTCAGGACCAGCTCTTTCGGACCAATGGTGAGTTCCATCGTTCCTTCGAGCACCATGTTGAACTCCTGTCCGGGATGCGAGTTCATCTCCTTCGGCGTATCGGCAGGCTTCGGTTCCACAGTCACGATGAACGGGTCGGCTTTGCGTCCACGGAATCCGCTGGCAAGGCTCTCATACTGATAGGCGCGACGGCGCTCAATGCTCTGTCCCTGACCTTTGCGGGTGAGGAAATAGGTGCTCATCTTGGGCTCCTCGCCGAACATCAGCACGTCGAGCGACACACCATATTTCTTGGCAATCTTCTGGAGGTTGGCCACCGAGAGCTCGGCTTCGCCACGCTCCATCTTCTCGTATCGGTCAACGGTGATGCCGCATAATGATGCCATGCTCTCCACCGGAATGTCGAGTACGTCGCGCAATCCACGCAACCGCTCGCCTATTTGCTTGATTTGTTCGTCCATAATCGATATCTTTTTGTGATTTATTGTCTTGTTCCTTTGTCATTTGGCGTAATGCTTTTTTCAACGCACGCCTGCCTTCAATCCCCGAATCACGGCGCTGGTGAATCCTGCATGCTCCATCTCGTTAAGTCCACGGATGGTAACACCACCAGGAGTGGCCACTCTGTCGATGGCTTGTTCTGGATGCTCACCCGTTGCCTTCAGCAGTTCCACAGCGCCCAGCATGGTCTGCATCACGATGTCTTTGGCTTTGTCGGCCTTGAATCCTAGCTCCACACCGCCTTCGGCAGCAGCTCGGATGTAGCGCATAGCATAGGCGATGCCACATGATGCCAACGTGGTGCCAGCAGGCAGATGCTGCTCGTCGACAATAAGTGCCGACCCCAATTGATTGAAAAGGTCTTCGATAGGCTTCGTCTGTTCGGGCGTCGTGTTGCAAGGCACGATGAAGGTCATCGATTGCTTCACGGCGATGGCGATGTTGGGAATCACCAGATAGAGGCGAGGCAGCCCCGTAGGCTTCTCCATCCATCGGTTCACCTGCTCGGCTTTGATGCCAGCGGCGATGAGGATGAGTTCCTGACGGTTGTAGTCGAGTGTCTCCTTGATCTCAGTCAGCACTCTCTCAGCCAACCAAGGTTTCACGACAACAGCCACCAAATCTGCATCTTTGGCGGCAACGGGATTCAGGTTGGTGGTCTTCACGCCCATCTGCTCAAAGCGTTGACGTGTTTCGGCAACAGGGTCTGCCACCGTGATGTCTTGCGGATTCTGCCCCTGTAGTTTCAGGAGGCCTTCCACCAATGCGCCACCCATAGCTCCGGCGCCTATCACTGCAATTTTCATATGGTCAATTTTTTAGTCGGCTGACGCTTTGGTAGAAGCGGCAAAGCCGAACGGTAAATGGTTATCAGTTAAAGAACGGATTGTAATTTCTCCACGAACTCGTCGGCCTGAGCCTTCGTGAGGCAGAGCGGCGGAAGCAGTCGCAGCACGTTGGTACCCGAGCAGCCTGTGAAGATGTGGCCTTCGTAGATGAGTCGCTGGCGTGGTTCCTTGTGTGGGATGTCGAGGTCGATTCCAATCATCAAACCGCGTCCGCGGATGTCTGTGATGTGCGGGTTGTCCAATGCTTTCAATCGTTCCATCAGATAGTCGCCCACAATGCGGGCATTCTCCACGAGGTTTTCCTGCTCGAAAACGTCGAGCACAGCCAATGCAGCAGCGCAAGCCAGATGGTTGCCACCGAACGTGGTGCCCAGTTGTCCATAGACGGGCTTGAACTGCGGTGCGATGAGCACGGCTCCCATGGGGAATCCGTTGGCGATGCCTTTGGCAACGGTAATGATGTCGGGGCGTATGTCGAGCCACTGATGGGCGAAGAAACGACCACTACGACCATACCCGCATTGAATCTCGTCGCAGATGAGTACGGTTCCATATTGCTTGCATGCTTTTGCCAAACCTTGTGCGAACTCCTTCGTGGCCAGTTTGATGCCGCCCACGCCTTGTATACACTCCAAGATGACAGCGCAGACATCGCCTTTTGCCAGCTCGGCCTCCCAAGCAGGAAGGTCGTTCAAAGCCAGGTAGGTGACATGTCCGTTGGCATTGATGGGGGCGATGATCTTCGGATTGTTGGTCACCTCCACAGCCAGCGACGTGCGACCATGGAACGCCTTCTCAGCCGATAGCACTCGTGTGCGTCCGTTGGTGAACGAAGCCAGCTTCAACGCGTTCTCGTTGGCCTCGGCTCCGCTATTGATGAGGAATAGTTGATAGTCATCGTAGCCACTGATGCGTCCGAGCCGTTCAGCCAGTTCCACCTGCAGCTTGTTCTGCACAGAGTTGCTGTAGAACCCCAGCAGGTTGGCCTGTTCCGTCAGTTTTTCGATATAATGAGGGTGGCAGTGGCCGATAGAGATAACGGCGTGGCCACCATAGAGGTCGAGATATTGCTGCCCTTTGTCGTCCCACACGTGGCAGCCCTTGCCCTTCACGATGTTCACGTCGAAGAGCGGATAAACATCAAACAGTTTCATGTCGTTTTCTTTTAATCGAGTGCAAAGTTACGGTAAAAAATTGGCAAATTGCCACTTTTTCATATCTTTTTGCTTAAATCTGTCAAAAAATACGGGGAAAGGACATCCAAGAAAACAAAAATCGCCCCCTACCGAGTGGTGTGGGGCGAAAAGTCCATTGTTTTATGATGAAATGTTCAGTGCTTTGTGTCATTCAAAATGCGCTGGGTTTCAATCGCAAACCAGTGGTTTCATCGATTCCGAACATGAGGTTCATGTTCTGCACGGCTTGTCCCACAGCACCCTTCAGCAGGTTGTCGATGCACGAGGTGATGAGCAGTTTGTCTTCAAACACATCGACATGAACCAGACATTTGTTGGTGTTGACCACTTGTTTCAGGTCGAGCGGCTTGTCAACATAATGCGTGAAGGCGGCATCGCGATAGAAATCCTTGTAAGTGGCAACAATGTCATCGCATCCATCCTTGGGAATACGCACCACAGAGGTGGCGAAGATGCCACGTGCAAAGTCGCCACGATAAGGAATGAAGTCGAGGACGGCTTTTGTATCGCTCTCTTGTGGACTCACTTGGTTGAGGCTCTGATAGATCTCAGCCAAGTGTTGGTGGGTGAATGCCTTATAGATGCTCAGGTTCCCCGTGCGCCATGAAAAGTGCGTGGTGGGAGCGGGTTTCTGTCCAGCACCTGTTGAACCCGTAATCGCATTCACGCTGACAGGCTCTACGAGCAGTCCTTTGCTGGCCGCAGGAAGCAATGCCAATTGGATGCAAGTGGCAAAGCAACCTGGGTTGGCCACGTGTTGCGCCTTCTTGATTTGCTCACGGTTGATTTCGGGCAAACCATATACATAGTCGTGGTCGCCCTTGATGCGAAAGTCTTGTGCGAGATCAACGATTTTCACGTTTGCAGGGATGGTGTGTTCTTTGATGAAAGCCTCGCTTTTTCCGTGTCCGAAGCAGAAGAACAACACATCAACCTGATCGAAGGGCATCTCGGAAGTGAACTTCAAGTCACAATCCCCATAGAGTCCTTCATGTACGTCGGTGATCAGGTTGCCGGCATTACTTTCGCTGTTGATGAAAACAATCTGGGCATTAGGATGATTCACGAGCAGGCGAATGAGCTCGCCTGCCGTGTATCCCGCGCCACCCAGAATACCTATTCGGATGTTAGATGTGGATGATTGAGTGTTGGGCATTTCTAACCTTGTTTTGCGCGACCTTACCTCTTTGATGGAATGATGATCCAGAGGAAGGGGTAGAGTATGATACCGCAGAAGGCTGTGAAGATAGTCAGCACAACGTATGCGATGCGCAAGATGGTCGGATCGACATCAAAATACTCTGCAATTCCTGCACAAACACCACCAATGATACGATCGTCGGAACGATAGATTTTTTTACCTGTTGCCATAGTCTTGTAATCTTTTAATGTTCGTTATTTGCCTGTTTGACGCAGTAGCGGACAAAAAAGTTGCAATGGAATGACGATTTTTTGTTTTTTTCTCGCTTCCGAGGCTTATCTCTTCTCGTCGGGATGAATGCCGTAGAAGACACGCAGAGGTGTGCTTGACACCTTGATGAAGCCTTTTGCCTCGTCGCTCGTCCAACCCGTTTGCGTCTCACCGTATTCACCGAGTTTCGACTTTGTGAGGTCATCGTTCGAATCGACTCCCACCGTCTCGAAACCATAGGGGCGCAGCTTCAGGATGGCTGTGCCGTTGACATGACGTTGAGAGGAGGTCAGCATGGCCTCGATGTCGGGCATCACAGGCTCCAGATACTGGCTCTCATGCAGGAACATGCCATACCAGTTACTCACCTGGTCTTTCCAATATTGCTGCCATTTCGAGAGGGTTGACTTCTCCAGCAGACGGTGTGCCTCGATGATGATCTTCGGTGCGGCGGCCTCGAATCCTACTCGGCCTTTGATGCCGATAATGGTGTCGCCTACATTGCAGTCGCGACCGATGGCGTAGGAAGCACCAATCTCCTCGATCTTCTGGATGGCCTTCACCTTGTCATCGAATTTCTCACCATTGACAGCAACAATCTCACCTTTCTCGAAAGTGATTTTCAGTGTTGCCTCGTTATCCTTTGCTGTGACATGTTTCAGATAAGCCTCTTCAGGCAGACCTTGCGTGGGATCGAGCAGTTCGCCTCCGCAGATGCTGGTTCCCCAGATTCCCACGTTGTAGGAGTATTTCAGTTTGGTGAAGTCGGCAAAGAATCCGTGTTCGTTCAGATAGTCCACCTCTTCCTTGCGTGTCAGTTTCTTGTCGCGGGTCAATGTGATGATTTCCACACCCGGAGCCATCACGAGGAAAGTCATATCGAAGCGGATTTGGTCGTTGCCAGCACCTGTCGAACCATGTGCAATGGCATCGGCGCCGATCTCGTTGGCATAACGTGCGATGGCGATGGCTTGGAAGATGCGCTCGCTGCTCACCGAAATGGGGTAGCAGTTGTTGCGGAGCACATTTCCGAAGATCATGTATTTCAACGACTTCTCGTAATATTCTTGCGTCACATCGAGTGTTACGTATTTCACGGCGCCCAGCTTGTAGGCGTTCTCTTCGTTGGTCTTCAACTGTTCGGCGCTGAATCCGCCAGTGTTAGCGCATGCCGCATAGACCTCGTAACCGTCTTGTGCGAGTTTCATTACGGTGTATGAGGTGTCGAGACCTCCCGAGAATGCGACGACGACTTTTTTCTTGTTCATTTGTTTGATTCTTTCTATGATGATTGTTTTTATGATTCTTTACTCTCAATGCTCTTGATTCTGTCAATCACCTCCTGTGGAATCTTGGCAGGCAGATGCTCCTCGGGGTCATAGAGCATGGCGGTGCAGATGCAGTATTTGCGACCTGTGCGATGCAGCACATCAACATTGATGCAACCTTCGCATCCACGCCAGAAAGCCTCATCGTCGGTCAGGTCGGCGAAGGTCACAGGCTGATAACCCAGTTGCGAGTTCATCGCCATGACGGCTGCTCCACTGGTGAGTGAGAAAATTTTGGCATGCGGCCATCTTGTGCGAGCGAGCGAGAACGTCATGTTCTTGATGCGCTTGGCCAGTCCACGACCTCTGAAGTCGGGGTGCACAATAAGTCCACTGGTGGTGACATATTGCTTGTTGCCCCACGTCTCGATGTAACTGAATCCAGCGAAAGTCTCACCTTGCAGGGCTATAACCGCCTTTGCCTCGCGCATCTTGGTGGCCAGATACTCGTGTGTACGCTTGGCGATACCAGTGCCACGCACTTGGGCGGCCTCTTCAATGGTCTTCAAAATGGTGTCGACGTATTTCTCGTGAGATGCGTCGGCCACAACAACTTCAATGGGTTCTTCCAGCCCTTCAGAGGGGCTGTGGGGTATATTTTCGTTTTCTATCTTGTCGTTTTGCATTTTTTTAATGCTTAATAATCTATGGTCAATTGTTCTTGATGGTGGGGATGACCATACTCAATCCATCCACCAACTCTTCTTTGCTGGCGCCCTCCTTGATGACAATCATGATGGTGTCGTCGCCAGCGATGGTTCCGATGATTTGCGGAATGTCGGCATTGTCGATGTTGTAGGCGATGAGGCTGGCATAGCCGGGGCGTGTCTTGATGACGCCCAGATTGCCCGAGAAATTGATGGACAGATAGCCTGGCGACTCCAACATCTCGCGTGCCGTTTGGGTCTTATGAACGCGTTTGTACATGGTCTCGTTGGGCAGCACGTAGACGTATTTGCCGTTCATGGAGGCTGCTTTGGCTACTTTCAATTGTTTCAGGTCGCGACTCAATGTGGCTTGCGTGAGGGTGAAACCTTCCCGTTGCAAGGCCTGCAACACTTCTTCCTGGCTGCCCAGTTCCATACTGGAGATGAGCATTTTCAGGGTCTCGATTCTGTCGTTTTTGACTTTCATTGATGTATATTTATTCGGTTTTAGGCTGCAAAAGTACAATAATATGCGCAACTGACCAAATATTCTTGCATAAAAATACTCTAATCGTCTATTTTTTTGCATATTTTATGAAAGTGGGGTGGTTGGATGAAAAGAGGAGCGTTTTTGTCTTTTTGATACTTTTTCCTCTATGTGAGTGAACTTTTTATGGAAAAAACTTTCACATATTAAGATTTTTTTATTATCTTTGTGCGCTATTAATTGAGAAAACGTACACCATGAAGACGATGACATTGTCGTTTCTGATGCTGTTGTCAACCTTGCCGTTTATGGCGCAGACCAGCTACGATGTGACTGCCTTTGGCGCAGTCGGGGATGGTCGTGCCGATGATGCAGCAGCCATACAGCGTGCCATCGATGCCTGCAACAGCGAGGGTGGTGGACGTGTCTTGTTCCCCCGAAACCATGTTTTTGTAAGCGGACCGTTGCGGTTGAAGTCGAATGTCGAGTTGCATCTCGAGGCGACCGCTGTGCTGAAAGCCCACCCCGATGAGGGGAAATATCATCTGAGCGCATTCGGAAAGAACGAGGGCGAGGGAATGATGTGGATTTATGCCAACCACGCCGAGAACATTTCCATCACGGGAAAGGGCGTCATACATGGCAACGGCATCGCTTTCATGGGAGCCGAGCTCGAGGATTCGTATGAGTTGAAACCCCTCAATCCGCCGACCTTCGACCCACGCCCGCATGTACTGACGTTGACCGATGTGAAAAACCTCACCATTCGCGATGTAACCATCAAAGAGGGAGCCTACTGGACGGTGCACCTCATCGGCTGCGAAGGAGCGGTGATAGAAGGAATCCAGCTGTTGAACAACCTGAAAATCCGCAATGGCGATGGCATCGACCTCGACCACTCCAAGAACGTGCGCATCAGCAACTGCCACATCACCAGCGGCGACGACTGCATTTGCCTGAAGAATCGACGCGAGTTCGAGCAATATGGCTCTTGCCACGACATCACGGTGACAAATTGCGTGATGACCTCGCGCTCGTGCGCCATTAAGATAGGAAGCGAGAACATGGACAGCATCTACAACGTCGTGTTCGACAATTGCATCATCACCGCTTCCAACCGTGGGTTGGGCATCCAGAATCGCGATGAAGGGACGGTTACCGATATCACCTTCTCCAACATCCAGTTGGATTGCCAGTTGTGGAGCGACGTGTGGTGGGGCAAGGCCGAACCCATCTATGTGACCAGCTATCCTCGTGCCAATGGCAACCACAAAGACGCCAACTGGCGATTCCCGAAAGGGCAGATAGAAGGGCGTTGTGGAGAGGTGGCCCGCATTCGGTTCAACAACATCACCGCCACGAGCGAGAATGGATGCTTCATTGGAGGCGACACACCCGACAAAGTGCATCACGTATACATGGACAATGTCATCCTCACCATGCGCAAGCAGACAGCCTACGAAGGAGGCGTCTACGACAAACGACCCTGCCGCGGAGAAGGCTTCGTGAAGGGCGATGTGCATGGCGTGTATGTGGATACCGCCAGCGACATTCTCATCAATGGATTGCTGGTCGACTGGGGTAGGGGCTTTCCCAAGCGAGGCCTCGCCCATGCTGAGAAGAACGCCTCGCGCGTCATCGTGAGGAACGAACTACAAAATCAATGAGAAGACTGAAAGAAATAACTACATTTTTTTAATAACCTAAATCAATAACTATTATGCTAAAAGTACGAAATCTATTTGGAAGAGGATTCGCCAAAGCCATGCTTTCGGCGGCCCTCCTGGTATGCAGTACGGTAGCAATGGCGCAAAACCGTGTGTCGGGAGTCATCCGCGATGCACAGGGCGAACCGCTCGTCGGTGTGAGCGTCGTTGAGGCTGGAACACAAAATGGAACAGTGACTGACATTGATGGCCGCTATTCACTCGATGTGAAGCGCGGAGCCCAGTTGAATGTTTCCTACATCGGATTCACGCCGCAAACCATCGCTGCTGGCGAGAGCATCACATTGCAGGAAGACAACCAACTGCTCAACGAAGTGGTGGTCGTCGGTTATGGTACCATGCAACGCAAGGACGTTACCTCGTCTATCACGACCGTGAAGGCTGAAGACCTGAACCGCGGTGTGTTCACCGACCCAGGTCAGATGCTGCAAGGAAAGGTTCCCGGACTGGTTGTCTCTTCAACCGCCGACCCGAATGGCTCACCCACCATCACGCTGCGTGGTGCTTCCACGCTTCGCACAGGCGCCATGTCGCCCTACTATGTGGTCGATGGAATTCCTGGAGTCGACATCTCGATTGTTGCTCCTGACGACATCGAGAGCATCGATGTGCTCCGCGATGCCACAGCCACGGCCATCTACGGTTCTAAGGCTGCAAATGGTGTGATTATCATCACGACCAAGAAGGGAGGCGAGGAGAAGACCAATGTGACCTACAATGGTTATGCTGCCTTCGACCATATCCTCAAGACCTACGATGTCTGCACAGCTGAAGAGCTGCGCCAATACGCACGCGAACATAGCGTCGCCCTGAAAGATGGCGGTGCCGACGTTGACTGGCAGGACGAGGTGCTCCGCATGGGCATCAGCCACAACCACAACTTGAGCATCACCGGTGGAAGCGAGCGAACCAACTACATGATCAGCGGCAACCTCATGAAACGCGAGGGTGTTGTCAAGATGACCGGTATGGACCGTTTCAACGTCCGCTCACTCGTCTCGACAAAGGTGCTGAAAGACCATCTCACCCTGTCGATGGGCATCAACTCCATGTATGGCAAGCACTTCGGTGTGCCCACAGGCAATGAGGGCGCCTCTGTTCTCGACGCCATGAACTACTATTCTCCCACCAACGCCATCCGCAATGCCGATGGTTCGTGGACGGTCGGTGCAGGTTCGAAGAACTACAACCCGCTCGCCCTGATGGAGGAGAACACATCCGAGACCATCTGGAAGCGCAACCAGTTCATTGGCAAGACTTCGCTCGAGCTTTGGAAGGGATTCTTCTGGAATGTGAACTATTCTTGGAGCAACTACCAGAGCACATACAGTGCCTACAACACCCGCAACTCTCAGCTCGAGGGTATCGGAAACAAGAATGGTCAGGCCGAGCGCAACACCTACTTCGGACGTGAGCAGACCTTCGAGACCTATATTAACTACGGTTTCAAGGTAGGCTTGAGCAAGTGGGACCTCATGGCTGGTTATTCTTGGGAAGAGAAGAAGAACAACGACGGCTTTGGTCTGAGGGTAGAGGGATACTACAACGACGACCTCACCTGGTACAACATGTCGTATGCACAGACCATCCAAGGCGTGCAGAACTCTGTTTACAATGGTTATCTCGAGACCGTTCGCAACATCTCGTTCTACGGACGTATCAACTACTCGTTCGCAAGCCGCTACATGCTGCAAGGCACCATCCGCCGCGATGGTTCGTCAGTGTTCGGAAAGAACAAACGTTGGGGTACCTTCCCATCAGTTTCCGCAGCGTGGAACATCACCGAAGAGCCGTTCATGAAGAACCAGAATCTCTTCGACAACTTGAAGCTCCGCGCCGGTTACGGTATCTCGGGTAATGCCATGGGATTCGATGTCTATTCATCCTACAACACCTATGGCGCAACGGGTACCTTCACCTACGACGGCAAGCTCTACCGCACCTATGCCGCCACGAAGAACGCCAATCCCGACCTCAAGTGGGAGACCACAGGCATGCTGAACATCGGCCTTGACTTCGCATTCATCGGCGGTCGCATTAACGGTACTGTCGAGGTCTACAACAAGAAGACCAAGGACCTCATCTGGAGCTACCCAGTTCCCACCACGCAGTACGTGTATGGTTGGATGGACGCCAACGTCGGCGAGATGACCAACAAGGGTATCGAGTTCACGTTGAACATGGTTCCCATCCGCACCAAGACCTTCAGTTGGAACACCACCATCAACCTGTCGCACAACAAGAACACGGTTGACAAGATGCAGAACGACCAGTTCCACACCACCAACCTCACACAGGGCGACCCGATGGTGGCTGGCGTATCGGCTAACGGATGGACACAGAAGATCATGGAAGGCGAGCCCATCGGTACCTTCTACACCTATCAGTATGCAGGAACCGTGAACGGACGTTCTGAGTACTATGTGCTCGATGAGAACGGCAACCGCACAGGCGAGACCACCAACAACCCAGGCTTGAAAGACCGCACCATCACCGGTTGCGCACAGCCCAAGCTCAACGCTGGTTGGAACAACAGCCTCACCTACAAGAACTGGAACCTCAATGCCTTCATCGCTGGCGTATTCGGCAACGATGTCTATAATGGACCACGCGCCCACTACACCAGCGCACAGATGTTCTCCGATGGCAAGAACGTGCTAAAGGAGTTCCTCTCGTTCCCCGCTGGCGACGCTTCAGGCTCGCTCCCATCCGATCGCTTCATCGAGAAGGGCACCTACATCCGTCTGCAGTCTGTCACGCTGAGCTACACGTTCCGCAACTGCTTCAACGACTGGATTCAGGACCTCACCCTCTATGGCACAGGCAACAACCTGCTCACCATCACCGACTATAAGGGTCTCGACCCAGAAGTCAACCTCGGTGGCATCGACCCAGGTATCGACTATCGTTGGAGCCGTTATCCCCACACGCGCACCATCATGGTGGGTGTGAAGATCAACTTCGGCGGTGGCAAGAAGAAGGCCGCTGCAACCACGAAGTATGTCGACCGCGAGGTCATCAAGGAAGTTCCCGTCGTACGCGAAGTGGTGAAAGAGGTTCCCGGCAAGAACACCGAGACGCTCGTTCAGAACACCTACGTGGTGACCTTCCCCGTCAACTCTTCCGAGATCAGCAACGTGAGCGAGCTCTCAGGCATCCCCGCTGGAGCCAATGTTGAGATTGTGGCTTACGCTTCACCCGAGGGCAACATCGACGCCAACCAGAAGCTTTCTCAGGAGCGTGCCGATGCCGTTGCCAAGTATCTGGAGACCAAGGGCGTGAAAGTGACACGCATTGTGGCTAAGGGTGCCGATACCAACCATGCTAATCGTATTGCTATCGTGACCGTAAAGTAATTTAAACAGATTATAAAGCTATGAAACTAAATAAATTATTTCTTGCAGCTGGCTTATTTGCTGTAGCGCTTGTCAGTTGTACCGATTTGGATGTCAGTCCAAGTTCCCAGTACACCGAAGACCCAAGTAAGAATTCGGGTGTTGACCCCATGATTGTCGTAGAAGCAAAGATGGCCGACGTCTATTTCCACTTGGCAGGTACCTTTGGCCGCCGTTATATGGAAGCGCAGTGCCTTGCTTCCGATGAGTTCACGGCGCTTGCTTTCGATGGTGGCTACTACGACGATGGAACTTATGCCCACCAGGCTCTTCACAACAGTTTTGCCACCGATGCCTCGCTCGACTGGTATTCTGATATCACCTCAGGCATCACGAAGGCTAACACCATCCTCGAGGAGCTCGGTAGTGGGGCATCCACTCAGATGACCGCTCCCGCACGCGCCATGCGAGCCTATTTCACATGGATTCTGATGGACAGCTTCGGCGATGCTCCCATCCTTGAGAAGGTTCCCGCCGAGGGCGAGGTCATCCCACGTTCACCCCGCAAGGAAGTGGCCGAGTGGATTGAGAAGGAACTCACCGAGATCATCCCCTCGCTCACCGAGGACGTTACCGACAACACCTATGGCAAGCCCACCAAGTGGATGGCTCAGGCTCTCCTTGCCAAGCTCTACATCAACTGGGCTGTCTATACCGCAGAGTCCGTCGACCAGTACGATGCCGCCAGCACGCCCAACCAGAAGCTCGACGACTGTATTGCCGTGTGCGACGAGATCATCAACAGTGGCAAGTTCGGCCTCGGTTCGGTCGACTATCTCCACAAGTTCTCCTACGACAATGGTCCGAAGATTGAGGACTTCATCTACGCCATGCCCTACGACGCCATCAACCGCCAAGGCTTCCAGTATGCTCGTCCGCGCTCGTTCAAGTCGCTGAAGGGCTTGGTGCCCAATGTCTATGGCTCTACCGATGCGTTCACACAGTCGTTCGGAGGCAATATGGTCGTCACACCCGAGTTCGCCAAGCTGTTCAACCTCGAAGGCGACATCCGCAACCTTTGCATCCTTCGTGGCGATGTCTACAACCGTGATCCCAAGACGCTGCGTCCTACCAATGAGTTGTTCAAGGACAAGAATGGCAACCCCATTGCCTTCACCGAGAGCATCACCCTCATCAAGCAGGACAACACCATCGACGTGGGTAACGACGACAATGCCATCCGCCAGGGAGCACACTCCATCAAGTGGTTCATCGTTCCCGAGGACTACAACAACGGGCGCAACCAGTCAAACGACCTCCCGCTCTTCCGCTATGCCGACATCCTCCTCATGAAGGCTGAGGCCCTCGCACGCCTCGGACAAGCTGGCGCCAAGGACCTCTTCAACCAGATTCGCGCCTATGCTGGAGCACCGCAGATTGCCGCCGAGCCCACCCTCCAGGAGATCTACGACGAGCGTGGCCGTGAGTTCTTCGACGAGAACTGGCGCCGCAACGACATGATTCGCTTCGGACACTTCGAGGACGAGTTCTTCCCACACTACAAGAACTTCCCCGATGCCAACTTCGACAAGCGTCATCGCATCTTCCCCGTTGAACAGGAAATGCTTGACCTCAATCCCGGTTGGACTCAGAATCCTGGCTACTAATCCATCATTCTGATTGCGAAGCATCATTTTCGAAACAACATTTCGATTCATACGATGCAACATTCGAAACAATCGAAGCAACATTCGATTCTTTCGAAAACCAAAGGGGGCGGATTCCTATCCGCTCCCTCTTTGGTAAGTTATAATTTGAAACCACTTTTCAACCTTGATTTTAGTGCTCGATTTTCGCGGTTTTGAGTTCGTAAAATTGTGATTTCGCAAGTTTTTTAGGGGTTCATTCGGTCAATCACCCCCTTGTTTTCGCTCCTTACACCCCCCGTTTTTCACACCATTTTTTACCACTTACGATTTGCAACCTATACATCCAATCCAACTTCTTCCACTTTTATCTACATCAAACGAGAGGGCAAACTTTTTGAGAACAATCAAATCTGTCAATTGAATCAGAAAAATGCTACATGCTACATGCTACATGCTACATTAAGGTAGTTTCCATTTTTCTGAGATGAGATTTGTATTTTAAATTGACAGATTTGATGGGGTGAAATTAATGGAGTGTAATAATAGTAATTTTATTATAATATATAATGTATTATATATTATAATAACTTATAGGTAGAGAGGGCTCTTCTGCACATGCTAAGGTACCTTAATGTAGCATGTAGCATGTAGCATGTAGCAATTGCCCTCTTACTATTTAACACATTTCACACTACTCGGAAAATTTTGGTCTTTCCGCTAACTTCGTTTTGATTGCGCAAAAGACTAGCAATGACCATCTTATTGCATAGCTTTGACAAGTTCAAAGATGGTCTTTGACAGCCTCAAAGACCACAAATGGCGATGTAAAGATTTTTTACTATGAAATTTGGCAGTTCGGAAAAAAAGTTGTACTTTTGTAATGCATTCAGATAGCGCTGCATCGGATGCAAACAAGGAGGGAGCGCGCGCAGATAAGCGATAGAGATGCGGACGAATTTGCCAAAGGCGCCAGGCAGATAATCTTTCATCTTTAATCCTTCATCTTTAATCTCTCCGAAGGAGATAGACAGCAGCGAAATAATGAACCACTAAAAAGAAGTAGTTGTTCACCACTTCAAACACCCTCCCTATGGGAAAGGTACAGGAAAGGCAACGGGTAGGCATTTCAGCGGGAATGGGCGACCTTGCTCAGGAAAGAGTGGGCGTGGCGATTATTTTTTCTGTATAGAGGCGATGTATTTCGAAGGTTGCAAACCTGTGTTTTTCTTGAAGAAACGAGTGAAATGCTGGGGATATTCGAAGCCTAGTTCGTCGGCCACCTGCGTCACAGTCAGACCACTGACCAACAAGCTCTTGGCGCGGTCGATGAGGAAACGCTGGATGACCTGCATAGGACTCTCGCCGGAGACACTTCGCACCACATCGCCGAAATAGCTAGGCGACAGGCAGAGTTCGGAGGCGCAATATTTCACGTTGGGCAGGCCATTGTGCCGCTGCAAGCCTCGCTCGTAGTAGTCGGCCAGCACCCGCTGGAAACGTGCCAGAAGGTCGCTCTGCTGGCGTGCGGCATCTTGAAATTGTCGTTGATAGAACAGCAGGGCATAGTCGCATACTAAAAGAATGTAGTCCTGCAGGATGCGGTCGATTTGAGGTGTTTGCTGATGGTGTTGGATAAAATGGCGTATCATCGACATAAGTTGCCACAACAGCTGTTTCTCGCCTTCAGTGGTGTGCAGCGCCTCGGCAACGTTATAGGAGAAATAGTGGTAGTCCTGCAGCCGTTGCTCAAATGCTGTGCCGCGTATGAACTCCGCGTCGAAGTGTAGTGTCCAGCCGTGATATACCTCTCGCGTGCCATCGTCGGCCTTGCCGATGACCTGTCCGGGCGAAGCAGCCGTCAGCGAGCCCTTCGAGGTGTCGTAGCCGCCCATGCCGTAGGTGGCGTCGGCAGGAAAATTGTCCTGTACGAAGAAGGCGTACACGTCGCCCATCTTGTTGAGCGTGTGGGCTATCGGGCCCAGTTCGTCGAAGTGAACGACGCTCACCATCGGGTGATACGTCTCGGCTCCAACGCTCTGTGCGTAGTCGTTGGCGTGGTTGAGATATAGATAATCCTTCATGTCGTTTGTTGATTTGTCGACAAAGATAGTCATTTTTACCCGAATTATCGCATCAAAGATAAAAATAGATAAAATTGGTAAGTATTCCCGTAATTCAGATATGCCATGCAGAAGGAAATAGTCGTATTTTTGCAGCACACATTAATGGGAATGACAATGAACATATTTATCCGAAACTTTCTGCTGCTTGCGGTCTTCATGCTGTGCGGCTGCTCAAGCGAAGAAGATGAAGTTATGGCACAGACTATGACACAGAAACTCTACATAACAATAGGCGGCATGACCAAGACGGCGACGATGGTTGACAATGCGGCTACGCGGGAATTAGCGACAAGACTGCAGCAGGCACCTGTCACAGTGATGCTGAATTCGAGTGGCGGTTTCGAAATCTGGGGATCACTGGGCTTCTCGCTGACGACAAGCAACCAACAAGTCAATGCCCAACCTGGCGACATCGTGCTCTACAACGGCAGCAACATCTGTATGTTCTACGGCTCGAACTCGTGGAGCTACACCCGTTTGGGGCATATTGACGGGTTGTCGGAGAGTGAACTGAGGACATTTCTCCATGCAGGCGAGAGCAACATCAGTGTAACTCTGTCGCTGGATAATGCTACAGGAATCAACAAAATTGTAAATAGTAAATCGTCTAACAGTAAATATAGTTACACCCTGCAAGGTACCATTGCTCAAGCAGGATATAAGGGTATTGTGATACAAAATGGTAAAAAGACAATAAAATGAAAAGAGGTTTATTAGCCATGCTCGCAGTGGGAGTGCTGACGGCATGTAATAATAGTAACAAACAAACGACAGAAAAGGATATGGAACAGAAATTGGAATTGACGCAGGAGTGGGACAAGGTGTTCCCGCTGAGCGATAAGGTGAACCACAAAAAAGTGACGTTTGAAACGCAGTATGGCCTGACGCTGGCGGCCGACCTCTACACGCCCAAGAGTGCTGAAGGAAAATTTGCCGCCATTGCCGTGAGTGGCCCGTTTGGAGCCATCAAGGAGCAGTCGAGCGGACTCTATGCCATGCGGATGGCAGAGCGTGGCTTCGTGACGCTGGCCTTCGACCCGTCATATACCGGTGAAAGTAGCGGTGAGCCTCGTCGCACGGCTTCGCCCGACATCAACACCGAGGACTTCATGGCAGCTGTCGATTACCTGTCAAAACTTGAAAATGTCGATGCCGAGAAGATAGGAGTCATCGGCATCTGCGGATGGGGAGGCATCGCCCTGAACGCTGCCGCTGCCGACCCGCGTATCAAGGCTACGGTGGCCTCGACGATGTACGATATGACCCGTGTTGGTGGCAACGGCTACTTTGACAGCGAGGACAAGGAGGAGTCGCGCCATGCGGCCCGTGAAACTCTTGCCAAACAACGTCTTGCAGATCCTATGGCAATGGCTGGTGGTGTTGTTGACCCACTACCCGATGATGCACCCCAGTTCGTGAAGGACTACTATGATTACTATAAGACTTCGCGCGGCTATCATGCCCGCTCAGGCAACTCAAACGATGGCTGGCGCGTCATAGGAACACAGGCATACGCCAATAGTCGTTTTCTCTACTACATCAACGAGATTCGCTCCGCCGTCCTCGTGATGCATGGCGAGAAGGCTCATTCGCGCTACTTCGGCGAGGCTGCCTATAAATATATGGTGGAAGGTAAGGCCGAGGGCTACAACTTTATTGGCAAACCCAATCCCATGCCTGAGAACAAGCAGTTGCTCATTATTCCAGGAGCCTCTCACTGCGACCTCTATGATGGTGGTTATACAGAACTCGTCGGCAAGGGTGATGCCAAAAATATGATTCCTTTTGACAAACTGGAAGCATTCTTCACTCAGTACTTACAATAAGTGGAACACAACTGCGCATCGTCCACAAAAACACCATTTCATTTTAATTCCCATACAAAACGGCCATCGAACTCTCGAGAGTTCGGTGGTCTTTTTGTTCTTTATGAAGTGTTTTGTTACTCATTCCCCTGTTGAATCAGGGAGAGGGCAAATTCCAACTGAGTGTCGATGCCGGCCATGAAATCGTGCACCGTCTGTGCCACTTCGTGATGGGGAGGTACGCCACGCCCCTCCAACGGGAATCCGCTAGGTGACAGGCGGGGCTCGCTGGTGGCTACTCGGAAGGAAAGGCCCGAGGGTGATTGGAACGTCTCGGGACGGTTTCCGGTATCGCCGCCTGTGGGACTTCCTACGAGGATCACCTCGCCACTCTCCCAAAGATCGATGGCGAAACTCTCGGCTGCGGAGAATGTCCGCGTGTCGATAAGCAGATATACCTTTCCACGGTAGGCATCGGCTCGTGGCTTGAGCGTTTTGTCGTACAGACAATGCGTTTTTTCGTGTTTCAGCAGATATTCGCACAGTTTCTCCCCATTCCAACTGTTGCCGCCTCCGTTACGGCGTATGTCGATAATCAGATAAGGGAGGTTCTTGACCGATGGATAAAGACTGTCGAACGCCGCTACGACCCCGTTTCTCATGCTGAGGATGGAGATGTAGCCAATGGAGTCGCGCAATATCTTTCGCTCGCAAATGGTGGGGTTCATGGAGCCTGTTGCATGGAGCGGCAGCGGAAGAGTGAGGGTATCGCCGCCACGAGCCACGGTGATGTTCAGCAAGGTGTCGGTATAGCTTGCTAGCGCTGCTGATGCCGTTCTCAATGCTCTCAGCGCGTCGGTCGAGCCTTCGTGGTTGCGTATGTTGTCGGCCATCCAGGTGGGAATGTCTTTTCCGTTGATGGCAACAATCTCATCCTTGTCGTGGAATCCATATTTGCGGATGTATTCACCCGGGTTGTCGAGGAAGAGGCGACCTTCGATGTAGCGTGGATTCGCCCCACCATAATGTTCACAGTTGAAGAATGCACTGGCATGTCCGCAACGCAGGTCGGTGAAATACTGCAAGAGCATCATGCCATAGTCGTCGCGCGTCTTTACCGAGTCGCGCAGGCGGGCTGAATAGACATTGTAGAGCGAGTCCATGGAAATACCCTTTTGGCGGTAGAGGGAGTAGTTTTCGGTCACAATCTGGTGAATGCCGTCAAAGTCGGCCTTCATGGCTTCGCGGTCGTTCGGCAGTTCGTTGAAGGTGATATACTCTGGCTCCTGCTCAAAGAGCCGTTGAATAAGTTCGGGATTGCAACGTGCCAGAACGAACAGTGAGCCTATGGCAACGATGAGGAGAACCAAAAGACCCACAAGGATCTTGAGGATGATTTTAAATACCCTTTTCATAATTTTGTTTGTTAAATCGATATCATAGAGAATGGTGTGGATGATGGAAAACCGCGGCGGAAGAAGTTCGGTTACAAAGTCTTCCCGATGGAGGCGATGATGTCGGCTTCGATGTCGCTGATTTTATCCGTTGGCTCGTAGCGCTTTAACACCTGTCCGTCGCGGGAAATGAGGAACTTGGTGAAGTTCCACTTGATGTCGGATTTCTTGTCGTAGTCGGCATCCTGTCTGCGAAGCATCCCATCCATCATCTTGCCTCGTTGGTCGTTGACGTCGAAACCACCGAAGCCTTTCTGCGCCTTCAGCCACACGTAGAGCGGATGAGCACCCTCGCCGTTCACATCAATCTTGTCGAACTGTGGGAACTGGATGTCGAAGTTGGCCGTGCAGAACTGGTGAATCTCCTGAATGGTGCCCGGGGCCTGCTGTCCGAATTGGTTGCAGGGGAAATCCAAGATCTCCAGACCCTCGCCGTGATATTTCTCATACAGAGCCTCCAAATCGTTGTACTGCGGTGTGAATCCGCAACGCGTGGCGGTGTTCACTATGAGTAGCAATTTGCCTTTGTAGTCGGCGAGCGACACATCTTTGCCTGCATCGTCCTTGACGGTGAAACCA
This sequence comes from Prevotella sp., assembly GCA_017557405.1. Taxonomy (GTDB): domain Bacteria; phylum Bacteroidota; class Bacteroidia; order Bacteroidales; family Bacteroidaceae; genus Prevotella. The sequence goes on from JAFYYV010000035.1 coordinate 55,057, forward strand.
TACACTGACGTTGCCGGTGCTTCTACCTTGACTGACCTTGAGCTTTGAGCCGAAAGGGTCAGCACACTTACCATAGCCATGAGGCTTAAAATCATTCTTCTCATCTTTGTCTATTTAGTTTTGTTATTACTGTCGCCCTGATTCTGCATCTACCGAAGTCGATGACTGCGAGCCGACTGTGCAAAGATAGTGCAAAATTTCGATTAAGCGAAGAGAATACAAATGTATTTGCATTCTTGAGCGTGAGAAATTTATCCAAATCGAATACAATACAAAGAAAAATCCCTTTTTTCTTTTATTATCTTTCCCACTACGTGGCCGATGACCGTTGGTTGTTGAGGTGCAGCCTATCTTAAACGGAGTTAAAGATAGTGATTTATTTCTACAACTCAAAAGGATGGCGTGGAAAATGAGGTTGGAGGCGGAAATCTTTTTAGTTGTTGACATAATGCAAATAGTCCACATCGATGAAGCCGCTTTCCGAGAGGTCGTTGAAGCAGTAGATGCCGATGCGGTCGCCACGATAGAAGCCCCACGATAGTTGATATTGCCCCAGCTCCACAAAGTGGTCGCCATCGAGGCTATAGGAGAACTTGCTCATTCCATCGAGCCCCCATTCGGACTTCAGCCAGAGATGGGACGTGGGGATGGCAATGCCCTGGCTGCGGTGGTCGTCGTGGGTGAACTCAAGGTGGTTCTGCCCCTGGCGGTTCACGATGCCCAAGGATGCGCTATGGCTGGCGAAATGGACGAGGCCTGCATGTTGTCCGTCGGTGGTGTGGCTGATGTCGAGCTTCACAATCACCTCGTTGTGCTTGGTGCGGAAAGAGCGTTGTGTGAGGGTGTTGCCAGCGGTGAGGAAGACGCCCTGCTTCAATGGCTGGAAGGCCTTCAGCCGTAGCCATCCGGGACGTTCGGACAGGGAATACATCTCTTTGCGAGGCTCGTAGTTCCACTGCCATTGGGGTCCCAGGCGGGCTGCATCGAAGTCGTCGCTGCGCTGCATGCTCAACTGTTCACTCTTCGTTTCAAAGGGCATTTTCGCCTGCCAAACCATCGTGCCGAGCTCTCCTGAGCTGCGATTGCCTATCATCGGCCAACCATCCACCCATTCCACGGGCAGCAGGCTCATGACGCGTCCACTCCAGTCGCCCGAACCGTGGTGTGTGAGGAAATACCATTGGCCATCCTTTCCTTCCACGATGCCTCCTTGGTTGGGCTCGTGGGCTTCGCGGCAGGGCAGCAGCAGTTGTTTCTCCTCCTTGAATCGCCCAGTCAGTTTCTTGTCGCGCTTGGCCATCACATAGCGGCCTATGCCATCGCGGTGCTCACTGAAGATGAGGTAGTAGTAGCCGTCGTGGTAGATGAGTTTGCTGGCTTCGCGGCCATTGCCTTCATTCAGCAGTCGGGCGGAGCGAAGGTTGATGCTCTTGCCGTCGTCGGCCATATCGAACATATAGGTCTTGTATCCATCCTTGAAACAGGTGCCAAGGAAATAGCCGCGCCCGCGTGGGTCCCAAATGGCTGTGCAATCGTCCCATCCGTCTTCCGCCAGCAGGTGGGTGAGGGGCTCCCACGGTCCCTCGACTCGTTCGGCGGAGGTCATGAAGTAGCCTTCGTCGGGTGTGCCGAAAAAGACGTAGAACCGACCGTTATGGTATCGCAGCGTACCAGCCCATATTCCTCGTCCGTAGCGGTCCATCTGACGCCAAGTCATGGCGTTGCTGATTGGGCTCAGGTCGCTCACGGCATGGCCTGCTATCTCCCAGTTGATGAGGTCGCGCGAATGCAGGATGGTCATGCCCGGGGAGAACTGCATGGTGGAGGAGATGGCATAGTAGTCGTCGCCTACGCGTATGCAATCCAAATCGCTGTAGTCGGCAGGCACAATAGGATTGCGGTACATGGGTGAGGCGGCTCCCCATTCCTGCCAGTCGCCCCATGCCACATCTTCCTTATCGGACAGGATGCGCCATTCCCAGACGCCTTTCACCCCATGGGTGATGCTGACGCGCAGATATCTATATTCCTTCTGAATGAGGTCGCTATGAGGTGAGCGTTTTTGCACATCGGCATGTCCTCCACATCGTTCCCATTCCACGCCGTCGGCCGATCCTTCGAGGATGTAGGCATGACCTGCCGTGGGGCGGACGAAATACAGTTCGCTTTCGTGGACAACCATCGGGCTGCCAAGGTCGGCCATGAGCCAGCAGATGCTATCGGCATCGTGTGCCATCCAGCGTGAACCGTTAGCGCCATCGATGGCGAAGGCGGCATCGAAATACTCGGTGCGCTGGCAGCGCTCGTCTTTGTTGTGGCGAATCTTCAATGAATCGCGCGTGCTGGAGGCTTTTATCGCAACGGGATTCAACTCGCGTTTACCGGTCAACCGCCGCAGTTCGCCCACACCGTCCAAGGTGACTTTCACCTGTCGGATGGTTCCATCGTCGTTGAACTCGAGCCTATTGACATAGGTCTGTCGGTTGGTGCTTCTTCTGCCGAACTCGAGGAAAGCGAAATAATAGTCATCCCCGTCGTTGAACACGCAGCCGTGGCCAGGTCCGAACACGCCTTTTGCGGCATCGGTGGTTGAGACCAGGTCGTTGGCAGGTGTCTCGTAGGGGCCGAGCGGTGATGTGCGGCTCATCATGTAGTAGTACTCGTAGTGCTCGTCTCCGCCGATGGTGTATAGATAATAGTAGATGCCCTTGCGTTTGAAGAAGATGGGTCCTTCGGAGTACTCTGTCCGCCGAGTCTGCAGGGTGTGAATCTCTCCCAAAGTCATCATGTCGTCGGCGAGTTTGGCAACATGGCGCATCCCCCAGAAAGCATAGGCTTGTCCATCATCGTCGATGAATACCTCGGCATCGATACCACCTCGTTCCTCACCTTGAATCAAGGTCGAGGCTGCGGAGAACGGCTTGCGGAAGACGTCTTCGCCACGAGCCAGTCGGAAAGGTCCATCGGGATTGTCGGCCACACCCACGTGCATGTAGTGGTTCACCGTTGGATAGATATACCACTTGCCGTCTCGCTCAACAGCCTTGCTGGGAGCCCAGTATTTCTCCTGCTCGGCAGAAGGGAAGTACGTTCCGTTGAAGCTCCAATGCAGGAAGTCTTTCGATTTCCACACCACGGGAGGACCTGAAGTGTCGAGCCCTCGTCCGTAGCCGTCGGTTGTGGCGTAGCAATAGAAGGTGTCGCCTATCTTTTCGATGCTGGCGTCGGCAATCATGTCGGGCACCAAAGCATGTCCGAACGGATTGGTGTGCTGCCCGTATGCGGAAATGGACAACAGCCATAGGAACCATGCGATGGCATGGCGGGTCGTTGCATTTTGTGTGAATGATGGAATATGCATATCTTGCGCAAAGATAGTGCAAATCGAGCACAATACAAAGAAAAACGCCTTTTTTCTTTTATTGTTGAGGTGCAGCCTATCTTAAACGGAGTTAAAGATAAAAATAGTTGTAAAATGAAAATATATTTGTTTTTTCGCTCGGTTTAAATCGTAACTTTGGCTTCGCCGAACATAGGAGGCACCTCGGAAATGCGGAAAAGTCTTTCCTCTATTTTTCTTACGCCCCCAACCTTCTAAGCAAGCTTAAGGTGGGAACGAAAGAAAAAAACAAATAAATATATTTGGCATTTCGCTCGGTTTTCACTATCTTTGTACTCAAACCTAATAACTTGACAGAATGAGAAAAAACTTGCTGATAATCGTTTGTTTGCTGCTGGCCTCGGTTGCCAGTGCACAGAAGGTGGTGAATCCGCGTCCGTTCACCATCCCTGCCATCCACGAGTGGAAGGGCGGAACGGGGTATGTGGAGGTCAACGGACAGTCGCGCATCCTTGTTGCCGACGCCCGTTTGCAGAAAGTGGCTGAGCTGCTGGCGGAGGATTTGCTGACGCTGACAGGGCAGAGGCTCACGGTGGTGGCTGGGAGCAAAGCGGCGAGCGGAGACATCGTGTTCAGCTATAAACCACAAAAAGCGTTGGGCGATGAGGGCTACACCATCGACATCAACAAGCACGTGAGCATTGCAGCCACCGAGCGCGGAGCCTTGTATGCCGTGCAGACCCTCCTTCAAATGGTAGAAGGAAGTATTTCTTTCCCTCGTGGAAAAATCACTGACAGACCTGATTACCGCTTGCGTGGCCTGATGCTCGACTGCGGGCGCAAGTTCATCCCCATCGACTACATGCGGCGTTTGGTGCGCACGATGGCCTACTACAAGATGAACACGCTAGGCGTGCACCTGAACGACAATATCCATTGCAAATATGCGCACGATAACTGGGATGAGACGTATGCCGCCTTCCGCATGGAGAGCGAACGATTTCCGGGTCTCACCGCCGAGGATGGCCACTATGGGAAGGCTGAGTTCCGACAGTTCGTCCTCGATGCCGCCGAGCTGGGGGTGGAGGTGATTCCCGAGATTGACGTGCCTGCCCATAGTCTTGCCTTCTCGCATTACCGCCCCAGCCTGGGCTCGAAGGAGTTCGGCATGGATCATCTGGATTTGACGAATCCTGAGCTCATACCCTTCGTTGACAGCGTGTTTGCAGAGTATCTGGAAGGCCTCGAGCCCGTCTTCGCAGGTCCACGCGTACATATCGGAACCGACGAGTACAACAACAAGAAGCAGGACATCGTGGAGCGCTTCCGTGCACTCGCTGACCACACTATCCGCACCGTGGAGTCGTATGGCAAGCAGGCTGCTTTCTGGGGCTCGCTCACCCACGCCCGAGGCACCACGTCCGTGAAGGTGGACAACGTGCTCATGTATGCCTGGTACAACGGATATGCAGACCCCGACTCGATGATGAGACTTGGCTACCAACTTGTCAGCATTCCCGACCGCACGCACTACATCGTGCCTGCAGCAGGCTATTATTACGACTACCTGAACATCTCAAACCTCTATAAGAATTGGACGCCTGCCGTGATTGCACAGGCCACATACCCGGAACGACATCCGCAGATTGAAGGTGGTATGTTCGCCGTGTGGAACGACATTGTGGGCAACGGCATTGCGGTGGCCGACATCCACCACCGCGTGTTTCCGGCCGTTCAGGTGGTGGCCGAGAAATGTTGGACGGTCGATACCGTGCGCACCTACAACGACTGGCAACGGCTGGCTGAGGGCATGGGTGAGGCTCCAGGCATCAACGACCTCGGTCGCTATCCGAAGGGCATTGTGATGGAGCAGACGACCGTGAATCCTGGCTCCACCCGCCCGATACCTCGGATAGGATGGCCCTACCGCGTGAGCTTTGACATTGAGACCGCTTCTGCCCTCACGGTGGGCAAGGCTGAGGGAGGCGTTGAAACCTGTGGCACCGCTCTGTTCCGCAACGACGATGCCGAGTTCTATCTTGCCGACCCTGTAACGGGAAGGTTGGGCTTTGTGCGAGACAACTATCTCTTCACCTTCCGCCATTCGTTGCAGCCAGGCGTTCGCGAGCATATCGCCATCGAGGGTACCAACCGAGAGACACGCCTCTATGTCAACGGAAAGCTTGTGGAGACGCTCGGTCCTGACAGGCGCTTCTTCAACAAGACGGACGCGTTCAACATCATCCGCACCCTTTGCTTCCCACTCCAGCAGACCGATGCCGCCCTGCGTAGTCGAGTCACGAACCTGAAGGTGGAGAGCCTGTAGCACGTTGCACATCATCTAATGAAACATGACAGTATGAGAAAAACCTTCCTGGCATTCATCTGCTCCCTCTTGTCCCTGCTTGTCCACGCACAAGTGTGGAAACAGGTGGACCCACGCATCGGTAGTGTGGGGGTGGGGCGCACGTTTCCAGGACCTTGCATGCCGTTTGGAATGGTGAAGCCAGGACCCGACTGCGGTGTGTTGCCGAATGCAGGATGGGCTCCGATGCCCGAGCCTGTGCTTGGTTTTTCGCAGACGCATGTCAGTGGAACGGGCGGCGGACAGAAGTATGGCAATGTGCTCATCCAACCCTTCCTTTCGGCTGAGGATGCCGACTCGCTGAGCTATGCGTGGCTGACCTATCCTCAAAAGCGTGTGTCGGAAGACATCTCCCTCGGCTATTATTCAACGGTCTATGAAAATGGAATACGCACGGAAATCACCACAGCCGAACGCTGCGCTTTCTATCGTTTCCATTATCCATTAGCCAACAGCGGCCTCTATCTCGATGTCACCCACTTCCTCGGCAAAGACTCCATTCCTAATTTGCGCGAACGGCAGCAGTTTGTGGGCGCTGACATGAAGGTGGTGGGCAACCATGAGGTGCAGGGCTATACCAGTGTGCGAGGCGGGTGGAACAACGGAGATGCCTATACCGTATTTTTCGCTTTGCTCACCGACCAACCGTTCGAGGCAGATGGAAGCCGTTTGCTTTTCCGCGATACGCTCGTCAACGTGAAGATTGGCATCTCGTATGTGAGCGTAGAACAGGCTCGGCAGAACATCCTTCCCTGCGGTTTTGACGAGCAACTGGCACAGCTCCGCAACACTTGGGAGAGGGAGCTGAGGAAAATCCAAATAGAGGGAACTGACGAGCAACGCCGCATGTTCTACACCGCCCTTTATCACACGATGCTCATGCCGGTGGACAAAACAGGGGAATATCCTTGTGAAGAGAAACAATTAGGGGCTTACTACGACGACTACTATGCCATTTGGGATACCTACCGCACTTCCTCGCCGTTGCTCACCCTGCTTTGTCCTGACCGCCAGACGGACATTGTCAACTCCTTGTTGAACATCTACCAGCGCGAGGGTTATATGCCCGATGCACGTAGTGGCGACTGCAATGGACGCACACAAGGAGGGTCGAATGCTGAGGTGGTGGTGGCCGATGCGATGGTGAAGGGATTGCAGGGCATTGACTACGAGTTGGCTTTGGAAGCCATGCTCAAAGATGCCACCGTAGCACCACTCGACGACGAGAAAGAGGGAAGGGGAGGACTGGCTGAATACAACCGCTTGGGGTACATTCCGTATCGCATTGACCGCGCTGGCAATAGGACCATCGAGTATGCTTTCAATGATTATTGCATCGCGGTGGTTGCCCAGAAACTCGGACGGAAAGACATCTACGAGAAATACATCCGACAATCGCAGAACTGGAGGAACCTGTGGCGGTCGGACTATGAATGGGATGGAATGAAGGGATTCATTATGCCCAAGGATGCGCAAGGAAAGTGGTTGGACAGTGTGCCTTGGGGATATTCAAAGGTGTATCACCCTACCATCCCCTATACGCCCACTACGAAGGTCGCTCCGTGGTATCTGCCGTGGTGGTCGACCTTCTTCTACGAGGCCACCAGCGAGGAATATTCGTTGAGCATTCCCCACGACATTCCAGGGCTCATACAGGCGTGTGGCGGGAAAAAGGAGTTCCGCAAAAGACTCGACCTCTTTTTCGAGAAGGGGTATTATAATGTTGCCAACGAACCTTCGTTCCTCTCTCCTTGCCTATACCATTGGATTGACCGCCCCGACCTCAGTACGCACCGCGTGCATCAGATTGTCAACTACAATTATTCGGATGAGCCCGATGGATTGCCAGGAAACGATGATTCAGGCGCGATGTCTTCATGGTTGGCGTTCCACATGATGGGATTTTATCCCAATGCAGGCCACGACTACTATCTGCTCAACCTGCCGATGGTTCCCGAGTATTCGTTCCAGTTGGCGAATGGACGGATGTTGCATGTGGTGAAGCGCGGTGAGGGCGATGGTTTCAAATTGGTTTCGTTCAATGGCAAGCGGTTGAAAGATGCCCGCATCACGCACGCGCAGTTGATGGAGGGCGGCGAACTTGTTTTCGAAGCGAAGAAGGTGAAGACGAAAACACGGCGTTTTATGGTGCCAGTCGTCATCAGGTGTGGTGAACAAAAGTCGTTTGCCAACTATACCCTCCACTTCACCCTCAACCGCCAGTTCCGCACGTGGCCGGTCTCTCTGGCTTGGGATGGCGACACGTTAATGCTCACCTGCAAGGAGACGCTCTATTGCATTCCGCGGAGTGAGGTGGAACATGCGAAGGGATTCTGTTGGCTCTCCCCTCAAACGGATGGAACCATCCACGACAATGTCAAAGGGACCTTCTGCTTCATCTCCTTTGATGCTTTGCGCACATTGCAGCAAACGGGCTCGTTCGTCTATGATGACATTACTTGGCGGAAAGTTGGTCAGGAGGAGCAGACAGCCGCCGATGGTACATCTGCCACCATCTATCATGTGCGTGCCGATGTCGATGGAACGGAGATGTGGATAACTTTGGATAGCGGTCTACCTTGGGTTGTCGAAATGCGGAATAATCCTTTAGGAATCGATTGGAAATTGACGCCATAGACCCATGTCGGTTTCACCATTTCCAATCAGGCTCTTCCATCTTAGACGCGTTGGCGATAGAGACGATAACGCCTATCGTGGCGGCCAGTGTGGCCCATTCGCCTATAGTGCTGCCCATTGATTTGCCACTACGGAAAGCAAAGCACGAACCTGTAGCCTGCATGGAACGGGTGAGAACGCCCCCCTTGCTCACACCTTTGTAAGAACCAATGGTGATGCTTTCTACAAAGTTTGACAAAGAAAATCGCTCACGGTTGTTACTTTGTTCGTCAAAACTATATTCAACGCTGGCAGCCAAGGTCAATGGACTATTGTCGGCTTCGTAGTATCGGCTATCGCCTCGTGCAAATTTGCGGCCTGAATCGCAAAAGCGCCCTTTGCTTCCATAGGTGAACATGCCGCCATTATGTCCTGTCAGGATGATGTCGTTTCTCAACAATCGGGGCAGTGGCTTCCATATGAAGACAACTGCTTTGCCATGAGGGGCTATGGGAAGCGTGCGTTGATTGAAGACGGTAAGGCTTTGGGAGTGTACTTCACCGCTTATCCATTTGATGTCGTTGGGTCGTGCCCTGTTGTCGATGGCTCCTACTCCATAGGAGTGGGTCTCGGTTTCCGTTTGTGGCCTGAACATCGGAGTTGATTCACCATTGACAAACGAGAAAGAGCGCCCTCGGTCGATAAAGAGAATCTTGTCGGTCAGGTTTGTCACTTCCAACAAAGCGGCTCCATCGGGAGTCAATGCGATGCGTGCACGGATGTTGTTATCTTCAAAAGATTCTGTACCAGTCATTGCCATATAGCAGTAGACGCCAACTCTGCTGGCCTTTGCAGTGAGAGTAATGAATAGCAGGGCTACCATTATGATAGATGTCTTTTTCATCATTGTATATTTTAAATGTTTTTATTTATGTTGTCATCGTGTTTGCTCCTGCAAAAGTACCCATTCCCAACCGGTCAGCCAAAGGGAATACCCTACGATGGAGGAGGGAATCCCTCTTTTTTTCATTCTATGCTTGAGCCGTTTTTCTATGTTTTTACTTGTTTTTTTGATAGATTGTTATTAACTTTGCACCATGAGAAAAACGTTATTAACCTTTTCTTTTTTCCTGTGTTTAGCAGTCTTTGTCAAAGCACAGAAATCGCCCCAGCAGATGGGCGGGGTTTATTATGCCTATCCTGTTTATGAAAACACAATAATAAAGAATGATTCTTCACTCTTCACTCTTCACTCTTCACT
>JAFYYV010000036.1 GCA_017557405.1 Prevotella sp.
CATCACATACTTGTCGTTGTCTTTCTGCACCTTTGCCACGTCTTCACCTTCCATGAACGAACGGGCTTTCTCCAGTGCGTCGGCACGACTGTATGCCTTGTAGTCCTCTGATGCAAGATATTGGATGATCTTCTTGCGCATCTGCTGACGAGCGGAAAGGGTGGTGGCACCGTCAAACTTCTCGAAAGCACTCTGCAGATCGGTCACACCGTCGGCCAACTCCTTGCGCTGGGTTGCCTTCACACTCGATATGGCAGCGTCAAGACATTCTTCGGCATTCAGACCGTTCATCACGGCGGCATGATACGTCCGCTCTATGCCGTGCATATCACCTGCATTGATGAACGTCTTGAAGAAGTCAACGGCCTTCCAACTTGTAAATCCCTTTTGACTTGGCATCATCAAATCAAGCCACTTAAATTCTTTGTCGGCTTGCAATGGAACAGAATAAGGTAAAAAGTGCTTTGCGGTCATACTTAAAATGGCAATAGTTTTACCATGTTTGGCAACATCTTCTTTTACCTCGTATGGGGTATTGAAATTGTATGCGCCTGAAGCCCCTGGAAGATCTATAAAGATATATCTTGCAATTGGATTCATTTTACCTACTATTCTGTCTATAAAAGGTGCTGGAAAATCAACTCCATGCCTACCTATAAACAGTTCTGGCAACTCTCTGAACTGCTTACCCCATCTGGCATACCATTCTGAACCGTCCTTGTATCGTCCTAAGAACAAATGGGTCTGCTGGCCGATCGTGTTGCCATACATGGTGTAGTCATACCATTTCATGCCGTCGGGATAAGCAAGCTCGTAGGATGACCGATAGTTGGGCACCGACTTCCTGATCTCGTCGGCTTTCTCGCGCTCGTCGGCCTCGTCTTTGCGCCGTTTAAGAGTGTTTATTAATGCGATCATAGCTATAATCTTCATGAGATTTAATAGCCAAAATCTCTTTCCGTTATAACTTCTTAGTCTGCGAAATTCATCATGTGGGATGTCCTTACCAAATAATCGCTTTACGTTGTCTTTATGGTATTTTAGCCATGTTTGAAAACCTTGCTCACTATAAAGTGACCCAAAGCTGGTGATGGCAAGAGGCTGACGAATCATAGAACTTACAGTCCAGTCTGGAGACATCATAAATCTACCTGCCCATTTTAACGTAGCAGGAGAAATGTTAATCAGTTCCCAATACTGGCCACCAAAAATGTCATTGACATATTGCCCAGCTTCGTTATATAGCTTTTCTACAACATCATCTGAAAATCCCATCTTGGCAGCGCGGCTGTCAATTTGTTTTTTTAAGGTTCGCATGCAACGAATCTTCAGGCCGTCATGAACATAGTCCCACAATATAGTATCCATGCCCTTATTGAGCACATCAAGAGTCTCTGTAATAGGCATCAGTCCATAACCCGCTATTTTCTTAACAAAATCACCATCCTTGCTAAAGTCACGAACCGCATCTCGTAGTTTTGTTGTTATGGCTTGAACATCAGCGGCGGCATAGTCTGAGGTAGCACCAAGCTGAACCAGGTGCTTGGCGGCAAACAAAAAGTCATCTCTATGTACAAATGCAGGCTTTCCTTTCTGCATTAAAAGGCTATCAAATAGCATGTCTTTGATAAGAAATCTACCTACTTCTCTAAATCCCATCTGAGCTAATCCCGTTTCGGTAAGTGCTAAATGATGAAAACCAGAAAAACTTAGGTTGATTTTTTTCAACATAGAACCAAGAATGTCATAGTGATGGGCTATTTTGGTCAGCCAAGGCGCAACGCCGTTTTGACGGATTGGACCATACACAGGGTTAAACTCATGTTCTTCAGCCTTGTGTACCCAAACGTTACCCACGCCTGGCACTTCGTATGGCTTGCTGTACGCGTCCTTGTCAAAATAACTTGGCTCTACGTTGGTCAGCAAAGGCAAACTTCTCGTCACTTCTCCATTGGCGTTTGTCTCGTCCACATTGATTCCAGCTAAGTCGTCCAACAGTTTTCTATTGGCAACGGCTTCATTGTTGCTCCTGCTATAGTAGCTCATGATGTCGGTGATGTCGGTGAACTTCGGCACAAGGCCTACGTCTATTCCCTCGGCATACGTGGGGATCTCCCTGTGCTTCATGTTCGGACTCTTCGTGCGCTGGTAGTTCTCCACATACTCTTCCCACGCTTTCGGATCACTCTTTGCTTTGTCCCAAATGTGGTTGACATAGCCCTCGGCAATGTAACCTGCATCGTCTCTCAGCCCTGCGTCTTCCAACACATGGTAGAACTCGTCATACCAATCTTTGATGTCCGACAACAACTGTTTAACCTCTGCGGTCTTCTTGATGGGCATCTGGTCGCGAACGTCAACAATCTCTATCGAGCCATCATCCATGTGCACGCGGTCATAACCGTAGGTGTCTTCTATCAGGTGGGGTAGGGCTTCACGCAACTCTTTCGGGGTCACGCCTTGGTGCTTTGCAATCTCGTCAATACGCTTGCCCAAGTCATGAACGAAAATAGCGTCCTCGGCATTTGAACTCTCCAAAGTATTGCGTCTTTTATAGACGGCATACTTCACAAGCTTACGGGCACCCTCGGGCGTCGTGTCGAAACCTGTAGCGTCTCCGATGTCTTGCATCACACGAGCGTCTATCTCCTGCTCACGCAACACATCATCCCCTTCCTTCCCCCTACTGGGGGGATCGAGGGGGGCTGTCTTCCCAGTCGCCACATCATACAACCCAAGCTCGGCATTGGCAATGTCACGAAGGCCATGTCTCACTTCCCAATCTTCATACAACTTCTTGTATTCCTTCTGGATGCGGGCCATCTCGTCAAAGTCTTCGATTCCTTCCATCTCGGGCATCACTGGCATGGGGTCGTTCTCGTCTTCCTCGGCAAGCTTCCTGCGCTCCCACGCTCTCAGACGCTCAAAGTAAGAAGCCATTCCTTCGCCCTTCTTCTGCCTCGGCTTTCCCTTTCCCACCTGGAACTCCATATTAACCCCATTCACCCCATTATCCCCCCTAAACAGGGGGGCTTGGGGGGTCTCTACTTTCCCCCTAAACAGGGGGACAGAGGGGGTCTGTTGGGCTTGGGGGGTCAAGAAATCATACATCATCCTGTCTGTCACCTCATCAACAGAACGGAACTTCTTGATCTTGAACAAATCCTTGCCTATCCAGTGCCACAGCTTGCTCAGAGCACTACGAATCTTCGCAATCACCTTCGCAATCTTCATCGTCTCTTCCATGCTCTCAGCCTCATCAAGCACTTCTCTGGCGGCTTGCTCGAAACGCTCACGGTTCTTCTGGCCGCTCATGTTTGTAAGCACCTCTTCATACAACTCGTCTTCGTCACCGTGGATCTTCTGGTAGTTCTCATCACCAAGCAACTTCTGGTAAATCTTTTGCGACACCTCGTCTTCCTTCATCAGGCTCTTGATGTTCTCCCACAGGTCGGGACGTTGTGCTTTCACTGCTTTCACCCACAAGTGACCAAACTCGTGCGCAGGCGTCTCAGGGTTGATTCCCTCGCCAGTCAGATACACATCCTTACCATCCGTGAAACCATAAACAACTCCCTTCGAGGTTATCAACGGCTGCTTGTCTGATAAGAATTGAATGGCAGAAATATTGACTTCTTCTCGTTCTGCAAGGCCAGTGGTATCTTTATACTCTCCACTAAGAAGTGATTCTTTAATAGAGCGAACAATATCCGCCAATGGTTTCCCATAAGCTTTTCGTAATGCTATTTCAGGGTAAAAGAACTCAACTATATGTGCATTGCCATTATTTATAATTCCTTCATTGGAACGTTTTGAAATGACAATACTAATGCCATTGTCTTCACCCCTGTAATCGAAATTGCTAACTTTAGCATTGTGATTGCCAAGTCGAATTGTTACAGTTTGGCCGTTTGGTGTAACAAATGTGTTATACCAACTATTACTTCCATCTTGTGTTGCTTCTAATGCTATTCCAGCTTCATCTATAAATTTTTTGCGTACATTTGAAACTTTTTCCAATTTATTTGCAAAAGATTCAAGTTTTTTTAGTATCTTTGCACCATCAGTGGTTGAGATGTCGGCTGGTGAGCCTCCCTTTGGGATGAGCGATGCGGTCTCAGCCGCTCTTTTTTGTCCCTTGCTCAAAGAAACACCATCCTTCGCCATTGCCAACACTCTCTGAGCCTCTTCCTGGCTAATCACATGATACGGAACTCCCGTACCATCCAACACCTTCATCACGGCTTCTGTGGCAATCTCTTCCATCTTCTGCTGTCTTCCTTCTTGAAGGGCTATGCGACGGTTAAGCTGCTCTACCTGCTCATCTGTGATGGCTCCTTCCTGACGCGGTTGCGGATTTCTACCTGCCTTACGCACCTCATCCCCCCTTGACAGGGGGGCTTGGGGGGTCTCTTCCTCTGGCTGCAACTTCTTGTACTCTTCATCAAGCTCTTTCTTCTTGGCAAGTGCCTCGTCAAGTTCGGCTTGCTTCGGCCAGTTCTTCTCGCCTGGGTCGCCTCCTTCAAGCTTGTGCTTGTATTGCTCTACGGCTGAACGGTATTTCTCGGCATTGTCAACAACCTTCTGCAACAACCTGCGCAAGCTGGTTCCTGCAGCAACGTCACTGTCACTCAGATCTACGTCGTAACGGATGCCACTCGGCGAACGCAACACGACCTTGGTGCCAAACAGTTCTCCTCCAATCTCGAAAACGATGTCGGCGGTCATGCCAAATCCTTCCAACTGCACCTTGGCATTGTTCTTCATCAACTCATGAATGAACTGGCCTGCCTCTCCTGGCTTATCAAAGGTCTTGCTGATAGGTCCCGTCTGTTGCGGAACTTCCGCAACCACTTTCACCGTGGCTGGATAAACGCCCTTCTTGTCAGGAACAAAACCGTTTGCGGCAAGCACCTTCCTGTCTTCGGCGTTCCTTGTCACCAAACGCTCGAAATTGGTTAACGTGCGCTGGTCTGATTCATATTGATGTTTCCGTTGGTCATACTCTATGTCATACTGACGTTTGGCACGTATCAATTTCTCAACCTTCTTGTCTTGCTTTGCCTTCTCTAAGATGATGGGGTTGCCCGACAACATGGCTACAACGGCGGCTGCATCGAAGTCGCCGTCTTCGCCTGCCTCTTCCTTAAACTCGCGTTCATCGCCTGTCGTGGACGTCTTGAAGCGGTCTATCATCTTTTGCTTCTGATCCACAAGCTGATATTTGTACAAATCAAGACTGTTCTCGGTGGCATAGTAGAACACCTCCACTTGGTTGTCGTTCTGCTCTTTGGCTAACCAGTTGCCTTGTCTTGCTCCACGTCCGTTCTCTTGGGTGATGTTGGCGGGGTTCCACGACATATCGACGTGGTGGATGCCAACCATGCGCTGCTGCACGTTGACGCCTGTGCCGCCATTCTTGGCTCCTGCTATCAACACACGAACATCGCCGTTGTTCATCTTCTTAAACAACTCTTCTTTCTTCTTGTCGGTGTTGGCGACATGGATATCTACAATCTCTTCACGGGGGATGCCATATTCGGTTGTCAGACGGTGGATGATGTCGTTATACACATCATACTCCTTGCCTTCGCCTGGCACTCCCAAATCACAGAATATCATCTGTGTGCCCTTCCACGGACTGAACTTGTCATACAACTCCTTTACATTGTCACACACCATCTTGATCTTGCCACCATCGACGTCTTCTAACGATGGATCTACCAGTCGCACGTTGATGGCTGCCTTAGTGCTGATGTTGGTGGCCAACAGACTCCATGGCTGATCTTTGCCACTGGCCGTCTTGCTCGGAATGCCAAAGTAACTGCCGTCCTTCTGCTTGCACATCCTAATGCACTCGTCGGTGATCTTCGACAAAGCGTCGGTGGCGGGAACGGTCACTACATGTACCTTCATCTTGGGCTTCGGCAACTCCAAATTGTTATCGTTGCGCACATCGGCTACCTCGGTGTAAAGCTTGCTCAACTCGGGAAGGTTGTCGAAATTGCGGAAACGGCTACGGGTGGCCAACTCATTCAGGTGGTTGTACTCTAACTCGGCACTGTTCACGGCAAAGTTGCTGGCCCATGCGTCAAAGGTGTTGAAACCTAACGAGGCCATCTTGTTCGGACGCACATACTGCAACAGACTGTATAACTCCACAAGACTGTTGCTGATGGTAGTGCCACTTAACAGCGTCAATCCCATGTCGCCCTGGTGCATCTGCTGCAGATATCGAGCACCACAAAGCAATGCGGTGGCACGGCTGCTGCCTTCTGGCGAGGCAAGTCCGGCAACGTTTTGATGGGTGGTGGTGTAGGGAAGACTCTTGAACTGCTGACACTCGTCAACAAACAGATAGTCAACGCCAAGGTTCTCAAACGTAAACTCTCTATCTACCTTCCTGTCAAGCAACTTCGACATCTTGTTCTCCAGTCGCTGCCTGCGCTTCTCCAAAGCTTTCTTCTGACGTTTGGTCATGTCACTTTGGTCTCGCTGCTCCATCAACAAGTGAATGGAGGCGTCCAACTGGTCTAACTGCTCTCTGATAACTCCTGTCTCTACTTCTTCTGTATGGGGCAACATGCCGTAGTTCTCATGCGAGAGTATCACACAGTCCCAATCGTTCAAGGCTATCTGCGACAATATCTTCTTGCGGTTCTTGGTGGTGAAGTCTTTCTCACTCGGTGCAAGAACGCGGGCAGCGGGGAAGGCCTCTAAGAACTCTTTCTTGATCTGTGGGACCGTACTCTTCAAAGCAATGATCATGGGCTTCTTGGCAATGCCCATTCTGCGCATCTCCATGATGGCACACTGCATCACCAATGTCTTGCCTGCGCCTACAATGTGGTCAATGATACCGCCTCGGTTGTTGATGAGCATCCAAACAGCATCTTTCTGGTGGGGACGCAACTCCATACCTTGCAGGCCTGGCACTTGTAAATGACTTCCGTCGAAATGAGGAATGACGGTTCTGTTAAACTTGTCGTTGTATATCTTGGCCAACTCTTCCACACGCTCTCGGTTCTGAGGAAGCCACTCCTCGAACTTCTCTCGTATCTGCTGGATCTTGTCGTTGGCCTGCTCGGTCTCTTTGGCGTCAAACACACTCTGGCCGTCAACGGTGTACTGCACCTTTGTCTTGTCGTTCTTCAAAGCACAGTCTATCAGGTCTTCGGCCTTGCGGTGTGTTGTATGCCACTCGTTGGCCTTGCCTGATGTCTCCCACGGTGATACGCTCACGGTGAACACGTCGGCCTCGGGCAAATAACGAATACCCGTGTTCCTATTAGCCCCGTCTTCATCATATCTCCCATCTACTCCCAGCAGATCCCAAATGAACTCTGTATATACCTTGTCGGGCACCCATCGCGCTCCCATGTGAATGCCTATGCCAATGAAGGGGATGTCTTTCGGCTGCACCTCTTTCAGGGCGTCCACATTCTTTTGATACGACGGATCTTTGGCGGCGGCACGTTCGGCGTCGACAAGCTTGCTCTTCACGTCACCACTCAGGTACAAATCGCGTATCTCATAACGACCGTTGCTGAATGGTACGGCAAACACTACGCCCTCGCACTGTTCCTGCCAGTTGTCACCAAGACGCTCACGAAGGAACGACTCGCGTATCTCGCCATACTCTGCCAACGATACCGTAACGGCATCCGACGGGGTCTTGATGGTGCTGGCGTCTATCTTGGGCTTGATGGTGCTCTTCTCGAAGATGTCCGACAAACCAATGAACTTGCCGTCTTTCCACTTCTCCAATGAACGTAGGGTAAAACCGTCTATGTCGTTGTCAAGATAGTTGCTGCCCTTGTCATGAAGCTTTCCATACTTGCGGGTGTATTGGTCGTAGGCTCTTCGCAAATCGGCACGAAGGGCTGACAATGTGGCATCGTCGGCTCCGCCAATCTCTTCACTGATAAGCTTCTTCAATGCTGTGCGCAAAGGTATCATCGTCTTGATCTTCGCGGCGTCTTTCTTCAAGCCTGGCACCTCGACAAACTGACGGATGATTTCACCACCTTCGCCTCGTTGTGTCTCCAACATGCCTAACCTGCCGTTCTGCTCTATCAGATTGCCGTTGCTCACGTAGTTGCCATCACCCACGTAACTTTCCCTGACGGCTTCCATCACCTTACGCTCGGTACGATGGGTGTCAAGAAGCTTGCCTGCACGCTCGCCAACAATCTTCTTGTCTATCAGCTTTTCCATCTGCTTTGCAAGCTCGCTGGTGCTCATGTCGCTGGTCAAGCCGAACTCGTCACCTCGATACTGTCCACCTGCCTTTACTTCGCCAAGCATCATCTCGGGGTGCTCTCCGTAGTAACCGTTGAACCTCACCGTGACTTCATCTGTCCTGAACGCTCCCTTTACTGTAACCTTCTTGTCTGCTGTCCCCAAGAACGGTTTCAACACATCACTCTCATAACTCCCATTCACCCCATTATCCCCATTCTTCCCCCTAAACAGGGGGACTGAGGGGGTCTTCAAAGTCCTCGCCCTATCCTCAGCGTCCTTGAACTTTCTCAGGAACAACACGTCGGTCACAACCTTTGTTCCGGCTCCCTTGAAAGTGTTGTCGGGCAAACGCACGGCTCCCAATATCTCGCATTGGTCGGCTATGTATTCGCGAATAAGCTTGTTGCCTGGAGTGTCCATCACGGCGTTACTCGTCATGATATACAACAGCCCTCCTGGCTTCGTCTTGTCTATCTTGCTTACCACATAGTAGTTGTGGATGCGTTTCTGGGCTATCTTGTGCGTCGGATCTGAATTGTTCTTCCACTTCTTATCAAATACCTCGATGTCGCCAAATGGAATGTTACTGCCAACGACGTCCATGGAGTTGTCGGCTATATCCACGTCTTGGAAGCCCATGATCTTGATGTCGGCGTCTGGGTACAAGTGCTTTGCCAACTGACCTGTCAGCCAGTCAAGCTCCACACCGTGTATCTGGGTGCGCTGCTGCATGCCCTTGGGCATCGTACCTTCCAACACTCCTACACCATAACTGCCGTCAAGGAAGTCTCCACCCTTGAAACCTGCCTTGTCAAGGAAATGGTTGATGGCTCTTGCTATGTCGGTGGGCGTGTAATAACTTGTCAACGCACTCCTGCGAATGTTGTCAAGCAAACCACGCTTGCCGTCGGGATCTAACTCGTCTATCACGTCGGCCAACCTTCCATAGATTCCTTCTCCTGTGCGACGGTCCATACGCCTCAACCAATCGACATCATAGAAGCTCTCAACATCTTTGATACCGCCCCAACCACGGAAACGCCCCATCTCGGCTATCTCCTCGGGAGTGCCAGGACGGTTCTCACGCATCAGGTCACGCAAAATCTCCAATGCTCTCACATTGGCATTCAAACGCTCTCTGGGCGACATGTTGTCTATGTCGCTTGCGTCTTTCGGATAAAGATAATTTCGGGTGTTCAACGGACGGGCCTTCTCTGTAGCTGTCTTCACGCTACCATCATCAGCCCGCTTGTTAAGGTCTTTCTTTTCAGGTTCTGTGCTTGCTTTTGCAGGTTCTGTTCCATTTTGGGCTGGTTCCGTGCTTGCTTTTGCAGGTTCTGTTCCATTTTGGGCTGGTTCCGTGCTTGCTTTTGCAGGTTCTGTCTGTTGCCGTTTTACGGCAACCTCTTCTCCTGTTCCCTCTTTCTTCGCAACGCTTCTTCCACGGTCTTGTCGGCTTCCTCCCTCGCCAGTTCCTCCCAAGTCTTCTCCTCGGGTTCCTGATTCCGCACGTACTTCTCCAGAAGCGTCTCCCGTACCATCTCCCCAATCTCCGAAGAGTGATAACTGCTGTCCTGCTTCCGAAGACTTTCTGCCATTTCTCGAAGACTTTCCTCGGTTGCTTGAAGGCTTTCTCTCAGGCTCCCCGCCTGTAACAACTGCTCCAGTTCCTTCGGGGCGTACTCCTCCATCAACTCCAGACGCATCAAGGCCCAAGACATCATCTCGTCCTGACACCACTGCTTCGCCTGTTCCACTTGTTGCTTCTGTTGTCTGTTCATTGCTATTTTCTGTTAGAAATTGCTGATCAACGATCTTTTTGTAGCTGTACCAGCTCTTGCGACGTGTTTTAAGGTCAACACCTTCGTCTTCCTGACGGGCGTCAAACAACTCCCACATCTTCTTGTAGGCTTTCGCACGGGCTGGGATGTCGTTATTCCTGTAAGCGTCATGAAGCTCATTCAAAGCTTCCTTCATCTGCTCTTCTCCATCCTCGGGGAACCTCTTGCCACCCTCACGCGGTTTCACTTCCTCCCAGTCACCTTGTCGTAACGAACGGGCGACATCTTCAATGGACACGCGTTCGGTTGTTGGCTCTATGTCAGGATTGCTCGAAGTGACTTCCACTTCTACCTGATCATCATCTATGTACTTGACATGAACAGTGGCGTCGTTGCCCTTTTCATCTGTCCTTACATATCGCTTGCCAAGTGCTTCAACAACCGTTTTACGGTCTGCCTTTGCTTGCTTGGCCTGAATCTCTTCTTCATTGGGTTCTGTGGGCTGCTCTATAACGGTAGCCTCTGCGTCGCCTGTTACGGCCTCAGCAAAACGTCTCGCGGCTTCCTCACCATTCTCAAATACAAATCCTCCTCGACCGTATGATGAGTAGTAACCGCCAAAGTCCTTTACTGTCTTCTTCAACTCCAAGAACTTCTCACGGTCGAAACGCTCTGTGAAGTTGACAACATCAATGTCGGTGCCCTTCTTCTTGTGGAAACGCTTGGTGATTTCATACTTACCTTGCGAAACCTCGGCTTGCTTGATATGCTCACCTTGATCTACACTGGGGGCCGCACTGACTTCTACTTTTGGTTCTCCTTTCTGTGTCTGGCCTGGAAGCGGCTTTCCACTTTCGCTGTTCCAGATCTCTTTAGGCTTCTCGCCAAATGCTACGTCGTTTGACTTCCACTCGACATAGGAGAAGATAGGTTGCTCTCTACGAATTGCTTCATCTCCTTGTTCAGCTTGATTCCGCCCGTCGCGTCCTCTTCCTTGCACCACTGGAGAAACAGCTTCACCTGTTCGTCTTCCGGAAGGTTCTGTTCCTCTTTCGATGCTTCCTCCGTCCACCACAGGTAAACCATCAACTCGTACATCCCTGATGGAAGATCTTTCATTAGAATCTTTTTCGTCATAATACTCACCTAATTTCTTCTCTGCAAAGTTACTAAAAGTTTTTGATATTTTATCCTTTATAGTTGTTAAATACTGTAAAGAAAGATATCTTCCTTCATCAACAAATCTGGAAGCTGCCCGCATAATGGATGTTTGCTCGGAAACATCATTGTAATAAAGTTGCACGTCATACCCCATTTCAATCAAAGGTATGACAGTCTTTCCTATTACGCTTTTACCTCCAATTCGTGGAATGACCATGTTGTCACCTCGCTTGGCTGCTTCAAATATTGCTTGCTCGGCGATTTTTGCGCTTGCTTCCTGGACGTATCCTGCTCCATAGCCTTCATCATAACCCTCCAACCAAGGCTTTACAATATCGCTATCAACTATTCGCGCTCCGTAATCGTGTGATAGCCTGTCTGCAAACACACTTGATTTTCCACCAGCAGGTCTGCCAATAACAATCATTGCCTTGCGTTCTTGACGGACAGGACCGCTATAATCATTCTTGACCTTTTTACCATCCTTATAAACTTGGCTTCCATGTTCGGCATCAAGGAGATGATCAATATGCTTGCGTTGTTCGCTTTCATTTATGTTCAAACTGCCTTTCTTGCTGTTTATCCGCTTTTCGGCCTCCTGTATTTCAGGAATCTTCATAAGTTCCTCAACAGGAATAACAACACCATCCCATACGGCTGCTGTTACGAACGCCAGTTCACGATGGGCAAGCTTTGCAAAACGGGGATCATTGGCAAAATACTCTTTCGCCTCTGGCGTCATGTACGTCTTGTAATCGCTCTTATCCAAAACAGGCACATGGCTCCCATCATTCCCATTACTCCCATTATTCTCATCAAGCCCATTAGACCCATTAACCCCATCATCCCCATTCTTCCCCCTAAACAGGGGGACTGAGGGGGTCTGTGGGGCTTGGGGGGTCTTCTTCTCAATCCCCTCAATCACCTTTGCAGCGACATCCCTGTTGTCACCAAATCGCGTTTCGGCAAATGGCTTCACCTTTCTGTCACTCGACTCTACCCACTTGTCAAACGTCGCCTTGTCAACACCTGTAATGTTGCCAAGACCGTGCCACGGACGGGAATAGTTCAACAGGTAGTTCCTGATGGCATCCACCTCGCTGTCAAAACCATACATGATCTTGTGCTCGTCGAAGCTGCCATCTTTCTTCACTTGGTCAATAATGTATATCTTCTGCCCATCAAGCCCATTAACCCCATCAAGCCCAAACTTATCCAAATCCGCATCATCATTGATAAACACATCCAGATGGTCACCGTCCTTGCCAAGGTGTCCCTTGCCTGTCAAGTAACCATACGTGTTGTGCATCGTCACACTCCAAGGATTGCCACTGGCGTCCTTGCCACTCCTGACGCTTCCTTTGGGATTCTCAATGGTGAACTGATAACCTCCAAACGACAAATGGCCCTTCTTGTAGTTACCAGCTTCTTTCTGACCGTCTGTAGGCTCCGTGTTCGTCTCTTCAATGGCCTTTGCCAAACGCCCGCTAAACCCATTAGCCCCATTCACCCCATTACTTTCAGGGGCCTGTGGAGTCTCGTTTTTCTTTTGCAAAACTTCTATTTCATTTGAGGTCAGCTGTTCTTTGGAAATATATTCTATCGGATTAACCTTCAGACGTGCAGTGATTTCCTCATATCCACCATCAATCTTAGGAATTAATAACTTGCCTACAACATTTCCATTGGGATCAATTTTTATTTCATTAACCTTAAAATGAGCATTTAAGTTCAAGTCTTCTGCGATAAGGGATTCTTCGCCCAAATAATCATTGTAGTCCTCGTCTGTCAGCAAATCTTTTAACGAAATGTCAACAAATGCGCCATTGGTGTTTTGTCCTGTAAATACGGCTTTGCCTTTTGAGTTAACACCAACTTTCCCTAATGAAATCGTTGTATAACCTTGTGCGTCTATCTTTTTTGACACATAGACTTGACCGGGAATAATATTGTTTTTGTCAATAGTATTGAGGTTCGGTACCTCTATTACCTGCTCTCTGTTTACTCCTCGTCCTTGTGCTCCTCCATCCACATCTGAACCAGCTTCTTTCTGACTGTCTGTAGGCTCCGTGTTCGTCTCTTCAATGGCATTCGCCAAACGCCCACTAAACCCATTAACCCCATCAGTCCCATTAACCCCACCTGCCTGAGCTTCTAATTCATACTCTTTCTCACGCTCTTCTGCCTCACGCATGATGGCTTCTGCCTCGTTCAAACGCTGGTCTATCACGTAGTCGCGAATGTCGGTGGGCTTTCCGGCACTCATCAGCAAATCCAACATCGCGTTCCTGATCTCTGAGTCGTCAAAACGCTTGCCTCCATCGGGCAACTCGTTCTCAGGACTTTCCCAAATGGCATGCACAATCTCTTCAACGCCTTTTCCTTCGCCCTTCTTGGCCAAGTAAGCATTGAAACCGTTGCTGTCCTTGCCACGGCCTATGCCACGACTCACACCCAACTCTTCCTGCAAGCCTCTCACATGATGACCACCTCGTTCAAGTCCTTCCCAGTTGATACTTCCATAACCAAGGTTCATTGATACCAATTCGTAGGCGTCGCGAGGCACATCCAGATCGTCAAACAGACCACTTGTCATGTCATCACTACCGTATAACTCACGACCTATCCTGATCTTGTCTTCACGACTACGAGCTTTCGACAATGCCGACATTCGTCCTGCAGCCCCCCTTAACAGGGGGGATTGGGGGGTCTTTAGGCTCTCTTGAATACCCTTCAACGCCTTCGCCTGATCATTGAGGAAAGCCTGCTCTGTCTCAAGGTCGCTGAGCGAGGTCAGCATTTCGCTAAGTTCCTCGTCTGTGTACTCACGCTTGCCAGAGACATAATCATCAAGCAGGCTTTTCCACTTGTCAATACGCGGCTGAACATCGTCGCGCTGGTGTACTTTCAATGCCTGACGCTGATCCTCAATGAATGAACGTGCTTCTTCTTCCGTGGGGTAGGTGGCTGCCAAATGCTTTTCCACTCCTTCCTTGTCCGACAACGAGATACCCGTGTCACCCAACTGTGACCATCGCACATTCTCCCCATTCAGCCCATCAACCCCATTCTTCCCCCTCAACAGGGGGACAGAGGGGGTCTGTGGGGCTTGGAGGCTTTCCAGGTGCCGTTTCCTCACTTCCACCTCTCTTTGCTGCCTTTCAGCTTCGGCACGCTCGGCTTCCTTGCGCTGTCTTTCAGCTTCCTTATACGCCTTGCGCTCAGCCTCCAACTCTTCTGTGATACGCTTATCCTCGGTGGCACGTATCATCTGCATGGCTTCGTCCTGACTCACACGCATCACCCCTCCTGTCTCGTCATGCAACTGCACATCGCCGTTGCCAAAGAAACCATCTACTGTGAATGCGCCCGTCTGACCTCCAATCGTCAATTCCACCTGATTGCCTGTGCGCAACTCGGTTCCGTTCACCCAATTCCTGTATCGTCCCTCGTTCTCTTGCTGCAACTGCTGACTGCGCTGTGCGATAAAATCTTCTGTAGGTACAGCCACACCAATACTCTCTATGTCGCGGACGTTAAGCTGGGCATGGTGTACTTCTCCGTCATCGCCTGGATAGCTCACCATCACTGTGCCATATCGATTCTCTGGGTTGCCGCTCGTCAAATATAC
The DNA here is from genome assembly GCA_017557405.1 of Prevotella sp. GTDB lineage: Bacteria > Bacteroidota > Bacteroidia > Bacteroidales > Bacteroidaceae > Prevotella. The sequence continues at coordinate 14,818 of JAFYYV010000036.1, forward strand.
GGTCGAACCGTTCGAAAGCTCCAAAGGAATGATCTCGCCACTCTCGCTTTGCAGAGCGGTCATTTGTTCTCTGATGGCTTCTTCGTCGGCCAACGCTCCTTCCGATATCCCGTCATCAACGCCACGCATAGTCTCAACAGCATTGTGAAGCTTCTGGATGGCATCTCGCTTGGCGGGATCTGTCTGCTGCTGTATCATGGCGGCCACGTCTTCCTCTGTGCCGTTCTCCACAACATCGTTGATCTTCTGTGCCTCTTCTTCCGTGAACAGACTCCCAATACGTGCATCTGCCAAGTTCACTTCATGACCAATCTCACGCAACGCCACTGCATCATTCGCCTTCACTGCCTCCTGACCTCTCCCGTAATGCCCAGAGGAAGCAACAACAGGATTGGCGGTGTCATTGTCCTTTGCGTATTCGTTGAAACGTTCTTCGTAGATCTCTCCAAGCTGCTTTTCTTCGTCCGTCAACGGGCGACCATTTGCCCTCTTCTTGGCAATCTCTTGTATTTCATCACGATGTTGATATAAATAGATGGCTTGACGTTCGCCTGCTGTCAATCCTTCGCCTGATGAAGATTTTACGGCTGCTCTTCTGTACTCTTCATTAAGATAGTCAGGGAAGAAATAATAAGCGTCATACAAATTTACTTTTTGCTCTAATGCTTCTGTTTGATTTCTGTCAATGTCATATTGCATTTGCTCTATGGCATCACCGACCTCATCTTGTGTGTCAAAACGCATCTCACGAACACACTGACCATCAATATCACGCGTTCTTAATACATAACTACCATCTTCTTCGGGTGTCACCTCTGCTTTCACTTCCAATCCAGGTGGCGGGATGATACCGCCTAACAGTCGGGCTACTCTTTGCTTCCTGTCAAACGGTCTGTCGGGATCGGTCATGTATTGCTCATAAGCTTCTGCTCCTCTTTGTGCTGCCTCTCTGCTTACATAACCTTCACGATCTTCCATGCCTTTTTCCGTCCTTTCAGGACGCATCGCGGTCAAAGCGTCCATCAAACTCTGACCTGATGACGTATTCATCAAATCTCTTACGTCTTCGTCGGTCAGCGTGCCTGTATTTCCTTTCATGCCTTCCCTAACGGCTTTCACGGGATTCTTAATGGCATCTATTAGTTTTGCGCCTGTGACCAACGGATTTGCACTTGCTTTGATAAAGCCTAATTTGATGTTGCTCTCCACTAAGCCTTTAAACGGACTCTTGAAAGCGTCTTCTCCCTGAGCCATCTTTGACAGTTCCTCTGTGGTGTAGAGTGTAGCGGCCTCTACTTCCAGTCCTGCCAACTTGCCTGCAAGACGCTTTGCGCCTGACAATCTTTGTGTCAGACCTCCCATAAAACCGCCTGTCAGACCAAATGCACTTCCCGTTATTCCTCCATGCAATGCAGTACTAATAGTGTTACCTACTCCTGTTAGGAAACCTTCACCGTCTCTTGCACTCCTCACAGCCTCGGTGGTTCCTTCAGCTCCAGCCATGGTGATAGCACTCTGAGGAACATGCTCCATGATATTCTTGGCAACACGCTTGCCTAAATGGTGGGCGGCTTCTTCTTCTACAAGTCGTCTGGCCACTTCCTTGCTTACACCTCGCTGAGCGGCTACACTGGCTATACGTTGACCTACAAGTTCTCCTGTGGCTTTTGCACCTATCTTGCCCCAGCCTCCCCACAACCAGAAGTCGGCGGCCATACCTGTTGCCAAACGGCTTCCCTCTGCAAGTATGCCTGGATCGCCAATATTTGGGTTCTTTCCCATTGCAGTCAATGCGTTAGCCTCGTTGATGTACTGCTGCCTGCTTTCACTGTTCAGGTAGCTGTTTGTCAACATGCCAATGATGCTGTCACCAAAACCGCCAAGCACATATTCCAACTTTGACGTTGGCATCTCACGGGCAACGGCGGTCTCTTGGAACTTCTTCTGTAAAGCTTCCACAAACCCAGGTGCAACATATTGTTCAATGTAAGCTTCGGGTGTCATGCCTGCTTCGGTGGCCTTCTTCGACACCTCTGCCATATAATCCTTGTTTATAAGCAAATCACCAAAAATGATTTTTCCCATCTTTTTCAAGGATTCTAAAACCTTGTCAGGATCGCTCTCTTTGTTTGCTTCTCGTTGGGCAAACAGATGGGAACCAATGTTTGCAGCACCTGCAGTAGGATTGTACGTGTAATTGCGCTGATAAGCCTCGTCTGCTTTTGCATCATAGATGGCAAACATTTTGTTAACTTCGTCACCCAACCAGCCTTTTGTTAATTCGTTGGCCTCATCCATAATCACGCGGTCGGTGGCATGTTCTTCATGACCAAACAACCGACGGGCGATTGTGTCTGCGTCGCGCTCTGAATAGCCAAAACGTTCTCGTAAGGCAACTCCTATCTGTGGCTTCAAGTGGTTTTTCACATAATCGTCGTAACTGATACCAAGACTATCTGCTGAACGCTTGATTTCATCCTGCATCTCACGGGTGTAGTAAGCATTGTCAAGTGACACACCAATATCTTGAAAACCATGAGGAATGCCTTCCACAGTCTTCTTAGCTATCCCCGATGCTGTCTCATCGGCATATCGCCAGTTCAACTCATAAGCTTTCTTAATGGCGTCTTCGGGAGTCTCGGCAGCTCCACTTGCAAGCAATTCCACTTCCATCTGTTTTAATGGCGTGCCAACGTCGTTGTGGCCGCTCTTCACAAACTCCCTGAAACGGCCCATCAACCGATCACCTCCTTCTCCCTCCTTACTGGGAAGGGTGGGGTTGGGGCTTTCAACCCCATTCTGCCCATTAGACCCATTAACCCCATTATCCCCATTCTTCCCCCTCAACAGGGGGACAGAGGGGGTCTGGGGGGCTTGGGGGGTCTTTACCTGCTGGGCAGTCGGCCTAAACACCCCCATGATGTTGCCAATCAGGTTGCTTCCGCCTTTCTTTATACCATTCCACACGCCTCCTAACAATCCACCTTGCTTCTCCCTTTCAACCTCTGCGGCAATCTGAGCCATGTCCTTGAAGTTGCCAGCCTTATTGTCAGGACTGTTATAACGATCAATCACCTCCTGACTGTACCCTTCCTCCATACCGGGAAGGGTAGGGGCGGGACCTTCAACCCCATTCTGCCCATTCACCCCATCAGCCCCACCTAACAGGGGGGCTTGGGGGGTCTCTTGTTGCGATGGCCACATGTCTGTCTTGAATGTGTCATACTCTGGTGGTTCGTAACCGTCGTTTTTCAAGGATTCCCACGCATCATGAAGGTTGTTGTCATCCTGCATGTCTTTTTCAAACTGTTCATACGATGGCATGTCATAACCTTCCTTCTGGAATGTCTTATAAAGATTGCGTAAATTGTCGTTATTCATGTGAAATGTCTAAAATTGTCAATCGAAAATTGTCAAATTATAAATGGTCAATACCCAGGCCCCTTGCCCCGTCCCTGTCCGTAAGGGCGACCTTTGCTGTTTTTATATTCTTGCTTCCAAGTCCTTCTTTCCGTCGTTGTTCCTTTTTTTGTGGTAACACTTACCGTTTCACGATTATCAGAACCACTTGAACTTCTTCGTCCTCCGCCACTTCCACCGACAGATGCTTTATTTGCTAAAGCTTGCTCTTTGGCAATTTTAGCTTCTTTCAGTGCATCGTCAAGTGGTTTACCTTCAATAAGGGCATTCTCTTTAGCCGCATAGTAAGCAGTCATTGCATCATCCTTGTTGGCAGCCGCACGATACTTTCCTATCTGAGCTTCAGTTAGCGCATTCTTACGTTCCTGTTCTTTGTCATAGCGGTCTTCTTTACGTTCACGAATAGTCTGTAATTCGGCGGCTCGTTTGTCTGCTATGTCCTTATACCACAACGACAACATGTCATTTGCCGTCTGACGACGCTGGGCTTGCACAGCATCACGTATCTTGCGCTGACGCTCGGTCAATGCCACGCCACTCTCTAAAGGCTGGGGCGGTGCTCCCACCATGCCTCCAACGAAATTTCCTAAATGACTGAACAGATTGCCTATCTGCTCCCACTTCGCCTGACTCTTACGGTGACGCTCTTCTTCCTCGTTCTGCGCTATACTCTTCGTCGGGTCGTACTGGTTGAAAAGAACATACTTGCTAACACTGTCCAACACCTCACCGTTGTTCTCCTTCGCCCAACGGTCATAGTCTTGCATCACTTCCCACAACGGCTTTTCCTTGGCTGCTCCATTTGCAATACCTTGCGCAAAACCCTTGCTCCAGTCTGTCACATGTTTAGGACTTGGCGTCACAACACTCACCCCATTAGACCCATTAACCCCATTATCCCCCCTCAACAGGGGGGCTTGGGGGGTCTCTTCTTGCGTCTTCCCCCAATTTGCATATCGCTCATATCCAGGCCACACAGGTTTCTCGCCATCACCCCCATTAACACCATTAGCCACAGGAACTTGCGGTCTCTCAACAGTCTCATCAAGAAGTTCTGCGTACATCGGCATCACGCCATTACCCCCATTTGACCCATTAACCCCAACATCCCCCCTCAACAGGGGGGCTTGGGGGGTCTCCTGTATTGGCTCTGCTGGGACCATGCCGTTCCTGGCATTCCCCGACATTTCATTCATCTGCTTTTCAGTGAATGTGTAAAGTGAAGGATCTATCCCTGCTTTGTAATTTCTGTCATGCACACTCATAAATGCCTCCTTTCATTACAAATCAAGCAGCTTGCCGTTCCTCAATTTCAACGTACCAAAGTCTGTTGCATTCGCACTACTTGCCAATCCTCCTGCAATCTGACTGATGTTCTGCGCCTTCGACAGTCCTTTGTTCAACTTCGTTTGGGCAATGTAGTTGTTCATCTGCGTGATCTGCCTGTCTGCATTGTCCCATATTCGCTCACGGTTGGCGGCTCCCTGTGCGGCCTGCTGCTGCATCATGTTGCCAATGGCTTTCGTCGTGGCTGCTTTCTGCATGGCAATGCTCTCAGGAGTGCCACCAGCCACAGCACTTACGGCTGCAGCGTTCTCCGCTTGCTCATTCAACAACTCACGAGCTTGTGTCACGGCTGCTTGGTTCTCTGCCGTCTGCGTCGGATCTTGATAATACAACATGTCACGATGGTCCTGCAACTGTTTCATGCGATCTTCGTAACTGCTGATAGCTTGATTATAACCTTTGTTGGCTGCTTTACCTGCAAAAATGCCGCCAACAGTAGAGGCAAGGCCTCCAACGATGCTTCCTATCAATCCCATGTCTATTGATTATTTGATGATTATAATGCGAAGATAAATAAACCAAATAACAGCCCATTGATAAATTTTCCAATCTGAAAAAGCACACCATTTTGCCTTTTTTCATATCTTTGCCACCGAACAATCCCATCAACATCATGGCAAAAAAGGAACAAAATAAAAACAAAGACGACAAAAACGAAAAGAAAGCGGAAAAGAAATCAACTCCTGCTGGACGATTCACCAAAGGACACAAAAAAGTCGGAGGACGCGCCAAAGGTACGCCCAATAAGGTGACGGGCGACATGCGCTCCATCATCGAGAAACAATTAAGACCTCACATCGAAAAGATTGGAGAAACCATCAAATCTATTAAAGATCCCGCACAGAAAGCGGCTGCCATCGCTCAATGGAACCAATACCTCATGCCTAAATACTCCAACACAACCATCAACGCCGACACACGACGCGACATCTCCACCGAAGAGTTTATCAGTCAACTCAACGGCAAATACGACAAATCCGACATCAATATCGACATTTCTACCATCAACATCATCAATAACGGATAACTCCCTTACCTCTTACCTCTTACATCTTTTATATATCTCCCCCTAAACAGGGGGAACAAGGGGGTCTCCCCATCACTCCCAAAAATCCCCTATCTCCACATCACACAAATCAATATCACCCCTCTCTTCACTACTTTTCACCATTTCAGTGTTCAACTCAAAAGCACTCATCGCATCCACAACTGTCTCGTCAAGAAGCTTTGCATACACCTGACGAGTGATTCTTGTCGAACTGTGTCCCAGCACCTTTGCAACGACTTCCATATCCATGCCTCCTTCGTTAAGGAGTAGGGTAGCACCTGTATGACGTGCCCAATGGCTGCTCACTGGCTTCTTGATGTTGGCCATCATCGCCAGCACTTTCAGATTGTCGTTGTAATCTGAGTTTGACGATATCGGCAACACACCATCGTACTTCTCCAATATCTTCTCTGCAGGCTTTAATAATAAAAAGGTGAACTCCTGCTTCGTCTTGCCTCGCATTCCCGTATATACCTTCCTGCCATTCACCAGCTTCAACTTCTTTGCGTCAAATGCCGCCAAATCAACATAACTCATACAAGTATATGTCTGGAACACAAACACGTCTCTCACGCGCTCCAGTTCAAGCGTGGGTGGATCTACACTGGCTATTTGCCGAAACTCGTCAGGCGTCAAATACTTCCCCAAGCCGCCACTCGACTTATCCTTTGGGATGTTCAACCACTTGTAAGGATTCCTGCTCACAAATCCAGCCTCACGAGCATCAATGATGAATGAGTTCAAGAAACGATGGTAGTTCTGCCACTTCGAATAGTTCTTCATCCCTTTAGCTGCTAACGCCTTATCCATCTTTAGCACATTCAGGTCCGTGATGTCCTTGAAATCAACAATCTGTCCCCATTCCTTGAACCAGCGCATGAAACGATCGTAACGCTCCTGGCTATCATCGCTACGACCATACTTTCGTACCTCCGCACGTTCCTCGCAAAACGATATGAACGTCTGTTCCGGCACAACATTCTCCGAAGACTTGTCATTCTGCCGTCGCTTTAACAGTCGTGTCACACCATTCATGTCAAGCTCACCATTCGCCATCATGTCGTTGACGATCTGACGAGCTTGCACCATGAACGTGTCAAGCGTCCGTTGCTGCTCAAACGCGTCCAACCTGTTCACCACCTGACCAGGCTCACGCCATTGTTTCGGCAACAGCCTCACGCCAGTAGTCAACCAGTGTTGCTTCCTGTTGTAGGTGATACACAGTTCCACACTACCTTCTTTCACTCTGCTTGCCCTCTTCTTTCGGTCGAAGACAAACCTCAAAATTGGTGTTCCCATAATCTTTAATTCTTATTTTATTTATAATCAGTTAATATTCAATCATTTATGCAAAATGTATTACCACTTTCGCCAAAGTGTATTACCATTTCCCATTTTTGGTAATACTTTTTCGCCACATGTGAACATATAAAACCACATGAAAACACATGCCAAAAAAGGAACCACTATCCCCTTATAGCCTGAATGTCAATAATTTACGATTGTAACTAACTGATTATCAACAAAAAAGGCAACCATCTCTGGTTACCTTTAACGCGGAAGGTGAGGGATTCAAACCCCCGATACCCGAAAGGGGTATACCGGATTTCGAGTCCAGCGCGATCGATCACTCTGCCAACCTTCCCTTTTAGCGAATGCAAAAGTAATAAAAAAACTTGAGAAACAAAAATTGCCTCCGCTTAAATCCCTTCTATTAACAAATTTTATCTTATTTGAAGCTCAGTTTGTTCAATTTGTCGCGTAGTTGTTGGGCTTCTGATTTGCGTATGGAGAGTTTGGCTGAGCAGTTGGTATCGTAGTTCATCGCTATGATACGCGGAGACATTTCCTTGATAATGCGCATCACGTCGTTCATCATCACATAAGGAAAGTTATATTCAACGATTTCCTCCACTTGCTGCATGGTAATCTCGCAATGGGCGATGGCATCGGAGGCAGCCTCACGATAGGCAACAATGAGTCCGCTGGTGCCCAGGTTTACCCCTCCATAGTATCTGACGACCACAATCAAGATGTCGGACAATTCGTTCGAGTTGATTTGCCCAAGGATGGGCTTTCCGGCTGTGCTCGAAGGCTCTCCATCATCGTTTGCACGGAATTCGGTGTGCTCTGCGCCCAACATATAAGCATAGCATACATGGCGTGCATCGTAGTATTTCTTCCGATATTGCGCCAGCAGCTGCTTGATGTCATCAACGTTGGTGACATGATGGGCAAAGGCGAGGAATTTACTCCGTTTCTCGGTATAATATCCCTCGCCAATCTTGTCGCTTATGGTCTTGTATTGGTCAACCATCCGTGCGTTGGTTTATTGTTTTAGGAGAGCTTGTGGATGACCAAGCCTGAACGCAGTTTCGGTTCGAACCAGGTAGCCTTTGGTGGCATGATCTTCCCACTATCGGCAATGTCCATGATCTGTTGCATCGAAACGGGGTAGAGGGCCAATGCGGTACGCATCTCACCGTTGTCCACACGGCGCTTCAACTCACCAAGTCCACGCAATCCGCCCACGAAGTCGATTCGGTTGGACGAGCGAAGATCTTTGATGTCGAGAATCTCATCGAGAATGAGATGTGAGGAGATGTCCACATCGAGCACTCCGATGGGGTCATCGTTGTTATAGGTTCCATCCTTCGCAATAAGACTGTACCAGTGTTGGTCAAGATAAAGCGAGAACTCGTGCAGACGGGCAGGTTTGTATATGTCGGTGCCTTTGTCTTCAACGATGAAGTTCACTTGCAGGGCAGCCAGGAATTCCTCGGACGACATGCCGTTGAGGTCTTTTATCACTCGGTTGTAGTCGAGGATGGTGAGTTGGCTGGCTTGGAAGCACACGGCCATGAAATAGTTGTACTCCTCGTCTCCGCGATGGTTGGGATTCAGCTTTTGCTTCTCAGCTCCCACCAATGCGGCAGCAGCCGAACGATGGTGGCCATCGGCGATGTAAAGGCTGGGCATCTTTGCAAACTCCTCGGTGATGGTTTTCATGTCAGCTGCATCGGAGATGATCCAGAACTGATGGCGGAATCCATCAATAGGGGCAATGAAGTCGTATTCGGGTTCGGTTTGAGCATAGCGCATGATGAGCGTGTCGAGCACTTTGTTATCGGGATAGGCGAAGAAAACGGGCTCTATGTTGGCATTGTTCACACGTACGTGCTTCATGCGATCCTCCTCCTTGTCTCGGCGGGTCAGCTCGTGTTTCTTGATGTTGCCCTTCATGTAGTCGTCAACGTAGGCGCCCACCACCAAACCATATTGCGTCTTGCCGTTCATGGTTTGAGCGTAGATGTAATAGTGGTCGTCTTTGTCTTGCACCAACCAACCGTTGTCTTGGAACTTCTGGAAGTTCTCGGCGGCTTTCTCATACACGCGAGGGTCATATTCGCTCGTGCCCACGGGAAAGTCGATTTCGGGTTTGATGATGTGGTAGAGGCTTTTCTCGTTGTTGCCAGCTTCGGCGCGGGCCTCTTCAGAGTCAAGCACGTCGTATGGGCGGCTTTCCACTTGCTCCACCAGTTCCTTCGGTGGGCGGATTCCTTTGAATGGTTTGATGACAGCCATATTCTATTGATGTTTTATTATTGATGATATTTATGTTCAATTGCACTCTTCATTTCCGGCCGCAAAGGTACGCAAAATAATCGAAACAAGAAACGCCAACGTGAGATATTTGAACATCAAGCCTCCTGATTGCTATGCAGTTTTTGTTCCACTACGGAGAACAGGATGGAAAGCAACAGCAATCCGAAGATGATGGCAAGACTCACACCTGTCTCTATCTCGATGGGTTTCAGGTTGAGGTTCAACCCCACAAGCGAACCGAGGTCGTTGATGTATTTGTCTGTGGCGAGCAGCATTTTCACTCCCACGAAGATGAGGATGATGCCCAAGCCGTATTTCAGGTATTTGAAGTATTTGGCGATAGCCGCCAATGCGAAGTAGAGGGCTCGAAGTCCGAGGATGGCGAAGATGTTGCTGGTAAGCACGATGAACGGATCGCGCGAGACGCTGAACACGGCGGGGATGGAGTCAACGGCAAATGCCACATCGGACGTCTCGATGACTGCCAATGCCACAAACAAAGGGGTTGCCAACCGTTTGCCGTTCTCAATCACAAAGAATTTCCCGTCTTGCATCTTTGAAGTGACCGGTAGGAATCGCTTCAGGAGCCTCACCACGATGTTGTTGGCTGGATTGCCCGCCTGTGTTTCTTCGTGAGTGAACATCTTGGCGCCTGTATAGAGCAGGAAGAGGCCAAACACGCCCAACACCCATTCAAATCGTTCCACCATTGCCGCACCTGCAAAGATGAAGATACTACGCAAGACCAATGCGCCGAAGATGCCCCAGAAGAGCACTTCATGCTGATATTTGCGTTCGATTCCGAAGAACGAGAATAGCATCAGGAATACGAAAAGATTGTCCATTGAGAGCGATTTCTCAATCAAATATCCCGCTAGGAACTCTTTTGCCATCTCTACATTGTTTCCACCAGGATAGTAAAGATAGATGGCCAGGCAAAACACCATCGAGATAGCAATCCATACGACTGTCATCTTCAGTGCTTCAGACACACTAACCTCATGTTGACCGTTCTTGCCAAACATCTTCAAGTCAACGATCAACATCAGTATAACGAGAATATAGAAAACAATCCACCCCCATAGGGGTATTATAGCCATGCTCATACTTTTAATATAATATGTGACAGTTCGGCCAACATCATGCCGTTGATGGCTTCCAAGTCGGCTTATCGTTTGCAAAGATACACAAAAAATCGCATTTTCGGGCAAAGAAAGTGGTGCAATTGTGCGAAAACTATGTTTTTCCCATTGAAAATCAATGAAAAAGCAAGAAATATTTGGTCAGTTTGTGAAAAAATTGTACATTTGCACCCGCTTATTGGCAAAAAAGGTGCCGAGGAAGCATAGAAAACAGCAAAAAAGTCCCTCTGTTGAAGAGGGCAATGAGAATAATAATTATAATTTTTAATTTATCAAAGTAGTATGAATCAATACGAAACCGTTTTCATTTTGACTCCCGTTTTGTCTGATGAACAGATGAAGGAAACGGTCGCTAAATTCAAGAAACTGCTCACCGACAATGGTGCTGAGATTTTGAACGAAGAGACCTGGGGACTGAAGAAGATGGCTTACGCTATTCAGAAGAAATCTACAGGTTTCTATTGCCTGTTGGAATTCAAGGCTGAGCCATCCATCATTAAGACTCTCGAAACTGGCTATCGCCGCGACGAGAAAGTTATTCGTTACATCACTGTTAAACTTGACAAGTATGCTGCCGCTTATGCTGAGAAGCGTCGTGCAAAGCTTGGTAAAAAAGAGGAGGCTTAAATCATGGCAGAACAGTCAGAAATCCGTTATCTCACTGCTCCTTCTATCGACACAAAGAAGAAGAAGTATTGCCGTTTCAAGAAGAGCGGTATCAAGTATATTGACTACAAGGATCCCGAGTTCCTGAAGAAGTTCTTGAACGAGCAGGGCAAGATTCTGCCTCGCCGTATCACTGGAACAAGTCTGAAGTACCAGCGTCGTGTGGCACAGGCTGTGAAGCGCGCACGTCAGCTCGCTCTGCTTCCATACGTAACCGATTTGATGAAATAATTAAAGAGGAGGAAACAGAATGGAATTGATTTTGAAACAAGACGTTATCGGACTTGGATACAAGAACGATATTGTGAACGTTAAGAGCGGTTATGGCCGCAACTATCTGATTCCCCAGGGAAAAGCTGTCATCGCTTCACCTTCTGCCAAGAAGATTTTGGCTGAGAACTTGAAGCAGCAGGCTCACAAGCTGGCTGCTCAGAAGGCTGCTGCCGAGGACAAGGCAAAGGCTTTCGAGGGCGTTGCTCTGGAGATTGCTGCCAAGGTGAGTGCTACTGGTCAGCTTTATGGTTCGGTTGGTGCCGCTCAGGTTGCTGAGGCTCTTGCCCAGAAGGGTATCGAGGTTGATCGCAAGATCATCACTATGCGCGATGCAAAAATGGTGGGCGATTATGAGGCTACTGTTCACTTCCACAAGGAGGTTGAGGTGATTGTTCCTGTGAAGGTTGTTGCCGAGAATGCTCAGGAAGTTGCTCCCGCTGTAGTTGAAGAGGCTGTTAAGGAAGTCGCCGATGTTGTCGAGGAAGAAATCGAAGATGCTTTCGACATCGAGGACGAGGCTCCCGAAGCTGAATAACAACAAGATTCGAAAAGAGATTTTCGCGCTGTAAAGCAAATCTATAATGTGTCCCGACCACTCCCATCACGGAGTTGGCCGGGATTTATTTTGAAATGATATAGTCGTCGAAACATATAAATTGTTTATTAATGTTTTCCTCATTGATGGTTTTTGACCTTGTCATTCCATAGCTTTGATCGTGTCATTGCTATGCTTTGACCGCCTCATTCCATAGCTTTGACAACGTCATTTGTGGCTTTTGACCGTCTCATTTGTGGTCAAGTGGAAATGAATCTCGATTATCGTATGACAATTGGGATTTTTTTTGTATTTTTGCACCGCAAATTATTAATATCAAAACAATTAAAGAAAAAATGAAAGCATTTGTATTTCCCGGACAGGGAGCACAGTTTGTAGGAATGGGTAAGGATCTCTATGAGAACAATCCCTTGGCAAAAGAACTTTTCGATAAGGCCAACGATGTTCTTGGCTTTAAAATTACAGATATCATGTTCGAAGGAACAGCAGAGGAACTGAAGCAGACAAAGGTCACACAGCCTGCCGTTTTCCTGCATAGTGTCATCAGCGCGCTTTGCATGGGTGATGATTTCAAGCCCGAGATGGTTGCAGGTCATTCACTGGGTGAATTCTCTGCATTGGTTGCCGCTGGTGCTTTGAGTTTCGAGGATGGCTTACGTTTGGTTCATGCCCGTGCAATGGCTATGCAAGAGGCTTGCGAGATGGCTCAAGGAACAATGGCTGCCATCATCGGTTTGCCCGATGAGAAAGTGGAGGAGATTTGTGCTGAGGTGAGCGCTGAAGGCAATGTGGTCATTCCTGCCAATTACAACAATCCCGGCCAATTGGTCATTTCGGGTAATGTGGAGGCTGTGAATGCCGCATGTGAGAAGATGAAAGAGGCAGGAGCCAAACGTGCTTTGCTGCTTCCTGTGAGTGGCGCGTTCCATTCACCCCTAATGCAACCCGCTAAGGACAAGTTGCAAGCAGCCATCGAGAAGACTGAGGTGAAGACTCCCATCTGTCCCGTTTATCAGAATGTGGATGCTCAGCCGCATACCGATCCCGCCGAAATCAAACAAAACTTGATTGCTCAGTTGACAAGCAGCGTTCGTTGGACAAAGAGCGTTCAGAACATGATTGCCGATGGTGCTGATGATTTCACGGAGTGCGGACCTGGAAAGGCTTTGCAGGGAATGATTGCCAAGATCAACCGTGAGGTTTCTGCACACGGAATTACACTTTAACGAATATAATGAAACCGATTGTCTATCAAGTGTTTCCCCGTCTTTTCGGGAATCGTAACAACACATGCAAACGCAATGGTACATTGCAGGAGAATGGATGTGGGAAGTTCGAAGATTTCGATGAAAAGACACTTCAGCAGATAAAACGTCTTGGTGCGACGCACATCTGGTTTACGGGTGTTGTTAGACATGCTTCGAAGACTGATTATTCTGCATTCGGTATTCCTTGCCAGAATCCACAGGTTGTGAAGGGTAGGGCTGGATCGCCTTATGCCATCACCGACTATTATGATGTAGATCCTGATTTGGCGACCGATGTGAAAAATAGAATGGGGGAGTGGGAAGCATTGATAGCGCGTACCCATCAGGTAGGGTTGAAGGTGGTGATGGACTTCGTTCCAAACCATGTGGCTCGGCAATACAAGAGTATTTGCAAACCTGAAGGGGTCCACGATTTGGGTGAGGATGACGACACATCGATGCATTTCTCTACCAAAAACAACTTCTACTATTGTTGGGGGCAACCTTTGGATTTGTCAGATCTGCCTAAGCCCGAAGGCGAGTTGGATCTCTTTGCACAAAAGAATTATGAGGAATGTCCAGCTCGTGCAACGGGTAATGATCAATTCTCTCCACGTCCGAATAGGAACGATTGGTATGAGACGGTCAAGTTGAACTATGGAATCGACTATTGCGATGCTGGTGGAAGAAGTGAGCATTTCTCACCAATTCCCAATACGTGGAGCAAAATGACCGACATCCTGCTCTTTTGGGCGAAGAAAGGAATTGATGCTTTCCGTTGTGATATGGCCGAGATGGTTCCCGCAGCTTTTTGGTATTGGGCGACAGACAAGGTGAAATTCCTTTATCCTGATGTGAAGTTCATCGGTGAGGTTTATAATCCCACTGAATATCGCAACTATATCGGTGCAGGATTCGATTGGCTTTACGATAAGGTAGGCATGTACGATTGTGTTCGTGATGTTATTTGTGGTCGTCGTCCTGTTGGAGATATCACGCAACAATGGCAAGCAACAGATGACATTCGTCAACACATGCTCTATTTCTTGGAGAATCATGATGAACAACGCATAGCTAGCGATTTCTTCTGTGGAAATGCCCGTAAGGCGGTACCTGGATTCTTGGTCAGCGTGCTGATGCAACCCAATCCATTCATGCTTTATGCTGGACAGGAGTTTGGTGAGCGAGGTATGGACAACGAAGGTTTCAGCGGCATTGATGGGCGCACCACGATATTCGATTATTGGTCGGTTGATACTTTGAGGCGTGGCTATTATGAACGTCGAAAGCTAAAGCGCGATGAGAAGCAACTGGAAGGTATCTATCTCTATGTGCTGAATCTCGTGAATGCTGAGAAGGCTCTTCGTGAGGGCGATTTCTTCGACTTGATGTATATGAACCAGCATATGGCCGAGAAGCAATACGCTTTCATGAGAAAAGCCGATGACGAGTTGATGCTTGTGGTTGTGAATTTTGATAATGCGACAGCAACTTGCGACATTATCATCCCTCACCACGCGTTCTCTTATCTGGGATTCCAAGAGAAGGCCTACGAGTCGGTTGATTTGCTTTCAAATGAGAAGGCCATCCTTTCGTTGAAAGCCGATTCGGCCGTCAAGGTGAACGTGCCAGCCAATGGTGGATGTGTGTTTAAAATGAAACTATAGAATACTGAGATATGGGTGAAGACTATATTTTGAACGACCACAACAAAGAGGAGTTCCCTCCTGCACATACAGCAGAACATCTTCTCAATCAGCTGATGCAGCGGATGTTCGGTTGTGAGCGTAGCAACAATGCGCACGTGGAGCGCAAGAAGAGTAAGATCTCTTGGATTGTCGATCATAAACCTGATCGCAAAGAGGAACGTGCCATCGAACGCGAGATGAACGAACTGATTGAGCAGGACCTACCAGTTACATTCGAATATGTAACGCGTAGTGAACTTGAACAGTTGATTGCCGAAGCCGATGAGGATTCACCCGATGCTCGCATCAATCTTGAGAAGCTTCCTGATGACGCCAGCGAAACCATCCGCCTTGTGCGTATTGGCGATTACGATGTTTGCCCATGTATTGGCAAGCATGTGCGCTCAACCTCACAAATCGGACGTTTCGAGATGTTGGGTACCAATTGGGACAACGACAAGATGTCGTTCCGTATTCGTTATAAAGTGATTTGAGCGATCATTTACATAAAAAAGAGAGGTTCCAATGAAAATGTTTGGAACC
This sequence comes from Prevotella sp., assembly GCA_017557405.1. Lineage (GTDB taxonomy): Bacteria > Bacteroidota > Bacteroidia > Bacteroidales > Bacteroidaceae > Prevotella. The sequence continues at coordinate 30,354 of JAFYYV010000036.1, forward strand.
TCCTCTCTTTATTTTGTTTCGATTTCCTCTTTCATATCGATGAATTGTTTCTGCGTATCGTAGAATTCGTATTGCAGGAACGCCATCTTTTGCGAGGATACCACATGCACTCCAAATCCGTATTTCATCTGCCATTTGCGTTTCAGGCTCATGAAGCCTTGATTGATATAGGCAGCCACGTAGGGATGTACGTGCAGATAGAATTTCTTGACGCCAATCTTGTTAACGAGGGTGTCAATCTTGCTCTCCAATTGATCAGTGAAAAGGAAGCTTGATTTGATGGTTCCTTTTCCGAAACAGGTGGGACAGGTTTCTTCGACACTGACGTCCATAGCTGGACGCACACGTTGTCTTGTAATTTGCATCAATCCGAATTTCGAAAGCGGCAGGATGTTGTGCCGAGCTCGGTCTTGTTGCATGTTTTTGCACATGCGCTCATAGAGCATTTGTCGATCTTCAGCAAGGTTCATGTCAATGAAGTCGATGACAATGATACCTCCCATGTCGCGCAATCGAAGTTGGCGTGCGATTTCGTCTGCGGCTCCAAGATTCGTCTCTAATGCATTTTGTTCTTGGCCGTTTTCCTTCTTGATACGCGTCCCGCTGTTCACGTCAATCACATGCATGGCCTCCGTATGTTCGATGATGAGGTAGGCTCCATGTTTGTAGTTTACAGTCTTGCCGAATCCCGACTTGATTTGTTTTGTGACGTTGAAGTTGTCGAAGATAGGCACCTTGCCTGTGTAGAGTTTCACTATGCCCGCCTTTTCAGGGGCTATTAGAGAGACATAGTTCTTTACTTCGTTGTAGACATCTTCATTGTTCACATGGATGCTTTCGTAGGTAGGGTTGAAGAGGTCGCGCAACAATGCGACGGCTCTTCCCGTTTCCTCGAAGACCATTTGAGGTCGTTGTTGTGTCTTTTGTACTTTTACCAAAGCGTCCTCCCATCGCTTGCTAAGTACCTTTAGTTCTGCATCCAGTTCGGCAACACGTTTCCCTTCAGCCACTGTGCGCACGATGACGCCGCAGTTTTTGGGTTTGATGCTGTGAATGAGTTGTTTCAGCCGAGCGCGTTCTTCACCGCTTTTGATTTTTGAAGAAACAGAAACCTTATCGTTGAATGGGATGAGCACCAAATAGCGTCCAGCGAATGATAGTTCAGCAGTCAGTCGTGGACCTTTGGTTGAAATGGGTTCTTTCACAATCTGCACCATAACCTCCTGACCAACGGACAATGTAGTCTGCACACTTCCTTCTTTTTTCAGGTCGGGCAGCCGTGATGCTTTGCTGAATGGATAAAGTTTCTTTCTGTCGCTCTGTACCTGTTTCAGGTATTTCTCGTAAGAGCTGAATTGATTTCCCAAGTCAAGGTAGTGCAGGAAGGCGTCGCGTTCATAACCCACATCTACGAAACAGGCGTTCAAGCCTGGCATCAGTTTTTTCACTTTTGCGATGTAGATGTTTCCAACGGAGAACGAAGCCGAGCGTGGTTCGGTCTGATACTCTACGAGTTTCTGATCTTCCAGCAAGGCAATCGATATCTCTTTTTGTTGAACGTCAATTACAACTTCGCTGGTCATTTCTGTTTTTTCTCCTTGCTTTTAAGGGATGATTAATTAATTTGCATTGGGTGATGGATTCCAAGATTGTCACCACAACCTTTTCTTCTCCATCACCCAACACCCGTCGGAACAGGCTAGCTTTACTTGCTCTTATGTCTGTTCTTTCTCAGTCTCTTTTTACGCTTGTGCGTAGCCATCTTGTGGCCCTTTTTCTTTTTACCGTTTGGCATATTGTTGAATTAGTTTAAACCTAACCTTGACCAACTCTGATTTGGTTTCGGTTTGGTTGGTTAATATAAAATGTTATGAATATTCCTAATTATTCACCCTTCATCTTCTCCACGAAACTCTTTGCCGGTTTGAAGCTTGGCAGGTCGTGAGCATCGATGGTGATGGTGGTGTTCTTTTGGATGTTGCGAGCAGTCTTTGCTGCACGATGCTTGATGATGAAACTACCGAAACCGCGCAGATAGACATTCTCTTTTCTATTGAGCATGCTATTCTTGATGCTTTCCATAAAACTCTCAACTACCACAGCGACGTCTTTTTTCTGAACGCCAGTGCTCTCGGCTATCTCATTGATGATTTGTGCCTTCGTCATTTTTGTGTTCTCTTATATTAATGAATTACTATGTAAAAACTCTCGTTCCCTTAATTTGGGAATGCAAAGATACAAGTTTTTCACGTGATACAAAAATATATTTTGTTTTTTTTGCGAAAAACATGCTATTTTTTTACTCGAAGTGCTTAATTTTCAAGTATTTAATGTAGAAATGCTCTCAAAAAAGGGTTATTGTTGTCTCTATTTCTCTTATTTGATGCCTCGCTCGTTCAATGCTTTCGAATAGCGTGCCGCATTCTCCAAGTGCTCTTGATATGTGCGTGCGAAATTGTGAGTGCCGCTGAAGTCTTCTTTGGCACACATGTAAAGATAGTCGTGCTCCACATGGTTTAACACGGCATCGATTCCAGCCACCGTCGGAATGCGTATGGGACCTGGAGGGAGTCCTGCATGTTTGTAGGTGTTATATGGACTCTCTGTCGCCAGCAGGTTGTTGTAGATGCGACGCAACTCAAAACGTTTCAAAGCGAACTTGATGGTCGGGTCGGCTTGCAAGGGCATTTGCTTTTTCAAACGATTCAGATACATGCCGGCAATCATGGGTTTCTCTTCATTGTTAGCTGTCTCCTCATCGATGATGCTTGCCAATGTGGTCACCTCAACCGGAGTAAGCCCCATCTGTTTGGCTTTCCCTTGACGATTGATGTTCCAGAAATTGTCGCATTCACGTTTCATGCGATCGAGGAACTTGTCCAAACTTACGTTCCAATAGATGTCATAGGTGTTGGGGATGAACATGCTGATGATGGTCGTGGTGTCATATCCGTATTTCCGACAGACAGCTGAGTCGGTAAGCATGTTGTAGAGGTCGATGCTGTCGAGCATTAGTTTCTTTCCCATTTCCGCAGAAAAGCGGTCAATCGTCCTCACGGTGGGAATGGTGAGGTTCAAAGGAGTCTGCATGCCGTTCTTCAGATGACGGAACACGGTCAATGCACCATCGCCTGGTTTAATCGAATAGCGACCTGTGCGTATCTTTTCTTCATAGTTACTATGACGTGCCAAAGTCGAGTAGGCGAACAACGGTTGTGTGTGGGCGATGGCCGACAGTTTAGTTGTAACCGAATCGATGTCGTCGTCCTCGTCGATGTAGATATAGGTCGTCTTGTCTTGGTTCGAAAGTGAGGAAAACAAATAATAGTATGTCACACCGATGATTCCCAGCAGACAGATGACTGCAAGTCTTAAATGGCGTTTTTTGATTCTCTTTTTCATAGTCGATAGTTTGTAAAACACTGCAAAGTTAATAAAAAGTTGAGAGTTGGAGCGCAAAATCGTCTCTTTTTCATTTTTTATTTTTATCTTTGCGTTAAGAAATAAATATTCAAGTGAGATACGACACTTTCATATTCGACCTCGACGGCACTCTGCTCGACACGTTGACCGACCTGGCAAATAGTTGTAATTATGCCTTGCGTACGTTCAACATGCCCGAGCGAACGGTTGATGAAGTGCGACAATTTGTGGGGAATGGTGTGAGGCGTTTGATGCAACGAGCCATCCCTGATGGAGATGCAAATCCTCTTTTAGAAGATGTCTTAAAGGCGTTTCGTGAACATTACATGTTGCACCAGTTGGACAACACGCATCCTTATCCTGATGTGATGCAGATGCTCACGGAATTGCGTAAGAGAGAAGCGAAGTTGGCGGTGGTGAGCAACAAGTTCTATAACGCCACCACAACCCTCTGTCAGCATTTCTTCAACGGAATCATCGATGTAGCCATCGGAGAACGCGAGGACATCCGAAAGAAACCTGCCCCCGACACAGTCAACGAGGCTTTGCGCCAATTGAACGCAAGGCGTGAGACGGCCATTTATATTGGCGACAGCGATGTCGACATCATGACGGCCACCAATGCCGGCATCCCATGCGCGAGTGTTTTGTGGGGATTCCGTGACAAGGAATTCCTAATGGAGCACGGCGCAACACTACTCATAGCAAATCCGATGGAATTGCTTGACATTTGACTACATGTTGACCGAGTTGACCGTTTTTAGCCAACACACATGAAGGATTTTTCCGTGAAAGCCTACGACAACGTGTGACTGTCGAAATAGTTCTGAATCTCGTCCTTGTAGGTATCAGAGATGGGAATCATCTTGTCGACGAAAGCAATGTGGAATTTGTCCACCAACTTCACCTTGGGCATGTGAACGATATACGAACGATGGGTGCGGAGAAACTCGCCGTGAGGGAGGCTCTCTTCGATTTTCTTCATGTTCATCAAGCTCATGATGGGCTTCTGACCATCGTCGGTGAAAATCTTGACATAATCCTTCACACCCTCGATGTAGATGATGTCATCAAACTTGATTTGCACCATCTTATAATCGCTTTTCACATAGATGAAGCGGTCCTTATTGTAGAGTTTCGACGAGTTTGGATTCAGTTGGCTGAACCACTCCAGCGCCTTATCGGCAGCCCTCACGAACTCCTCATAGCTGATGGGTTTCAAAAGATAGTCGAGGGTGTTCACCTTATAGCTGTCGATGGCATATTGGCTGAAGGCGGTCGTGAAGACCACTTTCGTGTCCTTCGGCAGAAGCTTCGCCAATTCAATGCCACCCAAATCGGGCATCTGGATGTCGAGGAAAACAAGATGAACATCGTTCTCACGGATTCCCTTCATTGCCTCTACGGCGTTGTTGTAGGCTCCAATCAGGTTCAGGAAAGGAGTCTTTCGAGCATAACTGGACAGCAAGTCGGCTGCCAACGGCTCATCATCAATGATTACGCAGTTTAGTGTCATAGATCGTTATTTTTGACGTGTAGGTTTGATTTGTTGTTAAGCCTTTGTTCCATTCATATTTGTCTGGATAGATGATATCAAGTTTCTGTTTTAGCATCGTCAATCCGATTCCGTGTCCGCTCTTGTCCTTTGTGTCTTTGGGATGATTGCTGTTCTCCACCTCAAACACTATCTCCTCCTTGTCGGCCTTCAGGTCGATGCGGATGAAGCATTCTTCGTTGGCGCTCACTCCATGCTTGAACGCGTTTTCCACCAACGTGATGAAAATCATGGGCGACACGTAGATTTCGGCTTGTGGCGCGATGTCGATATTCTCCATCACCTTCACATTGCTCGAAAGCCTTATCCTCATCAGGTTGATGTAGTTGTGGATGAAGTCGGCCTCCTTCTTGATGTCCACAAACTCCTCATGATTGTTGTATAGTTGGTGTTGTAACAACTCGCTGAATTGCTTGATGGCGGTTTGAGCTTTCTGTTGGTCGAACGACGTCAACGCATAGATGTTGTTCAGGGTGTTCAACAGGAAGTGGGGTTGGAGTTGGTATTTCAGGCTTTTCAGCTCAGCTTCACGCCTAACCACCTCCACTTCTTTCCTTCGGTTCTCGTTCAGCATCCATTGCCTCGACATCACGATGGCGCACCCCAGTGTGGTCGCCAAAGTTAAGTTGTAGATGTCTCTGAAGAAAAGCATCACCTGCGTGTTAGGCGAGAAATAGACATTAGGGTAGTAGAGGGTGTCCTTGTTGTGCATCGTCCACACATGGAGGAAGACGGCCAATGTCACGACGATAATTGCATTGATGGTTCGCGTCTTTGCATATTGGCCGTTCACATAGTTCAAAGGAGCGTTCCAGAAATAGTTGAAGTAAAAGCCGAATGCCCACGTACATGGCCACACGGAGATCATCGCGTATTTCTTCAACGACATCTCCTCGTTGCCCACGAACGAGAGGGGCAAAAGGAACAAGGCCGCCCATATGAACACATGGAGCAAGACGCCTCCTATCCCTTTATTTCGGATCTGTTTATTCATATCTGAGTGCTTCGATAGGATCTAATTTAGCGGCTTTCTTGGCTGGATACCATCCGAAGAACACACCCGTGAAGGTACACACGGCGAAGCTCATGATGATGCTCCAAGGCTGTATGTAGATGGGCCAGTGCGCCACCGACTTGATGAAATAGCTCGCTCCAACACCCAACAACACGCCGATGATGCCACCTGTCACACTCAGCATGATGGCTTCGATGAGGAATTGGTTGAGGATATCGATGCCTCGTGCACCCACGCTCATACGAAGTCCAATCTCACGCGTACGCTCCGTCACACTCACATACATGATGTTCATGATGCCGATACCACCCACAATGAGCGAAATGCCAGCCACACATCCCAGCAGGATGGTCAGCATGTCGGTCGTCGTTGTCATCATGCTCGACAACTCTTCTTGAGATCGGATGTTGAAGTCGTCTGCATCTCCGTCGAACTCGGCTGTGGCCTCTCTCAACTTGTGGTTGCGGCGCAGGATATTCGTGATTTCATCGATGGCCTTGTCGGTCACACCCTCCGTGATGGCCGAGCATTGTATTCCTTGCAGATACGTCTGGGCCATGATGCGTTTCATGACGGTCGTATAGGGTGCCAACACCAGGTTGTCTTGGTCCATACCCATCGAGTTGTAGCCCTTCTTCTTCAGCACGCCAATTACACGGAAGGGTATGGAGTTGTAGCGTACCACCTTGCCAATCGGATCACCACCATCAGGGAAGAGGTTGTCGACGACTGTCTGACCCAGTATGCACACCTTGGCGCTCGATTTGATGTCGGCGTCGGTGAACATCTCACCGTCAGATATGCTCAGTTGGCGAATCTCCATGTAGTCTTGGTTCACGCCGTAGATGGACGAAGGTGTGTTGTTGTTGCCATAAATCCACTGGCCGCTACTCTGTACTGTGGGGCTCACGGCTTTCAGATACGAGCATTCGTCTTTGATGTTCTGGAAGTCAATCATCTTGAGCGTCTCCATTGAAGAGGCGTCTTGTCTGACACCACCACGCATGTCGGCACCAGGGCTTATCATAATCATGTTCGAACCCATCTCAGCGATGTTCGACTGAATGCTCCTCTTGGTACCCTGACCAACGGCGAGCATCGTGATGACCGACGCGATGCCGATGATGATGCCTAATGCCGTCAAGAACGAACGCGTCTTGTTGGCCGAGATAGCTCTCATCGCTATTTTGAACAGATTGCTGTAATTCATGTTGTTGGTCTTCTTTTGTTATTCGTCCTCGTTGGCGGGTAGTGCTGCCAATCCTTCGGCAGCCGAGAGGATGTTGTGGTTTTCTTCATCGCTGATCACGTGTCCGTCGCGCAGTTGGATGTTACGCGAGGAGTAGTTAGCGATGTCGGGATTGTGGGTCACGAAGATGATGGTCCTGCCTTCCTGGTGCAACTTCTGGAAAAGCACCAGAATCTCGAATGAGGTACGGGTGTCAAGGTTCCCCGTCGCCTCGTCGGCTAGGATGACCGCAGGGTTGTTGACCAACGCACGAGCAATGGCTACACGTTGCATCTGACCACCCGACATTTGGTTCGACTTGTGCATCAATCGGTCGCATAATCCCACCGATTCCAAAGCGGTGATGGCTGCCTCACGACGTTGCCTGGCATTGTACTCGCTGTTGTACATCAACGGCAGCTCCACGTTCTCAATGCTCGTCGTTTTGGGTAGCAGGTTGTAGCTCTGGAAGATGAATCCAATCTTGCGGTTGCGCAATACGGCTCGTTGTGGTTTCGACATCGTACGTACACTGACACCATCCAGGTAATACTCACCGCTGGTGGGCGTGTCCAGACAACCCAACTGGTTAAGAAGGGTCGACTTTCCCGAACCCGACTTACCCATGATGGTGACAAACTCGCCTTCATGTATCTTGAACGAGACACCACGCAAAGCATGAACCGTCTCGTTGCCAACAATGAAGTTGCGCTTTACATTGTCAAGTTCGATGACTACTTTTCTTGTATCCATATAGCGCCGCGTTTATCTTCTTCTGTTTCTTCCCGGAGGACCAGGCATGAGAGGGTTGCTTTCACGTGCTCCCATCGGCATGTCAAAGTTCGACTTTACGTTCACACCCGTGATGATTTCTTGTCCGGCTTTCAATCCGCTCACAATCTGGGTGTGCGTACCATCGCTGATTCCTATGTTCACGGGATGGGCCACGATGTTGTTGCCTTCCTGTGTCCACACCTTGTTCTTGGCGTTGGTGTCCACAATCTTTCTCATGCCAACTGTCTCCTTGGTAGGCGTATAACGCAATGCCTTGCTCGACACGCTGAGCACGCCCTGACGCTCTTGGGTGTAGATGGTGACACTCGCCGTGAGGCCTGGCTTCAGTTTCATGTCGCCGTTGGGGGCGCTGATGACAACCTGGTAGGTCACCACATTGTTGGTCGTCGTCGCCTCTTGTCTCACTTGCTTCACCGTTCCTTCGAAGGTGTCGTCGGGATAGGCGTCGACGGTGAATGTCACACGCTCGCCGTTCTTCACATCACCTATGTCGGCCTCGTCCACATCTGCCACCACCTGCATGTTCGTGAGGTCCTGGGCTATCTTGAACAGTTCGGGCGTGTTGAACGAAGCAGCCACCGTCTGGCCTTCTTCGACAGACTTCGAGAGCACCACACCATCGATGGGCGAGGTGATGGTGGCATAGCCGAGGTTGGTTTGTGCTTTGCGGACGCTCTCACGCGCCTGCGACACCTGTTGGTTTGCTTGCTGGTACGACAATCTTGCCGACTCGAATTCGTCGGCGCTCACCAGTCCTTTCTGGTACAAAGTCTGATAGCGGTTGAAGTTGGCCTTCTGATAGTTCAGGCTGCTCAGCACGCTGTTCAGATTGGCTTTGGCGGTGTTGAGTTCGCTGATCAGGTTGGTCTTGTCGAGCTCGGCAATCACCTGGCCTCTCTTCACCACGCTGTTGTAGTCGACATATAGTTTTCTCACGATGCCGCTCACCTGCGTACCCACCGTTACCGATGTCACCGGCTCGATGGTTCCTGTGGCGGTGATGCTGTTCTGAATATTGGCCGGTGCCACCTTCTCGGTCTCGAAAGTCACTTCTTCGACCTTCTTGTTGCCCGAAAACTTCCACATTGCGAGGGCAATGAGGGCAATGGCAATCACGGCAATCCAAACTTTACTAATCTTCTTCATCTCTCTCTGGTTATTTGGTTGCGATTATTGTTGTGTTTTCTAATAATATATATAAGGTGTAAGGGTTCGGATGTTATTTCACGATGCCGTTCCGATAGAAGTTTAGCATGCTGATGTTCAATATCGTGAGATACTTGCTTTGCAGTTCGTTCTGCTGGGCTTGGAGCAATGCGTCACGGCCTTTCATTAACTCCACGATATTGATGAGTTTCTGGTCGAACTTCGCGTTAAGCAGTTCAAAACTCGTCTGAGCGCTCTCTGTTGCCACCTTCGCAGCCTTGAACTTGTTCTGGTTGGTCACGGCTTGCAACCAATAGTTCTCAACGGTGGAGTAGAGGGTGGTTTGCTTGTCCAGCAAGTCCAACTCATAGTTCTGCTTCTGGATAGCGGCCTTGTTTACGGCGGTCCTCGTCGAGCGGTTGTCGAACAACGGGATGTTCACGCTAAATCCTGCGCCGAGGTTGAAATTGTTCTTCAGCTGCGAGCCCCAAGCGTTGTTGCTCATCGAGGTTGTGTTGGTGATGGCGCTGGCGGTCAAGCCCACCGTAGGCAGTTTCTGCGCCTTCGCAATCTGCATGTTCAGCTTACTTGTCTCGATTCCCAGCTGTGCGTTCTTGATCTCTGGACGTGTCGTCAGAGCTGCCTGATACACCGACTGCAAGGTGGGAATCACCTGCAATGCCATCTCGTCTGTCGTGGTTGGTATCACAACGTCAAACTCCTCATCATCAACGATTTGCAACAATTGCTTCAACTGGCGCTTGAAGTTCCTCAAGTTGCTCTCTGCCTCCACGATATTGTATTCGTCTTGTGCTCGTTGCGAAGTCAGCTGAGCGAGGTCGGCCTTGCTCATCTTGCCCACGTTCACGAATTCTTGACCTCGGTCTTCGTTGGCCTTGCTCGTCTCAAGACTCGTCTTGTTCACCTTGATGGCCTCCGTCGAATAGAGAATTTGCACATAGAGTTGCGCAATCTGCTCCTGGATGTTGTTGGCGGTCGTAGCCGAGTCGAGAGCCGCTTGCTGCTCAGCCATCTCGTTCAGCTTGATGGTGTTCTTGTTACGGTTGCCGTTCCACACCGTCCAATTGCCGTTTAGGCCGTACGAGCCATTGTAATACACCTTGTCGATGCTCGACTGTACATATCCGTTGGCCACCGTAGCCGAACCCGTTTCGGGCCACGGACGTGCCGTTGCGTTGTGCGATGTCGAAGCCGACAGCGAGGGTAGTAGTGCTGCTTTGCTCTGCAGCACATCTTCCTGTGCGCTCAGTTTGTTCAGTCGTGTCTTCTGTAGCGAGATGTTGTTAGCCAACGCATAATCAATACATTCCGCCAGTGTCCACTTGCGGGCGAAGGCATAGTTGGGGGCGGCCATCAAGGCAAGCCCAACCATGCATGAAATAAAATATCTTCTCATTTCGATTTAATAATAAGATGCTGTTACGTTTAAAAACTATCAGTCGTTAGACGTCGATTCGGCTCATAAAAGTTTCCTTACCACCGCATTATTAACAAAAGTTAGTAGGATGGGGGAGAGTCCATCAGTGTTCACAACGACTGCAACCTTGCGATGTATTTGCCCAGGATGTCGAACTCCAGGTTCACCACGCTCCCCACCTTCATGTCGGCAAAGTTCGTGTTCTCCCGCGTATAAGGGATGATGGCCACATTGAACGTGTTGCTGGTGGGCTCGCATACCGTCAGCGACACCCCGTTCACAGTCACGCTCCCTTTGTCCACCGTGAAATAGCCACGTCGAGCCATCTCTCGGTTCTCCTCATATTCGAACGTGAAGTAGGTGCTTCCGTCGGCGTCCTGCATGTCGATGCAACGTGCCGTCTCGTCCACATGACCTTGCACGATGTGGCCGTCCAGACGTCCGTTCATCAGCATCGAGCGTTCCACGTTCACATGGTCGCCAACCGCCAACAGACCCAGGTTCGAGCGTTCCAACGTCTCGCGCATGGCCGTCACCGTGTAGCAGCCATCGGCGATGCTCACTACCGTCAAACACACACCATTGTGGGCGATACTCTGGTCAATCTTCAACTCATCGACAAACGAGCAACGCAACGTGAAGTCGATGTTTCCCTCATATTTCTTGATGCCCGTCACGACGGCCATCTCCTCAACAATTCCCGAGAACATATTCTACAATTCTTTTTCTATATACCTATTACAAAACACAAAATGAGGTGGAGGCAGTTAAGTGTTACTGTGTCCTCCACCTCAATATAAAAAGGGGCTGCCGATGATGTGATGAAACTCCGAGTCAAAATGATTTGAGAACTCTCCGTCGTTGTAATCCACCGGCTTTTCAGCTAAAACACTCGCGTGTTTTTGTGGCCCGCCATTAACTAGAGAAGTCGTCTCGGTTTTCAGAATTATTTGATGAGTATCCCGATCAAATCGACCAACCCCCATATTTTTCTCCTTTACAATTGCAAAGATAATAAAAAAGATTTGAATCGCAATGCTTTTCTGCGTTTTTTTTCAAAACTTTTTGTATTTTTGCACACGACAAGATTTTTTACAGAACAAACATCAAATTCAACGAATATGAGAAAACAAATTGCTATCCTCTCGGCCGTCCTGTTGATGGGCGTTGGAACCCTACTCACATCGTGCAACACCAAGATGCACGCCGTGAACCAACTGGAGCGCTTCTCCTACGAGCTGCGCGACCATAGTGCCAACTATTCCGTCCAAGAGTGGGAGCAGGCCGCAGAGCGCTTCGTAGAGATTCGCAAGAACATCAGCAAGCACGAGCTCGACTACACAGCCGAAGAGAAGGCCCGCATCGGTCAGCTTGAAGGCAAGTGCGCCGGCTATATGGCTCGTGGCATGAAGCAGGGATTCTTCGACAAGGTGAAAGGTGTGGCTGGCGAAATCAAGGGCATCCTAAAAGGCATCCTCAATGCAGTCACCGAATAGTTTCGAAGCCTACTGGGAGGCCAATCGCAAGCGATTGTTGGAAGAGGACGAGGAATACAAGAAGGCACTCGACGGCTACAAACTCCATTCGGGTGCCGATTGGTTGTTGTTCGCCTTCCCTGTTGTCGTGGCCATCGTCGTGCTCGATTGGGCTCCTTTCAAGGGTGAGTTCCTCAACTGGATTCTTGGCGCTGTTGCCGCCATCCTTACCTTCGTCGCTTGTGTCGCCTTCAAGACCCACATGTCGGGCAACCGCTCTCTCAGCAACATCGAAGCCGATGTGAAACGAAGAGAGGAAGAGAAGTTTGGACATTGAACATTGACCATTGAACTTTGAAAGTTCCGATTAAGTGAGAGCAGAAGCGAGAAGAACTTAGCCCGATAGGGCAACATTGAAAAAAGGCTATCGAATTTGTCGGTAGCCTTTATTCTTTCATCTATTGCTAATTGTCCATCACTTCGTATATCCGTAGGGAGGATTCTCATACATGGAGATGGGGATGCGGAACTGCTTCATCTCGTCGAGATTGTGCACGGGATGCTCCATGTCCTGTGGAATGGGACGATTAGAGAAGGTCTGGAAGTATAGCAGACAGGCGTCGCGCCACCACTCGGCATCGCGGGCTTGTATGCGGAGCTTGCGTTGCACCTCGTCAAAGCGCTGTTGGTCCACGTAGGGTTGCATGGCATCCCATACGGTCAGGAAGCCACGGGCCTGGTGCACACCATCGTCGTACTTATGGCACAGTTCGTCCCAGAACGTGCGACCACTCTTCATCTTGTGGTCCCACGGCACGTGGTGGAACCAAGCCAAGAGGTTCTCTGGGCAAGTATTGATATCGTTATACAAACGGAAGAGTTCCTCGGGATACTGCTTCACGTTGCCCGACCCCGCGAGTGTTCGGTCGAAGCCCAGTCCGATGCTGTCGGCCTTGTGGTAGTAGGGTGGAGTCCAGTCGACCCTCACGCCACGTGGCGCATACCAAGGCTCCGGTCCGTAGTGATGTCCTCCAGCAAAGATGTGGTGTAGGCCCAGCGGCATCATATAGCTCACACAAGCCTCGCGGCTATCGAGCATCAACTGCTTCACGGGACCTACCAACCGCTCCTCGTTCGAGAAGGTTTGGCGCAACCATTCGTCGGCAATCTGTTCCGATGTCAGAGCAGGGTTCCATGCCAGTCGTCCGAAGGCATACCAGTTCGACTGTGCGAAGTGATGTCCGCACCAGTTCGTGTCGTCACCGATATTGGCCACACCCGCCATCGCTTTCAGACTGGCAGGCTTCACCCAACCGAAGAACTCCTTCCACATCGGGGCGAGGTAGACCAGATGGTTGGCAGCCCCCAGATACTCCTGTGTAATCTGGAACTCTACCATCATCGGCGTCTTCTGCAACGAGGTGAACAGCGGGTTATAGGGTTCGCGAGGCTGGAAGTCCACGGGACCGTTCTTGATCTGGATAATCACGTTGTCGGCAAACTGCCCGTCCAGAGGCACAAACTCCTCGCACGCCTGGTTGGCACGGTCTCTGCTCTGTGGCTTATACACGAAGGCGCGCCACATCACGATACCCTTATGCGGCTTCAGCACCTTGCCCAACATGTTGGCTCCGTCGGCATGCGTACGTCCGAAGTCCTGCGGACCAGGCTCACCCTCCGAGTTGGCTTTCACGAGGAAACCGCCGAAGTCGGGAATCATCTTATATATCTCGTTCACCTTGTCCTTCCACCAGCTCACCACGTTGGCATCCAGCGGGTCGGCAGTCTCCAGTCCGCCCACCTTGATGGGCGACGCGAAGTTGATGGACAGATATACTCGAATGCCATAGGGACGCAACTGGTCGGCTATCGCTTTCGCCTTCTGCAGACTTTCGGTCGTCAGCGCTTCGGGCTTCGCGTTCACATTGTTCAGCACCGTTCCGTTGATGCCGATAGAGGCATTGGCACGGGCGTACGTCTTCATCCGCTCTGGGTCAGGGTTCAGGAAGATGCTCTTCCCCGCGAATCCACGTTCCACCGTGCCGTTAGGGTTGTCCCAGTGGTTCAATATGCGCAGGGTGTATGCAGGCTGCTCCTTGATGTCGAGTCCTGTGGTCGACTGTCCAGACTGCTGCAGACGCAACAGGTGGAAAGCGCCATATAACAGTCCGGCATCGTTTGCTGCCGAAATCGTCGTCTTTCCGCCCTCGCCCTTGATGGTGTATGCGTCTGCGGCCATTCCCTTCTGGCGTTTCAGCACCACCGGTCCGCCCTGCCAATAGTTTTGCAGCTCGGTCATCGCCGTACCTTTCACACCCGTCACCGTGGCAGTCGTGTTGGTTTTCTCCAGTCGTAGCCACAGTCGGCTGCCGTCCTCGTTTTCTGGGGCAGCCACGCTCCAAACTGCCACCAGCAGCATGAGAGCGGAAATAATGGTTCTTTTCATCTATATCAGTTTTTGTTTAAGATTCGAATTTAAATATTTCTGGAAAACGAAGTCCGTCCAGTCGAAGTCAGCATGGCTGATGATCTTTGTGAGCGTGTGGGCGAAGATGCCGATGTGCACGCCACAGAAGCCGCCAATGGTCTCGGTGCTCAGATATCGATAACCCATGCGAGCGAGATGCTGATACTGCTTGTTGTCCGTAGAATAGTACAGATGGTAGAACTGCTTGTCGGCAGTAATGCGCAGATAGACGATATCCTCGTTTAGTGGAATCTCCTTTTCGATATGCTCCATCTCACCGATGCGGATTTTGGCCTGCACATAGCGTTTTCCATCGCGTGCCACCACCTGCACATCGTAGTGGTTGTGGTGGGCGGCGTATGCCGTGATGCCAGCCACACCGCCGTCTTTCAATCCAGATACGTCAACCTTGGTCGTGGCCGTGAAGTCAGCTTCCGACTGCCGATGTCCGATGAACGTCGGGTTGCCCACTTCGTCGAGTGTGACGGTCGATGTCTTCAACCTGAGCCATCCTTTGCGGGCATTCAACGAATAGTTCTCTTTCTGCGGCATATTCAGGTGACTCCAGTAGAATGACAGCTTCTCCGCCTCGAATTCATCTCTTGACGGCTCCAAAGGCATCAGCACCTGCGGCAGCGTCTTGCATTGCATGTCCAGTTGCAGAGTTCCGTCGCCGTTTACTACCGGCCACGCGCCCTCTTCCCACGTCACAGGAGCCAGGAAAGTCTCGCGTCCCATCACGTGCTGCAGATAACTGTGGGTGCGATAGCCCAGGCAAATCATCCACCACGAGCCGTCTGGGGCTTGTACCAAGTCGGCATGTCCCAGTCCCTGGATGGGGCTGTTCTGCATCTTCATGCTGAAATGCGAGAGGATGGGATTGGCTGGATTCGACTCGTATGGCCCAAAGAGGTTCTTGCTGCGGAGAATGTTCACATGATGCCCATGCTCCGTACCGCCTTCAGCCAGCAGCAGATAGTAATAGCCGTCCTTCTTGTAGATATGCGGTCCTTCGGGATATCGACCGCCAAGACCTACGCCCAGGAGATGAATCTCACCCAGTTGCTTGCCAGTCTTCACGTCAATCTCGCAAATCTTGATTCCGCCCTCCTTCCACAGAAAGTAGCATTTGCCATCGTCGAAGAAAAGTGTCGGGTCGCAACTGCCCACACAGAAGTCGATGTAGATGGGGTCGCTCCATTCGCCGTTGGGATTGTCGGTATATACATAAAAGTGTTTGCGCGAAGGGAATACCGTCGTCACCATGTAGAAACGGCCTTCGTGATAGCGGATGGTGGGGGCGTAGATACCCGTCTGCTCGTCCATCCCTTCGATTCTCACCTGCGACTCGCGAGTCAGACAGGCGCCCACTTGCTCCCAATGTATCAAGTCCTTGCTGTGGAACACAGGCACGCCAGGATAAAATTGGAACGTGCTGTTCACCAGATAGAAGTCATCACCCGCGCGACACACCGAGGGGTCGGCATGGAAACCGGGGAGTACCGGATTGCGAAAACCCGATGCAGGAAGCGTTGAGTTCGAAGTGGTCATTCCCTGCGCCCACCCCATCAGGGCGAGCATCATGATGGCGATGATGACAGACAGTCTTTTCATGCTGCGAATATACAAAAAAACTCCCGTATTCGAGTGAACACTCGAGATTTTTGAGATTATTTATGAAAATTGGGCGTGAGAATTTCATTTTTACGCTCGAGCTTTGCTCGCTTTTACAAAGCGAAGCGACTAAAAGAATTTTCATTTCTATCACATGTATCATGTAAGGCGGTCAGAGGATACATGTGAGCGCCCTAGATGTATCACCTGAGGCGCTTAGATGTGGCATGTACCAACACCAGAGAGTAAGCCCTTTCCAACCTCCCCCCCGTATGGGAGGCTTTTTACGGGTTGATGTTGTAAATCTTACATCTGACAGTCTGACAGTTAGTTTTTGCACCCTATAGAGCAGTCGGGGTAGGGTATGAATGAGTAAGAGATTAAAATAGAATTATTATTGAATGAGTAATTATTATCTTTTTTATTATCTACTTATTATTTTAAAACCATTAGAATCCCGTCTCTATGTCTGTATAGGTGTTATTTTTAACTGTCAGACTGTAAGGTGTAAGATTTTGAACCAAAACTCCCTAAAAAGAAAAATAGGTCACCGCGTAATACGATGACCTATTCTTTGATATATAAGGATGATTATTTAATAACGAATTTCTTGCCGTTCTGGATGACGATACCCTTGGTGGGTTTGCTGATGCGCTGCCCCTGGAGGTTGTAGATGGCGCCGTCGTTATAGTCGGGTTTGTTGTTTTGGATGGCCGGGATGCTAGAAACGGTTTCTTGGGTCACCGTGCATCCCCAAGCTGCCGTAACGCTCAGAGCGACCTCCGTGCCATCGGCCTTGATGAGGGTCACCTTCTTCACCTTTGCTGTCTGTGCGCCAGTAAGCGTCTGCAGCGTGATTCCCCAAAACGTAGTGCCGAGCTGCGATGCATCGAACGTCACCTCTGTGATATTTGAACCAGAAGCCAATGGAGTATACTGCTCTTTGTAGTTGCTAGCGTCTTTCTTGTCGCCATACACCTTCACCTGCACTTTGCCAGCATAGCTGTCGTCCTCCATCTCTATGCGAACACCTTTATAGTCGCTCAGTTTCACGGGCGTACGGTTCCAGTCGCCAAAGATAAAGGCTTCCGACCACTCCTCGTTGTATTTCACGTTGTAAATGATCTCTGTGGTTCCAGCCGAGGGGAACTTGTAGCCATCTGTGGTGCCGTAGTAGGCCTTGATGAGTGTCTCGGCAAGGTCGGCTTGGTTGAACACAGGTACAGAGCGGGATGCACCATCGGAGAGGCCCATCCAGTAGAAGGTGCCGATGCCGGCTGTCTTTGTCTGCTTGATGAAATAATCCATCGCATAGAGGGCAATCTTGCGATCCACATTATACCAGTCGCGCTGCACGGGCCATGTGGCCAATGTGGCATATTCACCTACAATGACGGGAGCTCGCTTCATGAGGTTCGTTTTGATGGTGCTGATGAGGTTGTCAATCACGTTGCGGGCATTGCTCTCACTTTGCCAGTCGGGATAGTTATGTATCTGGAAGATAATATGATCTGAATCCTCAGGTTTCTCCAGTTTCCTCATGGCATTCGCCGAGTTGCTGGCCGAATAGGTGTTGATGACCAGGTTGCGGTTGGCGTTGTTACCCCCCGTTTTACGCACGGCGTTCACGAAACTCTTGGCATATTTGTTGATGGCATTATAGCCGTCTTCACTGGAGGGCTCGTTCCAAGTGTTCTTGCTGTCGAGCATCTCGTTATAGGCCTCGAAGAGCAGATGCTGGTCGTAGTTCTTGAACTCGTTGGCAATCTGACGCCATAGATACTCGTATTTGCTCTTGACGCTGTTGTATTTAGACTCATCGGCTGTGAGCCATCTCAAATCGTGGTCGCCTGTGTCGTGATGGACGTTGAGGATGCAGTACATGCCGTTGTCAATCACGTAGTCGACGACTTCGTGCACGCGTTTCATAAAGGCGGTGTTCACGGTTCCGTTCTGATCCATCTCTTGGAACCAGGTGACGGGCACGCGGATGGCTCCGAAGCCAGCCTCCTTGAACATCTTCAGAAGTTCTGGTTTGGTGATGGGTTGCCCCCAGTATTTCTCGTGGTCTTCGATGGACGTCCAGTTCCAACCATCCTTGCCATCCCAGTTGGCGGCATCGAGGGTGTTACCCAAGTTCCAACCCACACCCATGTTCTTCACAGCATCCTTCGCCGTTTCGAAATTGGCTGTCTGGGCTTGTGTGGCCACCGTCAATAGCAGCCCTGCAATAAGAGTAAATAGTTTTTTCATAATCGTATTATTTTTTAATTATTTAATTTTTTAATTTTTCAATTTCCCAAATCCAAGTCGTGTAGGAACAGCGAGCGGGGATGGTTGTAGAACTCCACGAAGTCGGCGGCGGAAGGATTTCCGGGATAGGGGGCGTAGAAGTGCCCCGGAATGTTGTGGGCATTGCGCCATACGACGACGTAGCTGATGGGATGTCGGTTGATGACAGGCATGAGCGTGTGCGTCCACCAGTTGTCGGTCTTGATGCTCTCGAAACCCGTCTCGGTGAGAGCCGCCAACTTGTCATGCTCGGTAGCAAGGTCGCAGATCATAGAGAGGTGGGTGTCGAGGTCGTTAGCATAGGCGGCAACGGCTGTGGTGTCACCTGGTTGCGCATAGCAATAGGTGTCAAGGCCGAGGACATCGATGATGTCGTCACCCGGATAGCGTTCCATATATTGCTTGGGGTCGCCCTTGCTCTCGGTACCCGGCGAATAAGCAAAGAGGGCGTTGACCACTCTTTGTTCTTTCAGTCGGTCGACTGTGAGCTTCCAGAGGGCTTTGTATTGCTCGGTGGTGCAGAGTTTCTGTCCCCACCAAAACCACGAACCCGTATGCTCGTGCCAAGGTCGGAAGATGACAGGCACACGAATGCCGTCGGACGTCTGGAGCGAGTTGAGAAAGTCGGCCACGATGTCGAGCCACGAGAGGAACTTGTCGTGTTGCTCACCACCTTCGAGTACCGCCGCAACGGTGTTGAGATGTTGTTCGCCCGTAGAGTCATTGATCCATGCCGTGCCATCCGTGAGTGGGTTGTTGAGATGCCAAGAGATGGAGATGACACCCCCGCGCTCGAAATGGCGCACTATCTCATCGTGCATGCGTTGGAAAGGCACGCCGTCGAGGTTGACAGAGTCGCCTAACTCAAGGTGACCGAGGTCGAAGGAGAGTAGGGCGGGATAGTCGCCACAAACGCTCTTGACATCGCTCCGTGCGGTGTCGCCCACCCATCCGATTCCGTACATCACATCGTCCTGATGACCAAACATCCAACCACGTGTGGCCGCTTGCTTCTTGAGGTTGGCAAGCAGATTCTCTGTACGCTTGGTGCGACCTGTGTCGGCCAGCGGATCATGGGCCTTGTCGGCAACGCTGCATGAGACGATTGCAACAAAGGCAATCAATAGTAGATAAGTCTTTTTCATCGCGACAAAGATAAATAAAATTTTTCATAATGGAAAAAATAAAACTATTATTTTGCATTTCTCTCGGTTTTCACTATCTTTGCAAATTGAATGAAAAATCGAATTATATGACTGATTTTGAGAAACGACTCGAGGCATTGAGAAACCATCATGAAGCATTGCTCACTCGCAAGAACAAACCTGTGGAGTGGGGCAATGGAATTTATGACAAATATGAGTACCCCATATTGACCGCCGAACACACGCCGCTGGAGTGGAGGTATGACTTTAACGAAACCGACAATCCCTTTCTGATGCAACGCATTATGATGAACGGAACGTTCAATGCGGGTGCCATCAAATGGAATGGAAAATACCTACTAGTTGTGCGTGTGGAGGGTGCCGACAGGAAGTCGTTTTTCGCTATTGCCGAGAGCCCTAATGGCATCGATAATTTCCGCTTTTGGGAAGAGCCCATCACGATGCCCGATGATGTGATTCCCGCTACCAATGTTTATGACATGCGTGTGACCGCCCACGAAGATGGTTGGATCTATGGTGTGTTCTGTGCCGAGCGTCATGATGATTCCCAACCAGGTAATCTGAGTGCAGCAACAGCAACGGCTGGCATCGCCCGTACTAAGGATTTGAAGACATGGGAACGTCTGCCTGACCTCAAGAGCAAGTCGCAACAACGCAATGTGGTGCTGCATCCTGAGTTCGTGGATGGCAAATACGCCTTCTTCACCCGTCCACAAGATGGGTTCATCGAAACGGGAAGTGGTGGAGGAATCGGATGGGCGCTGGTGGATGATATCACCCATGCTGAGATAAAAGACGAGAAAATCATCAATGCCCGCCATTATCACACGATTACGGAGGTGAAAAACGGCGAGGGTCCTCATCCCATCAAGACCCCGAAAGGTTGGTTGCACTTGGCTCATGGCGTTCGTGCTACAGCCGACGGATTGCGTTATGTTCTTTATATGTACATGACCGCGTTGAATGACCCCACGAGGGTTATTGCACGGCCAGGTGGCTACTTCCTCGTTCCACAAGGTGACGAGTACGTAGGCGACGTGATGAATGTGGCTTTTGCCAACGGATGGATAGCCGACGAGGACGGAAAGGTGTTCATTTATTATGCCAGCGCCGACACTCGCATGCATGTTGCTACATCGACGATTGAAAAACTCATCGACTATTGCATGAACACGCCCGAGGATGGCCTTTATACCGCCAGTAGCGTGGAGACCATCAAACGGCTGATTGAGAAGAATCGTCGTCAAATGAAGAAATAGGAAAACAATAAAATCAATAACAAAAACCAACAAACTATTATGGCAAGTTTAAAAGAGAAAATTGGCTATGCTCTTGGGGATGCTGCCGCTGGTGGTATCACATGGAAAATCATGTCGATCGCGTTCCCGTTGTTCTTCACCAATGTATTTGGCCTCACCGTCGCCGATACGGCCACGCTGATGCTGATAGCACGTATGTTCGATGTGGTCACCGACCCGTTGATGGGTAGTTTGGCCGACCGTACACAATCGCGCTGGGGAACCTATCGTCCTTGGCTCATCATCGGAGCAATTCCCTTGGGACTTGTCTTCGCTTTGTTGCTCTATACACCCGATTTCGGTCCTGTGGGCAAGCGTATCTGGGCTTATTCGTTGTATCTGCTGATGATGGCCGTCTATACCGCCGTTAACGTGCCTTACGGTTCGCTGCTCGGTGTGATGACCGAAGACGACAATGAGAAGAACCAATTCTCATCGTTCCGTATGGTGGGTGCCTATGCAATGGGTTTCATCACCCTGCTGTCGTTCCCCTATCTGCAGAAGATGGTGGGTGGTTCGGAGGCTCATCAATATGCCGTATTGGGAGCAGGTTTCGGTGTATTGGCAGCCGTGATGACATTGGCGTGTGGACTTCTCACCAAGGAGCGTCTGAAGCCCGTCAGAGCAGAGAAATTCTCTTTCCGTCCGTTTGCCGATTTGTTCAAGAACAAACCTTGGATTTACCTGACGCTGATTGGCATCTGCACCAATTTTTTCAACGGTTTCCGCTATGCTGTGGCTGGTTATCTGCTTACCTATTGTCTGGGGGGAGATGTGACGGTCAGCGGTCTTATCATCAACTACACGGTGTTCATGACGTTTGGCGAGGTCACCTGTATGATTTTCGGTGGTGTTTC
Organism: Prevotella sp.; assembly: GCA_017557405.1. Classification (GTDB taxonomy): domain Bacteria; phylum Bacteroidota; class Bacteroidia; order Bacteroidales; family Bacteroidaceae; genus Prevotella. The sequence goes on from JAFYYV010000036.1 coordinate 52,123, forward strand.
TCCGAAGTTTACCGAGTGGATTGGTTCGAAGCGCAAAGCTTTCATTGTTGCAGCCCTCATCTGCGTGGTGTTCTCGATAGCCTTCTTCTTCATCCCGATGGACCCCAAGTATATTTGGGTGATGGTGGCTGTCGTGATTCTCACCTCCATTGGTGTGGGTCTCTACTCACCGCTGTTGTGGTCGATGTATGCTGATGTGGCCGACTATGCCACCGAGAAGAATGGTACCTCCAGCACAGGTCTCATCTTCTCTTCAGGTACGATGGCTCAGAAGTTCGGAACCGCCATCTCGGGTTCATTGGTAGCTTTGTTTTTGGGTTTGGCAGGATTTATTTCAGGAACCAACCCCGAGACGGGTGAGACGGTCATCACCATCACCGACCTTGATTCGGTGAAGAGTATGGTGTGGTCGTTGTTCTCCATTTTCCCGGCTGTCATCGCCCTCATCATGGTGTTCCTCATCTATAAGTACCCCATTAAGAAATGACCGATGTCATCGAAAAAATAAAGTCGGAAATGCAGGATGTCTTGGAAAACAACATCCTGCGTTTTTGGCTCGATAAGATGGTTGACCACGAGAATGGTGGTTTCTATGGCCGTATGGATGGTCGTGGACAACTGTATCCTGATGCCGAGAAAGGTGCCATTCTCAATGCCCGCATTTTGTGGTCGTTTTCGGCTGCCTATAGGATTCTAGGAAATCTAGAGTACTTAGGTATTTCTAGGAAAGCCTATGATTACTTTATCGACCATTTTATCGACCACGAACAGGGTGGTGTGTATTGGAGTGTGGATTACAAAGGAGAGCCCCTCGACACGAAGAAGCAGTTTTATGCCATCGCTTTCGCCATTTATGGATTGGCGGAATATGCTCGTGCAACGGGCAATCGGGAAGCATTGGATTATGCCCTTCAGCTTTTCGATTGTATCGAAGAACATGCCCGTGACCACGAGAACAACGGTTATATAGAGGCTTTGACACGTGATTGGCAACCCATTGCCGACATGCGACTGTCAGAGGTTGATGCCAACTATCCCAAATCGCAGAACACCCATCTGCACATTTTGGAGGCTTATACTAACTTGTATCGGGTGTTGAAGGCGCAATATCCTGACAATGCCGAAACGTTGGGAGCGAGTAATTTCACGCCCGCATACGGTCCTATGGTCTCACGCGAAGATTTCATACGTGTGGGACGTGCTTTGCGAAACATCATACAAGTTTTCATCAATCATATCATTAATCCCGAGACCTACCATCTGGATCTCTTCTTTGAGAACGATTGGAAACGTGGAGCAGGCCGTTTGGAGAGTTATGGACACGACATCGAATGTTCGTGGCTCATACATGAAGCGGCTTTGTTGTTGGACGACCACGATTTGCTGAAGCAAGTGGAGCCCATCGTTCAGAAGGTGGCACGAGCTGCCGAGAAAGGATTGAAAGCCGATGGCTCGATGATTCATGAAGTCGACCTCGATACAGGTCGTGTGGATGGTGATCTACATTGGTGGGTGCAAGCCGAAGCGGTGGTGGGTTATATGAACATCTACGAGTATTTCAATGATGAATCAGCACTCGAAAAAGCCGTCCATTGCTGGGAGTACATCAAGTCGAACCTCATCGATTGGGAGAGGGGAGAATGGTGGTGGAGTCGGCATTCGGATGGCACTTTGAATTTGGAAGACGACAAGGCAGGTTTCTGGAAATGTCCCTATCACAACAGCCGTATGTGCTTGGAAATCATGGAGCGTGACTTTTAAAGTGACGCTTTTTTTATATTTATACTGTTTTTTTTATTAACATTGTTAATAATGTGCGATTTTTTTACTACCTTTGCACTCACTTAAAAGCGTGTATAATATTATAACGTAATAAATTATTATGAATTACACTTTATTAATTACCGTTTTCCTGACGGCTGTAGTCTTGGTGGTTGCCGCTTATATCATCGCCAAGCTCATCGGTCCGCGCTCGTACAATCCGGTAAAGGGTGAACCCTATGAAAGTGGTATTCCCACACGTGGCTCTTCGTGGCTGCCTGTGAGCATTGGCTACTATCTGTTCGCCATTCTTTTCCTGATGTTCGACATCGAGACCGTGTTCCTCTATCCGTGGGCAGTCGTTGTTAAGCAGTTCGGTCCGATGGCACTCGTCAGCATCGGCTTCTTCCTGCTGGTACTGGTATTTGGCCTTGCTTATGCTTGGCGGAAAGGAGCACTGGAATGGAAGTAAGAAAACCGCGTATCAAAAGTATTCCTTATGACGAGTTCAAGGATAACGCCGCATTGGAGAGGATCGTTGACGAACTTCACGAAGGCGGTGTGAACGTAGTGGTGGGTTCACTCGACCAGGCTATCAACTGGGGACGCTCGAACTCACTGTGGTCACTCACCTTCGCCACATCGTGTTGTGGTATCGAGTTCATGGCTGTCGGTTGTGCTCGATACGACTTTGCCCGTTTTGGATTCGAGGTGACTCGCAACTCTCCTCGTCAAGCCGACCTCATCATGTGTGCTGGTACCATCACTCATAAGATGGCTCCCGTGCTGAAACGTCTTTACGATGAGATGGCCGAACCTAAGTATGTGATTGCAGTAGGTGGATGCGCCATCTCAGGTGGCCCGTTCAAGTCGAGCTATCATGTGGTGAAGGGCATCGAGGAGATTGTTCCTGTGGATGTCTTCATTCCTGGTTGTCCTCCGCGTCCCGAAGCCATCATGTATGGTATGATGCAGTTGCAACGCAAGGTGAAGATTGAGAAGTTCTTCGGTGGTGCCAACCACAAGCAGAACAAAGAAGAGCGCAAGCTTGGCATCTCGAACGAGGAACTCACCTATGGCAAGAAAGGAAAGCCCATTGTGGTGACCGAGGTTCCAGAGGAGTTTACTGAAACTATTAAAAAAGAACAGGAGGAAGCGAAATGAAACTGAATAATCTTGTATTTGATTTCGATAAGTTTGCCTCCGAAATGGCAAATCTGAAGAACCAGAAGCATTTTGACTATTTGGTGACCATCATCGGTGAGGACTTCGGTGAAGAAGGACTGGGATGTATCTACATCCTTGAGAATACTGACACACACGAACGCACATCGGTGAAGATGATTGCCCGCACCCAGGTGTGTGGTGATGGAATGGCTTCAAATGGAACTGGAGACACCGATGGTCAGAGGATTCCTTATATCCCCACGGTGACTGGTTTATGGAAGAGTGCCGACCTGTTGGAGCGCGAAGTATATGACTTCTTGGGCATTGTGTTCCTAGGTCATCCCGATATGCGTCGTCTGTTCCTGCGTAGTGACTTCAAGGGCTACCCCTTGCGTAAGGACTATGTGGCCTCCGACGACTATTCATTGGAGGATGATGTGGAGCCCGACTATGGTTTGGAATACTATATCGACAAGTATGGCAACCTGCAATGCAAGCAGAACCGCTTGTTCAACGATGATGACTATGTGGTGAACATTGGTCCTCAGCATCCTTCCACACACGGTGTGCTCCGTCTACAGACAACACTCGATGGTGAGACCGTGAAGCGCATCTATCCTCATCTTGGTTATATCCACCGCGGTATTGAGAAGATGTGGGAAAGCATGACATACCCGCAGACACTTGCTCTGACCGACCGATTGAACTATCTCTCGGCCATGATGCATCGTCATGCGTTGGTGGGTGTCATCGAAGAGGCTATGGGTATTGAGTTGACCGACCGTATCAAGACCATCCGCACCATCATGGATGAGTTGCAACGTCTTGATTCACATCTGCTCTATTGTGGATGTACAGCTCAGGACTTGGGTGCTCTGACCGCTTTCCTCTATTGTATGCGTGATCGTGAGCATGTGCTCAATGTGATGGAGGAAACTACAGGAGGACGCCTCATTCAGAACTACTACCGCATTGGAGGTTTGCAGGATGACATTGATCCCAACTTCGTGAAGAACGTGAAGGATTTGTGTGCTTATCTTCGTCCGATGATTCAGGAGTACATGGATGTGTTTGGTGACAATGTCATCACTCACAACCGTCTGGAGAAGGTGGGTGCTATGAACCTCGAGGATTGCATCAACTATGGTGTGACAGGTCCTGCAGGACGTGCTGCTGGTTGGAAGAATGATGTTCGCAAAAACCACCCATACGATGTGTATGACAAGGTGGAATGGAAGCAGATCACGCTCACAGGTTGCGACTCGATGGATCGTTATCTCGTTCATATTCAGGAGATGTATCAGAGCCTCGACATCATTGAGCAACTGATTGACAACATTCCTGAAGGCGACTACTATGTGAAGCAGAAGCCCATCATCAAAGTGCCCGAGGGACAGTGGTACTTCTCTGTGGAAGGTGCCAGCGGTGAGTTTGGTGTCTATCTCGATTCGAAAGGTGACAAGAGTCCTTATCGCATGAAGATGCGTCCTATGGGCCTCACATTGATTGGTGCTCTCGACACGATGTTGCGTGGACAGAAGATTGCCGACCTGGTAACCACCACAGCCGCCATCGATGTTGTGATTCCAGATATTGACAGATGAGTTAATAAGTTGATGAGTTTGTAAGTTTTAAGAAAGGACTCAGAAACTAATAAACTAAAGAACTGATATTATGTTTGATTTTTCAATAGTAACACAATGGTTCGACGGTCTTCTCCGAAACACGTTAGGTCTCGGTGATTTCTGGTCGATACTTATTGAGTGCGTGGTGGTGGGAGTCATCATCCTCACGGCTTATGCCCTGCTTGCCATCGCACTGATATTCATGGAGCGCAAGGTCTGTGCCTACTTCCAGTGCCGTTTGGGCCCGATGCGTGTAGGACCTTGGGGAATCTTCCAGGTGTTTGCCGATGTGGTGAAGATGCTCATCAAAGAGATCTTCTTCGTCGACAAGGCCGACAAGTTCCTCTATGCGATTGCTCCATTGCTTGTCATCATAGCCTCTGTGGGAACCTTCTCGTTCCTGCCTTGGAACAAGGGTGCAGGTATTCTCGACTTCAATGTGGGAGTGTTCCTCATCACAGCCATCTCATCGATTGGTGTGCTGGGAGTGTTCCTCGCTGGATGGGGTAGTAACAACAAGTATTCTGTAGTGTCAGCCATGCGTGCAGCTGTGCAGATGATTTCCTATGAGATGTCGCTTTGCCTGTGTCTCATCACGGCAGTCATCTTGATTGGTTCGATGCAGGTGAGCACTATTGTCGATTACCAGACAGGACCTTGGAACTGGCTCATCGTGAAAGGTCACATTCCTGCCATCATCGCTTTCATTGTCTTCCTCATTGCAGGAAACGCAGAAGCCAATCGTGGCCCGTTTGATATGGCAGAGGCAGAGAGTGAGTTGACCGCTGGACACCACACCGAGTATTCAGGTATGGGCTTCGGCTTCTTCTATCTGGCCGAGTTCCTCAACCTCTTCATTATCTCTGGAATAGCCACCACCGTCTTCTTGGGTGGTTGGGCACCATTGAACATTGGCATCGAGGCCTTCGACAATGTGATGAACTACATCCCAGGATTTGTGTGGTTCCTCGGAAAGGCCTTTGTTGTGGTGTGGTTGCTTATGTGGGTGAAGTGGACATTCCCCCGTCTGCGTATTGACCAGATCCTTAAACTTGAGTGGAAATATCTGATGCCTCTGTCGCTCATCAACCTCGTGCTGATGACCGTCGTGGTAGCACTGGGTCTTTATATTAAATAAGGTGTATATACAATGGAACAGAACAAATCATATTTCAGCGAAATCGTGGATGGCGTGAAAACGTTGGCTACGGGTATGAAAGTCACTCTGAAGGAGTATTTCACCCCGAAGTCCACTGAGCAATATCCTGAGAATCGCAAGACAACACTGCACGTGGCCAGCCGACATCGTGGACGCTTGGTGTTCAAGCGCAATGAGGATGGCAGCTACAAGTGTACGGCATGTACATTGTGCGAGAAAGCCTGTCCCAATGGAACCATCAAGATTGTCGCCCACATGGACGAAGATCCTGAGACAGGCAAGAAGAAGAGAGTGCTCGACGACTATCAGTATGACCTTGGCGACTGCATGTTCTGCCAGCTCTGTACGAATGCTTGCAACTTCGATGCCATTGAGTTCACCAACGATTTTGAGAATGCCACATTCGAGCGTGAATCGCTGGTGCTTCATCTCAACAAAGAGGTATATGAAGGTGGTTCGCTTCCCAATCTCATCGATGGAGGAGCACCACTGACCATCGGAAAGTTTAACACCAAAACAAAGTAAAGGAATATGGCAAGATTAGTAATGTTTTGCATTTTGGCCGTAGTCATCATCGGCTCAGCCATCATGTGCGTGACCACCAAGAGGATCATGAGAGCCGCTACATTCCTGCTCTTTGTTCTCTTTGGTGTGGCAGGTATCTATTTCCTGCTCGATTACACGTTCCTGGGTGCTGCACAGATAAGCATCTATGCCGGAGGTATCACCATGATGTATATCTTCGCCATCCAACTTGTCTCCAAACGCACCCTTCAAGGTTTGGAGGAGCATGTCAAAGGCAGCCGTGTCATCACGGGTGCACTGGCAGCCCTGATAGGCTTTGGAACTGTAATGTTAGTGTTTTTCAAAAACCAATTGTTCGACCGCTTGGCCACAATGACCGAAGGTGCTGAGGTGCCTATGGAACAAATCGGCCAGGGTATGGTAGGTGCCGACAAATATGGATGGGTGCTCCCCTTCGAGTTCATCTCCATCTTCCTGTTGGCCTGCATCATCGGTGGAATCATGATCGCAAGAAAGGAGGATAAGCAATGATACCTGTTGAATGTTATTTTGTGCTGAGTGCCATTTTGTTCTTCATTGGCTTCTACGGCTTTGTGACCCGTCGCAACCTGATTGCGATGCTCATCTCTGTTGAACTGGTGCTGAATGCTGTTGATATCAACTTCGCAGTGTTCAACCGCATTCTCTTCCCTGGACAGCTCGAGGGCTTCTTCTTCACACTGTTCTCCATTGGTGTGAGTGCTGCCGAGTCAGCTGTTGCTATCGCTATCATAATCAACGTTTACCGCAACTTCAAGAGTGATCAGGTGAACAGTATTGAAAACATGAAATGGTAATTATTTAAGATTATGTACGATTATTCATTTTTGATACTTCTTCTTCCCCTGCTCTCATTCGTTGTGTTGGGACTTGCGGGAATGAAGATGTCACATAAGACAGCAGGGCTCATTGGCACTTGCACGCTTGGTGTGATCACAATACTCAGCTATGCCACGGCAATTGAGTATTTCACCTCAGCACGTCTTGCCTCAGGAGCCTTCCAGACCATAGTGCCCTATAACTACACCTGGCTGCCACTTGGCAAATTGCATTTTGACATGGGCATCTTGCTCGACCCCATCTCGGTGGTCATGCTCATTGTCATCTCCACGGTGTCGCTCATGGTGCACATCTATTCTTTTGGTTACATGCACGGTGAGAAAGGCTTCCAGCGCTACTATGCCTTCCTGAGCCTCTTCACCATGTCGATGCTCGGACTTGTGTTGGCCACCAACATCTTCCAGATGTACATGTTCTGGGAACTCGTGGGTGTGTCTTCCTATCTGCTCATCGGTTTCTACTATCCATTGGGTGCAGCAGTTGCAGCCTCCAAGAAGGCATTCATTGTGACTCGTTTCGCTGACATGTTCTTCTTGATTGGTATTCTCATCTTTGGCTACTACACCCGCTCGTTCAGCTTCTCGTTCCTTGGAGTCGTTGATCCCACCCATGGAACATCGTTGATTATGGGTAGTGCTGCCAAGGCTGCCGCTGCAGGTGGTCTCATCCTACCTACTGCTCTGGTGCTGATGTTCATTGGTGGAGCTGGTAAGAGTGCCATGTTCCCGTTGCACATCTGGTTACCCGATGCCATGGAGGGTCCCACACCTGTCTCTGCACTTATCCATGCTGCAACGATGGTTGTGGCTGGTGTGTTCCAGGTGGCTCGTATGTTCCCCTTGTGGATTGAGTATGCTCCACAGGCCATGTCCATCATTGTTTGGGTGGGTGTGTTCACTGCCTTCTATGCAGCAGCTGTGGCATGTGCCCAAACCGATATCAAACGTGTGTTGGCCTTCTCTACCATCTCGCAGATCGCCTTCATGATGGTGGCCCTCGGCGTATGTCTGCCCGGACACGGAGCCGTGCTCGACAACCACATGCAGCTGGGTTATATGGCTGGTATGTTCCACCTGTTCACCCACGCCATGTTCAAGGCCTGCCTGTTCCTTTGCGCCGGTTGCATCATCCACGCCGTACACTCCAACGAGATGGCCTTCATGGGTGGTCTTCGCAAGTATATGCCCATCACGCATTGGACGTTCCTCATCTCTTGTCTGGCCATCGCGGGCATCCCGTTCTTCTCAGGCTTCAGCTCGAAGGATGAGATCATCACAGCCTGCTTCCAGTACAGTCCTGTGGTGGGTTGGATCATGACAGGTATTGCCGCCATGACAGCCTTCTACATGTTCCGTCTCTACTATGGAATCTTCTGGGGAACCGAGAACAAGGAAGCCCACGAGCATCACACGCCACATGAGGCTCCTCTCACGATGACAGTTCCTCTCATCATTCTTTGCTGCATCACGTTGGGCGTGGGTATCTACACCACTATTGCTGGTTTTGCAGGGTGGGGTGGTTCCTTCGGTTCGTTTGTCAGTGCCAATGGTCAGGATTACACCATCCACTTCGACCACAAGATTGCTTTGACCTCAACCGTCATTGCCATCTTGAGCATCTGCCTTGCCACCTACATCTTCAAGGGTGAGAAGCAACCCATTGCCGACAAGCTCTACAAGACATTCCCCAATCTCTGGCGTGCTGCCTACAAGCGTTTCTATCAGGACGAGATTTGGCAGTTTTTCACCCACAAAATCATCTTCCGTTGTGTCTCCATGCCCATTGCTTGGTTTGACCGTCGTGTCATCGATGGCACCTTCAACTTCATGGCTTGGGGCACCAATGAGGCAGGTGAGTCACTCCGTCCTTGGCAGAGTGGTGATGTCCGTCAGTATGTGGTATGGTTCCTCACAGGAGCAGTTGCCTTAACATTAGTATTACTTGCTATATAAATAAGAAGAAATGAATATATTAAGTCTATTCGTAATAATCCCCGTCCTGATGCTCTTGGGCCTCTGGTTGTCCAAGAACCTCAATCAGGTGCGTGGTGTGATGGTGGTCGGAGCCTCGTGCTTGCTGGCCCTGTCCATTTGGCTGACCGTATATTTCGTTCAGCAGCGTGCAGCTGGTAATACCGATGTGATGCTGCTTGCCAAGAGTATTCCATGGTTCAAACCTCTGAACATCGCCTATGCTGTGGGTGTGGATGGCATCTCAGTGGTCATGTTGCTCCTCTCGAGCATCATAGTCTTCACTGGAACATTCGCCTCCTGGCAGTTGAAGCCGCTCACCAAGGAGTATTTCCTTTGGTTCACGCTGCTCTCCACAGGTGTGTTCGGATTCTTCATCACCATCGACCTCTTCACGATGTTCATGTTCTATGAGGTGGCCCTCATCCCCATGTATCTGCTCATCGGAGTGTGGGGTAGTGGAGCGAAGGAGTATTCAGCCATGAAGCTCACCCTCATGCTCATGGGAGGTTCGGCACTGCTTGTCATAGGCATCCTGGGCATCTATTTCTTCTCAGGTGCAACAACCATGAATGTGGTTCAGATTGCCACCATGCACAACATCCCCGTAGCCATCCAGAAGGTGTTCTTCCCGTTCATCTTCATTGGTTTCGGAGTGCTTGGTGCCATGTTCCCGTTCCACACATGGTCTCCCGACGGTCATGCATCTGCCCCCACAGCTGTGTCCATGCTCCATGCTGGAGTGCTCATGAAACTGGGAGGATATGGTTGCTTCCGTGTGGCCATGTACCTGCTTCCTGAGGCAGCCCAGCAGCTTGCTTGGATTTTCCTCATCCTCACCACCATCTCTGTGGTCTATGGAGCCCTCTCCGCTTGTGTGCAAACCGACCTGAAGTACATCAATGCCTACTCGTCGGTCAGCCACTGTGGTCTGGTGCTGTTTGCCCTATTGATGATGACACAGACCTCTTGTTCGGGAGCCATCCTGCAGATGCTCAGCCATGGTCTGATGACAGCCCTCTTCTTTGCTCTCATCGGTATGATTTATGGACGCACCCACACCCGTGATGTACGCAAGTTGGGTGGTCTCATGAAGATTATGCCCTTCCTGGCTGTAGGATATCTCATTGCAGGTCTGGCCAACCTTGGATTGCCGGGCTTCTCAGGCTTCACCGCCGAGATGACCATCTTTGTGGGTTCATTCCAGAATGCCGACACCTTCCATCGTGTCTGCACCATCATTGCCTGTACCTCCATTGTCGTCACAGCAGTCTATATCCTGCGTGTGGCTGGCAAGATTCTCATGGGCAAGGTGGCTGACCCACACTATGAGCTTCTCACCGATGCCACTTGGGACGAACGTATTGCTGTGGCCTGCCTCATCTTCTGTGTGGCTGGTCTCGGTCTCACTCCGTTCTTCTTCAAGCCCATCATCGACAATGCCCTGCTTCCCATCCTCTCAGTAGTAAATCCGGCAATGGCAACGATATAGGATAATTAAAAAATTAAGAAATTTAAAAATTAAAAAATTAAAGGATTTCATATCAATGTATATTGAGAACAGTGACAATATCATTCAAGACCTTTCGTTCAAGTTTGCTGTCAGGGTCGTAAAGTTCTATCGGTATCTTGTCGATGAGAAGCGCGAATATGTGTTGTCCAAGCAAATACTACGCAGTGGTACAAGCATTGGTGCAAACGTTCGAGAAAGCCTTCATGGTCAAAGTGAAGCCGACTTTGTTAATAAGTTGCAGATTGCCCTGAAGGAAGCTGACGAAACCGAGTACTGGTTAGAGCTTTTCCATGCCACTAATCTCATCAGCGACGAAGAGTTCAGCTCATTGTCTTCTGATGTGAAACAGCTCATTGGAACGTTGGTCAAGATAATCAAGTCAAAGAAAGGAATCCAATAGTATAATTTTTTAATTTTATAATTATATAATTTTTAAATTTTTAAAGTATGAATTACGGACAATTCTTAAATATGATTCCAGAGGCAACCCTCGTTGCCATTCTGATAATCTTGTTCTTCGCCGACTTTGCACTGAACAAGAGTGAGAAGAAGCATCCTGTGCTGCGTTGTCTCACCCACACGCTGTTGCTCCTCCAACTCATTCCCTGTGCCCTTGCATCTCCTGCCGAGGTGTTTGGAGGCATCTATGTCTCCACAGCTGCAGCCAATGCCATGAAGCTCATCCTCACGGGTGGTACACTCATCGTGGCCATCATGGCACAGAAATGGATTGAGAGCAATGAGGTGACACGTCGCTATGAGGGTGAATTCTACATGCTCCTCGTCTCCACGTTGCTGGGCATGTATGTGATGACCTCCTCAGGCCACTTCCTCATGTTCTTCCTTGGTCTCGAAATGGCTTCTGTTCCCATGGCTTGCCTGGTGGCAATGGACAAGTGGAAGAAAGACTCTGCCGAGGCTGGAGCCAAGTACATCCTCACAGCCACCTTCTCGTCTGCCATCATGCTCTATGGCATCTCCTTCATCTATGGTGCCTGCGGGACACTCTACTTCAATGATGCCGCAGCCAAGATGAGTGAGCTCGTCGGTGCCAGCTACTACACACCTGTGTTCCTCATCGTAGGACTGGTGTTCTTCTTCGCAGGACTTGGATTCAAGCTCTCCCTGGTGCCTTTCCACTTCTGGACAGCCGACACCTATCAGGGAGCACCCACGCCTGTCACAGGTTATCTGAGTGTCATCTCCAAGGGTGCTGCAGCCTTTGCACTCTGCACCATCCTCATGAAGGTCTTCGGTGCTGTGGTCGATTACTGGGAGCCCATGCTCTACATCGTCATAGTGCTCACCATCACCATTGGTAACCTCTTCGCCATGCGACAGAAGGAACTCAAGCGATTCATGGCCTTCAGCTCCATCTCACAGGCTGGTTACATTATGCTGGCTGTGATTGGCAACTCGTCCATGGGACTTGCCGCCCTGATGTTTTACACCCTCATCTATGTGGCAGCCAACCTCGCTGTGTTCACTGTCATCTCAGTGGTGGAGCACAACAATGGAGGTACCACCCAGCGCGACAGCTATGCAGGTTTCTACCAGACCAATCCACGTCTGTCATTCCTCATGACACTCGCTTTGTTCTCATTGGCTGGTATTCCTCCCTTCGCCGGAATGTTCTCCAAGTTCTTTGTCTTCATGGCAGCAGCCCAGCAGGGTTCCTATTGGGCTTACTTCGTGGTGTTCATCGCATTGATCAACACTGTGCCCAGCCTCTACTACTATCTGCTCATCGTCAAGGAGATGTATATCAAGAAGACCACCGAACCTCTACCAGCCTTCCAGAGTGACCGTGCCACCAAGTTGGCACTTACCCTCTGCACACTCGGCATTGTAGCCTTCGGAATCTTCTCCTGCATCTATGGATGGCTCAGCAGTGTAGCAGCAGCCTGACCAGGTTCTTGTAGGACAAACCAAAACCCCGTTATGCAACAGTGCATAGCGGGGCTTTTTTTGTTGTCGTTTTTAATTTTTTCGCTCGGCTTTGCCGCTTTTACAAAGGCGTCAGCCGACTAAAAGAATTTTATAATTTTTGAATTTTACTCTCTGTCAGGTGTATCATGTAAGGCCCTTAGGTGATACAAGTAAGCGCCTCAGATGTATCACCTGAGACGCTTAGATGTGGTATGTAAGCCTCTCATCTAAGCATGTATTCACATATATACAATCATTTAGCCAATTATCTTTAAAGTATTACTTTAACTGCGACTAACGACGAAATCTTGCATCTTGCATCTTGCAAACGATTTTTAAGGAGTGCGATTGAGAGAGAGGAAAAAAGAGGTAAATATATAGTATATATATTATATAAAGTATTATATATCAATAAGTTATATTAATAATTATTACTATAATCATTACTATTTTTCTCTATCCTCTACTAAACATGAAAAAAAATGAATGCAAGATGCAAGATGCAAGTTTTTGAATTCGAATGCCACTCTTTCAACAAAAAAAAGTATCTTTGCAGAAACAATCACTCATCATGAAGAACGAGAAACAACATGAGCAATACTAATGCAACCAAACCTAACATACGCCATTATGAAGATGGTACAGCCAGTGTGATGCGCAAAGCGGTGGTATATACGGAGCTACGGTTCTATCAGCGTAGCGATGTGTTGTGTCAGTTGACCCAAGTGTTTTGTCAGCGCTTTCTTCCGAGCTATGGTGACCGTACTGTCGACCAGATGGTTCAAGCTGCCCGCAGCACTAAGCAGAACATAGCAGAAGGCAGTACGGACGGCCAAACATCCACCGAGACTGAGTTGAAATTATTGGGTATAGCCAGAGGCAGCAATCAAGAGCTTTTGGAAGATTATCAGGACTATTTGAAACGCAAGGGCATGAAGGAGTGGTTCGGACAGAATAAACGCTTCGAGCGTTTGCACCAATTCTGCAAAGACCACACTCTTTGGGATGACTACCAACCGCTAACAGCACGGATGAATGATGAGGAACTGGCCAACATGGCCATCTGCCTGTGCCATCAGGTGGATAAAGCAATGACCAAATACATAGAGCGTAAAGACCGTGAATTTACCACAGAAGGTGGCATCCGCGAGCGCATGACTGCTGCCCGTTTAGGACAACGAGAGACACAGCGTCAGATTATAGAACGGCAAGCAGCCGAAATCGAATCCTTGCGCCAAGAGAATGCACGGCTGAAAGAAATGCTTAAAGAGGCTGGAGTAATGGAAACTCCGGAAGTTCCGGAAAGACCGGATATTCCGAATTATCAACACTAGGAGTGCTCGCTTGTGTGGGAGGTAAAAGGGCTCCTATTCTTTAATTTTTTAATTATTTAATTTTCTAATTTTTATAGAACGTGATCCAATTGGTGCGGAAGGGGTAGGAGAAGGAGGATTTGCTTTCAGGGAATCGTTCTTTGACGTGGCCATCAGCATCACGGTACCAGGCATAGTTCCAGCCACTTCCCATGTCGAGATAGAGGGCATGGGTGACCTTATAGCTGACGAGGTAGTTCACAAAGGACTCATAGCTCATGCGGGTTTTGGACTCTATGATGCACAGACGGCCTTTCTTCTCACAAAGGGCACGGAAGATGTTGCGACGTGCTTTCATCTTGGTGGAGAGTGGACGAGCCTTGCCATCCTTCACGATGAGCAGCTGACAAAATCCCATGGTCCAATTGCCTGCTGAGGTGGGATAGTCCACCTTGCGGATGAACTTCCAATGACCTTTGCGCCAGAGGAAGGCTCCAGTGTTGGCCTTGCAACGATAACCCTTCTTCATCACTCCTCCTGTGATGTGGTTGTCGGCAATGTTAGAGTGCCTGAACTCGGAAAGGAACTCACCTGTGAAGGCAGCCTCGCAACAGAACTCCACATCCTTCTGTGAGGTACGGGGCATCTTGCCACATACGAGGTCTATGCGCGTGAAATCAGGATAGAACACGTTGAGGTGGTTAGTGGTCACTACTTCCACGGCCTGGCAGGTGAGAGGGAAGAAGAAGGAAAGAAAAATGATTCTAAGGAACATTTTTTTCAGATATAAAGATAATAGATAATAGATAACAGATAATAGATATTGAGGGCGGGTGTTTAGAGAGTCTTGTAGAAGGCTTCATACTGCCGTGCCACTTTCTGGTATTCATGGTGACGGCGGATGTATTCAATGCTTTGTCGTTTCAGTTCAGGGATGCGCTCTGGGTGGAGGACCAGCATTTCGAGTTCATGATAGACACTCTCGTAGGTGGGTTGCACATTGATGATGGGACGCAGGTGATGCTCGTTGAGAATCTCATAGTTCTCGGGCTCACCACCACCAATGCAGATGACACCCTTTGACATCGCCATCAGGGGGTTCATGGAGGGTGTGTAGCTGTAGAGTTGGTCGAGGATGGCATCAGCTCCCTCCAGCATCTGCTGGTATTGTTCGAAGGGCACACTCTCTGCAATCTGCAGGTTCACCCGGTCAGGATATTGAGCCTTGATGCCTTGTGCAGCCCTCAGCATGATGTCAGTACCTTTGTAAACAGAACGAGTGCGGTTGATGCCGATAAACAGGGTGAGAGCCCCTACCATACCTCCCCCCGTAGGGGAGGCTTCTGAAGTTACTCCATTTGTTGAGGTTTTTATTTCTCCCCTCTCTACGGGAGAGGGGGCGGGGGAGAGGCTGTTCTTTATGGGATACGGTATAAACTGTGTCTTCTTGGGGAATCGGGGTTGGTAGCACACGTGGTATTCATAGAGGCCAGTGACAATGCCATCACAATCCTCAGCAATGAGTCGGTTGAGACGTTCCTTGGCAGTACCCAACCAATCCTTTCGTTCACGAAGGGCACATTCATCAGTGCGCAGTTGGTCACCAATGTTGAAATCACTGTAGCGCAGAGGTTTCTCATTACAACAGGTGGAGACCCAATAGTAGTCCATGCCAAAGGCACCCAGCACCATCTTGCCATTGTAGTGGCGCAGATAGTGGTAGATGGGTTTGATGCGTTCAGCCTTGAGTTCGAGGAACATGGGATTGATGAGTTGCACGATGTCATATCCCTTGAGTTGAGGCAGGAGACGGAGGAGACGTGCCATGTAGCAGATGCCTCCCCATTTGGTGGGAGTGCGCACCAGATTGATGTCACGTGGATAGTCCTTCCAGAAGTCACCATTGGAGAGCACGGTGACCTCATGTCCCAATGTGCGTAGTCCTTCTGCAAGGGTCCAGTGCACATTGCTGTATTCGCCCATGAGCAGTATCTTCATCTTTCCTTGTTGATAGCTGGTAGTATTCTGAGCAGCATCCTGAGCCCCAGGTCAGTGCTGGAGAGACGTCGGAACCATTTGTATTTGGTGGTATAGTCACGGTCGGGCAGAGGGAACAGTCCCACAGCCTTGAGTTCATGGAGCTTGCGGGTGAGGTAGTGTTTGTTTCGCGTCTCCACAATGATTTTGTAGATGTAGTCCATTGTGAGCTGAGCTACACGTCGTTGTAGGGCAGTACGTTCATTCACAGGCATACGGTCAGCCATGGTGTTGAGCCTCAGGATGATGTCACGAGTGTCATTGATGCGCTTGAGACGTTTCTTGATATGGGTGTCAGTGGTAATGGACTGGCTGCGTTTCCTGTAGAGATAGGCCACAACATGGGTGTCGCAGACAGACTCAGCATGGAGAAGCAGACGAGGTGTGAACTCCTCATCCTCGTGGTAGATGCCAGGTGTGAAGGTGAGGTCACCCAGAATGGACTGCTTGAACAGGTATCCCCATGCAGCAGCATTGAGGTTGTGGTGGCGGAGGTAGGAGGCACCAGCCTCCCCCTTCCCCCTCCAAGTAGAGGGGGTATCTGAAGTAAGTGAAATACTACCAGAGTCATCCATTTTATTCTTCTCCATTTGCATCTCCTTTGCTTTGGTAGCCTCACCCTTTTGGGAAAGGCCACGGGTAGGCGCTTCAGCGGGAATGAGGTTGGAGGGGGCGTCAGTTGTAAACTCAAACATGATGAGGTCATGCTGCTGAGTTCTTGCAAGTTCAAGGATTTGGCTGTAGCCAGAGAGGATGAGTTGGTCATCGGTGTCAACAAACTGGATGTACTCACCAGTGCAGAGACGGAGACCAGCATTGCGAGCCACACTGAGCCCACTGTTCTTCTGACGGATGTAGGTGAGTTCCTCTGCACGAGCACCCAACTGCTCCAAGGGAGACTCATCGGAACCATCATCCACCAAGATGATCTGCCTTTCAGAGGACTGGAGAGGCAGTGCCAAGATGCTGTCGATACACTCGCAGAGCATGTTGGCAGGGATGTTGTAGCAGGGCAGTATGAAACTGACCAGCGGTTTTTGTGAGGATGGGTTCTGTATGGTCATTGTCGTAAGAGGCGTAATAAGTAAATCATCCCCCTGACACCAATGTGGTCGTTGGCCAGTGCTTTCAACCTTTGTCGGATGTTCAACCCAGGGAGGAATGGATTCGTGGCAGCATGGGGCAGGATGGGTGATTGCCCTTTGAACTTAGCCACATCGAGCTGTATGTTCAGCATGTAGAGATGATAGCGGGTGTCGTGGAGGAACCTAGGATTGGCTTTCACCAAATCGACATGGCTCTGCAAGAGTAGGGCAAGTTGCTCACCTGTGGCAGTGGCTGTGATGCCCTCAGCATTCTGATAGTAGTGATAGAGTCCCTGACGAGTGGTCCTCACCTTGTTTGCCTTTGACAGCAACGAGGGTAGGGTGGCCACATCCTCGAAGACTCTTCCTTCAGGGAACTGGACCTCATCAAAGAGGGTACGCCGATAGATTTTGTTCCAAGCATAGGTGTGGCGGTAGGCTTCTCCTTCCAACCAATACTCGTCCATGTCGGTGTATTCCTTCTCTTCTAAGGAGAGGCATTCCAAAGCTGACTGGGCATCGTTGAACTTGCAGTAGGGGAACTCCACGATATCACAATCCTCAGTCAATGGGAGCACTTTCTCATAAGTGTCTGTTGAAACATAATCATCGCTGTCAACAAAGGTGATGAACTCTCCTGTGGCCTTACTGATGCCAGAATTACGTGCAGAGCTCAATCCTCCATTTGTCTTGTGGATGACCTCAATGCGACTATCCTTCTGAGCCCATTCATCACAGAGTCGGGGACAATCATCAGGTGAACCATCATCAACAAGAATGAGTTGGAAGTCGCGGAAAGACTGTTCCAGCACACTTTCCACACACCGTTGCAAGGTCTTCTCAACACGGTAGACAGGTATGACGATTGATAGTTTCATACGGCAAAGATAGGAATAAAAACTGAAAAACTTGTAAATCAAACGAAAAAAACAATTATGTAGCATTTTTTATAATATTATTAATCTTTTTTCGTTGTAAGAATAGATGGAAAAAGAAGAGCGACAAGATAGTTATTCACACATCTTGAAATACACAGGACTCTTTGGCGGCGTACAAGGTCTCAACATATTGGTGGGAATTGTACGCACAAAGTTTGTGGCCTTGTTGCTCGGACCTGAAGGCATGGGTCTGCTGGCATTGTTCAACTCCACCATCAAACTGGTGAGCGAATCCACCAACCTGGGATTGAACATGAGTGCTGTGCGAGAGATCTCTGATGCTTATGAGAATGGTGACAACGAGAAGTTGAACCACACGGTGAAGCTGATACGCTCATGGAGTGTCATCACTGCCTTGCTGGGCATGTTCCTCTGTCTGCTGCTGAGTCCTTGGTTGGACAGGTGGTCGTTCACATGGGGTAACCACACACTTCACTATGCCATGTTGTCGCCCATCATCGCCCTGATGGCTATCACAGGAGGTGAACTTGCCATCCTGAAGGGAGTACGTCAACTGCGTCATCTGGCAGCCATATCTGTCTATAACATGTTGGCTTCGCTGGTCATCACAGTACCCTTGATCTACCTATGGGGTGAGACCGCCATCATCCCCTCGTTGCTCTTTGTGGCATTGGCACAGATGCTGCTCACCATCTATTGTTCCTACAGGCAGTTCCCACTTCACCTCAGCTTCTCCCGACCGTTGTTGGGTGAAGGTGTGAGTATGGTGAAACTGGGTGTGGCGTTTGTCATTGCAGGCATCTTCGGCAGTGGTGTTGACTTCATCATCCGCTCCCATCTGAACAATGCTGGCTCATTGGACATCGTGGGTATGTTCAATGCGGGCTACATGATGACCATGACCTATGGTGGATTGGTGTTTTCAGCTATGGAAACCGATTATTTCCCACGTCTATCTGCTGTCACAGGCATCGGAACACGATTGAATGAAACGGTGAACAAGCAGATTGAGGTGTCCATCTTGTTGCTTTCCCCCATGCTGATGGCTTTCATGGTGGGTCTTCCCATCTTGGTTCCGTTGCTCTACAGCAAGGCGTTCATGCCTGTGATGAGCATGGGACAGGTGTTGGTGTTTGCTATGTTCATCCGTGCTATCACGTTGCCTATTGAGTATCTCCCATTGGCCAAAGGCGATTCAGGTTCCTATCTGTTGATGGAGACCCTCTACGACATCATGGTGGTAGTACTCGTGGTGGTGTGCTTCCACTTCTGGGGTCTCACAGGAACTGGTGTGGCGTTGGTGGTTGCAGGTGTGTTAAACCTCATCATGGTGCTGCTCTACATGCACTATAAATATAAATATGTGTTGTCGGGTACGGTGGTGAAATATACCCTGATGCATCTTCCGTTGCTATTGTTTGCCTATATGGCCACTTGTCTGAAAGTGGAATGGATGTATTGGGTGGTGGGCATCCTGCTTGTTGTGCTGAGTACTGTCATCTCATTGCATGTGCTACACCACAAAGCTCGTCTGTGGGATTCGTTGAAGAACAAATGGAGGGCAAGATGGCAAAGATAACCGTACTCATTGCCGTTTATAATGCGGAGCAATACTTGAACCAATGTTTGGATTCTCTTAAGGAACAGACATTTACTGACTTCCAAGCCATCTGCGTGGATGATGCCTCTACGGATGATTCCCTGAAGATTCTCCAATCGTATGCTGAACAAGATGCTCGCTTTGAGGTCATCTCGTTAAAGGAGAATGTGGGGCAGGCCCGTGCAAGGAACATTGCTTTGGAGAAGGCTAAAGGAGAATACACTTGTTTCCTTGACAGCGATGACTGGTTCTCACCAGATGCCTTGCAAAAGGCCATCGATGCTTTCAAGGAGAACGAGGAATTGGATTGCGTGTTGTTTGATGTGGTGTATTCTGATGAACAAGGAAACGAGATGCACCATTATCCGATGACTACATTCAAACAGATGAAAGGCATTGATGCTTTCGAGGCCTCACTCACATGGAAAATTCATGGGGTGTATATGGCTCGCACATCCCTTTACCAACGCTATCCCTATGATGATTCCTCACGTTCCTATAGTGATGACAACACCACAAGGTTGCATTATCTCAGTTCATGCGGTGTGGGTTGTTGTGAGGGC
This sequence comes from Prevotella sp., assembly GCA_017557405.1. Taxonomy (GTDB): domain Bacteria; phylum Bacteroidota; class Bacteroidia; order Bacteroidales; family Bacteroidaceae; genus Prevotella. The sequence continues at coordinate 72,148 of JAFYYV010000036.1, forward strand.
ATCTATTACTATCGTCAGCATGCACAATCCACCACCCATCAGGTGACAGTTCGCCGTTTTGATTATCTGAAAGCGAACAAGAGCATGAAACGCCAATTGATGGATGCTGGTGTGGAGGAACGCATCCTTGACATTTACGAGAATGTGCGTTGGTTGAATGTCATCGACCTGTATATGTTCTATTACAACCATCGCAAGTCTTTAGGAAAGAAAGATGCTGCCTACGGGTTGGAGGAAATCAAGAAAGCATGGGCGGATATTGAAGTGAAACGCCTCACAAAGCGCAACAGATGGAAGTTTGGATATTGCCCCTTGCGCTCATCTTGGAGCCTATTCAGATTGCAGGAAGAACTATATTTTGCATTGCGAAGCATAAAAAATCGCTTTTGATGGTTGTCTTTTGAAGATTATTTCGTAATTTTGCGAAATAAAACATACAACCTGCGATATATGACTTTGATAATTGTTGCCATACTCCTTTTTTGTTACCTGTTGATAACAACAGAAAACCTCACCAACGTGAACAAGGCTGCCACCGCTGTCTTTGCTGGTACATTGGCGTGGATATTGTATATTGCCTATGGTGCCGATTACGTGATGCAGTTCCACCCCGAAGAGTATGCTGCATTCATGGATGGAGAGGCTCCCAGTAGTGCGACAGTGAAGGAGTTTATCGCCCAGAATGTGTTTCTGAAATACGTGGGTAGGGCATCGGAGATTGTGATGTTCCTCTTGGCAACAATGACCATCGTGGAGGTGTTGACAAACAATGGATGCTTCGACTTTGTGATGCATCTGATGAAGACTCGCAACAGTAGGAAGATGTTGTGGATATTCGCTTCAGTGGCCTTCCTTTTCTCCATCAACCTCGACAACCTTTCCACTACCGTGATGATGCTGACCATCATGCACAAGGTGATAGGAAACCGTAGGCAACGCATGGTGTATGGTGCAGCCATCGTGATAGCAGCCAACTGTGGTGGTGCACTCACAGTGATTGGTGATCCTGCAGGATTGGTTTTGTGGACAAAGGGTTTTGTGACAGCCACCAACTTCTCAATGTCGTTGCTGGTTCCTTGTCTCATCGCGTGGTTGTTACCCACGTGGTGGATTGGAAGACAACTGCCTGAGAGATGTGACACCGAATGGATTACGATGCCTTATAGGGGTGATGACACACGCCTGAATGGTTGGCAACGTCTGCTGATGCTCTTTGTGGGTATTGGTGGATTGTGGTTCATTCCTTCGTTCCATAGCATCACGAAACTCAGTCCTTTCATCGGTGCTTTGTGTGTGTTGGGTGTGTTGTGGATTGTCAACGAGATATTCAACCATCGCCTATACAACTCTGACCAACTCCTGAGACGCAAGGTGCCTGGAGCCATGCAATATGGTGTGCTTCAGATGATGTTCTTCGTCATGGGCATGATGCTGTTGATGGGAGTTGTTCGTGAGTCGGGAGCCGTTGATTGGTTCGTCCAGCAGAGTGGTGTCTATATCAAGGATACATGGTTGATGGGACTTGTGGCTGGATTTGTGAGTGCCATTCTCGACAACTTTGCTACTGCCATCTCGTTCTTCGAATTGGCCGACCATGTGGAGATGAATGGTATCTATTGGAAGGCCATTGCCTTTGCCTCAGGTGTGGGAGGAAACATCCTTTGCATTGGTTCCCTTAGTGGTATCGCCCTGATGAAACTCGAACGCTTGCGTGTAGGGTGGTATTTCCGTAATGTTGGTTGGAAGTCATTGGTGGGAATGCTAATCGGAATGGCAGCGATGTTCTTGATAAACTATTGAATAAGGGCTTAAAGGGCATAAAGGGGAGTGAGTGGGTATAAACTCGCAAACTCATAAACTTATAAACTCACAAACTCATAAACTCATAAACTGAAAAACTTATAAACTCAAAATATGGCAAAGATAAAAACGATAGGAGTGATGACCTCAGGAGGGGATGCTCCAGGAATGAATGCAGCCATTCGTGCTGTGACCCGTGCAGGTATCTGCAACGGTTTCAACATCAAAGGAATCTATCGCGGCTATGATGGCCTCATCAATGGGGAAATTCGCGATTTCACCACCGAGAATGTCAGTGGCATCATCATGTCGGGTGGTACCATCTTGAAGACTGCCCGTTCCAAGGAATTCATGACTGAGGAGGGAATGAAGAAGGCTTATGAGAACATGCAGAAGCATGACATACAAGCACTTATCGTGATTGGTGGAAATGGTTCCTTGACGGGTGCTATGACCTTTGCCCGCGAGTATGATGTCTGTTGCATCGGTCTTCCTGGTACCATCGATAATGACCTATATGGTACTGATTCCACGATTGGCTATGACACCACATTGAACACCATCATGGATTGTGTTGACCGCATTCGTGATACTGCACAGAGCCACGAGCGCATCTTCTTTGTGGAGGTGATGGGACGTGATGCTGGTTTCTTGGCTCAGAACTCAGCCATTGCCTGTGGTGCAGAGGCTGCCATCATTCCCGAAGACTCCACCGACGTTGACCAGTTGGCCAGATTCATGGAGCGTGGCATCCGCAAGTCAAAGAAATCGTGTATTGTCATCGTGTCGGAAAGTCCCAAATGTGGTGCCCTCTACTATGCCGATCGTGTAAAGAAGGAATTCCCTGAGTTCGATGTGCGTGTGTCTATTCTTGGGCATCTGCAACGTGGAGGACGTCCTACTGCTCATGACCGTATATTGGCCAGTCGCACAGGTGTGGGAGCCATTGAAGCCATCATGCAAGGACAACGCAATGTGATGGTGGGAGTGCGCCACAACGATGTGGTTTATGTACCCCTCTCAGAGGCCATCCGTAGTGACAAGCCATTCGATAGAAAGCTCATCAAAGTGCTCGACGAACTCAGCATCTGATACCCTTTCATCGTTGAAAAGTCCCTCGATACACGTGTGTGAGGCTCGTGTATCCGAAGATAATAAAATGGATGAATTGTTTGGAGGTAAGAAAAAAATTATTTATCTTTGCCTTCTGAAACTAGAATTAAATCATATACTATTAAATATTAATGCTTATGTCACAAATCAATGGACACATCTCGCAGATCATCGGACCTGTCATCGACGTTTATTTCGATACGAAAGGACTGGAGGCCGAGAAGGTGTTGCCCAGGATTTACGATGCATTGAAGGTGAAGCGTCCCAATGGTCAGGATCTGATTATTGAGGTGCAGCAGCACATTGGTGAAGACACCGTGCGCTGTGTGGCTATGGACAACACCGATGGATTGCAGAGAGGTCTGGAGGTGATACCGATGGGACAACCTATCACGATGCCTGCGGGTGACCAGATCAAGGGTCGAATGCTGAATGTCATAGGTCAGCCAATCGACGGTATGGAACAACTTGACATGAAGGGCTCTTATCCCATTCACCGTGAGGCTCCGAGTTTCGATGAGTTGTCCACACGTAAGGAAGTGCTCTCGACGGGTATCAAGGTGATTGACCTGTTGGAGCCTTACATGAAGGGTGGAAAGATCGGACTCTTCGGTGGTGCTGGTGTGGGTAAGACAGTGCTCATCATGGAGCTTATCAACAACATCGCCAAAGGACACAACGGATTCTCGGTCTTCGCAGGAGTGGGAGAGCGTACCCGTGAAGGAAACGACCTCATCCGAGAGATGATTGAGAGTGGTGTTGTGCGCTATGGAGAGAAGTTCAAGCAGGCAATGGACGAAGGCAAGTGGGATCTCTCGCTTGTCGACCCCGAGGAACTGAAGAAGAGTCAGGCAACACTTGTCTATGGACAGATGAACGAGCCTCCAGGAGCACGTGCTTCGGTGGCCCTCTCAGGATTGACGGTTGCCGAGACATTCCGCGACAATGGTGGCAAGGATGGTGCTGCTGCCGACATCTTGTTCTTCATCGACAACATCTTCCGTTTCACCCAAGCAGGTTCCGAGGTATCGGCACTTCTGGGTCGTATGCCATCTGCTGTGGGTTATCAGCCGACGTTGGCTTCGGAGATGGGTGTGATGCAGGAGCGTATCACTTCCACGAAGAAAGGTTCTATCACGTCAGTACAGGCCGTGTATGTGCCTGCCGACGACTTGACCGACCCTGCACCTGCAACAACCTTCACACACCTTGATGCCACCACAGTGCTTTCGCGTAAGATTGCCGAGTTGGGTATCTATCCCGCCGTTGACCCGCTGGGATCAACCTCTCGTATCCTCGACCCGCTGATTGTGGGCAAGGAGCACTACGATTGCGCCCAGCGTGTGATTCAGATTCTGCAGCGCTACAACGAACTCCAAGACATCATCGCCATTCTGGGTATGGACGAGCTCTCTGATGAGGACAAGCTGACCGTGAACCGTGCACGTCGTGTGCAGCGTTTCCTCTCACAGCCGTTCTCTGTTGCCGAGCAGTTCACAGGCCTACCAGGCGTAATGGTGAGCATCGAAGACACCATCAAGGGCTTCAATGCCATTTTGGACGGCGAGGTGGACAATCTTCCTGAACAGGCATTCCTCAATGTCGGTACCATCGATGACGCCATCGAGAAGGGTAAGCGATTGATGGAAGCTGCCAAAGGCTAATTGACAATTGATGATTGATACTTGATAATTGACAATTATGTTGCAGCTTAAGATTGTTTCCCCAGAGAAGGTGGAGTTCGAAGGTGAGGTTGAGAGCGTGATGGTTCCTGGAAGTGTCGGCCCGTTCGAGATTCTGAATGACCATGCTCCCATCATCTCTCTGCTTGAGAAGGGGAAGGTGGAATACACCACCCATGAAGGCAAGACCCAACTGATGATATTGGGTGGCTTTGTGGTAGTGAAGAAGAATGAAGTGTCGCTTTGCGTAGAAGTGAAGGAGGAAGTGGCAGAAGACGACGCGAGCGTGCAATAACTCATGGCTGAGAACCGAAAGAGATGAATGCGAAGCTGATTGATGCATTAGGGCATAGATACTACAAACTGAGCTTGTGGATCATCGCAGGCATCACGTTGTTGATGCTCTTGCTACTCGGAGGCTCCCCCTACTGGTCGAACTCCACCCTCAATGCCATTCTCATCAGCGTAGCCTTTAGCTTTCTCACCAGCATCGCTTATGGTGAAGCTTGGAAAGCAATCGCGAAGAAGTCTCCCGGCAAGCTCACAGCTTTTTATCTGGCTGCTCCCGCCTTACGGATGGTGGCTGCCGTCTTGCTCATCATCGTTTACTATCTTGTGAACCGCACGACGACGGCATTGGATGGAACACCAGCCATCAGAGGAATGATGATCACGTTCATCTTCATTTTCGCTATCTATTACATAGCTTTGTTTGTCTTGGATTGCGTGTATTTTGCAAAAGTTGAAAAGCGTAATAAACTACAATAACAAAAAGATATGAAATATCTCAAACCGCTACTCTGCATCGCCTTGATGCTCTTTGCCCTTCTCCCCGTCCAGGCGACGGAAGAGAAGAAGGAGGGTCTCGACCTGCAGGGCATTTTGTTTGGACATATCCAGGATTCTTATGAGTGGCACGTCACCGACATCGGCGGAAAGCCCATCATCATACACCTGCCCGTCATCGTGAAGAGTTCCACTGGGTGGCATGTTTTCTGCTCATCAGCTTTCGAGCATCATGCCGACGCCCAAGGAAACCGACCGGGACCTTACGGACTCTACATCTCGGGTAGTGAGGCCTATGAGGGCAAGATTGTGGAGAATGTCGATGGCAAGGAGGTCCGTCCGCTCGACATATCCATCACGAAGACCGTTATGGTGCTCTTCATCGATGCCATCCTGCTCCTGCTCTGCGTGCTCATCCCTGCACGCTGGTGCAGAAAGCACAAGATTGACGACCCAGCACCGAAGGGATTCACGGGCTTCATGCACATGTTCATCATGTATGTCTATCACGACATCATCGAGAGCATTTTGGGCAAGGAGGCACAGAAGTATGCACCTTACCTGCTGACGTGTTTCTTCTTCATCTTCGTCGCCAATCTGATGGGTGTCATGCCTTTCCCGCCAGGAGGTGGAAACCTCACGGGTAACATCGCGTGCACGTTCTTCTTGGCGTTCTGTACGTTCATCGTGGTCAATGTGACAGGAACGAAAGAGTACTGGAAGGAAATCTTCTGGCCCGATGTGCCCACATGGTTGAAGGTACCTGTGCCCCTGATGCCTTTCATCGAGTTGTTTGGCATCTTCACCAAGCCGTTGGCCTTGATGATCCGTCTTTTTGCCAACATGATGGCAGGACACGCCATCGCCCTCGCCCTGACGTGTCTCATCTTCGTCATGTATGGCATCCACGTGGCTGCAGGAGTGCTGATGGCCCCTGTCAGTGTCGCCATGAGCATCTTCATGATGCTGTTGGAGGTGCTGGTGTGCTTCATCCAGGCAATGGTGTTCACCATGCTCTCAGCCGTGTTCATCTCGTTGTCCCACGTGCATGAGCACGAAGCCAAATCCGCATAAAAACAGATAAATTAAATATTAACAATTAAAACTTAAAGATTATGATTTCATTATTATTAGCAGCAGACGCTATTGCAAATCTTGGTGCCGCTATCGGCGGTAGTTTGGCAGTAATTGGTGCAGGTCTTGGCATCGGTAAGATTGGTGGTCAGGCTATGGATGCTATGGCTCGCCAGCCGGAGAAGATCAACGACCTGCGTTCTAACATGATCGTGGCAGCAGCCCTGATTGAAGGTGTTGCGTTCTTCGCTATTATTATCGCACTGCTTGCCCTCTTCGTATAAGAAACCGACAAGTATTTGAATCAGAGTAATTTTAATCCCAGTTTATGTCATTATTAACGCCTGATTTTGGATTACTATTCTGGATGACCGTCGTCTTCCTGATAGTTCTCTTTATCCTGTGGAAATGGGGGTTCCCCGTTATTGTCAAGATGGAACTTGACCGTAAGACCTTCATCGACGAGAGCCTGCGCAAAGCCCACGAGGCCAACGAGCGACTCGCCAATATCCAACTTGAAGGTGAATCCATTCTGCAGGAGGCACGTGAGAAGCAGGCGCAGATTCTGAAGGAGGCTACCGCCACTCGCGACGCCATTGTGGAAAACGCACAAGGAAAGGCGCGCGAGGAAGGTGCCCGACTCCTCTCTGAGGCGAAAGCCGAGATTGAGACGGAGAAGCAGAACGCCATACGCGACATTCGTGCCCAAGTCGCCGAGTTGAGTGTGCTGATTGCCGAAAAGGTGGTACGCGAGAAACTCTCCGACGACCAGAAGCAGATGGATCTGATCAGCCGACTGCTGGATGAGGTTACTGGTGATAGTAAGAGCGTGAATTGACAATGACGAAATAGCACAACAAGGAGTAATATGGATTTAGGTGTAGTTTCAGTAAGATATGCGCGGGCGCTGTTGAAAAGCGCTGCCGCCATGAATCTTGACACCCAGGTGTACACCGACATGCAGACGTTGGCGGCTTCGTACATCGAGGTGCCACAATTGCGCTTTACCATCGACAATCCTATGCTCGCGAAGGAACAAAAGCAGTCGTTGCTTGAGACGGCCTGTGGAAGCAATCCTACGGACCTCACCAAGCGCTTCTTGCAATTGGTGCTCGACGAGGGTAGGGAGAGTGCTCTGCAACTGATGGCTAATTCGTATGTTACGTTCTACCGTCAACAGAAGAACATCACCCGTGGACGCCTTATCACCGCCACTGCCGTCTCGCCCGAAACCGAGGCGAAGATGAAGCAGATGGTGGAGACAAAGACCAAGGGAACCGTGGAGTTTCAGACAGAGGTCGATCCCGACATCATTGGTGGGTTCATCCTCGAATACGACACTTACCGAATGGATGCGAGTGTGAAAACAAAACTCAACGCAATCCTGACGGAGCTTAAGAAATAATAGATTGGAGTTAACAGGAGTTAGCCAAGCAATTTACAATTTGACGATTTACAATGTACGATTGATTTGCCAATTTAGCTATTTACTCCCCTCCCTTTGGGGGAGGGGCCGGGGGTGAGGCTTTTTAACTCCCAATAACTCCCGATAACTCCTATAATTTTAAAACAAACAATTATGTCCGACAAAATAAAACCAAGTGAAGTGTCAGCAGTATTGCTCCAGCAATTACAGGGCATCAGCGACAGCGCAAAGTTCGACGAGGTGGGCACCGTGCTCCAGGTGAGCGACGGTGTGGCTCGCATCTACGGCTTGCGCAACGCCGAAGCCAATGAGCTGCTTGAGTTCGAGAACGGCACGATGGCCATTGTGATGAACTTGGAGGAAGACAATGTGGGTTGTGTGCTTCTGGGTTCCACGTCTGGCATCAAAGAAGGACAAGTGGTGAAGCGCACCCATCGCATTGCGTCAATCCGTGTGAACGACAACATGCTGGGACGTGTCATCAACCCTCTGGGACAAGCCATCGACGGCAAGGGCGACATCGACCTCACCGACGCTTTCGAGATGCCACTCGATCGCAAGGCTCCTGGTGTGATCTATCGCCAGCCGGTGAAGGAGCCCCTGCAGACAGGATTGAAGGCCGTCGACTCGATGATTCCCATCGGACGTGGTCAGCGTGAGCTCATCATCGGTGACCGCCAGACGGGAAAGACAGCCATCGCAGTCGATGCCATCATCAACCAGAAGAGTTTCTATGAGGCAGGAAAGCCTGTCTATTGCATCTACGTGGCCATCGGTCAGAAAGCCTCTACCGTTGCCGCCCTCGTGCAGAACCTGAAGGAGCACGGAGCGCTGCCCTATACCATCATCGTGAGCGCTACGGCTGCCGACCCTGCCGCCATGCAATACTATGCACCCTTTGCAGGAGCAGCCATCGGCGAGTATTTCCGCGATCGTGGATATGCAGCCCTCGTTGTCTACGACGACCTTTCGAAGCAGGCAGTAGCCTATCGTGAGGTGTCGTTGATTCTGCGCCGTCCATCGGGTCGTGAGGCCTATCCCGGTGATGTGTTCTACCTGCACTCCCGTCTGTTGGAGCGCGCTGCCAAGATCAACGAGCAGCAGGAGGTGGCCGAGAAGATGAACGACCTGCCCGAGTGCATGAAAGGCCATGTGAAGGGTGGTGGTTCGCTGACCGCTCTGCCCATCATCGAGACACAGGCAGGCGACGTATCGGCCTACATCCCCACGAACGTGATTTCCATCACCGACGGACAGATCTATCTGGAGAGCGACCTCTTCAACCAAGGATTCCGTCCCGCCATCAACGTGGGTATCTCCGTGTCGCGTGTGGGTGGTTCGGCACAAATCAAGTCGATGAAGAAGGTGGCTGGTACGTTGAAGATCGACCAGGCTCAATATCGCGAGTTGGAGGCCTTCTCCAAGTTCTCCAGCGACATGGACGCTGTGACCGCTATGACGCTCGATCGTGGACGTAAGAACAACCAGTTGCTCATTCAGCCTCAGTACAACCCGATGCCCGTAGGCGAGCAGGTGGCCATCCTCTATTGTGGTGTGCATGGCCTCATGCGCAATGTGCCCATCGACAAGGTCCGCGAGTGCCAGGATGCCTTCCTCGAGAAGGTGCGCACCTCCCATCCCGAGATCCTCGATGTGTTGGGCGCCGGCAAGATCGACGACGACACCACGCAAGCCATCGAGGCCGTGATGGAAGATATCGCAGGAACGTATAAATGACCGTAGTTATCGGTAGTTATCGGTAGTTAACGGTAGTTATCGGACAATAGCCTAAGAAATTGCCAATTGCTTGAGTAATGTCCGTTAACTCCAGAGGTCGAAGACCTCTTAACTCCTGATAACTCCTGATAACTCCCATAATTTGAAAAATTATGCCTTCATTGAAAGAAATCAAAGGCCGCATTGCTTCTGTCAACAGCACACGTAAGATTACGAGTGCCATGAAGATGGTGGCGTCCAGCAAGCTGCACCACGCCCAACAGATGATCGAGAACATGCTCCCCTATGAGACCATGCTCGAACACATCCTCAAGACGTTCCTCGCCAGCGAAGCCGAAGCAACCACCGTCTTCAGCGTGGAGCGACCCGTGAAGCGAGTGGCCCTCATCGTCTATAGTTCCAATAGTTCGCTCTGCGGTGGCTTCAACTCCAACGTCATCAAGCTCATGCAGCAGGCGATGGACGAATATGCCCACCTCGGAAAGGAGAACATCGTCGTCTATCCCATCGGACGCAAGGTCTATGAGAAAGCCTCCAAGCTGGGTTATCCCGTTGGGGGAGAGTTCTCAGCCTTGGCCGACAAGCCCAATGTGCAGGATTGCATCGACCTGGCTATGGAACTCGGAAAGAAGTTCGTAGAGGGCGAGATCGACCGCGTGGAGATGTTCTACCATCATTTCAAGAGCGCAGGCTCGCAGGTGCTCACGCGCAAGACATTCCTGCCCATCGACATCAGCGACGAGCTGGCACGCGACAAAGAGCGCGACCTCACGTCCAACATCGTCACCAAGGAGGCTCAGGAATACCTCAAGCGGCGCGAGCGCGAGCGACAGGAGACTCACGAGCAGGAGAACGTGAAACCGCTCAACGACAATTTCCTCGTCGAGCCCGACATGCAAACCGTGCTCATGCACCTCATTCCGAAGCTCGCCCACCTGATGCTCTACACCGCTCTCCTCGACAGCAACGCCTCTGAGCATGCCGCCCGAATGGTGGCGATGCAGACGGCCACCGACAATGCCGACGAACTCCTTCGCGAACTCAATCTGCAATACAACAAGTCGCGTCAGCAAGCCATCACAAGCGAACTGCTCGACATCGTTGGAGGTAGTGTCAATAACTAAATCATTCTTTGTATTAGCAAAGGGGCCATCGAATTACTTCGGTGGCTCCTTTGCTTTACTTACAATTTGAAACCACATTTTCGGCCTTGTTTTTCACTTCCGTTTTTCGCATTTTTCCGTTCGAAATTCCTATAATTCCCTCATTTTTCCTCCTCATTTCGCCATTTTCCACCCATTTTTCCGCGCTCTACGCCCACGTTTTTCACCCCCTTTTCCCCTACTTACGATTTGAAACATCTCTCATTCCATATCTTTTATATTTGTAAAAGGCCACAAATGACGCGGTTATTGTGGGCTTTTGACCTCCTCATTGCATAACTCTTAGTGCGTTATTTGTAGTCTTTTGGTTGAATATCAGTATCTTATATGTTATTCGTCTTCCGAATCCCTTACACTTGACAGTTGACAGTTTATGAAAAATCGATTGACAACCAGTTAGTATTATATATTTGATTTTCTATACAAAGATACAAAAAAATTTTGAAACCTCCAAATTTTGAGGCCTCTAGCTTGTGAAAATTTGTTACAAAATCGATTATATGAGGGCAAACTTTCGACAATAAACGTGCACACCATTCTC
>JAFYYV010000037.1 GCA_017557405.1 Prevotella sp.
ATAATAAAAATACTATTATTATACTCCATTTATTTTTACCCATCAAAATTTGTCAATTTAAAACGCAAATTTCATCTTGGAAAGTTGGAAACACCTTAATGTAGCAATGTAGCAATGTAGCGTTTTGGTGTTTCCCCTTGATTCTGTGGACTTTATACTTTTGTCTAAAATAGTTTGCCCTCTCATTAGGATTTTAAAAAGTGTAAGGAGTATGGTTGATTATAGGGGTTGCAAATCGTAACTGCTGAAAAACGGAGTGAAAAACGGGAGTGTAGAGAGCGAAAAATGTGGGGTGATTGACTGAAATGAGCCTCAAAAACGAGCGATTTTCAGTAATTTCGAACGAAAAATCGCAAAAACGAGCGTCAAAAATCAAGGTTGAAAAGTGGTTTCAAATTGTAAGCAAAGAAGAAGGCCACCGATTTGACAGCTCTGAAATACAAAAAAGTCTGGAAACGCGGGGTTCCAGACTTAGGGTTGTAAGACTTTATGTTTTTAGACTTGATTGTTTCAGAACAAGTAGGCTACGCCTATCTGCCAGGCGTTGTAGCGGCCGTTCCAGCCGTCTTTGGCGGCTTCCCAGGCATCTCCCCATGTGGCATCGCCCGTCTTGCCCACACCGACATTGTAGTTGGCGGAGATCTGGATGTGTCCGACGGTGAAACCACCTCCGACATTGATGCTGAAGTTGGACTTCTTCAACCGCCACTCTTGCGCTCGGTCGATCATCTCGTCGAGGTCCTGCACATCGTCGCCGACGGTGAAGCCCACTTGCGGACCTGCCGAGACGAAGATGTTGGCGAAATCGCCCAAGGCTACGGAATAGCGGGCGTTGAGGGGGATGACGACCTGCTTCTGCTTGAGGTTGTCGGTATTATGAAACTCGTCGTAGACCTTCGCCTCGCGCTGGTTGTAAAGCACGGAGATGTCGAAGCCCAAGCCCGTGAAGGGAACGTCGGACGTGAGGGTGGGACCGATGAAGAATCCCAGGCGGTTGTCGGACTTGAGTACATCGCGGTTGAGCGACATCGTGGCGACATCGACTCCGCCCTTGAAACCGAAACGCACGCGCTGAGCCATGGATGGCGTCGTGAGCATCAGCAGCAGGAGGAGGAGCCACGAGTGGGGGGAGGATAGTTTGTGGGGCATGGGAAGGATGGGAGTTAATGGGAATAATGAGAATAATGAGGGCTCCTTAATGACGCTGTCTGCGCACTGTGACGCGCGCTGAGGATGAACTCGACGACGACGAACCACTGCTGCGGCGCTGCTTCACGGTCTTCTCTTTCTTGGTGGCGGCAGGACGACTCGCGGTGGTCTTCTTGCCCTTCTTGGCTACAGGAGCGGCGGCGATGGAGTCGAGCGAATCCTTCTTCTCGGAGTCGCCCCAGATGTGGTTCTCGAATTCCTTCAGCTCGGCCTCAATGCGACGCTGTTCGGCGGAAATCTTCGTGGAGTCGTCGCCACAGATCTTTGCCAGCGACTCACCCAGCATGTTGTTGGTCTTGTAGATGGTACCCTTGTACATGTTGAGCGTGAAATAGTCGTCGACGCTCATGGTGGCGGCATTGTTGAGATTGCTCGTCATGATGGTCTGCTTCGCCAAGAATGGAGCGAGGTCGTCGTACTGAACCCAGAAGAGGGGTTTCTTCTCGGCCACGCCACCCCACTCTTCCACCCAGATGGGGCACAAGGCGAGCACCTTGTTGTGGAAGGTCGATGTAGCCTGGTCGTAGTAGGCGCTCTCCTTCAGATAGTAGGCGGTGACCTCCTTCGAGGGGATGTCGCTGTCTTCGAGTCGGATTCCCTTGTCGGTGCGCTCGAAGTAGATGCCCTGATCCTTCAGGAACTGCAGGGGTTTGATGCGAGCCGAATCGGTGAAGAGCTCGTTGCCGTCGAGACGATATTCGTAGGCCTTGATAGTGCCGCGCATCATCAACTTGAAGATGTAGGTGAAGAGGTTCATCTGCGTGCCCACGGGCTCTTTCGGATAGTAGAGGCCGGCATTGGCATCGTTGTGCAGGTTTACTTCACGATAGATGTCGCGACGCCAGACGACGTCTTCCGACATCGACGCCTGCGTGGGGAACGAGATCTGAGCACGCGTGGTCATCGTGTTGGCATTCGACTTCTGAGCGGCTGCCTGCTGTTGCTGCTGGTTGCGGCGTTGCTGCGGCTGAGCCTGCGCTTCGCTGAATGACAGACAAAGGATGAAGGACAAGCCCATCACCATCGTCCAGCGTTTGCCTATTGGGATTTTTATTGCTTTCATAAAATCTATATATAATGTCAATTGTCAATTGTGAATTGTTAATTGTTAATAGGCCGCAGGCCGCTACCTCACGATGAACTCCATAGCACCAGGCAACGTACGTTGGATTCCATCAGGACCGATGGCCTTCACACCACGCACATAGAAACGCTTGTTGCGGGAGAGTCGGCGGAACGTATCCTTCTGGCGGCCTGAGAACGAGGCACCCTCCGAGGCGATGGGAATGGAGTTACCCATATCGTCGAAGAACACCGTCTCGAAGCTCAACACCTTGAACGGGATGTCGAGGAGACCGTCGTCGATGGCAGCATGCAACTGATCCATCGCCACCAGCGAGGCCTTCGGCATGTTTCCACCTTTGAAGCGGTCGCTACCCACGACAACATAAGGCGTAGGATCGGGCAATTTGCGCACCTTGAACGTAACCTGAGCCATCTGACGCGTTTTTCCCTTGTCGTTGGCCGACACGGTGAACACCACGTCCTTGCCTACCTGAGCAGGAGTGGCCACATAATGGCCAGCACCCTTTGCCACCAACGAACCGCCACTCATTGAGACCGAAACGGCATTGGCGGGTACGCCCGGCACGCTGACGCTCATCGGGTTCTGGAAACCTGCATAGAGTACATTCATCAAGTCGGCCGCAACGGTGGCTCCGCTGGGAGCAGGAATCACACTATATTTCTGCAAGAAGTCGCGACGCATAGTTTCTCCCTCAGCGTTGCGCGTGATGAGATAACCACTGAACGAATGCTCGCCTACGCCTCCTGCTGTGAACGAATACTTGCCCTTGGCATTGATTTTCGTTCCGTTGACGTATATCTCGGGCTGCATGGTCGTATCGACAGCAGCCATCACAATATCGGCATTGAACACCTCGCCCGGATAAAGGGTGGTCTTCTCGGGAATGACGAAGGCGTCGAGTTTGTTCACACGAATATCTTTCACGTCGATGTTCGACACCAGCGTGTGAAGCACCTCACCCTCCGCATATCGGATATCGCTCTGTAGTTTCGACAGAAGCGTCACAGCTGCAGCCACAGGCATGTCCTCGAACATGTATTCCTGCCAGTTCTTACCCATCGCCTTGGCCGACTTGGGCACAGCGGTGGTGAGGTTGCTGGCGATGATCTCTTGTTGTTTCTTGTCGGTCACCATCTGCAAGATGCGCTCACGATAGGCGTTGATGGCGTTGAACAGTTGGCCGCCCTTGCCCGTACCTGGCGCGAGCATCACCTGGCTGGCTGCCTCGAGGTCGTCCTTGTGGTCGATGTTGCTGACATCGGCATCTTTTCCGTCGGCCTCTTTCACGATGGCTTCCTTCAGCTCCTGGGCGAAGTTGTAGAGCGAGTCGCTCATGCTGCGCACCGAAGAGGCTTTCTCAAACCACTGTCGCACCTTCTCGGGATTCTGCTTCATCTGCGCATCGAAGGCCTCATAGATGGATGCGTTCTCCTTCGCTGAGTTGGAGGTGGTCCTGTTGAGACTCTCCTCGACAACGGAGAAGCCGTTGAGCACCTCCGTAGAGACGTTCAACGCAAGCATGGCCATGAGGACGACGTACATCAGATTGATCATCTTCTGGCGCGGATTGACCGGTCTTTTCTTGATTGCCATTCTTTCTTATTGCTCGGTTGGTTTGATTGCAGCGGCTGCAGCGGGCATGTTCACGGTCATGGCCTCGATCATGCGGGCGTAGATCTTGTTGAGCTCGGCTATCTGCTGAGCCAACTTGCGTGTCTGCTCGTTGATTTCGTCGATGGTACCAATCTGTGCGCTGGCACCTTTCAACTGCATTTCATATACTTTGCTGATGCCTGTGAGCGTGCGGTTGAGGTTCTCCATCTCCTCGCTGTCGCGCGTCAGGCGCTGGCTCTGCTCTTCAACCTTTGCCAAAGTCTCGTTGAGCTTCTTCAGGTTGTCGACATAATCGCCCTGCACTTCAATCATCTCGGGCGTCGTCTCTTGCTGCTGAGTCACCCAGGTGGTCGTTCCACCAACAGGCTGTGCTACGGCTGCCACTTGCACACCATCGTCGACAGTGCCTGTGGAGAGGCCTCCTTCGGGCATACCGCCACCTATTGAACCGCCGCCACCGCCAATGATGATAGTGCCACCACCAGCGACACCGCCGCCTTGCACACCACCTTCAGACACGGAAGCGCCTGTGGACACGTGCAGACCTTGCTGAACATCGGCAGACACTTCGCCGTCGCCCTCAGCGCCCAGATGGGTAGGCAGGTCGCGACCATCGGCCGTCTTGTCGAACGGACGGTCGAAGGCGGAAAGGAAGAACACCACCACCTCGGTACCCATACCCAAGAAGAGCCAGAAGTTGGCACCCGGCAGGTGGGTCAGTTTGAACAATGTTCCAAGAATAACCACAGCGGCACCCCAGCTATACGCATAGTTCAGGAACGTCTGTCCCGGCACGCTGTCCATCCACTTCTGCAGACGGTAGATGATGTTGATTTTACTATATTCAGTCATGTTTATTTCTTGTTCTTTTTCTGTTTTGTACTTGTGGTGTTTGCCAAACTGCGGACGCAGCGGAATCCGATGTAGGAACGTGGCTGGTTCTGGTACTCCCATGTACGCCAAGCTGCACGGATGTAGCTCTCAGGGTCTTTCCACGAACCTCCGCGCACACTCTTCTTCTTCAGTCGGTAGGGGTCTTCCAGCGCAGCCTTGTAGTCGAGCTGGGGGTTCAGGTCGTTCATGGCGTCTACACCTGCCTCGGTGTAGATGGTGGAGGTCCACTCTGCCACGTTGCCTGCCATATCGAAGAGTCCGTTGGAGTTGGCGCTATAGATACCCGTCTTCGAGGTGATGAGGTTGCCGTCTTTCGTGTAGTTGCCACGATCGGGCTTGAAGTTGGCATAGAAGCAACCGTCGCCGCTCTTCACGCTAGGATTGTCCCAGGGGAATTCGTTCTGGTCCTTACCGCGTGCGGCATATTCCCATTCAGCCTCTGTAGGCAGGCGATAGCGCTGCACATAGCGAGCCTCGGGTCCCAATCCCTTCAACAGATACTCAGTGCGCCAAGCACAGAAGGCGTTGGCCTGCTCCCACGTCACACCCACCACGGGATAGTCGTTGTAAGCAGGATTGGAGAAATAGTTGCGCAGATAGACCTCGTTGTCGGAGTTCTGAAAATCGTTCACCCAGCACGTCGTGTCGGGATAGATGTTGACGATATACGTGTTCAGGAAGTCCCACGGGCCTGTCAACTGTCGGTTGATGGTCTCGCGAACGATGCGGCCTTCGTCGTCGATATAGGCGGTATCCTTCGAAATCATCACCACCTCGTTGGGGTCGACCACCACGTCGGTGTTCAGGTTTCTCTCCTCGGGGCGCATGCGATTGCGACGCAGGGCAGCTGTCGTGTAGTCATAAATCTCGTAGCGGTAGTTCATCTGGCTGTAGTCCAACAGCTTCTCGCCCGTCACGGGATTCGTCACATACAGGCTCTCAATGGCGCGCTGCTCGTCCTCGTTGGGCTTGCGAGGCAATTGCTTCTTCCAGTTCAGATGGGGCGTGATGGGGTCACCGTTCTTGTCTTCGGTGATCATGTAGCTCTCGTCGCCACCGTATGAGGGGTCGGCCAAACGAGTGCGCAGAATGGAGTCGCGCACCCAGTTGACAAACTGCTTGTATTGCGAGTTGGTCACTTCGGTCTGGTCCATCCAGAAGCCATCAACAGAAACGTCTCTCACCGGAGTCTGCTTGCCCCAGAGAGAGTCCTGTTGCTCAATGCCCATGCGCAGCCAGCCTCGGCTGATTTTCGTCATGCCGTAGGGTGAAGGCTCATTGAAGGCCTTTCCACCTACGCCCACCACTTCGCCGCCACGACCCGACGATGATGCGCTCTTTGAGCCCATGCATCCCGTCAGTGCCACAACGGCCAGCGCTATGCAAAATGTAGTTATGACTATTCTCTTCATATCTTTTCTTCCTGTATCTTTATATCTTTAAGTTTCAATGATCATTTATCATCTAGCTTTGCGTGCAAAGCGTTATAGAATCCTCACACTCTGATGGCGATTCCTGCCTTTCTTCACCAGGTTGATATCGGTCTGATAGCCGAGGAACAGTTCGTGGCTGCCGTTGGCGGGATTGATGGCAGAGGTGTAAACCTCGTAGCTGTAGCCGACCACAATGCCCTGGAACGAGCCACCTACCAAGAATGTGACCGATGTCGTAGGACTATAAGTCACGCCCGCATACATCATCCGGTTTTCTGTGGTATAGACCAAACGGCCCGTCACATCAGCTCGCCAACCCACCAGGTCGGTTTTCACCAGAAAAGAGGGCTTTATTGTCAATAACGGATTTCTCAGTCGAATATTGTATCCACCTGTCAAATAATAACTTCTGTCGATCTGCAATTCGTTTGTTTCGCCCAATTCCACCAGCGGCGCTAACAGGTGTTGTCCTGACAATCCGACATACAACGGACCGCGCAAATAATAGAGTCCGAAACCTACGTCCAACGTCTGTCCTGTCAGCTCACCACTCGAGAATGCAGGGTCGCTGGAGTCCTCCAAATCGAGCTTCGAACCATCAAACGACTCATTCAACAAACCTGCCTGCGCACCTACACCCAGTGTTCCGCCGAACAACTTCAGTTTGAATGCATATTGCCCTGCCAATTGCTGATGACGGAAAAGACCAATCTGGTCGTTCACCAATTGCAAGCCCACTCCGTGGTATTGTTTCATGGCATAGAACGGCAAATCGACACCAGCCACCATCGTTTGCGGATTGTGTCTGAATCCCGCCATTTCGATGGCGTAGCCAGCCGTAACATTCAGCACAGCGCGTTTGCCCACAGCCGCAGGATTGAACGACGGCTCTAGATCGAAATAATGGCTGAGCGTGATGTCGTACTGCGCTCGAACCTTCATCGAGGCTAGCGCCGACATTACAAATATCAATAACAATTTGCGTTTAAACACAACTATATAACGCATTCCCTGCCGCTTTATTGTAAAATTGTAAAAATGAACACACAAAAAGTAACGAAAACATCATATTTTCTGCATTTTCCGTAACTTTTTCACCACATCTTTCCGCTTTTAGTGATTTTTTCGTACTTTTGCACGATTTTATATCAAATTTTTATTACTGCCGCATATACATAAATTATTAGATCTTAGAGAAAGAAAAAATGGGAAGACGATTTCTATTGATCATTATCCTCATGGGAGCAACGCTCGTAGGATGGGCGCAGAATGAGAAGTACACTCCTAGCACCCTCATGTTCCTCAGCGAACAGAGGGGAGAGACCACTTTGCCACAAGTAAACAAAAAGGTTCCCCTGACTTTTGTCGCTCCACCTCAATTTGGAGACGAAGAACTAGCAAAAATAAAGTCTCTCGGGAAAAGAAAAATCGCAGAGGCCGAATTGGTTAACGGGACAAAGATGATTTCGGCTTTCATTGCCGTCAAAAACAACAACTTCTCTGGATTGGAAAGTCTGGGTGTTGTATTCGAAGCAAAGTTCAAAAATCTAGCAACTACACTCATTCCTGTTGATAAAATCGAGGAAGTAGCGAAACTTGATAATGTCACGCGCATCGAGGTGGCTGAAATTCTCCAACCCTGCAACGACAAGCAGCGCGAAGCCACCAAGGCTGGCGATGCCATCAGCAACTCAGCAGCAGCACAGGCATTGGGACTCAGCAAGCAATATACTGGCAAGGGCGTCATCTTGGGTATTGTTGACACAGGTGTGGATTTCCAACACGTCGCCTTCAAAGACAAGAGTGGAAACAGCCGTATCGTACGCGCCTATAAACTGTCTGGAAGCAACAGTACTTCGCTGACCACTTACTCCAGCGCATCTCAGATTTCAGGTCTGACCTACGATACCAATGAAGAAGACCACGGTACGCACACCTCTACAACAGCTGGTGGTTCGAGCGTCATTGTGAATGGCAACAACGTAACTGTAACCGACGACCATGCCAATGCAACATACGGTGGTATGGCTCCTGAAGCTGACCTCGTGATTGCTGGATTGAGCTCACTCTACACCACTTCAATTGCAACAGCTATTCAGAATATCTGTAACTATGCCGACCAAGTGGGCAAACCCTGCGTCATCAGTCTCAGTCTCGGTTCACAACAAGGTCCTCACGATGGAACGGGCTCTGTAGCCAATGTCATTAATCAATATGCTGGCAACAATCACATCATCGTCTACGCTGCTTCAAACGACGGTATGCGTGCCGACTACTTCGTACAGGCAGGCACCTCAAATGGTGGTGGATGCTATGCATCAGGAAACGCTTCCAATAGCAAGCCGATGCTCATCAACCTCCAAAAAGCATGGACGAATGCTGATGGAAATGTACAATTATACGCATCCTCTATTACAGCTTATGCAAGGACAGCAGGAACGGCCATTTCTATGAAATTCCGCGTAGTAGATACTACAACAGGAGATGTGGTTTACTCGTCAAACGCCTATTCCTCCAGCAGCACTATCAGCATGACGGGAACATCTGGACTTGCACAATACTTCAAGAGTCAATCCGGCTATTACAATCCCTATGGTGACAATGCTACGATTCGTATCATAAGGGGACAGGATTCATACAGCAATAAGTATTATTTCTCCATCTATACACCTGTCCTCATATCAACCAGTTATAATGACGAGGATGGAGATGGTATCTATAACAGCAAATATGCCCTCTGTCTATCTTTTTATCCGACAAGCGGTTCCACTGTTGTGGATGTTTGGGACGGTGGTCAAGTCTGCTGGTTTGGCAACGACCTGACATTGAGCAGTAACTACGCCAACGGTTACAACGTTGTTAAGGGCAATGATGAATGCTCTGTGAGCGACGACGCCTGCAACCCGAAGGTCATCTCTGTGGGTGCATACGTAACAAAAAATGCCATTACCGACTATGCTGGCACAACACATGACTGGAGTGAGGACTATCCCAACATCGGCGACCATGCTTCATTCTCCAGTTGGCAGACTGCAGGTTATGGACCATTAGGTACTGCACTCCCGCATATCAATGCCCCAGGTGCTCGTATCGTGGCTGGTATCAATAGTTATCACACTAAGTCTGTTGACGCAGACTACAGCTATTGGGGCGACAATTTCATCGGTGACCTTGTGGTGAACAACACTAATCACGCTGCTTACGCTGCTATGGAAGGAACATCAATGGCTACTCCTTGCGTCAGCGGCATCGTGGCACAATGGCTGCAAGCATGTGTGGAGGCTGGTAAGACGCCCACGCCCGACTATATCAAGGAAGTTATGGCAGCAACTTGGGATACTGACCAATGGACTAATGGAACCGGCTCGGGGGCACATGGAGCAAAAACTTTCGGAACACACGGAAAAATCAATGCTATCAAGGGTATTCAGTATATCCTCGGTGTCAGTGGCGGTCCTACCATCACAGCTAATCCCGACCAACTTTCGTTCACTGGTTATGCAGGCGAAACCTATACAAAGACCGTCACCGTGAAAGGCATTTCACTGGAGGGAAACATCTCAGTGACCAAATCTGGAGATGCCTTTACAGTTGACAAGACTAGCATCACACAAACTGGTGGTACAGCACAGGCTGACATTACAATCACCTGGAAACCCACAGCAGCAAGCACACAAAAGGGTACCATCACACTCTCAAGTCCAAATGCCGAAACAGTTACCATCAACATCACGGGCACAGTTGTTGCACCAGAACTCATAGCTGTAAATGAAACTGTGTCACTCACTGCAGAAGCAGGTCTGACTGCAAAAGGTAAGTTTGGGGTGTTGGGTGCCAACCTGAAAGATAATGTCACAGCCACACTGAATGATGCCAACAATGTCTTCAGCATCGATGCTACAACCATCACGAAAGCAGATGCCGAGGAAGGAAAAGACATCAATGTGATGTTCTCGCCCACGACAGTAGGCAACTACACTGCGACGGTGACCCTGTCTTCACCTAATGTCGAAGATGTCATCGTCACTCTCAACGGAACAGCTACAGCTCCCGTGCCTACATTGACAGTTAGCGAGCAAGTACTGACGTTCTCTGCCGATGTTAATTCTGCCCAGACGAAGACCGTTACATTGAGTGGACGCGCTCTAAGTGGCGACATTACCATTTCGCTTACTGATAATGCTGGTGTATTCTCAGTCAATCCTACAACCATCGCCGCAGCTGATATTGCCAGCAATCCCGTAGTCAGCGTGACCTTCAACGCTTCTGAAGAGGCTACTTACACTGGCACGCTCACTATCAGCAGCGAGGGTCTTGAAGACATTATCATCAACCTCTCAGCCACAGCTAGCGATGGCGGAACTGCTAGTGATCCATACTTGAATATTGCCAAATATGCGACTATCGACGATGCTGGCTGGAGTAAGGCAACATCTGGAACTCCCACAGGTGTTACTAACCTCTATAAATATACAGAATACCCTGATGCAGAAGTTGCATGGCTCACTTTGTCTGTCTATGGTGCATGGGTGGGAGTATATAGCAACAACCATCCACAAAAGTGGATAGAGAGTTCTCTTGGTACTTCTAATGCTTATGCGTCCACATCTTGGACATATTCTGCCACTGCTACCGACCCATATCAAGGCTGGAACAGCTATTTCGACAAAACTTCAAATTGGGGCACTGGAACACGTGCTCGTGTTATCGGTTATAATTCAAGGAACAATACCGATATCAAATCTGTCTCTTTCTATGTAACAAATACTAAAGCGGTAAAACTGCTCGGTATGGGAGCTAATGGTGCCAACAGCCAATATCCTGCTTCCATTAAGGTCTACGAATGTACAAAGAACACAAACGGCTCGCTGACAGCCTCTTCAACTGTAGTCAAGAGTGCAACTAGCACTTCTACAAGTACTTCTACAGCATTTAACATTGGAGTGAGTGATCTCGATGCTTCCAAAATTTATAAAGTCGAGGCCAGTGTCTATCGTGGTTACCTATACGAAATCGGCTTCCAAACTTCACTAAAGGAACCTGAACTGATTGCTGATCCTGAAGAGATTGAATTCAGCACGATTGTGGGCACACCAGTTACCAAAACATTTGAAGTGTTGGGTAGCGATCTGTTAGGTGAAGTGACTGCAACACTCAACGATGAGAATGGTGTTTACAGCATCGATGCAACAACTATCACGAAGGATGAAGCTCAAGAAGGCAAGACCATCAGCGTTACCTTCACACCTACAAAAGTTGGAACATACAGTGGCAGCATCACTCTCAGCAGTACGAAAGCTGCAAGCGTAGTTATCAGCCTGACTGGTTCGGCTAAACTCATTGGCGACGTCAACCGCGATGGAAAAGTCGATATTGCTGACGTAACCGCTTTGGTGGACATTGTCCTTGGCAAGGACAAAGAGGAACCATACAAGTATGACCACGAGGCCGCCGACATTGATGGAGACAAGGATACCACCATTACTGATGTTACTGCACTTGTCAACATCATCCTCAACACGAGTCCAGAATAAATATAACCAATAACAAAAAGACCTTATGATGAAACAACTAATGACTTTCATGGCTTTGACCGCCGTCATGGGATTTATTACCATTCCAGCAGTTGCCCAACCCTTCCAACGTCCTCAATCCGTCCCCCTGGGTCCCTCGGTGGAGGTTCAGTTAAAAACTGGTGACCTGACTATGACTATTGACGCTGGACGTGGTGGAAAGATCATGTCGCTTAAACATGGCGACAAGGAAGTAATCTCACAATCCCGCTTCCCTGAAGCTTTCGGAAGTACGTTCTGGACAAGTCCGCAGAAGGAATGGAACTGGCCTCCAGTGAACGAATTCGACAAAAGCGCCTACAAAGTGGAAGAGAAGAGCGAGAATAAGATTGTCATGAGCAGCGAAGTATCGGAGAAACTGAAATACCGAATCCGCAAAGAGTTCGTGGCTATTCCGCCTACCAAAAAGGGAAAGGTGCCTTGCTTCTCTATCACTTACTCTATCGTAAACGAGTCGAGCGAGACACGACAAGTAGCACCGTGGGAAATCACCCGTGTCACCAACGAAAATGGGTTCATCTTCTTCGACGCACCTATCGAGAGCATCACACCTGCAAACCTCCTTCCCTTCAAATCAGAGCATGGGGTGGTTTGGTACCAGACCGACGAAGCCAACGAAAACCGTAAAATCAACACTGACGGAAAAGGTTGGTTGGCTTATTGTGCCAATGGACTGCTGCTCATCAAACAGTTCGAGGATCTCAACCCATCGCAGCCAGCACCCAACGAGGCTGAAATACAAGTTTATGTCAACCGCGGAAAGTCATACATCGAACTCGAGAGCCAAGGTGCTTATACGACACTAAAGCCAGGTGAAAAACTCTCGTGGACAGTCAAATGGTATTTGGTTCCTGTTGATGAAGAATCACAACCATCAGCTAACCTTGTGAAAAAGATTAAAAGCGTCATTGGGAAGTCCAAAAAGAAATAATTGATGAACCTTTTGCTCTGCTTTGTGGCATGAATCGTTTATTTCTTTCCTTATCATTGGCGATACTGACCACATCTGCCGTATGTCAGGCAAAGGATTTTGCAGAACTGAAACCACGACTCGTGGTATGCACCGACATCGCACCTGCTGATGTGGAACCTGACGATATGGAGTCGATGGTTAGACTGATGGCTTATGCCGATCTCTTTGAAATCGAGGCAATAATCACTTCGGTAGGATGGAATTGCGATCCATATCCCGTTGAATGGGCACAATATCTTTTCCGCGTCATCGAAGCTTATCGAAAAGATGTGACAAACCTGATGCGACGCTCAGAACAGCAAGCATTTCTGCCTTTGGAGCAAGAGAACAAATGCCAACACATTGGCTACTGGCCTAGTGCAGATTACATAAAGAGTCGTGCCGTAATGGGCAGTATTCATGGCGGCATCAAGGTTATCGGCGAAGACAATGATTCACCAGGTAGCGAACTGCTTATTCGATTGGCTGATGAGGGCGACCCACGTCCTATCTATGTAGCGGCATGGGGTGGAGCAAACACATTGGCACAAGCAATTTGGCGGGTAAAACAAACACGAACTGCAGAAGAACTGAAACGTTTTGTCAACAAGTTCTGTATCTACACGATCACCGACCAAGACATGCAATACAACATGCGCATGAATCGGGCATATAGTTCTCACCAATGGTTACGCCGCGAATTCAAGGATGATTTGCAATTCATTTGGGATGAGGGTACTTGGCAAGAACAATGTGAATTGGGCAAGCGACATTGGCAACAACACGTCGACCATATCCAGGGCAAGGGGGCTTTAGGCAAAGAATATCCCACCTACAAATGGGGCGTAGAAGGTGATACGCCAAGCTTCCTATACGTGATGCCCAATGGTCTGAACTATCCTGAAGACCCGAAACAAGCAGGTTGGGCTGGTTATCACAAACGTGAACTTTGCCCTGATTCGCTCACTATTGCATGGACTAGTTGGCAGGAGCCTGTGCGCAATATTAGTGTCGGCTACAAAACACGTTTCTACACTGACGAACTAAACGATTTCATGGCACGAATGCAGTGGGCTGATGAAGGTAAGGGTAATCGCAATCCACAGATTGTCATTAACCGTAGCAAAGGACTGCAACCCATCCATATCAAAGCTAAAGCAGGCAAGACTATACGCCTCGATGCCTCCCGTTCGGTCGATCCTGACGGTGATGGTTTGACATTCTATTGGTGGCAACAACAGGAAATAGGGCAGACAAAAACAACCATCGGCAATGCCAACCAACCAATAGCGAACATTAGCATCCCCGCAGATGCTACTAAAGAGACTATCCATATCATTTGTGAGGTCCATGACAATGGTCCTTATCATTTGGTATCGTATCGACGTATTTATTTGCATTTGGTTGATTGACAACATAAAACGAAGGATGGGTAAGTTTGCCCATCCTTCGTTTTTATATAACTGAAAATCAGCGATTTTCAAGTTTTAAGCATATTAATACTCATCCTCGTTGAAAAGAAAATCCTCTTTTGTGGGATAATCTGGCCAAATATCCTCTATGCTTTCGTAAACATCGCCTTCATCTTCAATCTCCTGCAAGTTTTCCAGTACCTCAAGGGGTGCACCCGATCGAATTGCATAGTCAATCAACTCATCCTTTGTTGCAGGCCAAGGTGCATCTTCAAGCTTTGAAGCTAATTCTAGTGTCCAATACATAGTTTATTAAGTTTATTGCGTTTCAAAATGATGCGCAAAAATAATAAATTATTTTTTATTACCAAGGATTTTAGCAACTTTTTTCATACACAAAACATATATTTTTACTAAAATCCGCCTTTACTAATAAAAAAATATATCTTCCAACATGAATTAGAAGTTCACAATGTAGTTTTGTTTATGGTTTGTCTTGTCAAAAAACACCAATCCACAATCATAAAGGTCATAAGTAACACCTGTTCTCTCATCGTCCACCATCCGTCTCCAAAGATTCTTTATATCTTTATCAAAATAGATTCCTTCAAGTATAAGTAACGAGCGAGAGGAAGCAATCGAAAGAAGATGTTCATATACCTCACTATTCAGTTCACGACAATTTAGTCTCAGAACATCAAAAGCATACAAAGAAGACACACTGTCTTGATATAAATATTGTGTCTTCGATGCTCCTGCATTAATGAATTTTCGTACAACATTATCCTTCTTTGTACAACAATCAAACCATGTTGAAGGTTGAATGAAATTAGAAAGACGGAAATATAGTTTGTAAAGTCGCAATTCCGTTTTATTCAAAATCGTTGAATAATCCTTCAAGTCATTATACGCATAATAAGGATAATGCTCATTAATAACATATCGGATGAACCGATATGCCGATGGAGACTGAACGCCAAACCCACGAATATGACGGATTCGGCCTAGCCAGACGCACACCCTTTTAATGGAATTCATGCTGTCCCTTTTATGATATAATAACGTGGAACTCCGCAACTTATTGCGCCATACAAAACAAATCCGCCCCGCTCCTCGTCTGAGCAGCAGGGCGGACGAGCCATTTCGGCTCCATCGAAAAAAGGCGGCCACCTACTCTCCCGCATTGCATCGCAGTACCATCGGCGCAGGCGGGCTTAACTTCTCTGTTCGGGATGGGAAGAGGTGG
>JAFYYV010000038.1 GCA_017557405.1 Prevotella sp.
AGATCAGGTCTCCTTGAGGGTCGTCCTAGACGAGGACGTCGATAGGGCGCAGGTGCAAAGACGGCGACGTCAAAGCCGAGCGCTACTAATTGCCCGAATCTTCCGCGCGGGGGCCGTATTCTCAGCCGCCGTTCCGGTTTTGAAGTTCTTCGGTGCGGTTCTTGTTTGTTGTCCGCGTGTCTCCCCCTTTTGAGGTGGTTATCGCGGCGGGGCCCCACCTCTTCCCATCCCGAACAGAGAAGTTAAGCCCGCCTGCGCCGATGGTACTGCGATGCAATGCGGGAGAGTAGGTGGCCGCCTTTTTTTTGAAGAAGCCGTGAAGGCTTGTCCGCCCTGCTGCTCGGAAGAGTGGCGGGGCGGATTTGTTTTGTACTTTTGTTACCTTATTATATATATAAATGATGGTTTGAATGGTGGTGAAATATGCAGGTTTTATGTTGTTTTCTGGATGCTATGAAGGGCTTATTTGAATGGCAAAAACAAGGTAAAATACCTGTATTTTTAGGGAAATATGTTGATTTTCAATACTTTATATTTCTTAAAAATAATCAAATTAATTGTGTATATTTGGCAGATTCGATGTTTTTTTGTACTTTTGCATCGGATTATAATTTGGATAACAACTTTATGTGATTTCGAAGTTTGTTGTTAGTTATAACGGAGGCGAGATTCATGATTTGATTTTCTCTTAAGAAACATGATCGCGAGCATATCTGCTTTTTCTAGTGCTCAGTCTCCATAAATTTATTGTTATGAAGAGAATTTTAAGAATTGTATTTATCAGTTTAACTGTAATGATGGCGAACCCACATTCTGCTCTGGCAGCAGGCAATGGAAGTAGCAATGCGACTAAGAATTTTGATTGGAATCCGGTGATGGATGCGATAATCGAAGTAGAAAGTAATGGTAACAAGAATGCAAGGAATGGCAATCAGATTGGCATCATGCAGATTACCCCTATTTTGGTTGCAGACTGTAATGAGATACTTAAACAGAGAAAAAGCACTAAACGTTTTAAGTTATCCGACAGATTCAGTGTTGCTAAGTCAAAAGAGATGTTTCTACTAATTCAGTCGTGGTACAACCCTCAAAATAATGTTGAAAAGGCCATTCGTTTGTGGAATGGCGGCGTGAATTATTCTGTAAAACGCACTCAGCGTTATTACGAGAAGGTTTTGAGGGCAATGAAGTGAAAAAACTTTGGATTTATAAAAGTCCGGCCAGTTCTTCGATATGAGGTTCTGACCGGACTTTTTTGTTTTTGTACTAATATTTCTTAATTTTATTTGATATTGAAACTTTTATATTATCTTTGTGATGTAATTATTAATTATTCATTTAAAACATCATTGATTATGGCAGTTTTATTAGTTGTATTAGCAGTCGTTGTACTGTTGGGTTTATGGGGTGTTGGAATATACAACAACCTTGTGAAGTTAAGAAATAATCGTGAGAATGCATTTGCTAACATCGATGTTCAGTTGAAGCAGCGTCACGACTTGGTTCAACAACTTGTCGCTACTGTAAAGGGCTATGCTGATCATGAAAAGGAAGTCTTGACGCGTGTGACGGAAGCTCGTGCGGCTGCCATGAATGCCACGACCATTAATGACAAAATCCAGGCAGAAAACGCTCTGACCAGTGCTCTTTCAGGCTTGAAGGTGGCCATCGAGGCTTATCCTGATTTGAAGGCTAACCAGAACTTCCTGCAGTTGCAAACTGAGATTGCTGACATTGAGAACAAGTTGGCTGCCGTTCGTCGTTTCTTCAACACAGCTACTCGCGAGCTGAACAATGCTGTGCAGACATTCCCATCGAACATCTTCGCTGGCTTGTTCGGATTCCACAAGGAGCCTATGTTCGAGGTGACTAAGGAAGAGCGCGCCGATCTTGACAAAGCTCCTGAGATCAAGTTCTGACCTGCAGCATGAAATATGTAGGAATACAAACCCAGATTCATCGCAACAACACGATGAGTATCGTGTTGTTGCTGATGTTCCCATTGATTATATTGGGAACCATTTGGGTGTTTCTTGCTTTGTTGGGACTCTTTGGAGGTGGTGAATACGATGAGTATGGCAACGTTGTCGTTTCCACCGATTGGAATACGGTGAATTCGTATTTCATAAAGACGATTCCGTGGGTGATTATCTGTGTAGGCATTTGGTTTGCTATTGCCTATTTCTCCAATACGTCAATGGTACGTCGAGCCGTGGGTGCACGTCCGTTGGAGCGGCGTGAGAATCCTCGCGTGTACAACATTGTGGAGAACCTTTGCATGACGTGCAACATGGATATGCCGAAAATCAACATCGTTGATGATGCTCAATTGAACGCATTTGCCAGTGGAATCGATAAGAACAGCTATACTGTGACTGTTACAACGGGATTGTTGCAATTACTCGATGATGAAGAATTGGCGGGTGTCATCGGACACGAACTGACACATATCCGCAACCGCGACACAAGGTTGCTTATCACAAGCATTGTCTTTGTGGGTATTGTATCAACAGTCATGACGTTGGCAGTTCAGATGATTCGCCATGTGATGGTGTTCGGCCGATATGAGCGTAGCGATCGTAACGGGCGCGGACAGGGACTCTCGTTCATCTTGATTCTGCTCGTGGCAGTAGTATGCTCCATCATCGCTTACATATTCACGTTGATGACACGTTTTGCTATCTCTCGAAAACGTGAGTATATGGCCGATGCGGGTGGAGCTGAGCTCTGCGGAAACCCGTTAGCTTTGGCTTCGGCTTTGCGTAAGATCTCGGCCAATCCAGGTTTGGGACAAACACAACGAGAGGATGTTGCCCAGTTGTTCATCATTCATCCTCAGAAACTCAGTTCAGGCTTCCAAGACTTCATGAGTTCACTTTTCAGTACTCACCCAGATACAGAAAAACGAATACAGATATTGGAGCAATTCTAATAAAAGCCGCTTTTGAATCCTTCAAAAGCGGCCTTTTTTCATTATAATATAAATAGGATTTCTGTCAGAGACCATCAATGACGTTGTCAAAGACCACAAATGAGGCGGTCAAAGCTATGCAATGACACGATGAAAGCTATGCAATGAGACGGTCAAAGACCATCAATGACAAAAACGCTTTTGCTCCCTTAGTTTTTTATTCCTCCGCCAAATCCAAACCTTGTTTCAGTCTCTCCACAAACTCGTCGATACGATGGAGTTCGTATGGTATGCGGATGTTTTGTGGACAGTGTGATTCGCATTGATGGCAGCCGATACAATGGCTTGCCTGTCTCAATTTGGGAACACTGTGGTCTTGTCCGATGAGGAACTGTCGGCGGAATTTCCGATAGTTGGGGTCTTGGTTGTCGTTGGGAAGAGTACCTTCGTTCTTACATTTATTATAATGTACGAAGATGCCAGGTATATCCACCCCAAACGGGCAGGGCATGCAGTATTTGCAGTCGTTGCAAGGAATGTTCTCCAATCCTACGATTTTCCGAGCGATTTCAGTTTGCAGATATTCTTGTTCCTCCTGAGTCAAAGGTTGCAACGGGCAATACGACAATAGATTGTCTTTCAGGTGCTCCATGTAAGTCATTCCGCTCAATACGGTCAGCACACCCTCGGGTGTTCCAGCATAGCGGAAAGCCCATGAAGCCACCGATTTTTCGGGGTTACGCGTCTTGAGTTCCTTGGCAATATATTGTGGGAGTTTCGACAGTCGTCCTCCAAGCAGAGGTTCCATAATGACGGCAGGAATGCCTTTCTTTTGGAGTTCATCATATAGATAGCGAGCGTCGGTATTACTGTCATTGATCTCGTCAGCATAGTCCCAATCGAGGTAGTTCAGTTCTATTTGCACGAAATCCCATTGATATTTGTCGTGGTTTTCGAGCAGGTGGTCAAACACGGCAATGTCGCCATGATATGAGAATCCCAAGTTTCGGATTCGTCCTGCTTTCCGCTCCTCCAAGAGGTAGTCGAGCATTCCATTGTTGATGTAGCGGTTGTTGAATTCCTCAATTCCGCTTCCCCCGATGGCGTGCAGCAGATAGTAGTCGATGTAATCCACCTGCAGTTCCTTCATCGAATCGTGGTACATCTTGATGGCTTCGTCGCGATTCCAAACAGCAGGATTGAAATTCGATAGCTTTGTTGCCACGAAATAGTCTTTGCGAGGATGTCTGTGCAGAGCGATTCCCAAACAGCGTTCTGACTGTCCTTGACAATAGACGGGAGCGGTATCGAAATAGTTCACACCGTGTTCGATGGCATAATCCACCTGCCGGTTGATCATTTCCTGGTCAAACACATCCTTCCCGTCGTCTCCAGGAGATGATGGCAGACGCATCATACCATATCCCAAGAGCGACACTTTTTCTTTCGTTTTCGGATTCGTACGATAGGTCATCTTCCCAACGGGGGGCTCCACCTGTCGACTATAGTCGTCTAGAATATCTTGGCTCGCAGGATTCTTGCATCCTGTCAAAGCGGCTGTGGTGGCTACAGTTCCTGCTCCGAAGAGTTTCAGGAATTTGCGGCGCGATATGTTTTTGTTGCTCATGTTGATT
Organism: Prevotella sp.; assembly: GCA_017557405.1. Classification (GTDB taxonomy): domain Bacteria; phylum Bacteroidota; class Bacteroidia; order Bacteroidales; family Bacteroidaceae; genus Prevotella. The sequence goes on from JAFYYV010000038.1 coordinate 4,546, forward strand.
CAGTTTTTAGTTTTTGTTTCAGACGGTGCTGTGTTGTTCACATCCTTCTACGTAGATGGCGGGGAACGGACGAACAGGGCAGAGGTTCTCGCAAGCTCCGCATCCGATGCAGTAATCCTCATCGACCGCAGGAATCTTCGGTGATTTCTCATCATTGGGGTCACTGGGAACCATCTCAATGGCGCCTGCAGGACAGTGTCGGGCGCAGTTTCCGCATTCCACTCCATCGGTTAGTGGCAGGCAGTTCTTTTTCACCCACACGGCGTGTCCGATTTTCGTAGAAACCTTGTCGGCTTCGTCGATGGGTTTGATGGCGCCTGTAGGACACACTTGCGAGCAACGTATGCATTCAGGTCGGCAATACCCACGTTCGTATGACATCGTGGGTTGCATCAGATGTTGCCAGTCGGTAGAGGGACGTAGCACTTCATTCGGGCATTCCGCCACACAAAGTTGGCATCCCGTGCAGTGTCGGGCCATGTTTTGAGCACTCAACGAGCCAGGAGGTGTAATGGGCGTGTGGCGTTGAGGAATTGCTTTCTCTTCGATAGGAGCAAGTCCACCATCCACCTTCTTCTTTTCTTGCGCCAAAGCAGCAGTAGTCACCATAGCCGAAGCCAAAAGGAAAGCACGACGTGAGGTGTCGGGTTCAGAGGTGTTTGCTTCGCTTGATTTGTTGTCGTTGTCGGCATTACTTTTGTTCTTTGATTTGCTGGAAAGCTTCCCAGGAGCATATCTCAAAGCGCCAAACTTGCACTTGTCTACGCAGTTTCCGCACACCACACAACGGCTATAATCCACCGAGTGGTTCTTGAAGTCGATGCACGAAGCCTTGCAATTCTTGGTGCAAAGGCCGCAATCGCGACATTTGTCAACATCAAATCTTACTTTGAACCATGAGAAACGAGACAAGAATCCCAACACGGTACCAACAGGACAGATTGTGTTGCAATATGTGCGTCCACCTTTCCAAGCCAAAAATACGACGACAATGAATGTCACAAGGGCGATAATGAATGTGGGAAGGCTGCGCAACCACACTTCAGTATCATAAAAGGCATAGCTGTCAATCCGTTCTGCCAATGCAGCCAATGCATTGTTTCCCAACATCCAAATAGGTTGGAATAGATTGGTGGCGATGCGTCCATACGAACTATAAGGTGCCAACAATGCAACGATGGAACCGATGCCCGTAATGAACGCCACTATCAGCACGGCAAGCATTGTGTTGCGAAGCCATGAGATGGCGGGCGAATAGGTGTAACGGTTGCGTTTGCGCTTGTTATGCAACCAAGCTATGACATCTTGGAACACGCCCAAAGGGCAGATCACCGAGCAATAGATTCGTCCGAAGATCAGCGTGAGAGCCACCAAAAGAATAATGACAACGGCATTGAGCGCCAACACAGCAGGTAGGAACTGCACTTTGGCCATCCAACCCAACCATTGGTGGAGCGCCCCCGTGAAATCGAGGAATAGCAACGTGATTCCGATGAAGAACACGGTTGCCAAGATGATTCTGATTTTCCTTAAATTCATATTTGTTTTTTGTTTAGTTCTCGTCTTGCTTCCTTTGTTGGGAATCATTTCTTCTCACTTCTTTTGACCACTAGAATGCTGGTTTCATAGAGCAACCAGATGGGCAATGACACAATCAACAACGTAAAAATGTCGCCCGTAGGTGTGATAATGGCTGCGATGATGAAGATGGCCACAATGGCATGTCGGCGATAGTCGGTCATGAGATTGTGTTTCAGGATACCTATTCTTGCCAATACCCAACTGACAACAGGCAATTCGAATATCACCCCCATGACGAAGGTCATCGATAGCAGTGTTTCGATGTAGGATTGCAAAGTCAGCATGTTCTGCACGTCTTCACTCACTTGATAGGTTCCCAAGAAGCGGACGGCGAGTGGGAAAACGATGAAATAGTTGACCAGCGTACCAATGATGAACATGAAGTATGCGCTGATAGTGGCTTGAGCCACATATCGCTTTTCGGTGTTGTAGAGGGCGGGTGCAATGAATCCGAAGATCAGGTAGAGCACGTAGGGCGATGCTGCCAACAGCCCTGCATACATGGCCGTCTTCATGTGAATCACGAACTGTTCGGTCAATCCCGTGTTCATCAGGTGAAGGCTGAACGGCTCACCTCCCAAGAGTTTGTAGGTAATGAAATCACTGGAACGTGGTGCGAGCACGATGTTGAACAGTTCTTCCTTCATGATGAATGCCAACACGCCGAAAACCACTACCACCACAATGGCCTTGATGATGCAAGACCGCAGTGCGTCCAGGTGATTCCAGAAAGTCATCTGTTCGCCCCGCCGCTCAGTTCCGTCATGTTTCATGCTTCTCTGTTCTCGTCGCTTGCCTCTTTCTTTTCGCCTTTTGCCTCGACCTTCACGTCATCGTCAAGCGGCTCGTTCATACCCTGTTTGAAGCTTTTCATGCCCTTCCCAAGACCTTTCATCAGTTCAGGAATTTTCTTGCCGCCAAACAGCAGTAGGATGATGAGTGCAATGAATAGAATTTCTTGAGCTCTTAATCCAAACATAGTTGTTTTTGTTTTTAGTTGTTTCTGTTTGCAAATATACAAAAAAAAGGAGAACAACCTTCATTTTATCCTTTATTTTGAGTTTTTTTTGTGGAAATCTTTTGTTCATCGTGTATTTTTCAAGGAATTTACGCAAAAAAATCGACTGCAAACCAGCATGAAATAAGCCGTAACTCGTTGACATTCCAACTTGTTACGGCTTACTAAGTTGCGGAGGCAGGACTCGAACATGCGACCTCCAGGTTATGAGCCTGGCGAGCTACCAACTGCTCCACTCCGCGATGTTTTTATTTTGCGAGTGCAAAGGTACTACCTTTTTTTTGATTATGCAAATAATATCCGCATTATTTTCCATTTTTAGTGTTTTTAGGACAATTTAGTGACGATTTTGACGAAATTATTTGCATAAATGAAATAAAAAACCTAATTTTGCACACGACACTATGTGTGTGCATTTTTTATTAGAGGAGGAGATTTATATGTCAATTTCGCAGACCAGACAAGTGCTAGTAGATGTAGCGCGACAGCTTTTTGCCAAGAACGGCATAGCCAACACAACAATGAACGATATTGCAGTAGCCTCGGGAAAAGGTCGTCGCACGCTTTACACCTATTTTAAAAGCAAAGAAGACGTTTACACGGCCGTTATCGAATCCGAGCTTGAGCGTTTGAGCGACAAACTCGACGAGGTGGCTGCCAAGAAGATTCGTCCGCAAGACAAGATCATCGAGCTCATCTACACCCACCTCAGTTCCATCAAGGAGACGGTGGTGCGCAACGGAAACCTGCGCGCTGAGTTCTTCCGAAACATCTGGACGGTGGAGAAGGTGCGCAAGAACTTTGACGACGACGAGATACAGCTCTTCCGTAAGGTGTATTCCGAAGGAAAGGCCGATGGCGAGTTCGACATCGACAATGTTGACCTTGTGGCCGATATCACCCACTATTGTATCAAAGGTCTTGAAGTGCCTTACATCTACGGCCGTATCGCCCACGGAATGACCGAAGAGGCAACCAAACCACAAGTGGCCAAGGTGGTCTATGGAGCTTTGGGAAAGCGTATCAAATCCTGATAATCAAGCAAACATCAATCAAAAATCAATAATCATTAAAGAAAAAATGGGATTACTACAAGGTAAGACAGCGCTCATCACAGGTGCTGCACGCGGCATTGGCAAGGCCATTGCATTGAAGTTCGCCGAAGAAGGCGCTAACGTGGCATTCACGGATTTGGAAATCAACCTCGAAACCGAGCAGGAGATCGCTGCCAAGGGTGTGAAAGCCAAGAGCTATGCATCGAATGCCGCCGATTTCGCACAAACCGAAGAGGTTGTAAAGGCCGTTAAAGAGGAATTTGGTTCAATAGATATATTGGTCAACAATGCAGGTATTACGAAGGACGGCCTCATGCTTCGCATGACCGAACAGCAGTGGGATGCTGTCATCGCTGTCAACCTCAAGTCGGCATTCAACTTCATCCATGCTTGCGTACCCGTCATGATGCGCCAGCGCGGAGGTTCCATCATCAACATGGCCAGCGTTGTCGGCGTTCATGGAAACGCTGGACAAGCCAACTATGCCGCCTCGAAGGCAGGACTCATCGCCCTCGCCAAGTCTATTGGTCAGGAAATGGGCCCCAAGGGTATTCGTGCCAACGCCATCGCTCCTGGATTCATCGACACCGCTATGACACAAGCCCTTCCCGACGATGTCCGTAAGGAGTGGTGCAACAAGATTCCTCTTCGTCGTGGTGGTACGGTCGACGACATCGCCAATGTGGCTACCTTCCTTGCCAGCGACATGTCCTCTTATGTCAGCGGACAGGTCATCCAGGTGGATGGTGGCATGAACATGTAAGCAATGAGTAATGCTTCGCTCGGCTTTGCCGCTTTTACAAAGGCGTCAGCCGACTAAAAGAATGCATAATTATGGAGGTCGTTTACGAAGACAACCATCTCATCATAGTCGCCAAGCGTAGCGGAGAGATTGTGCAAGGCGACAAGACGGGCGACACACCGCTCTCGGAAATCGTGAAACAGTACATCAAAGAGAAGTACGCGAAGCCGGGAGCGGTGTTCCTTGGTGTCGTACATCGACTTGATCGTCCTGTCTCAGGGCTTGTTGTCTTTGCTCGAACCTCCAAAGCACTCGAACGTCTCAATCGAATGTTCGCCGAAGGGAAGGTGAGAAAGACCTATTGGGCGATTACCAAGAATCGTCCTTCCGAAGAATCGGCCACCCTCACCCATTGGCTTCGTCGGAACGAAAAACAGAACAAAAGCTACGCCAGCGAGAGTGAGAAGCCAGGTTCAAAGAAGGCGATGTTGAAATACAAGGCCATCGGTGCGTCCACCAACTACACCCTTCTCGAAGTGCAGCTCATGACCGGTCGCCACCATCAGATTCGTTGTCAGCTTGCCGCCATCGGTTGCCCCATCAAAGGCGATTTGAAGTATGGTGCTCAACGTTCCAACCCCGATGGCTCCATCTCGCTTCTTGCCCGAAGCATCGAGTTCGAGCACCCTGTGTCGCACGAGCTCATCCGAGCCGTAGCACCGTTGCCCAACGACAATCTCTGGCACGACATCGCACCCACCGAATAGGCGTCATTCTCCGAGATAAACACATTTTTTGAACAAGCAAAACCCTTAAAACGAATCCTTATGGCCAGCTCCACCGATTTTGTGCAATACGTTGCCGACCAATGTGCACCCGCCGGCGACATCATCGTCAAGAAGATGTTCGGCGACTACGGCATCTATTGCGACGGGAAGATATTCGGGCTCATCTGCGACGACTGCTTCTACCTGAAGCCCACCGATGTCGTCCGTCCGCTGTTGCGCACCCTCGACCTGCGTCCTCCCTACGATGGCGCGAAGGATTATTTCTACATCGCCGACCTCGACGACCGCGATTATGTCGCCCAGTTGGTTCGCGAGACATGTAAGGTGCTGCCAGAGCCCAAACCCAAGAAGAAAGCCGCACCGAAACCCAAAAAGAAATAATGAGCCGACGCCCGGAAAGAAAGATAATAGAGAGCTTTGTTCCGAAGAAAAATGTTAAAGAAATAGGGAAATTGCGCCAGAAGTCATAAAATATTGGCTTGAAGGTTTCGCGATTTCCTTTTTTTTTGTTTACTTTGCACCTCGTGAACATATCCGAATGTCTCCTTCGCTTCTGATAGATGAAGAAGATTCTTAAATATGGAGCATGGGCCACGGGCATCTTGGTAGGCCTTGTGGTGCTGTTTGCGGCATTGCTTTACTTCCCACCATTTCAGAATTGGGCAGTAAAGAAGGTGGCTGCGTATGCCTCCGAGAAGACAGGGATGGAGATCAGCGTCGGGCATGTTCGTTTGGAGTTCCCTTTGGATTTAGGTATCGACGACGTGAAGGTCATTCAGAAGAACGACTCTTCGCTCGGACAACGCGACACCATTGCCGATATCGAGCATGTGGTGGCGAGTGTGCGTTTTTGGCCGTTGCTGAAGAAGCGTGTCGAGATTGACGAGCTGACGTTCAAGCAAGCAAAGATCAACACCGTCGACTTCGTTGATGCCGCCCGCGTGAAGGGAACCATCGGGCAGTTGAGCCTGAAGAGTCACGGCATCGACCTTGGAGCCGAGGATATGCGCTTGGACGATGTCGAACTCTCCGACGCCCGCATCTCTGTGGCCTTGCCCGATAGTGTGCCTCCTGACACCACCGAGAGCACCAACCGATGGAAAATCAATGTGGACCAACTGGCCATCCATCGTAGCGATGTGGCCGTGAGCATGCCTGGCGACTCGTTGCGTGTGAACGCCCATCTGGGTGAGGCAAAGGCCCAAGGCGGCTTCTTCGATTTGGGAGAAGGCGTCTATGAGGTCATGAAGTTGGATGTGACCGACTGCCGTGTTACCTACGACAATCCATACGAGCCTTCCGTCGAAGGCCTCGACACCAACCATCTCGCACTCTCCGATGTCCATCTGCACGTCGATTCCGTGCGCTATAACGCCGGCAGGTTGGACGCCAGCCTTCGCCAGGTGGCCTTCACCGAGAAGAGCGGACTTCGCGTCGACAGCCTCTCAGGAGGGTTGGCACTCGACTCCACGCGCCTCTATGTACGCGACTTCCGCCTGAAGACGCCCGAATCGACCATGCAAGCCGACCTGAAGATGGATCTCAGCACGTTCGACATCCAGAATCCCGGACGCCTGAACACCACCGTACATGCTTCGTTGGGCAAGCAGGACCTCATGAAGTTCATGGGTTCGATGCCCGCCGGACTTCGCCGACGTTGGCCCAACTATCCGTTGAAGATTGACGGAGTGGTGCGCGGCAACATGCAACACCTCAGCTTCGAGGGCTTGAATGTCGTGCTTCCCACCGCTTTCAAGGCGAAGGCGACCGGCTATGTGGAGAACCTCGACGATATGGACCACCTGCGTGCCGACATCGACCTCGACGCCACCGGCCACGACCTCTCGATGGTGAAGGAGCTCATGCCGCGCGACCTGCAACGCGAGGTGAACATCCCCAAGAACATCCGTCTGCGTGGCAACCTGAAGACCAAGGGCGACGAGCGCTACGAGGCTCGCTTCGTGGCCAACGAGGGTGGGGGAGAACTCAAGGGAGCCGTCGATTTCGATGCCCGACGAACTGCCTATACGGCCAGCCTGAAGGCCAATCGACTCGCACTGAAGCATTTCCTTCCGGGCTACGATATGGGGCCTCTGACGGGCGATATCGACCTCAAGGGAGTGGGTGTCGACCCGATGTCACCCTCCACGAAGCTCACCGCCAAAGCCAAGATTCAGAAGTTCCGCTACGGCGACTACAACCTCGATGGCGTCTCGGGTAACGCCGAGATCAAGAACGGCCGCGCATTGGCTCGTGTGAACAGCAGCAACCCGCTCGTGAAAGGCTCGTTCAACGTCGACGCGTTGATGAGCAGCAAGCGCTTCAAGGGCACCATCTCGGGCGACATCGCCCACGCCGACCTCTTCCATCTGAACTTCACCGAATCGCCGATGACCGTGGCAGGCTGCGCCCATCTCGACATCGACACCGACATGAAGAACTACTACAAGGTGGACGGCATCGTGAGCGACCTCACCGTGCGCGACGGCGAGCATGTCTATCGTCCGGGCGACGTTGTCCTCGACCTGCTCACACGCCAGGATACCACCCATGTGGTGGCTGATATGGGCGACTTCCATCTCAACCTCGCGGCCGGCAGCGGATACGAGCAGTTGCTGAAGGTGGGCTCCGACCTCTACGACGAGGTTAAACGCCAATGGAAGAACCGCGAGATCGACCAGGTGGCGTTCCGCCAATGCCTGCCCGACGCCCGACTCTCGCTTACCAGCGGACAAGACAACTTCCTCATGGAGATGCTCGCTCGCGAGGGCATCAACCTGCAGTCGCTCAACTGCCAGCTCCGTTCGTCGGCCACCTCAGGACTCAACGGCGACATGCACATCGAGCGGCTCATGGTCGACAGCATGCTGCTCGACACCATCAACTTCTCCATCAAGTCCGACGCCTCGCGCATGACCTACCAGGCTCAGGTGCGCAACAACGATAAGAACCCGCAATACACCTTCAACGCCCTCGTCGATGGCGTGCTCCGCGACCGCGGTACCGTGATGGGCGCCCGACTCTTCGACAGCGAGGGCAAGCTCGGCATGCGTCTCGGATTAGAGGCCACGATGGAGGAAAACGGCTTCCGCTTCCAACCCTACGGCAAGAACCCCATCCTCGGCTACAAGGAGTTCACCACGGGCAAGGACAACTATGTGTTCCTCGCCAACGACAACCGCGTGTCGGCCGACGTGGTGATGAAGGCCGACGACGGAACGGGATTGCAGATCTACACCAACGACGACAACGAGGAGGCTTTGCAAGACGTCACCCTCAGCGTCCACCGTCTGAACCTCGAGGAGCTGCTCTCCGTGCTTCCCTACATGCCCGACGTGAAAGGCATGATGAACGGCGATTTCCACGCCGTGAAGACCCCCGACGAGCTCTCCATATCCTCCAACCTCTCGGTCGACAAACTGGTCTACGAGAAGAGTCCGATGGGCAACCTCGGCACCGAGTTCGTCTATGTTCCCAAAGACGACGGCAGCCACTACATCGACGGCATTCTCATCCAGAATGGTCAGGAAATCGCCACCCTTCAAGGCACCTACAAGTCGGAGGGAGCCGGTTGGCTCGACGCCAAGTTGGGCTTGGAGCGTCTGCCTCTGTCGTTGCTCAACGGCTTTGTTCCCGACCAGATCATCGGCTTCCTGGGTAGTGCCGAAGGCGCTCTTGACATACGCGGCACGTTGGCAAAGCCACAGGTTGACGGCGAGGTCTATCTCGACTCCGCCTACCTCGTGAGCGTGCCCTACGGCGTGAAACTCCGCTTCGACAACGACCCCGTCACCATCAAGGGGAGCAAGCTGCTGCTCGAGAACTTCAACATGAACGCCAGCAACAACAGTCCGCTGACCACCTACGGAACACTCGACTTCAGCGACCTCGACCACATGCGGCTCGACGTTCGCATGCGAGCCCAGAACTTCCTGCTCATCGACGCGAAGGAGAACCCGCGTTCAGAGGCGTTCGGAAAGGCCTATGTGAACTTCTACGGAACCATGAATGGCGAGCTCTCACAACTGCGCATGCGAGGAAAACTCGACGTGCTGGGCACCACCGACCTCGTCTATATCCTCCGCGACTCACCCCTCACCACCGACAACCAGCTCGACGAGCTCGTGAAGTTCACCGACTTCAGCGATACCACCAAGACCGTGGTCAACCGACCCGACCTCATGGGCTTCAACATGGACCTCACGGTGGGCGTCGACAAGGGAGCCCACGTCATGGCCTACCTGAACAGCGACAAGAGCAACTACATCGACCTCATGGGCGGCGGCAACCTGCGCATGCAATACAACCCTGCCGAGAACCTCCGGTTGACGGGTCGCTACTCGCTCGACAACGGCGAGATGAAGTACTCGTTGCCCATCATACCGCTGAAGACCTTCACCATACAGGACGGCAGCTACATCGAGTTCACGGGCGACCCCATGAACCCCACGCTCAACATCACAGCCACCGAGGACATCCGCACCACCGTGTCGGGCGCCAATGGAGTGGGGCGTAGCGTCAACTTCGAGTGCGGCGTCGTCATCACCAAGACCCTCAACGACATGGGACTCGAGTTCACCCTCGACGCACCCGAGGACATGGCCCTCCACTCCGAGCTGCAGACCATGAGCGTCGAGCAGCGCGGCAAGCTGGCCGTCACGATGCTCACCACGGGCATGTATCTCGCCGATGGCGACACCAACGGCTTCTCGATGAACAACGCCCTGAGCACGTTCCTACAGAGCGAAATCAACAACATCACGGGCAACGCACTCCGCACGCTCGACTTCTCGGTGGGACTCGACAACACCATCGACGCCAGCGGCAACACGTCCACCAACTACTCGTTCAAGTTCGCCAAGCGCTTCTGGAACAACAAGCTGAAGATTGCCGTCGGCGGAAAGGTCTCCACAGGCGTCGAGATGCCCAACCAGAACCAGTCGTTCTTCGACAACGTCACCTTCGAATACCGCCTCGACAACACCGCCAACAAGTTCGTGAAGCTGTTCTACGAGAACAACGTCTACGACTGGCTCGAGGGCTACACCCAGGAGTATGGAGGCGGTTTCATCTGGCGCCGTTCGTTGCAGCATTTCAAGGACATCTTCAACTTCAAGAGCGACAGCTCCACGATGCCCGGACTCCGACCCGACTCCACCCTGCGGCGTCCTACGCTCCAGCCCTCAGTGTCCACACCCAACGATTCAACCCAGCGAAGCAATGAAACAACTCGATAGACTCATCCTCCTCTGCCTGGCGTTCACGCTGGTGGCATGCTCCACCACGAAGAACATCCCCGACGACGACCAGCTCTTCGTGGGGCTCTCCAAGATTGAATACGAGAATCCCGAGGGCGGCGCGAAATACAACGCCAGCGAACGCAAGAACCTCGAGACGGCGAAAGAGGAGGTCGAGGCGGCGTTGGCGACGGCTCCCAACGGGGCGTTGTTCGGCAGCAGCTTCTATCGCACCCCCTTCCCCTACGGACTTTGGATTTGGAACGCCTTCTCGAGCAAGGAGGACAAGTTCTCGCGTTGGATGACCGAGTCGTTCGGCAAGCAACCCGTGCTCATGAGTTGGGTGAACCCCGAGCTGCGCACGTCGGTCGCCCAGTCGCTCTTGCGCAACTACGGCTATTTCCACAACAAGGTCGACTACGACATCATCCCCCAACGCAACCCGAAGAAGAGCAAGATTGGCTATCAGATCAAGCTCGGACCGCTGCTCACCATCGATACCGTCTCCTACGTGGGCTTCACCGCTGAGGCCGACAGTCTCATCCGAGCCACACAGGACAAGAGCCTCCTGCACGAGGGCGACCCCTTCACGGTGGCTTCGCTCGACGCCGAACGCAACCGCATCTCCAACCTCTTCCGCAACAACGGATACTATTTCTACCAACCCAGCTACGCCAGCTATCTCGCCGACACGGTGGCGGTTCCTGGCAAGGCGCAACTGCGTTTCCAGCTCGCCAACGACATCCCCGACGAGGCGCAACGCAAGTGGTATATCGGAAACATCACGGTCAACCTGCGCAAGACGTTCATGCAACCCCTCACCGACAGCATCCGCCGCCGCTCGTTCACCATCAATTTCAGTGGCAAGAAGTCGCCTTTGCGCACCCGCGTCATCATGGGAAGCATGAAGCTACGCCACCGCCAACCCTATAGCTACGACAAATATCTCGAGACGGTGAGCGCCATCAATGCCACCGGCCTCTTCTCCATGGTCGACTTCCAGTTTACGCCGCGACCCGCGGCGGCAAGGGAAGAAGGAATAGGGAATAGGGAAGAAGGTTTATCACTCCTCGAAAACGATTCTACAAACAATCCTTCATCTCTCATCCTTCATCCTTCATCTCTAAGGAGGACTTCTCCGAAGGACTCCTTGGATCTTTTAGTCTCCTGCGTCTTCGAGCGCCCCTACGACTTCTATATCGAGTCCAACTTCATCAAGCGCACCATCGGCCGACTCGGTCCTGAGCTCAAGATGGGTATCACCAAGCGCAACGCCTTCCGAGGAGGCGAGAAGTTCGACGTCAACGTCCACGGCTCCTACGAGTGGCAGACCCACAGCTCCGCCAACGACATGAACTCCTACGAGTACGGCGCCGACGCCAGCATCGAGTTCCCGCGCATCGTAGCCCCCTTCTTTGGCGGCAACCGCACCAGCCGACGAACCGTCACCAACGCCGACGGCACCACCCGACGCGTTCCGCGACGACTCTTCTATGCGCCTCCCACCACGCTCGCAAAAGTCTCGAGCGACATCGTGCGACGCCCCGGCTACTACAAGATGCACATCGTGGGGGGCGAATGGACCTACCGCTGGCAGCCCTCTGCCAACAGCCGACACGAGTTCAGCCCCCTCACCGTGAAATACCAGTTCATGAACAGCCACACCGAGAAGTTCGATGAGATCATCACCCAGAACCCCTACCTCTTGGCCACCATGAGCGACTATTTCATCCCACAGATGCGCTACACCTACATCTACGGCAGCCCCGCCAACCTGCGCAACCCCATCCAGTTGACCGTCACCCTCTCCGAGTCGGGCAACGTCTCCTCACTCGGCTACATGGCATTCGGACGCAAGTGGAACGAGCGCGACAAGAAGATGTTCAAGAACCCCTACTCGCAGTTCCTGAAGATGGAGACCGACTTCACCAAGACGTGGTCGCTATCCACCCATTCCTCCCTCGTGGGACACCTCGGAGCCGGAGTCGTCTACTCCTACGCCAACTCTGAGGCAACACCCTTCAGCGAGCTCTTCTACGTCGGAGGAGCCAACAGCGTGCGAGCCTTCCCCATACGAGGCATCGGACCTGGCGACTTCCCAGGACTCGACAACCCACAGGCGTCCTACCTCTTCCAGAACGGCGACGTGAAGTTCCTCGCCAACCTCGAATACCGCCAGCGACTCTTCGGGAACCTCCACGGAGCCCTCTTCCTCGATGCCGGCAACGTCTGGAACATCGACCAGCTCAAGCTCGACGACGTCGAGCTCGACAACCTCCTCGCCAACACCCGCTTCAAGCTCAAGAGCATCTTCAACCAAGTGGCTGTCGGTACGGGCGTGGGAATCCGCTACGACCTCGACTTCCTCATCCTCCGCCTTGACTGGGGTATCGGCCTCCACGTGCCCTACAAGACCGAGAAGAGCGGCTTCTTCAACCTCGACAGTTTCCGCCGCTACCAAACCCTCCACTTCGCCATCGGCTACCCGTTCTGATGTAAAACAAAAACGCTTCCTCTTTTCATTATTACTCGCAATGCATTTATTGTATTGCAAATTTACTTATAATTTTTCAAACCTCCAAATTTCGAGGCCTGTAGCTCGCAAAAATTTGTTAAATTCTCAAAGATAATTCTTAATGTTGTCAAAGACCATCTTTGACCTGCTCATTGCATAGCTTTTAGCCCGTCATTAGTGGTCTTTCGCACAGGTAAAGCGATGCCAGCAGAAAAGGAATAATTAAACGTGTTGTGTGAAAAGATGTTAATTACATAAGGGGCGAATCGGGGATTTTTGCAACATGCAACATTAAGCACCTTCCACATGTGCAGAAGTGTCCTCTCTACCTATAAGTTATTATAATATATAATAAATTATATATTATAATAAAATTAGTATTATTACACTCCATTAATTTTTACCCAATCAAATCTGTTAATTTAAAACACAAATTTCATCTGAATAATATGGAAACACCTTAATGTTGCATGTTGCATGTTGCATGTTGCGTTTTTGGGGTGTTTCCACCTAATTTTGAAAAACAGTGTCTATCCTTAACAAATTTTCACGCACTAGCGAGGGCAAAATTTGGAAGTGTCAGTTTATTTTTGTACCTTTGCAGAGTAAAACAAAACATATAAAATAAAAAACAAAACGCTTATGAAACCAACTCTTTTCTTATTGGCTGCGGGCATGGGAAGCCGCTATGGCGGACTGAAGCAGCTCGACGGACTCGGCCCCAATGGCGAGACTATCATGGACTATAGCATCTACGACGCTATTCAGGCTGGATTCGGCAAAATCGTGTGGGTGATTCGCAAGGACTTCGAGGAGCAGTTCCGCACGCAGATTCTCGCGAAGTATGAGGACAAGATTCCTTGCGAACTGTGCTTCCAGGCGCTCGACGCCCTGCCCGAGGGATTCTCGGTGCCTGAGGGGCGTGTAAAACCGTGGGGTACGAACCATGCCGTGCTGATGGGCAAGGACGTCATCAAGGAGCCGTTCTGCGTGATCAACTGCGACGACTTCTACGGCCGCGACGCTTTCATGCAGATTGGCAAATATCTGGCTGACCTGAAGGAGGGTGCGAAGAACGAGTATGCGATGGTGGGATTCCGCTGCTGCAACACGTTGAGTGAGAATGGTAGCGTGGCGCGCGGCGTGTGCGCATACGACGACAACCGCCATCTGACGGACGTGGTGGAGCGCACCGAGATCATGCGCATCGCCGAGAAGGGCAACGCCATTTGCTACAAGGACGGCGAGGAGTGGTTCCCGCTGGAGGAGAATGTGCCGGTGTCGATGAACATGTGGGGCTTCACGCCCGATTACTTCGACTATAGCGAGGCTTACTTCAAGGAATTCCTGAGCGACCCGAAGAACATGGAGAACCTGAAGGCTGAGTTCTTCATCCCGTTGATGGTGAACAAGCTCATCACGGAGGGAACAGCCACCTGCGAGGTGCTCGACACGACCTCGAAGTGGTTTGGCGTGACCTATGCCGCCGACCGCCAGGCTACGGTGGACCGCATTCAGAGCCTCGTGGAGGAGGGTGTCTATCCTGCCAAGTTGTTCTAAAGGATGATGCTGAAGGATCTGCTGACCGAGGAGCAGCTGGGGCTGCTGAAATCGCTGATTGACGAGAGCGAGAACATCATCGTCACCTGCCACATGAACGCCGACGGCGACGCCATCGGGGCGAGCATGGGATGGGCGGAGTATCTGAAGTCGGTGGGCAAGACGCCCACGATTGTGGTGCCCGACCAGTATCCCGACTACCTGAAGTGGATGCCGAACACGGAGAAGGTGATGCGCTACGACAAGCACAAGGAGCAAGCCGACCTGTTGTTCGGAGTTGCCGACTTGGTGTTCTGCCTGGACTTCAACGTGACGAGCCGTGTGGGCGACATGGAGGAGGCGCTCTGCCAGTCGAAGGCACGGAAGGTGCTCATCGACCACCATCTGCAGCCCGACGTGGAGACGGCGCTGACGATTTCGCATCCGGAGCTGTCGTCGACGAGTGAGATTGTGTTCCGACTGGTGTGGCAGCTGGGGGCTTTCGAGACGCTCACCAAGCACTTCGCGGCGCCCATCTACTGCGGCATGATGACCGACACGGGGGCGTTCACGTTCAACTCGAAGTCGCCGGAGATTTTCTTCATCATCTCGCAACTGCTCACGAAGGGCATCGACAAGGACAAGATATACCGCAACGTGTATAACAACTATTCGGCTTGGGCCATCCGCATGCGCGGCTACATGATGTGCCAGAAACTGAACGTGTTTGAGGACTTGCACGCTTCGTATTTCGCCATCAGCCGCAAGGAGATGAAGGAGTTCCACTTCGTGAAAGGCGATGCCGAGGGCTTGGTGAACGAGCCTTTGCGCATCAAGGGCATGAAACTCTCGATTTCGTTGCGCGAGGACGACCGGAAGGAGAACCTGGTGTGGGTGAGCCTGCGCTCGGTGGACAACTTCCCGTGCAACAAGATGGCGGAGGAGTTCTTCAATGGTGGCGGACACCTGAACGCCAGCGGTGGCAAGCTGAATTGCTCGTTGGCAGAAGCGGAGCAGATTGCGCGTCAGGCGATTTTGCATTATGAGGATATGTTGAAGATTTAATTCATTTTACGCAATATGAGAAAATTCATTTATATGTTGATGGGCGTGGGGTGCTGGTTGCTGGCCGTGGGCTGCAACGACACCGAGACGTATGCCGAACAGAAGGAGAAAGAGGTGGCTGCCATCAACAAGTTCATCGCCGACTCGGCTGTGACGGTGATTTCGGAGTCGCAGTTCGCCGCTCAGGGCAACACGACGGATGTGAAGAAGAACGAGTTTGTGCTCTTTGACGCGTCGGGCGTGTATATGCAGATTGTGCGCAAGGGATGTGGCGAGAAGATCAAGATGGGCGAGACGGTGACCGTGCTCTGCCGCTTCACGGAGCGCAACTTGATGTTGGGCGCTGACTCCATCACCCTGACGAACGATGTGCTGACCTATGCCGCCATCGTGGACAAGATGTCGGTAACGAACACGTCGGGCACCTTCCAGGGTAGCTTTGATACTTCGTCGAGCCTGATGTACTCGGTATATGGTATGTCGCAGGGCAACACGGCGGTTCCTTCAGGTTGGCTGGTGCCGTTCACCTACATCAACGTCGGTCGCCCGGTGAAGGAGACGGACGAGGTGGCGAAGGTGCGCCTGATTGTGCCGCATAAGCAGGGCACGCTGCGCGCCACGAGTGGTGTGTATCCGTGTTTGTATGATCTAACATTCGAAAGAGGGAGGTAAAGCCTCACCCCCGACCCCTCATTCCCGAGCAAGGCTCGCCTACCCGTAGCCTTTCCAAAGGGCGAGGGGAGAATAAAACGATTTATAATTTACAATTTATAAAAAAGAAAGGCCTCGAAATAGAGCCTCACCCTTTTGGGGGAGGATGGAGGGGGCTCTTAATTGGATTATGACACTAATCAAGTCGATATCTGGTATTCGCGGAACCATCGGCGGTCGCACGGGCGACACGCTCAATCCGCTTGACATCGTGAAGTTCACAACGGCTTACACCACGTTCATCCGTCGGAATGGAGGACTGGGACAGGATGCCGATTTCAATCAGAACCGCCCGACGATAGTTGTCGGCCGTGATGCTCGCATCTCGGGTGTGATGGTCGATAATGTGGTGTGTGGCACCATCATGGGAATGGGCTACGATGTGGTGAACATCGGATTGGCCACCACGCCCACCACGGAGCTGGCTGTGCAGTGGTTGGGCGCCGACGGTGGCATCATCATCACCGCCTCGCACAACCCACGTCAATGGAACGCCTTGAAGCTGCTGAACCGCAAGGGTGAGTTCCTGACGGCGAAGGACGGTGCCGAGGTGCTGAAGATTGCCGAGGAGGAGGATTTTGAATATGCCGACGTGGAGAGCCTGGGGCATTACATCAATTGCGATGAAGCCGACCAATGGCACATCGACGAGGTGATGGCGCTCAGTTTGGTGGACGAAGATTCCATCAAGAAGGCGCATTTTCGCGTCTGTGTGGACGCCATCAACTCGGTGGGTGGTGTCATCCTGCCCAAACTGCTCGACGAGCTGGGCGTGGAATACACGATTCTGAACGGCGAACCTACGGGCGACTTCGCCCACAATCCCGAACCGCTCGAGAAGAACCTGCAGGGCATCATGGACGAGATGAAGACGGGCAAGTATGACCTGGGCATCGTGGTCGACCCTGATGTGGACCGCCTGGCGTTCATCTGCGAGGATGGTACGATGTTTGGAGAGGAATATACGTTGGTCTCTGTTGCTGATTATGTATTGTCGCATACAAAAGGCAATACGGTTTCCAACCTTAGTTCCACCCGTGCTTTGCGCGATGTGACGGAGAAGCATGGAGGTCAGTATTCGGCTGCCGCCGTGGGCGAGGTGAATGTGACCACGAAGATGAAGGAGGTGGGCGCCGTGATTGGCGGTGAAGGCAATGGTGGCGTTATCTACCCCGAGAGCCATTATGGTCGTGATGCCCTCGTGGGAATCGCCTTGTTCCTCTCGTCGTTGGCTCAGAAGGGCGTGAAGGTGAGCGAGCTTAGGAAGCAGTTCCCCAACTATTTCATCGCCAAGAACCGCATCGACCTGACGCCTGAGACCGACGTGGACGCCATCTTGAAGAAGGTGAAGGAGATGTTCGCCGCCGACAAGGATGCTGTTGTCAACGACATCGACGGTGTGAAAATCGATTTCTCCGACCGTTGGGTGCATTTGCGCAAATCGAACACCGAACCCATCATCCGCGTCTATAGCGAGGCTCACACGATGGAGGAGGCCGACGAACTGGGCAAACGCCTCATGCAGGTGGTGTACGATATGGCTAAGTAGCTACTTAGCCATAAGATATTGAGATATAAGATAAAAGATAAAAAGATAAGGAGTGGAACCATTAAGTTTTCCACTCCTTTTTTATGCTGTTAGTATTGTCTACACTACTACACTCCTACACTCCTTTCAACAATAGGTAAGGGCTTGTCCCTTTAAACTCCTACACTCCCCTTTAAACCCTTTAACCCCTTTTTTTAACTAAAAAGAATCGTTCCGAGCGACTTGGTGAGCCAGATGAGCACGAATATCATGAGGCAGATGCCAGCGAGCAGGGCGACCAAAACCAACGCCGCCTGCCAAGCCTTGCGGTTCACTTCGTGGGTGACAACTGGGTCGTTGTTGATGAATCCATCGATGAGCGCCATATTCTTCACGTTGGCCTTGTGGAAGAAGTCGATGAGGTCGCCCACATAGAAGGGTATCATGCCGAGCAGGATGTCGCGCAGGGTGTTGTTGAGCACGGCCAGGGTGAGGGGGATGGAGTGCAGTCGGATGGCGCTGAAATAGACGTGGACGACCGACAAGAGGCCTGTGGCAGCATCGCCGATTCCGCCAGGCACAAGCCCCGCGAAGCCGTCGATGTTGTACCGGTCCAAGTATTGTGTGATGCGTTGCATCCACATGTAGATGCTGGACGACTTCAGTCTTTCCTTCTTGTCATTCAAAGGTTTTGAATTCATATCCTTGTTCTTTCAGCCATTTGAGTGCTTCGGGAAGTGCAAAGCGAAGTTTGTCGATGCTTTTCAGGGAATCGTGGAAGGTGATGATTGAGCCGTTTCGTGCAAAGCGTTTCACGTTGTTCAGTACGTCTTCGGAGGTCATCCACTTCGAATAATCGCGTGTGACAAGGTCCCACATGATGATTTTGTACTTCTTCGACATCCAATAATAAACACTCCGTCGCATCCAACCGTGAGGTGGACGGAACAGGTGGGTGTTGATGAGTTCGTTGGCTTTGTGGGTGTTGACGAGATAAGTGACCGTCCAATGCTTGAAGGCTCCCAGATGGTTGTAGGTGTGGTTGCCAACCTGGTGCCCTTCATCGATGATCTGCTGGAGCAGTTCGGGGTGGCGGTGCACGTTCTCGCCCACCATGAAGAAGGTGGCCTTGGCGTCAAACTCGCGAAGGGTCTTGAGGAGGAAAGGCGTGGATTCGGGGATAGGTCCGTCGTCGAACGTCAAATAGACTGCTCGCACCGACGGATCCATCCGCCAAATAGCCTTGGGGTATATCCATCGCAACCATTTGGATGGTTGTTCAATGATCATTCTTTATTGCATTCCTGCTTTATTCCAAACCTGGGAACTTGCCACCCTTTGCGTAGTAGAACTGGGTGTAGGCATCGAGCTCCTTTTCCATCTTCTCAACGCGCGCCTTGTCGATTCTCTCTTCAATCTGGATGAGTCTCTGCATGACGTAGAAGTGGCGGAGACAATCGGATTGCGAGGAGGCAAAGCGGCCAGAGCTGAGCGATGTGTAGTACTTCAAGTACTGAACGGAAGTCTTCCAAAGCTCATCCACAATCTTGCTGGCTTCGGCCTTCTTGCCCAACAAGGAGTAGGCGTGGGCAAGGTCGATGGAGCCGCTACGATAGTTGTGAGGCACGTTGTAGTCGGGAATCTCCTTCTGGCACTTCTCCAACACTTGCAGGGCCTTGTCGTTCTTTTCCTCGGCAATGAGGTTCATGGCGAGTGTACCCATCAGGTTGCGGTGAGTGTAGCACATGCGCATGACGGTCTCGTCGATGTAGAGGCCCTTCTGGTCGAGACCGCCATACTTATAGCGGTTCATTACGTTGTTGAAGGTCTTCTCGGTGTCGAGTTGCTTCACGCCAGGATTGGGAATCAGGTTGCCTTGCTGGTCGGTGTGGAAGGTGCTGAAGGGCGTGATGCGGTTGGCCAATCCCTCTTGCACGAAGTTCTCACCGAGGTTCATGTAGTTGTCCTGTCCGACGGTGGTAGCCACGTAGATGGGACGCACCCAGTTGGCTTGCGAGATGAGTTCGAGCATCATGAGGTCGCCCTTGTAGAGCGCGCGTTTGCCCACGAGCGAGATGGCCATCTTGTCGGGGATGCTATCGGCGGCCATCAACATGCCACTCTTGCGCACGGCTTCCTTGTCGATGGTCACAAAGACGGTATCGGTGGGAATCACGTGCATATCCTCGTCTTTCGAGCGCACCCAGTATTGCAAGATGTTCTTCAACTCGAAAGGCTCTTCGCCGAATTGCTTCTTGGCTTCCTCGGGATTCTGACGGTAGAGCTCTTTCACCTGCTCCTTGAGGCTCGGCTGAACTTCCACATATTCGTTGGTACCCGAGCAGAAGTCGAGTCGGGGCCACGTGATAGGCAATGACGGCGAATCGTAGGCAGGACGCTTCATCTGGTCGATATACCAGTCGGTTTGCAGATACGAAAGGTTGCAAACGCGGGCATCGGTGCGCACGCCTTCTACGTCTTGGTTGTACCAGAGTGGGAAGGTGTCGTTGTCGCCGTTGGTGAAGATGATGGGGTTGCCCTCATCTTGCAAGGTCATCAGATAGTTCTGTCCGAAATCGCGGCAGGTATAGCGACCTGAGCGATCGTGGTCATCCCATGTCTGCGAAGCCATCTGTATGGGCACAAGCAGGCAAATGGCTCCGATAGCGGCCGCCACAATGGTTCCATGAAGCTTCAGGTATTTGCGCACGAGGTCGATGATGGCTGCCACACCGATGCCACACCAGATGGCGTAGGCGTAGAACGAACCAGCATAGGCATAGTCGCGCTCACGTGGCTGCTGGGGCGTCTGGTTCAGATAGATGACGATGGCCAGACCTGTCATGAAGAACAAGAAGAACACCACCCAGAACTGACGGATTCCTCGACGTCCGCGCCAAGCTTGCCAGAAGAGGCCGATGAGACCGAGAATCAAAGGCAGGCAATAGAAGACGTTGTGTCCTTTGTTGTTTTTCAACTCGTCGGGCAAGAGGCTCTGGTCGCCCAACATCTTATTGTCGATGAATGGGATACCCGAAATCCAGTTTCCATGCTCCAGTTCGCCATAGCCCTGGATGTCGTTCTGACGACCGGCAAAGTTCCACATGAAGTAGCGCCAATACATGAAGTTGCATTGATAGGAGAGGAAGAAGCGGATGTTCTCCAATTGTGTGGGCATCTTCACCGTCAATGGCTCGCCACAACGGTCGTAGGGCACTTCTGTTCCATCGACACCACCCATCCAATCTTCATATGCGGCTGCATGTCCGGAGTCGTACATGCGTGGGAACAGCATGTTCTGGGCATAGACATAACGGTTCTTGTGGCTCACTACGAAGTAGGAGTCTTTCTCGTCTTGGCTGGCTTTCTCTTTGCGGCTGTAGATGGGAGCACCTTCGTTCATACGAGGACGGCAGATGTTGCCATCGACGTCCAATTTCACCTGCGAAGAGTAGGCCTGTCCATAAAGCAACGGACGGTCGCCATATTGGTCGCGGCTCAGATAGTTGCCCAACGTGAAGATATCCTCGGGTGAGTTCTGGTCCATTGGTGGGTTGGCCGATGAACGAATCACGATGACGGCATATGTGGAATAACCAATCATGAGCATCAACAGGCAGAGCAAGATGGTGTTCTTGACACGTGCTGTGATGAGCGGAATGGCTTTCTTATCAACGGTCTTCGTGCGATTGAGAAGGAACCAGATGATGGCCAACACGACGATGCCGATGAAAACCGACGACCAACCATAACCATAGAAGGGGATACCCAGCATGGCGATGCTCAATATGAATGACAGGTTCTGACGGCGTTGGCTGCCACCCGTGTAGGTCTCGTAGATGGCCCAGATGACGGTGGCCACCAAGAGGATGATGTAGACGATTACACCCGTGTTGAACGGCATTCCCAACGTGTTGACAAAGAACAGTTCGAACCATCCACCCACGGTGATGATGCCTGGCACAACGCCATAGAGCACAGCTGCCACAATGATGAACGAGATGACGAGCGCCACGATGGAGCCTTTGGCTTCGATGTTGGGGAAACGGCGATAGCAGTAAACCAACACGATGGCGGGGATGCAAAGCAGGTTCAACAGGTGGACGCCGATGGAGAGGCCCGTCATATAGGCGATGAGCACCAACCAACGGTCGCTATGAGGCTCGTCGGCGTGGTCTTCCCATTTCAGGATGAGCCAGAACACGATGGCGGTGAAAGCCGAACTATAGGCGTAGACCTCACCTTCGACAGCCGAGAACCAGAAGGTGTCGGAGAATGTGTAAATCAATGCGCCCACCAATCCGCTGGCTTCGATGGCAATCAACTTAGCCGTTGTCAACTCGCTCCAATCTTTCAGGATGAGTTTGCGCGTGAGATGCGTGATGGTCCAGAAGAGGAACAAGATGGTGGTAGCTGAGAGCAGCGCGCTCATGATGTTCACCATTCGTGCCACCTGACTGGGGTCGCTGGCGAATTGTGAGAACAAGTTGGCCGTGAGCATGAAGAATGGAGCCCCCGGCGGGTGTCCCACTTCGAGTTTGTAACCTGTTGAAATAAACTCGGGGCAGTCCCAGAAGGAGGCTGTCGGTTCAATCGTGGAGCAATAGACGAAGGCTGCTACCAAGAAGGCAACCCATCCCATCACATTGTCCACTAATTTGTACTGTTTCATTGGTTCGTTTATCTATTATTTTGTTTTTGTTTCACTTCATTTTGTCATAGCATAGCTTTGACCGTCTCATATGCCATCTTTGACCTTGTCAAAGCATAGCTTTAACCGACTCATTGCATAGCTTTGGCAAATTTGTTTGCCATTTATCTTGCAAAGATAATAAAAAGATGGGAGTTGGCGGATATACAAGCCTCGTTTTTTAGATTATATAACGTATTGATGGGTGTTCCATCAGAAAATCAAGCTCATGCCGTAGATGATGAGCACGTATCGGAAGAATTTGCCGATGGTGATGCTGACGAACGAGATGGCGAAGTTGGCGCGCATCAACCCCAATACGATGGTGATGGCGCTTCCAAGAACGGGCAGGAAAGCGAAGAATCCCATCCAAGCGCCTCTGCCCGCCATGAATCGTTCGGCTTTGGCAAGACTTTCGGGCTTCACATGCAGATAGCGTTCAATCCATTCTGGTTTTCCCAACCTACCGACTCCATAGTTGATAAGCGCCCCGAGCACATTGCCAACGGTGCCATAGATGGCCAACGTCCACGGTTCCAATCCAGCTGCCATCAAGCCCACCATCACGGCCTCGCTACTGAAAGGAAAGAAACTGCCAGCCATGAGCGAAGCCAGGAACATGCCCCAATAGCCGTAGCCGGTCAGAAAATCAATGATGGAATCCATAAGTTGTAGGCGGTGATGAGCAAGACGACAATCACCATGATGATGAAGAAGATGTTGGTCAATCTTGTTCGTGTGAGGGCGATAAAATGGCCTATGAGCGGTGCGGAGTTCACAATCATGATGTGGAGCACGCAATCATAATGCTGGGGTTGCAACACGATGAACACTATGCAACAGATGTCGATGGTGATGAAAATCTCATAGAGCATGCGTGTCCGGATCTTGTCGTTGAAACTATGGCGGATGAAATGAATGATGCCCACCACAGAGACAATTACTAAGAAGGCGAACGTTACAATCTGATGCTCACCCACCAGCGAGTAATCGAACAATCGGGCGAATTTGGCGATGTTCGTGAAGTGTTGGATGAAAGGTGTGAAATCGTCTGTAATCACATAATAAGCCGCTATGAACCAATAGGGCGCGATGAGTCCGAGAATGGAAGCACAGAAGGTGCGGGCGCTGAATGCCAGGATGTTCACCGCCAAGAGTATCCATAGCACGGGAACAAAGAAGAATATCTGCACGAATACCGTGCTGGCCATTCCGATGGCAAAGAAGGCATAGAACACCCAACCCGCCGCCGAGCGGTCTTGATAGGCATGAAAGAGCGACAGATAGAAAGCGATGAAACACAATCCCACAATGGCGCCAGGCATCAATGGCAACAAAAACGAGGCCATGACCGTCAGCGCCAGATAGGAGCACGAAACCATGCGGCTATAGATGCGAATGAGCGAGTTGGCGTTGTTCAGCTCGGCCATTAGCAAGGTGGAGACCACCAAGCAAATCGATTGAACCCACATCTGATGCTCGATGAAGCCAGCCGCCAAGCAAACCAACATGCCATACACGGCCGTAGAGGGCAGCGCATAACGGTTTTCCGCTATTCTATTCTGTAATCTCTTCATGTCAATGCGTTCAGAAGCCGATGATTAAAGGTCGGCTCCGATATCCGAGCGGAAATATTGGTCGGTGAATTTTATCTTCTGTGCTTCAGCGAACGATTTCTTCAAAGCCTCCTCTTTGGTGGCTCCATAGCTGCTCACGGCAATCACACGACCGCCAGCGGTCACAACCTGACCATCCTTCAAGGCTGTTCCGCTATGGAAGACGATGCTGCCTTCCACGTCGTTGATGCCCGTGATGGGATAGCCTTTCTTGTAGGCTTGGGGATAACCGCCACTAACCAGCATCACACAAACGGCTGCACGCTCGTCGAAAGCAATCTCCCGCTTGTCTAAGTCGCCAGCTGCCACACCGTTGAACAAATCCACGATGTCGCTCTTCAGACGAAGCATGACGCTTTCTGTCTCTGGGTCACCCATACGACAGTTGTACTCGATGACCATCGGGTTGCCTTCCACGTTGATGAGACCGAAGAAGATGAAGCCTTTGTAGTCGATGCCCTCGGAAGCCAAACCCTCGACGGTGGGGCGGATAATGCGGTCTTCCACCTTCTGCATCCATTCTTTCGTAGCGAATGGAACAGGCGTCACACTACCCATGCCACCCGTGTTGAGGCCTGTATCGCCCTCACCGATGCGCTTGTAGTCTTTTGCTTCGGGCAGAATCTTATAGTGTTGGCCGTCGGTCAGCACAAACACAGAGCACTCGATGCCGCTCAGGAATTCCTCGATGACCACTTGCGAGGATGCGTTGCCGAACATACCGCCCAGCATCTCTTTCAATTCGCGCTTGGCTTCGTCAAGAGTGGGAAGGATGAGCACACCCTTACCGGCGCACAAACCATCGGCTTTCAGCACATAGGGAGCCTTCAATGTTTCCAAGAAGGCGAGACCTTCTTCCAGATGCTCACCGTCGAACGTCTTGTATTGGGCGGTCGGGATGTTATGGCGCATCATGAAAGCCTTGGCGAAATCTTTCGAGCCTTCGAGCACGGCACCAGCCTTCGAGGGTCCTATTACGGGGATGTTGGCGGTTTTCGGGTCGTTCTTGAATTCGTCGTAGATACCCTTCACCAAAGGGTCTTCAGGTCCTACCACCACCATATCCACACTTTGTTCGAGCGCGAATGCTTTCAATGACTCAAAATCGTCGGCCTTGATGGCCACATTCTCACCACAATTGGCTGTTCCTGCGTTGCCAGGGGCAATGAATAGTTTCTCAACTTGCTTGCTTTGCGCAATTTTCCACGCGAGAGCATGTTCGCGTCCCCCGCTTCCTAACAATAAGATTCTCATGTCTTTTTACTATGTTTTAAAAAGTCGGCGATGCCGTCTTGATTATTTCAGATAGTTCTCAAAGTATTGCGTGATGCGCTCATGCAGATGCACACTCTGGTGTCCGCGCATGTTGTGGGGCTCACCCGGATAGACGAAGAAATCGGGTTGGGTACCCGCTTGTATGCAGGCTTCGATGAACGACAGGCAATGTTGGGGCACCACCGTTGCATCGTTGTATCCCGTGATGATCTGGAGTTTACCCTTCAGGTTCTTGGCTTGCTTGATGAGCGAGCATTTTTCGTAGCCCTCGGGGTTGGTTTGTGGTGTGTCCATATAGCGCTCGCCATACATCACCTCATACCATTTCCAATCGATGACAGGACCTCCAGCCACACCCACCTTGAACACCTCGGGGTGGTTGGTCATCAGGGTGATGGTCATATAGCCACCGAAGCTCCATCCGTGTACACCCATGCGATCTTGGTCAACGTAGGGTAGCGATTTCAAGAACTCCACGCCTTTCATCTGGTCTTCCATCTCAATCTGTCCCAACTGGCGGAAAGTGGCTTGCTCAAAATCGCGTCCGCGGTTCTCTGAGCCACGATTGTCGAGGATGAAGAGCACATATCCCTTCTGAGCCATATAGGTCTCCCACAACCTGCTGCAATAGTTCCAGCGCGCATCGACGTTGTGGGCATGCGGTCCACCATAGACATAGATGACCGTGGGATATTTCTTCGATGGGTCAAAGCCGTATGGCTTCACCATCCTATAAAACAAATCGGTTTGTCCATCGGCGGCCTTGATGGTGCCACACGAGAACTCTGGCACTTGGTAGTCTTTCCAAGGATTCTCTGAGGTGTAGAGCGTCTTAGTTGACTTCGCACCCTTCTGCGTGTTTGCAACGGTATATACGCGAGGCACATCGGGTTCGCTATAGCTGTCCACCATCCACTCTCCGTTGGCAGAGAGGTCTGCCGAGTGGTATCCACGACCGTTATCGAGCAACGTGCGCTTGCCGGTCTTCACATCGACGGCATAGATGTTGCGCTGGATGGGACTTGCTTCGTTCGAGGCGATGATGATGGATTTGCTCTTCTGGTTGAAACCAACGACTTCCATCACCACCCACTTGCCACTCGTCAGCTGCTTGATGACCTTTCCATCTTTCGCGTTGCAGAGATACAAGTGGTTATAGCCGTCGCGTTGGCTTTGCATGATGTATTTCGAAGCGTCCCAAGGGAGAAATTCGATGGGATGCAAAGGCTCCACATATTTGGGGTTGGTCTCGCGGTCGAGCTCTGCTATACGTTCTCCTGTGACGGCATTGTAGCTGATGAGTCGGCAATCGTTCTGGTCGCGATTCAACTCGAACATATAAATCGTCTGTGCGTCAGGACTCCAAGCGATGTTCGTGAAATAACGATCGGTGGGGTCTCCAGCGTTCAGATAAATCGTCTTCTTCGTCTTCAGGTCATACACGCCCACAGTCACCTTATGGCTGGTTTCGCCCGCCATCGGGTATTTGTCGGGTTCGTGCGAGGCCACCCGCGTATCAATGTTCACTTGGGGGTAATCTGAAACCATCGACTGATCCATGCGATAGAAAGCCAATTTCTGTCCATCAGGACTCCAGAATGTTCCTTTCTCGATGCCAAACTCATCGCGATGGACGCTCTGTCCATAGACAATCTCACGCGAGCCATCGGTGGAAAGTTGTGTTTTCTCACCGTTGGCGTCCAACACATAGAGGTTGTTGTCAATCAGTATGGCAGATGCCTTGCTGGCACGGCAGTGCTCCAAACGTGAACTACCCTCAACGGTCGGCAGTTGGAAGAGCGTCTTCTTCTGTTTCCAATCAACCAACATACGCTCGCTACCTGCGTTCACTTGGGCAATGGTTTGCGAGGGAGTGGGGAACTGAACGGTGAAAAGGCTGCGCACCTTCGTATGTTCGTCGATGTCGCCAATGATTTCGTTCAGGTCATCGGCGGTGAAGAGCAGGGTTTCCTTCCCGTTCTGCTTGTCAACAAGATAGCATTCTTCCACATCGAGGCGTACCAACTGCTCACCCCACCAAGTGAAATAGCGGCTCTTGGGCACCATGTTGCGGTAGTTGGTACCGCCATAGTTGAGGTCTTCGAGTGTGAAGAGTTTGTTTTGAGCCATGAGCGAGGTTAGGGTTGAGAACGAAGTGTTTGGTGCTATTGGGGCAAGAGCGCCCAGCATGACGGCCACAAGGGCGCCTTTAATCATCGTCTTCATTGTCGAATCTCTTTTTTTGTTTGAAGTCTCTTTTCTTGAAATCCCTTCCTTTGAAATCGCCACCACGATTGAAGTCCTTGCCACGTTGCTCGCGGCCGTCCTTGCCTTTGAAGCCACGCTTGCGAGGTTCAGTATCACGGTCGTTGAAATCTTGGTCCGTACCGAAAAGGCGTTTGCGGCGTTCCATACGCTCTGTGCGACTCTCGTCGTTGCTTCTGCCTTTCCTGAATCCACCCTCTTTGCGTTCGCCACGCCATTCACCACGCTCTCCACGCCATTCGTTGCGGGCTTCGCGGCGTTTCTGGGCAGCTTCGCGTTGGCGTTCCAACGAGTGGAAGGTGAATGAGCGAATGTCGCCCTCTTCGTTTTCCTCCTGTTCATCGAGGCGTTTCTTGAAGTCGCGGTTCTGCTTGAAACGATGCTTCTCGGCCATCATCCGCTTCTCCTCTTCGGTCTTCACGATGCCACCCTCTTCGCGGAACTCGCGCATGCGACCTGTGAACATCGAGTATTTGCGGAACTCGCATTCCAGCGAACCATTGTAAACGGGAATCTTGATGGATGGTTTCAGACCTATCTGGTCGAAGCATTCTTCGCGATAGCTGAGCACCCAGGCGTCGTTTCCACTGAATTCGTGTTTCAACCGCTCGCCAATCATCTTGTAGGTGGCCAGCAGGTTAGGGGTCGAGATACGCTCACCATAGGGCGGATTGGTCACAATGATGGCCTTCTCGGCAGGTTTCGTGAAGTCCTTGAAGTCTTGCTGCTCCACAGTGATATCGCTCGACAATCCAGCCGCACGGGCGTTCAGACGAGCCGTGTTCACAGCCTTCATGTCAATGTCATAGCCATAGATGTGGTGCTCGAAGGGACGCTCCTGCGAGTCGTCGTTGTAGATGTTGTCAAACAACTCCTGATCGAAGTCGGGCCATTTCTCGAAGGCATACTCCTTCCTGAACACGCCCGGACTCATGTTGTGGGCGATGAGTGCGGCTTCCACAAGCAAGGTGCCACTACCACACATCGGGTCGATGAAATCGGTCTCGCCATTCCATCCAGTCATCAGAATCATGCCGGCTGCCAGCACCTCGTTGAGCGGAGCCTCCACCGACTCCTGACGATATCCGCGACGATGCAGGCTTTCACCACTCGAGTCGAGCGACAAGGTGGCATCATCCTCAGCCACGTGGATGTTCAATCGGATGTCGGGGTTGGTCACCGAGATGTTCGGACGTTCGCCCGTATTCTCGCGGAACTGGTCGACAATGGCGTCCTTCACCTTGTAGGTCACGAAGCGCGAGTTGCGAAACTCCTCGCTATACACCACCGAGTCAACCGAAAAAGTTTTTCCTTTCTCTATATATTGCGACCAGTCGATTTTCTTCACCTCTTCATACATGTCGTCGGCTGAGCGAGCCTTGAAGTGTGCAATGGGCTTGAGGATGCGGATGGCCGTGTGCAACTGGAAGTTGGCACGATACATCATCTCCTTGTCGCCGGTGAACGACACCATACGACGGCCAATCTGCACGTTGTTGGCGCCCAGGTTCGTCAACTCCTTGGCCAAGACGGGTTCCAGCCCCATGAAAGTCTTGGCTATCAATTCAAATTCCTGTTCCATTATTGAATTCTTGATCAAAATTGTCTATTGGTTCCTTGTTGTATTTTCTGGTGTTTGGCGCCATATTCTTCGTCACCCACACGTTGGCGCCCACCACGCAGTTGCGGCCTATCGTGATGCGGCCCAGGATGGTGGCGTTGGCATATACCACCACGTTGTCCTCCAGGATGGGGTGGCGTGGAATGCCCTTGATGGGGTTGCCGTTTTCGTCGAGCGGGAAGCTCTTGGCGCCCAGCGTCACACCCTGATAGAGTTTCACGTTGTTGCCAATCACGCAGGTAGCGCCGATTACCACACCCGTACCGTGGTCGATGGTGAAATGCTCGCCAATGGTGGCAGCGGGATGGATATCGATGCCCGTCTCCGAGTGGGCCATCTCTGTCAGCATGCGCGGAATCAGGGGCACACCCAACAGATGAAGCTCGTGGGCAAGACGATAGTTCGTCAGCGCCTTGATGACCGGATAGCACGAGATGATCTCGCCGAAGCTGCTGGCTGCAGGGTCGCCATTGTAGGCAGCCTCCACGTCAGTAGCCAACGTGTGGCGCATCTCGGGCAACTTTTCGATGATCTTCGTAGCCAGGTCGCTCGCGTTCTCTATGCAGATGTTTGACGCTACGTCCTCACACGGACAGTCGCCTGCCAACCCGAAGCACAGGCCGGCAAGAATCTGCTGTGTCAGGAGGTGATGCATTCGCTCCACGTTGACACCAATTTGATATTTGATGGTGTGGGTGTTAACCGATGATTTTCCGTAGAAGCCCGGAAAAAGAATGGCACGTGCCAGTGTTACAATCTCTTCTAATTGCTTTGCCGAAGGCAGGGGATCGCCGTCGCGATGTTCATGAAATAACCCTCTCAGCGATTCACTCGCCGATAGTTTGTCCACTGCCTGTGTCAGGACATGAGTTGTATTCTCGCTACTCATTTTTTGTGTATCAGTAAAATTCAGGTGCAAAGGTACGAAAAATTTGATTAAGTGAGGACAGAATAAATAAATTTATTATGTCGAACGTGAAAATTTATTCAAAACCGAGCGAAAAATCAACTTAAATATACCACTTACAATTTGAAACCCTTTTCCAATCTCGTTTTTCAGCTCCCGTATTTTGGCATTTTCCGTCCAAAAATCCTTGAATTCGCTCATTTGGTGAGTTCCTTTTGCCATTTTTCGCCCTGTTTTCGCCCTCTACACCCCCGTTTTTCACTCCGTTTTTTACCACTTACGATTTGTAACTTTGTCAAAGACCATCTTTGAGCCAGCCAAAAACCACAAATGAATGTCTTAAAGCTATGCAATGACAGGATTGAAGATGGTCGGTGGGGGCAATTGCTACATGCTACATGCTACATGCTACATTAAGGTACCTTAGCATGTGCAAAAAGCGCCCCTCTACCTATATGTTATTATA
>JAFYYV010000039.1 GCA_017557405.1 Prevotella sp.
ATAATATATAATATATAATACTAACTGGTTGTCAATCGATTTTTCACAAACTGTCATCTGTCATTTGTCATCGATACGGAAGACGAATGACATATAAGATACTGATATTCAACAAAAAGACTACAAATAATGCGCTCAGAGTTATGCAATGAGGTGGTCAAAACTATGTAATGACCTTGTCAAAGATGCCCTTTTACAAATGTAAAAGATAAGGAATGAGAAATGTTTCAAATTGTAAGTTGTGAAAAATGGGGTGAAAAACGAGGCGTTAGAGCGCGGAAAAATGGGTGGAAAATGGCGAAATGAGCACGGAAAACAAGGGAAACGGCTATGTTTGGGGGGTAAAAACGCGGAAAAACGAGGGTGAAAAACGGAGTGAGAAACTGGTTTCAAATTGTAAGTAATAAAAAAATCCGATGGAGCATGAGCTTCATCGGATGGCGTGTCCTTGCGGTGCGTACGAGACTCGAACTCGTGACCTCCTGCGTGACAGGCAGGCATTCTAACCTACTGAACTAACGCACCAATCGGGGCCTGTTTGTCTTTTGCGGATGCAAAGTTAAGAATATTATTTGATTTTGCAAAACTTTCAAGGGCTTTTTTACAAAAATAATTGCATGAGGACGGCGGGGTGATATTGGCTGCCATCGAAGAGCCAGTCGGCGAGCTGGGCGGCGATGGTGAATCCCGCATGACGGAACAGGTTGAGGGAGGCTTCATTGTCGTTGGCAACATAGGCGTAGAGCTGATGGATGTGGAGCACGCGACGCGCATGTTCGACCACCTTGCAGAGGACCTCTGTGGCGTAGCCCTGCTCACGGAAGGGCTTCTGGATGACGATGCCCACTTCCGCCCGGTTGTGCTGGGGTTCGTAGTTCACCAAGTCGACGATGCCGATGGTACCGACATTCTCGACTTCAACCATCAACCGTACCTGGCGGTCGGCATAGATATCGGAGGTGCTGTTGGCGATGTAGTTGCGAAGGGCGTAGTGGGAATAAGGCACGTTGGTGGGTCCCACGTCCCACAGCTCGCGGTCGTTCTCTATTTGGTAGAGAAGTTCCAAATCCTCGGGTTCGAGTGCCCGTAGTGTCATCTTGTGCTGGCTCATTGCAATATCTCGCTATTGGTGATGATGGTTTGCGTATGCTGGTTGTAGGTCCCCAGAGAGACGTTGGGCAGCGGCTGGCTGGAGAAGAGTCGGAAGATGGTCTCGAAGGAATAGGAGCAGACGTCGTAGACGACATACACCATCTTGCCATGCGATGGGAGGTCGGCGAGCATCGAGAGATGGCCGTCGGGATGTGAGGCTTCGGTGGCTTCGACAAACTGCGCCTGCAAGCCGTTTCCAGAGGCGAGCTTGCGACATTGGGCAAGCATCTCGGGACTTCCCAGGAAGACGTAGAGAGGTGGCTCGGAGGGACGTGAGGAGCGGAAGCCGAGGCTTTCCTTCACCCTCTCGACCCGCATGTTGACCAACGCTACGAAGGCCTTCATGTAGATGGCGATCTTGATGGGTACGGTGAGGAAGAGGCTCGAGTGGGCATAGTGCTTCTTGAAGAAGATGAGCATGGCCTCGTAGAACACGTGGACATATTGGTAGGAGGTCTTCTGGGTGCTCTCGCCCTTGTAGTGAAGGATGTTGACAGGATAGTACCAATTCTCGAAACCGCCCTTGAGGATGCGATAGGAAAGGTCGATGTCCTCGCCATACATGAAGAAGTCCTCGTCGAGGAAACCGATCTTGTCCAACGCCGTGCGACGTGCCAGGAAGCAGGCTCCGCTGACCACATCGATTGGAGCGGCTTCGTCCCACGAGAGTCCACTCATGTAGTAGCGTCCGAAACGCTTGCTGTTGGGATAGCGGGCACAGAGCCCACACATCTTGTAGAACGCCACCATCGGCGTGGGAAGTCCGCGGCGCGACTCCATAGCCTTCTCGCCGTTTGCCTTGAGCATGCAGACGCCCAATCCACCTGCCTTGGGATGGCTATCCATGAACGCCAGCGTGTCGCGGAGGGTTTGTTCGCCCACGATGGTATCGGGGTTGAGCAGCAACACATACTCGCTCTCGCTCTGGGCGATGGCGATGTTGTTGGCGCGAGCGAAACCCTGGTTGTGGTTGCAACGAATGAGATGGATGTCGTCGAAACGGCTGGAGAGGAAGGAAACGGAGTTGTCGCTAGAATGGTTGTCGACCACATAGATGTCGGCATCAATGCCCTCCAATGCCCGACGTAGAGACATCAGACATTGCTCGACATAATGCTTCACATTGTAGTTGACAATGACAACCGCCAGCTTCCTCATGGCTCAATCTCAGCTTTACAACGATCTTTGGTAGGCACGACGAAAAACATGCACAGGAAGAGGATGATGGCCAGATAGCCGAAGGCGGCGTGCATGGTGAGATAATACAGCACGGTGTTGACCACCATCGGCACCGTGAGCATCTCCAAGCGGATGGTGCCCCACTTCTGCAGGCCTTTCTCGCGTCGCTCCACCAGCTGGCTCTTCACCTTCTTGAAGCGGAACAGACGCAATGCGAGGGGTATCATGCAGATGGTGACCATCTCCATGACGGCCAGCAGGATGAACTCAATCTGGTCGTTGCCTTCGAGCTTTCCCGTCGGGATGATGTTCAACTCGCCCAAGAGAACGATGATGGCGCAAAGCGCGATGGGCAACCAAAACTCTGCTATCAGTCTTTTCCTTACCTGTTCCATAAACTAATTTCGTGTTTCTGACAACCTAATTCGTGTTTGTGAACGGAATCCTATTCAAGATAGAACGCCCCAATGTGACCTCGTCGGTGTATTCCAACTCGTTGCCCACGGAGATGCCCCGAGCGATGACGCTCAACGCCACGTGGGTGTGCTCGAGCTTGCGCGAGATGTAGAAGTTGGTGGTGTCGCCCTCCATCGTCGAGCTGAGCGCCAAGATGACCTCGTCCACCCCACCCTGCTCCACGCGCTTCACCAACGAGTCGATCTCGATGTCGGCGGGTCCTATGCCGTCCATGGGTGAGATGATGCCCCCCAGCACGTGATAGAGCCCATGATACTGCTGTGTGTTCTCGATGGCCATCACGTCCTGTATGTTCTCCACGACGCACACGGTGGTGGAGTCGCGCTTCGCATCGGAGCAGATGGAACACACGTCGGTATCGCTGATGTTGTGGCACACGCGGCAATACTTGATCTCGCGCTTCAACTGGGCGACGGCGTTGGCAAAATCGTCGACCTCGGCATCGCTTTCACGCAGCAGGAACAGAACAAGGCGCAAGGCAGTCTTGCGCCCTATCCCAGGCAGCTTCGCGAACTCGGAAACCGCCTTCTCCAGTAATGCCGAGGGATACTGTTGCTCCATTAAAAATAGAGTCCGAAACCGATTCTGAATCCGAAGGTCGAATAGTCGGAATGATTCTTGAACGACTGGTCGTAGTAGACGGCGGGCTCGACGGTGGCCGTGCGGCTCAGGAAGAAGCAATAACCCACTTCCACACCCGGCATGAAGTCGTTGTAGTTGGACTTTGCATGCACGTATTTTCCGTTAAGACCCAGGAACAAACCGTTCTGCTCGATGTAGTAGCGCAAGCCCACTCCCACAGAGAGGTCATCGGGAATGGCGTGTGAGCCGTTGTGGTTGTAGGCCACGCTGGTGTGAGCCAGCACATTGTCGGTCATCATGTAACCCAACTGGGCGCGGACACCCATGTTGAAACCGTCGTCGCCATTGTAGTTCAGGTCGAACCCTGAGAGGGAGGCGCCAATGAAGAACTTGTCCTGCTCGAAGGGAGTCTGACGATAATTCACATACTGAGCACTTGCAGAAAGTGTCATCAGCATCAATGCAAACACTGCAACTAATTTCTTACCCATAATTTTATTGTTTTTAGAATTGATTGATCATTTTGAAGAGTTCTGGCTTTTCAGCTTCTGACGCCAGGTGAAGAACCAGGTGGCAGCCACTACGAACACCACCAAGCTGCCCATGTAGGAGATGTCGGGAGTGAGGCCGAACGCCTGGTTGGAGATGAGGAGGAACGTGGAGCACACCACCGTCATGAAGAGGGCGGGAACGAGTGTGACCACATATTTCTTTTGCTGGCGAACCAGATAGACGGTGATGGCCCAGAGGGTGAAGACGGAGAGCGTCTGGTTTGACCATCCGAACCAGTTCCAAATGGTGTTGAAGCCCTTGGCGTCGGCCATCTGCCACACCAACAAGGCGATGGCGGCGGCAAACATGGGGATGCAAACCAAGAGACGACGATTCAACGACTTCTGCTCGATGTGCAGGAAATCGGCGATGATGAGTCGGGCACTACGGAAGGCTGTATCGCCACTCGTTATGGGGGCGGCAACAACTCCCAACATGGCCAGGATTCCACCAAACACACCCAACCAATCGTTGCAAATGAGGCTCACAACAGAGGGTGCGTCGCCCACGGCTTCGGCTCCTCCAGCCATCACCTGATAGCCAGGAGTGGGTTGGTCGTAGAAGAAATACATGGCCACCGTCGCCCAAATCAAAGCCACGATGCCTTCGGTGATCATGGCTCCGTAGAAGATGGGACGGGCTTGCTTCTCGCTCTTCACGCAACGAGCCATCAAAGGGCTTTGGGTGGCGTGGAATCCACTGATGGCTCCACACGCAATCGTGATGAAAAGCACGGGGAAGATGGGTGCATGGAAGTCGAGCATCTTGTCTCCACGATTACCTAACCCATCCCACAATTCGGGCAGGTCGGGCATCTTGACGAACAAGCACACCATCAAAGCCAACGCCATGAATATCAACGAGAAAGCAAACAATGGATAAATCTTTCCTATAATCTTATCGATGGGGAGCATGGTGGCGATGATGTAGTAGATGAACACCACCATAATCCAGAAGAAATACTGACCGAAATGCTCGGTGAAGAAGGCGGGTTCCCAGATGCCTCCCAAAATTTTCGCAGGGCTGAAAACGAACACCACACCCACCATCATCAACAGGAACACCGAGAAGATGAGCATCACCTGCTTGGGACCTTTTCCCAGATATTTGCCGATGATGTCGGGCAGGTTGGCTCCTCCGTTGCGGATGGAGAGCATTCCACTCATGTAGTCGTGGACGGCTCCAGCGAAGATGCATCCGAACACAATCCACAAATAAGCCACAGGACCGAACTTAGCTCCCATGATGGCGCCGAAGATGGGGCCTGTACCCGCAATGTTGAGGAACTGGATCATGAAGATTTTCCAACTAGGCAAGACGATGTAATCCATTCCGTCGGCCTTAGAAACAGCCGGTGTAGGACGATCGTCGGGACCGAAAACTTTTTCTATGAACTTGCCGTAGATAAGATAACCTGCGACTAAAGCCACGAGGGCAATAGTAAATGAAATCATTTTTATTGGTTTTACGAAAATCTATTGCAAAAGTAAACAAAATATTTGAAAAACGAAAAAATATCACTACCTTTGTTCCAAAAATATAAGAATTATGAAACGATTGTCCATAATATACATCATTTTGGCCTTCTGGCTGCCTATTTTCGCACAAACTCCCAAGCACGAAGTGAGGGCCGTGTGGCTCACAACGATAGGTGGAATCGACTGGCCCCACTCGTTCGCCTCCACCCCGCAATCCGTTGAACGTCAGAAACAAGAGCTTCGCGACATACTCGACCGGTTGAAGAAAAGCGGCATCAACACCGTGCTTCTGCAATCGCGCATCCGCGCCACCACCATCTATCCTTCAAAATACGAACCGTGGGATGGCTGCTTGAGTGGAAAGCCGGGTGTGAGTCCTGGATACGACGCCCTTCAATTTGCCATCGACGAATGTCACAGACGCGGTATGGAACTCCATGCGTGGGTGGTGACCATCCCTGTGGGCAAATGGAACGCGGCAGGATGCACCCAGCTGCGGAAACGTTATCCGAACATGATTCGCAAGATTGGACAAGACGGATTCATGAATCCTGAGGTGCAACAAACGGCCACTTACCTTGCCGACATCTGCGAGGAAATCACCCGAAACTACGACATCGACGGCATTCACCTCGACTACATCCGCTATCCCGAGACGTGGAAAATCAAAGTCTCGCGCACGCAAGGTCGGCAATATATCACCAACATCGTATCGGCCATCCAAAAGAGAGTAAAAGGCATAAAACCTTGGGTGAAGATGAGTTGTTCGCCCATCGGTAAGTTTGACGACCTCTCTCGTTTCCGCTCGAACGGATGGAACGCCTACACCGCCGTTTGCCAAGATGCACAAGGGTGGCTTCGCACGGGTTTGATGGACGAGCTGTTCCCGATGATGTATTTCAAGGGCAACCAGTTCTTCCCCTTCGCCATCGACTGGGCAGAACATAGTTATGGAAAGATTGTAGCACCTGGATTGGGCATCTATTTCCTCAATCCTCGCGAGGGCAACTGGACGCTCGAGACCATCACACGCGAGATGGAGGTGTTGCGCCAATACAACCTCGGACACACGTATTTCCGTAGCAAGTTCTTCACCGACAACGACAAGGGAATCTACGACTTCGCTATGCGATTCGACCAGAATCCTTCGCTCATCCCCGCTATGACTTGGCAACATAGCACGCCGCCTTCTCCCCCAACCCAACTGACCATCGGAGCGAATAGCATCGCGTGGACGGGAGCGAAGGACCGAAGCGACGCGCCCTACCTTTTATATAATGTCTATAGCAGTCGCACGCTTCCTGTTGACATCAGCGATGCCCGCAACTTGGTGGCCACCCGATTGATGGAGCCTCAACTGACGTTGAGCCAAACGACCGATGGCCGCTATTTCGCCATCACCGCAATGGACAGATACGGAAATGAGAGCCAGCCGTTGCAAAGTCATTCGCAAAAGCAAACCATCTCGATTCCACAAAGCGTGAAAATGCTTCCGTGTGATGGAAAACGGGTGACTTTCCCCGATAAAGACAGCTCCCTCGATGCCGATGTCATCACCATTGAGAACATGCAAGGTCGCATCGTGGCTTCCCGCTCCTACAAAGGAAAGAGCGCGGACGTCAGTAAGCTTGCCGACGGCATGTATGTGATGCGCTCGGTCAATCGCAAAGGCATCTCCCATCGGTTGGGATATTTCATGATCAAGAGGAAGTTGTAAAAGACATTTGGGATTCAAAGCCGACACATAAGAAACACCGCACACGAGGAATCGCATGCGGTGTTTCTTTTATAATCAACTGTGATAAATCTCGGAAGGGATTAGAAGCTGAAATAGAGACCGAACATGATGTTGTTGCCATTCAGGTCGACACCAATCTTGTTGCTGCTGTCGCCATCACCCTTGGGGCTGAAGCTGTCGAAGCCAACGAAGCCTACGTGAGCAACAAAGCTGATCTTGTCGCTGAAGCTGACTGCAACACCTGGACGGAGACCAAGGCTGAACTCTGTGCCGATGTCCTTGTAGCTGGCCAAGCCAATGCCACCATCTACAAACAGGTTGACATGATTGGTGTTCCAAGCTGTGTAACGAACATAAGGATTCACGGAGAACACCTCTGTGTCAACATCCTGGCCATAGCCACCGTAAAGCAGATCGCAAGCGCCTTTCTGATAGCCGAAAGCAACACCAGCTGCCCACTCGTTGCTAAAGTTCCAACCAATCTCGGGAACGAACTTGTAAGTGGTCTCAGCATCTGCTCCACCATGCTTTACACTTGCCACACCAATAGAACCACCAAAGTAGCCCTGGGCATTCACACTCACAGCCATTGCAGCTGCAACTAAAACCATCAATAATTTTTTCATAATCTCTAATGTTTAAAAGTTAAAAAAATTACTCTATTCTAGGAATTCGTTATCCTATTATATGTCGCAAAAGTAAACATTTTTCCTGAAAACTCCATAAGAATTGCTCAGTTTTTCATCTGATGATGTAAATAACTGTTAAAATCTTGTGACTTCAAAGCCTTTTCAGTAACTTTGCAACGATATACACCTATTTCATATACATAAGACATGCAACCGATATTCATAGCAGGCCCTTGCGTGATTGAGTCGCAAGATCTTCTTGACACCGTAGCCGAGGAGTTGTGCCGACTGAGCCAGAAACTGGGCATCGACATCATCTTCAAGGCGTCGTTCGACAAGGCCAACCGCACTTCCATCCGTTCCTTCCGAGGACCTGGATTGGAAAAAGGACTCCAGATGTTGGCAGATGTGAAGTCGCGCTTCGGACTTCGCATATTGACCGACATCCACGAAAGCCATCAAGCCGAGGCGGCTGGGCAAGTGTGCGACGTGCTCCAAATACCCGCTTTCCTTTGCAGGCAAACCGACTTGTTGGTGGCTGCGGCACGCACGGGGAAGATTGTGAACATCAAGAAGGCTCAGTTCCTGAGTGGTGCCGATATGCGCTACCCTGTTGAGAAGGCGAAGGATGCCGGAGCCAAAGAGGTGTGGCTCACGGAGCGAGGCAACTGTTTCGGATACAATAATCTCGTGGTGGATTTCAGGAACATCCCCGACATGTTGGAGATTGTGCCTCGCGTGATTATGGATTGCACGCATAGTGTTCAACGCCCGGGTGCTGGCAACGGAACAACAGCCGGCGATCGTCGATTTGTTCCATCTATGGCGTTGGCTGCCAAAGCTTTCGGAGCAACGGGATATTTCTTCGAGGTGCATCCCAATCCTGACAAAGGACTTAGCGACGGCCCTAACATGTTGCAACTTGACCAACTGGAACCACTCATCTCAAAAATACTATCATGAACATCAGAGATTATGCCATACAGGCCATCAGAGACGAGGCGCAAGCTGTGCTCGACCTGATTCCGAAGCTTGATGAAAACTTCGACCGCGCCGTCGAACTCATCTACCATTGCAAGGGAAAAGTGATTGTGACGGGAGTGGGCAAAAGCGGACATATTGGCGCGAAAATCGCTGCCACCTTGTCAAGCACGGGCACCCCTTCGTTCTTCATCAATCCGCTCGACGTGTTTCATGGCGACTTGGGGGTGATGACAAAAGACGATGTCGTGTTGGCCATCAGCAATTCGGGACAAACCGATGAGTTGTTGCGTTTCATCCCGATGGTGCTCCACATGAACGTGCCCATCATTGGAATGAGTGGCAATGTGGATTCGTTGTTGGCGAAATATTCAATCGTCCACCTCAATGTGAAGGTGGCCAAAGAGGCTTGTCCGCTGAACCTGGCGCCCACAAGCTCGACAACCGCCCAACTCGTAATGGGCGACGCTTTGGCTATCGCTCTGATGGAGATGCGCCATTTTCGTCCGCAAGACTTCGCTCAGTTCCACCCTGGTGGCGAATTAGGTAAACGTCTGTTGACAACCGCTCGCGATGTGATGCGCTCGAACGACTTGCCTATCATTCCGCAAGACATGCACTTGGGAGAGGCCATCATCCACGTGAGCAAAGGAAAGCTGGGATTGGGTGTATCGTTGGAGAACGGGAAGATTGCCGGTCTTATTACTGATGGCGACATTCGTCGGGCAATGGAGAAATGGCAAGCTGAGTTCTTCGACCACACGGTGAGCGACATCATGACACGTTCGCCCAAGCTTGTGCTTCCCACCACACGCATCACGGAAATACAACGCATCATGCACAAATTCAAGATTCACACCGTGCTGGTGGCTGACGAGGAACGTCATCTGCTGGGTGTCGTCGACCATTATTCCTGCATGATTTGAACAATCCTCTTTCGCAGATATGTCAAGAGCATTCCACACGATATTCACCACCGCCCTACTCCTCTCCTTCTGTCTGCCGTCGGGCGCTCAGACTTCCGATTCGTTGATAGCAAAAAAGATGCGGGAACACAATGTTACGTTCTCGCACGACAACTCTGTCGTCTTGTTGTGTAGCGGACAAGAGAAATTCGATGACATGTTCAAGGCCATCAGTCAAGCGCGAAGCAGCGTTCACCTGGAATACTTCAATTTCAGAAACGACTCCATCGCGAACGCTTTGTTCGATCTGTTGGCTCAGAAAGTGAAGGAAGGTGTGGAAGTGAGGGCGCTCTACGACGCATTTGGCAACGCTTCGAACAACCAACCTTTGAAGCGCCACCACATGAAGAAACTGCATGATGAAGGCATCGAGATTGTCAAATTCGACCCGCTCAATTTCCCTTGGATCAACCACGTGTTCGCACGCGACCATCGGAAGATTGTGGTCATCGATGGAAAGATTGCCTACACGGGTGGAATGAATGTGGCTGATTACTATATTCACGGAACCGAGCAAGTGGGTTCGTGGCGCGATATGCATTGCCGCATCGAAGGCGAGGAGGTGAACACGTTGCAGAAAATCTTCTTGAAGATATGGAACAAGGAAACCGGGCAAAACATTCATGGGGAGAAATACTATCGGGGGCTCCGAACACCTGAGTATTTTCACGACCTGAAACCCGACACCACAGAAACGGCAGGCAGCAAGATGGCGGGCATCATCAATCGCGAACCACGCATCAGCAACGAGATCATCAGGGAATTCTACACGAACGCCATCGATTTCGCACAAGACAGCATCAAACTCATCAACCCCTATTTGACGCTGAACCACAAGTTGAAGAAAGCGCTGAAGAATGCGGTGAAGCGTGGTGTGAAAGTGGAAATCATGGTATCTACTCACAGCGATATTCCTTTGACTCCCGATTGCGTGTTCTACAATGTCCACAAACTGATGAAGAAAGGTGTGGACGTTTGGATGTATGAACCTGGCTTCCACCACACGAAGGTCATCATGGTGGACGGGCGGTTCTGCACGGTGGGAAGTGCCAACCTCAACGCACGAAGTTTGAATTGGGATTATGAGGAAAACGCAGTCATTATCGACCCTTGCACAACCAAAGAGCTTTCAAATTTGTTCGACTATGACAAACGCGATAGTTTCAAATTAACGCAAGAAAGTTGGAACGAGTTTCGCACACCTTGGAAGAAATTCGTGGGATGGTTTGCCCATCTGCTCACACCCTTCCTTTAATCTTGATGACACCCTCCCTTTAAATCTTGTTGATGTCCACATATCCGTGCATCACGGCATAGATGGTCAACGCGCTCACGCTCTTCATGCCCAACTTGTCCATGATGTTCTTGCGGTGTGAGATGACGGTTGTGAGCCCGATGTTCAACTGGCTGGCAATCTCCTTGTTGATATAACCCTGAACAATCAACGAGAGCACTTCAATCTCGCGGTCGGTCAGAATTTTCGCCTCCAAAGCACGAGGCATTTGCGGAAGATTCTTACCGTGGGCATGAGCGTGTTGCTCGAGCATCAGTATTGAACGCACCAGTTGTTTTTCGGGTACATTGATGCAAAGGCAATTGAAATCGCTCATCTGGGCATTAGGGTTGGTGGACGTAGTCAACACGATGGTCTTCTGACGACGCTGCAAGAAGAATGCACGATTTTGAAGCACCACATTCATCGCCACAAAATAATGCACATAACCATCCGGATTGTTTGCTTCAAGTTCAGCAAACGAGCCGAAAACATCCACGCTCATGATAGGCATCACGTTCTGCAATATCTGACGCATTCCCAATGCTGACAACGTATTGGGATCTATAACCGCCACAAGCGGACGTGAACCGTTTTTCTTTTCTTCCATCATTTCAAGGTGCAAAGTTAAGCATATATTCTTGAATGAGCAAGACTTAACTCTTCAAATTAAAACGGAAGAAACAAAATACTCACTAATGATGAGGAAACAAAAAAACTCAGACTCCTATATTTGGAACCTGAGCTTTTGGTTGCTTCGGAA
Source organism: Prevotella sp. (assembly GCA_017557405.1). Lineage (GTDB taxonomy): Bacteria > Bacteroidota > Bacteroidia > Bacteroidales > Bacteroidaceae > Prevotella. The sequence continues at coordinate 11,770 of JAFYYV010000039.1, forward strand.
GCGGAGGTTTACGTTTTGCCTCATCATTTCCAGAAGCGGGAAGTTATATCAGTAAATTCGTCCCCTACTGTATGTTTGTACAACCGTTGGTTGGTCGTGCGGTCTTTCAAGCTTCCCAAGTGCTTGATATACGGCCCGATCTTGATGTAATCGAAGTCGCTCTTGTGCACCACCGAAGGAATCCTGATTCGTCCGCTGTACCACGCCACCTTGTAGCGAGGGTGCTCGCGATGCACGTATTGCGCCAACTCGTTGACAGAAACAGGATCGGCATCACCTCCCATGAAACACAAGCAAGTGATGTTGCTCCCATACTCACGTATGAACTGATCGATGACTGGCGGTGTCAACGGCTCACCAACGTCCGCCCACAAATACTTGCTGTGACAACCCGGACATCTGCATGGGCAGTTGGAGATGTTGATGGAGAGTGTCACCTCATCAGGAATCTCCTGAAAGACGACTCCTGTATTGACGTATTTCAGCATATTGGGTGGAGGCTGTTTGTTTATTGTGCCTCCACCGTATACTTCGCCTTACCTGCATAGAAACGACGTGCGGCCTCTTCCTGACGCGGCTGCGAGAAGTTGCTCACTCGCTTCAGGTATCCGATGATACGCGTCATGTAATCCACGTCGGTAGAGTGGCACTTCGGGCACTCGTGCAAGTAACGCTTGTCAATATGACCGCACTTGTTGCAGATGGTGTTGGGGATGTTGAACGTGAAATAGTTGCATCCTTCCTGGGCAGCCACCTTCAGCAACTGGCGGTATTGCGACTTCGAGAGGTGCTCCTCCAAGTTCATGTGAAGAGCAGAACCACCTGTGAGGTGCTGGATGTAAGGAGCTCCGTGCAGCTTGAACTTGTCGATGATGTTCAACGAGTCGTCCTCCACCACATAGAAATAGGAGTTGTAGCAGTCGCGCGGCACAAAATAGCCGTCCTCGCGATCCCACTTTGCGTGCTTCACACCCACGTTCTCGGCTGGAATCATCTCGCAGTTGAAAAGCACATCCTTCGTGCGATACTGCTTGTTGAACTTCTCCACCAATCCGAGCACTGTCTGCACGAAGGTCAGGTAATCAGGATTGTCGCTGATCTTGATTCCCATGAACTCGGCAGCCTCCACCAAACCGTTGATACCGATGGTCAGATACTGACGACCGATGTTGATGTAACCAGCATCGAAGAGGGGCAACATGCCGTTGCTCTGCAACTCCTTCAGGTTCTCGTTGTAAGCCAACTGCACCTTGTGGCAAAGGTCGATGACATACGAGAGATACTCCTTGTAGTCTTGTCCTTTGTTCACGGCAAACTGGATGCAACGGTTCAGATTGATGGTCAGCACGCTCTTCGAACCTGTTGATACACCACCAGCTCCCAGCGTGTAGCTGAAGCCGTTGTCCTGAATCTCATTGCGCAGGCGGCAGCACGAACTCAGCGAGTCGGCATTGTCGCTCATGTAGGTGAAGAAGGAATGACCCTCAGAGTACATCTCGGCAGCAAAGTCACCCCACTCCTTGTCCAGGCAGTCGCCGTCTTTGGTAAGCAACGACATCGTCTCCACAGGGAAGGTGAGAACGGCCTTCGTGCGCTCCTTGTTGAACCACTTCATGAAACGCTTCTGCAACCAAGAAAGACCATCCCAATCGGGCTTGCTTCCATCGGGGAAGTAGAAGTTGCCGAACATGCTGTTGAAATAGTACTTGTCGTAGTAAGCCACATTCCAGAACACGGCCTGATAGTTGCGTGCGCCAGTGGGTTGGTTGATGGAATAGACAATCTGCTCGAAGCAATCGGTGATGACCTTGTCAATCGTGCGCTTCTTCAGAGAGAGGTCCACCACGCGCTCGGAATCCTTATAATAATCTGTTCCATACTCCATTCCGATGAAGTAGTTCAGATACATCAGGAACTCAGGTGTGGCACAAGCACCACTCAACATCGAACTAACCATGAACACCATGTTGACAAAACCGCCACAGAAGGCCTTCAGGTTGGTGGGTGCAGTAGAGTTGCCACCAATAGAGGTCGTGCCGCCGATGAGCCAAGGATACATCGTGATGGAAGCGCAATAGTTGGCCAACGAAGTCTCATCATTCTTGTAGATGAAATGATGAGTCAGCAGGTCGATATATTCGTCAGCCAAACCCTTGCCGTACATCTTTTTAATACGATCCACCAGAAGACGGCGGTTCAAACGAATGAAACTTGACTTGGGCAATTCGCCAATCAAAGTTGCAATGTTTTTATGTTCCACATTTGCATTTGCGTCATACTTTGAACCAGTTGCCGCGTTTGCTGCTTCACAATAGTCTGCCAAAAATTTCAATCGCTCCAATGTCTCACGATCCTCAGCGTGCTGCTGACGATAGAGCATGAACGACTTGGCGACACCATAGTGCCCCTCCCTCATCAGGGCCTCCTCAACCTGGTTTTGGATATCCTCCACCTTGATGTCGTCGTGGATGTCCAAGTGGCTGAGTATCTTGGAGATAGACCCCAAATCAATGGGGTGGTTAACAGACTCGAATGCCTTGATGATGGCATTCATGATTTTGTCAAGAGAAAAACGGTCTTTAGAGCCGTCTCGTTTGGTGATGGTAAAGTTTTTAATTTCCATTATATTTCCTTTTTGGAAAACTTCAGAGCCGAAATTTTCATAAAAGTTTCCCGTTTCGAGTAACTTCAATAAGAATTGCGGTTAGTAAGTTTCCTTTTTTGTGAATTCGTAATCGACCGCAAATTTAGAAAAAAAAATCAGAAGTCAAACAAAAATAAACCAAAAATTTTCTCATTTTTACAACTTTTAGTGATATATTTTTTACAAAAATTAATGGAATTTTTTACACTTAAACGTTCTTTTCTATTGATATATAAACAATTAGGTTTTAGACCTTCAAGGAAATAGTCATCCAACCAATATTTTTTCAAATCACCACCCTTTTGAGAAGAAAAATGGAAGGGGCTTTTTGACAAAATGTAAGCATAGCTTTAGTCGCCCAAGAGCTATGCTTTGAGGTTGTCAAAGCATAGCTTTCAGAGGGTCAAAGCATAGCAATGGGAATACTGGCGGAAAAGTAAAAACTCTCAACAAACACGTTAATAAAACGCCCCTTTCGCTTTACAATTTGCACAAAAAAGAGCCCGTTTGCTGACAAAATGTTCCGAAGCGGATTGTGTCAGAGTTTTACGCTGGTGATGTCGACCAAATTGTTCACAATGGCGTAGATGGTGAGACCTGCCGGCGAGTGAATCTGAAGTTTGCGAGCGATGTTGCGCCGATGGGTGATGACCGTGTTGACCGAAATGCACAGATGGTCGGCTATCTCCTTGTTTGTCATTCCTTGCACCAAACTGATAATCACATCTTTCTCCCTATCGCTGAGCGCCTCGCCGTTATCGGGCGTTTGGTTGATCATGTTCGAGATCTTCGCCGAAACATCGTTCTGCTTCGAGCGCTGCTCCAATCGGCGAATAGCCGGAATGAAAATCTCATCCTCCACTTTTGCGTGCGAAGCCAACCACTCCTCATTATTATAAATGTCGTAGAGCGTGGCCGACAACTGGTTGTTGTGCAATCCATCGCTGGGCAGGTATTTGATGATGATGTGCTTCAGTTCGCGCAATTTCACATCGGTTTGTCCGTGATGTTTCGAGAAAGTATCAATGTCGTAATTGTTGCTCACACGCCCAGCCAACAGGTTCTCCACGTATGGAAAGACTGTCTTCTCCTCATATTTCATGTGCGAACGGATGCTGTGGGCGTATTCATCGTAAAGTTTGAGGATGAGTCGGGCCAAGTTGTCGTTCTCGTCGAGGGCATCAACAAGCTCTTTGCGGATGAAAGGAAGCTGGAAATCGAGATAATACTCGTGCGACGCACTCAAGTAATGCATCAGCGTGGGAATGGAAAGACGGTCAACATCTTCTTTGTCGCGATAGCCGTTGATGGTGAAATTGACCACCGCCAAGAACGTGTAAGTGTCCACGCCCTGATCTTCGCACACCTCCCGGATGGTCTTGTCGCCAAAACCCAGATTGATGCCAAACGAACCCAAACTCTGGAGGATATTGTAGTTGTCGCGTATGATGGAGATCAACTTGTCGTCAGCCTCATACATTTTCTGATTCTTCATACCTATTCATTATTATATATAAACAACCTAAAAGGACGGTGCAAAGAAACAAAAAATTTGCGAGATATGCAATAATTATAAGTAGGTAATTTTGAACAAAATACGGATTCAACCCTTACCATCCACCCTCTTTCATACCTACTAATTATGATGGAGGATTTACCAATTTTTGAGTATTGCACTATATATGGGAAACCAGTACCTTTGCACTCGAAATCAAGTACTTACGACACATCGTGTAAGCAGGATTATAAACGAATTATAGATATCAAAGAGGATGAAAAAACTTACGACAACCATGATAGCCTGTTCGTTGGCTTTATGTGCAACAAACGTCAGCGCACAAGAGAATGCAGGCGATAGTGTAATGAACCACGCTCGAGGCAATCGGCTGAGTGTTGGCGGATATGGAGAGATTGCCTACGGGCGCAATTTCTATAGCGACCACGTGAGCCGATATAGTCAACCCGAACTTCACAAAGACGATCCCAGTCATGGGCGTTTTGATATTCCACATGCGGTCATCTACATGGGTTACGATTTTGGAAAAGGCTGGAGTTTCGGCACTGAGATTGAGTTCGAGCACGGTGGTGCTGGAATCGCCTACGAGAAAGAAGACGAGGAAGGCGGTGAATGGGAGCAAGAGACCGAGAGAGGTGGTGAGGTTGAACTCGAACAGTTCTGGATTCAGAAGTCGTTCTCGCGCGCCGCAAACCTTCGAATGGGACACATTGTGGTTCCTGTGGGTCTCAACAATGCTCATCACGAGCCGCTCAGTTTCTTCACCGTTTACCGCCCTGAAGGCGAAAACACCATCTTGCCTTCCACGTGGCATCAGACGGGTGTGAGCTTCTGGGGGCGTAGTGGCGATTTCCGATATGAAGCCCAACTGCTGGCAGGTTTGAACGCCGACAACTTCACCAATACGGGATGGATCAGCAAGGGTCATAAATCGCCGATGGAATACGATGTTGCCAACAAATACGGAGCCAGCTTACGACTCGACAACTATAGCATTCGCGGCCTTCGCATCGGTTTGAGTGGATATTATGGCCACTCCATCGGCAACAGCTATCCTCGCAATGCGAACGGTGTGGACGCCCAATACAAAGGACAGGTGGCCATCGGAGCCATCGACTTCACCTACAACGACCACAACTGGATTGTCCGCGGGCAAGCCGATTATGGTTATCTGGGAGATGCCGAGCAATTGAAGTACGTCTACAACCGACTGAATTCAAAGTCGCCTTTCAAGCATTCCGCGTTTGTTTCCAAGAACGCCTACGCCGTTGGCATCGAGGCCGGCTACAATGTGTTCTCGCAAATAGCTTCCTTACGCGCGCATAATAAAAAGATGTATGTGTTCGGTCGCTACGAGATGTATAATCCATACGCCAGCAACACCAAAGGAACCGCCTACGACTACACCGCCGTGAAACGTATGGCTGTGGGTGTGAACTATTACCCCATTCCGCAAATCGTGGTGAAAGCCGAATACTCCAACCGCTTCCTGAAGTCCATCTACAACAACGAACCCGCCTTCAACATCGGAGTGGCCTATGAAGGTTTCTTCAGATAAGAAGGTTCGAACAACAGAATAAAAGAATAATCACAAAAATAAAAAACTTACGTAAAATGAAAAAACATCTCATTCTATCGATTGCCGTCCTCATGGGCGCCCTGACATTCACATCGTGCAGCGACGATGATGATGAAAAGAAAGATTCAAACTCAACCATCGTTGACAATGCCAAGTACAAGGACAAGAGCTATGGAAACGCAGCCATCGACGCTTGTGCCAACGTGGTGAGCCAATTTGAGAACGCCAACCAAATCATCGCAACCGCAAGCCTCACAAGCGAACAAGAGGACTATCTGCGCAACACGCTGACCAACCTCGTTGACAACGTGATTGTGCCCACCTACACCGAGTTGGCCGACGATGTGGAGGATTTGGAGAAGACGTTGAATGGATTGACCGTCAACACCATCACGCAATCGCAAATCAACACTGCCTGCAACGATTTCAAGAAGGCTCGCGAGAATTGGGAACGCTCAGAGGCTTTCTTGATGGGCGCTGCCAGCGATTTCGATATCGACCCCACCATCGACTCTTGGCCGTTGAACCGCACGCTGTTGCTCAGCTATTTCAACAATGGAATGAACGACGAGATGCTCGAAGATGCCACTATTCTGGGCTTCCACGCCCTTGAGTTCATCCTCTTCCGCAATGGTCAACCCCGCAAGGTATCTGAGCTTCAGGCGAACGATACTTACAAGAATTTCGAGAAGATTTCAGGCGCTCAGGAGCTGAAGTACGCACAAACCATCTGCACCCTGCTCAAACAGCGTTGCTTCCAATTGCAAGTGGCGTGGGATGGTGGTAAGAACGCCAGCCGTCTGGCTGTTGTAAAAGCCGCAGGACTTGACTACCAGACGGAGAACGGACTCTCGTACGGAGAGAATCTCACGAGTGCTGGTATCAACAACAAGAGCACTTTCCCCACCCTGAAAGCCGCTATCGCTCAGGTGCTCTCCGATGACGAAGGCAGTTGCGCCGCCATCGCCACAGAGGTGGGGACAGCCAAGATTGCCAATCCCTTCTCAGCTGGCGACATCTCGTACGTTGAATCGCCCTACAGCTACAACTCCATCACCGACTTCCAAGACAACATCCGTTCCATCCGAAACGTGTGGTATGGAAGCACAAACGGAAAAGCAGCCAACGTCAGCTTCAACGGCTTCTTTGCCAGCGTGAACCAATCAGCCACCAACTCGACTGTGACCAAAGCATTCGAAGATGCCATCACCAAGATTGGCATCATGCCCTCTCCTTTCGTGAAATACTGTAGCACGGTGTGGAACATCGAATTTGTTGACGACGAAGACTGGGAAGTGGAAGAATAATCAAACATAGCACTATATCCAATAAAAAGCGCCTTGCTTTCCTTTTTCAGGAGCAAGACGCTTTGACCGTTCAATCAAAATAAAACAAAACGATTATGAAAAAGTTCAAGTATTTACCTAAGTTGATGTTCGTGGGAGCATTTGCCATTCCCGTGCTGACAGCTTGTTCCGACAAAGATGAAGTGGAAGACCTCGGTTCACTTGTCCCACAGGAAGAGGTATTCGGCAAAGCCAACGATGTGTTCAGCGCCGACGAATGGTATCCTGGAGGCCAACTGGGAACAACCGAGAAAGCCAGCTATTCGGCGGCTGCTCCTGCCGTCATGAACATTGCGGGGATGGAGGAAGACTTCAACACAGGTGAGGATTTCTTCGAGCATCTCTACACGTTCGAACAAGCTCCACGCAAAGGGCTCGGTCCTGCATGGGTGCGCAACAGCTGTATCGCCTGCCACCCCAGCTACGGACACGGAAAGCGGCAGACGGAATACAAAGCCAACACCATCGGCAACGGCTACCTGCTCGTGATCTACCATCCCGACAATAACGCCTACATCTCCGAGGTGACTGGTATGCCACAAACACAAGCTATGTCGCCCTTCAAAGCGCCTATCAACGAAGACCAAATCCAAATAGAATGGAAGAACGTGACCGCGATGGAAAGCGGGCTTCCCATGAAATTCGAAGATGGTGAAAGCTATTCGTTGATCTATCCCGAAGTGAGAATCCCACAGACTGCATTCAACACCAATCCAAAGCCTGAGAACTACGAAGTGCGTCTGGAGTCGACCATCGGCATCTATGGCACCGGTTTGCTCGATGCACTCAACGATGAAGACATCGAAGCACAATGGGCGGCTGAAGCACCCTACGTGGAATTGAATCCCGCGATGTGGGACAAAGAGACTAACAGATTCAAAGCAAGTGCCTACTATTCAGCACCTTATAACGACACGGGAAAGTTTCATGGCGACCACGGTCCTTTGAAGCGATTCACCTATGCGATGACTCGTGGAACCCTGCAAGACGGAGCTGGAGCCAACGCCATCTGGAACATCACCAACGTCACCCGCTCCGACCGCCATTGGCTCTACACGACTTCCGCATGGGCAAAAGCACAAAGCGAAGACAACGAAGTCATCGACTACATCAAGCGACATGGACAGTCAGAGGCCAACATCCTTCACCCCTATTATGCCGATGGAACCAACGAGGGCATCTCCAATCGCATCTACGAGATATTGAACACGCCATCGGTCGCCTACAAGAGCACCTTTGAACAATATCTTCTCAACGGAGCACCCTACAACGGCAAGGAGGAAATGAGCAACAAGCAGTATTACCAATTCATGGTGTGGCATCGCGGACTTGCCGTTCCTGCCGCCCGCAACCTGAACAGAGCCGAGGTGAAGCGCGGAAAGACGCTCTTCATGCAAATGGGATGCGCACAATGCCACCGTCCTTCGTGGACAACCGGCAACGACAACATGTGGGTTGACGCCAGCATCAAAGCCTACGCAGATGCCAACGGATTGGCGAAAGACGGCGACTACACCAAACTTTTGCCCAAGTTCCCGAAACAAACCATCTGGCCTTACACCGACATGGTGCAACATCGCCTCTTCATGGTCAACGACATTCGCACAGGATGGTGCCGCACAACTCCTCTCTGGGGACGTGGTCTTTCAAGGCAACTCACTGGAGCCGACGACCGTCTGCACGACTGCCGCGCACGCACCATCATCGAAGCCATCATGTGGCACGGCTACTCCAAGAAGAGCGATGCCTACCGAGCCACCGAGAAGTTCTACAAGCTTCCCAAAGCCGATCGTGATGCTGTCGTGAAATTCATTGAAGCGATTTAGGAAGAATCCGTTCAGTCGGAGCATATAAAAAACAGGTGTCTATTTGTCCCAATTGTCACACGTCTTGCAACCATTCAACTTTTCCAGGGTAGTACAAGGCAGCGCATACAGTTTTCTGCTCTGTGACAATTGTGACAATTAGACAGTCGTTTTTTACACGGTCGGAAATCATTGAACATGGAACATGGAACATTGAACATGATTGATGCTTTTTCAAGTAGCATTTTTTCCAGCCAAAAATAGAGATAGAAACATCTAAATCTATCTATATATCTATATAAATGTATATATATAATATAATATATATGTTAATATATATATAATTATTATTAATTATTATTAATTAATTATTGTAACTTGTTGATAATCAACTCTATGCGCGAATAACTCAAAATTGGGGCACGCAAAAAAGGGGTGTCTAATTGTCCCAATTGTCACAAGCTCGCGAATGGTGCTGAAAATGAGGCATTTGGGCTGATGCAGAAAAGCACTATTTTGAGGTTAAAAGCCACAAATAAGGCGGCTAAAGGCCATATTTGATGCGCTTAGATGCCAATTCTGACGCACTCAGAAACCACACCTGACACACGCTCAAAAGGCGTCAATCCATGCGGTCGCGATAGTCCTCGTAGGTGTACTCGCGAAGCATTTCCAGCTCTCCATCGCTATGCACGAGGCCGATGGCAGGATGACCGATGCCGTTGAACATGGTGGTCTTCACGGTGGTATAATGGAGCATGTCCTCAAAGATGATGTTCTCGCCGATTTGCAACTCGTGGTCAAAACGCCAATAACCCATGAAATCGCCCGAAAGACAACTATTGCCACCGATGCGGTAGAGAGAGCCCCCACCTTGGGTGTTGGATGTTGGATGTTGGCTGTTGGTGGTTACTTCCTCAGCACCTCGAATAGCGGGCATGTAGGGCATTTCGAGGCAATCGGGCATGTGGCAAGTGAAGCTGACGTTGACAATAGCGGTACGTATGTCTTTGTCCTCGACCACATCCACCACCTGAGCCACCAGAGGGCCTGTCTGCCAGCCGAAAGCGCTGCCAGGCTCCAATATCACCTTCAACCAAGGATAGCGCTCGTGGAAGCCTTTCAGGAGGCTTATGAGCAACGGAACATCATAGTCGCGACGCGTCATCAGATGGCCACCTCCGAAGTTAATCCATTTGAGTTGCTTGAACCAAGGAGCGAATTTCTCCTCGATGTGCTCAAGGGTGCGTTCGAACACATCTGCCCCACTCTCGCAATGGCAATGGCAATGGAAGCCCTCAATATCTGCGGGCAACGTCGGTGGCATCTTGTCGGCCGACACGCCAAAACGTGTTCCTGGGGCGCAAGGATTGTAGAGTTCGGTCTCCACCTCCGAGTACTCAGGATTCACACGAACGCCGAAACTCAGCGCGGGATTAGCCTTCCGAGCCGCTTCGCGATGGCGTTGGTACTGGCTGAAGGAATTGAAAGTGAGATGGCTCGACATACGTGCGATTTCAGCCATTTCATCATCGGTGTAAGCGGGTGAATAGGTATGGGCAGGACTTCCGAACTCCTCGTACGCCAGACGCGCCTCAAAGAGAGAACTGGCGGTCGTAGAGTGGATGTACTCGCGGAAGATGGGGAATGTCTTCCACAGGGCGTATGCCTTGAAGGCGAGGATGATCTCCACGCCAGCCTCTTCGGCCACTCGGCTGATGAGCGACAGATTGCGCCGCAAGCGGTCTTCCTCCAGCAGGTAGGTAGGCCGATGAAGTTGCTCGAAAGTCTCAGTATTTATCTTCACAATCTTGTTTGTTGGGTAATAGGTATAATGGTGGTTTTGTTTGACGTGTGACAATTGGGACAATTAGACAGTTGTTTTTTACACGCTTCTCATTCAGCTTCCAGATAGAGTACACGACTCGACCAGTTGGTCTTCTTACCCCAATCCACATCGTGCGTGTAGGGCATTTCCAAGCCGTGGTTCATCAAGTAGGCACCGCTGTACGAGTGACCTTCCACGTCGAGCGGACGGTTGTCAATGCGGTTGAGTTCGTGCACCTTGTACATGCGATGGGCATCAAGACCCGCCATTTTCACACGGGGCAGATGTTCGTTTTGGAACTGCTCGGTCTTCCACCAATAGAAGACGGCTTTGTCTTTCGCCTCAGCGACGTACATCAGCGAGGCAAGACCCTTATGCTCATAGGGCGAGAGCAGGCGGTAGATGTCGCCAAACTGCACCACAGGGCGTATTTGCTTGTATTCGGCAATCGCCTTGCGACACAATTCCTTCTCCTCGTCGGTCATGTTCTTGGGCTGTATCTCCATTCCCAAACGGCCACTCATAGCCACATCGATGCGCATCTTGAGCGATGTGGTGCGATAGACGGTGTGGTTGGGGGCAGCCGAGATGTGGGAGGCCATCGCAATGGCAGGGAAGAAATAGCTGGTTCCCCATTGCATGTAGATGCGCTGGAGGGCGTCAGTGTTATCGCTCACCCAGAACTCATCGAAGTAAGGGAGCACACCCCAGTTGGCCCTGCCGCCACCGCTGGCACAAGCCTGGATGGTCAGGTCGGGATATTTGGCTCGCACACGCTGACACACCTTCTCGAAACCACGATGATATTCGATGTAGAGATGGCTCTGGTCCTGAGCGGGCAGATATTGCGAACCGTGGTTCATGACAGCCATGTTGGCGTCCCACTTGATGTAGTCGATTTCAGGATATTGCGTCATGAGGTTGTCAACCACGCTGAAAACAAAGTCCTGCACCTTTGGATTGCTCATGTCGAGCACCAGTTGGGTGCCTCCACGTCCCAACACCGCATCGCGCTTGGGAGCCTTCAACACCCAATCGGGATGTTTCTCGTAGAGTTCGCTCACAGAATTGGTCATCTCGGGTTCAATCCAGATGCCGAACTTCACACCATTCTTCTTGGCATCGCGCAACAGACCTTCGATACCATCAGGCAATTTCCCTTTGTCGACCACCCAGTCGCCAAGGCTTGAGTTGTCGGTCTTGCGGGGATATTTGTCGCCAAACCAACCATCGTCCATCACGAAAAGCTCGCCACCCATCTGGGCGATGTCGTTCATCATCTGGTCCATCCCCTTCTGGTTGATATCGAAATAAACGCCCTCCCACGAGTTGAGCAGAATCTTGCGCTCGGTGGTTCCATGCGCCAACTTGTAGAGTCGCCCCCACTTGTGGAAATTGCGCGAGGCACCGCTCAATCCCTCTTTCGAGAAAGTCAATGCCAAGGCGGGTGTCGTGAATCGCTCACCTTTCTTCAGATGGAATTCGGAATTGTCTTCGTTGATGCCCGCAAAGAAATAATGGTAATCAGTGTCATCGGTCTCAATCTTCAATCGGAAGTTGCCCGAATAGCAGAGGGCGGCTCCGATGACATCGCCCGCATTCTCGCGTGGTTTGCCATCGAGCGAAAGCATCACCTCGGCATGATCGGTGTGTGAGTTGCGCACACCATCCTTGTTCTTGATAATCAGTTGTCCTGGCTCCAACGGCTCTTCGGTGAGCCTTCCTTCGTTCGCCCACGAGCCCCACAGGTGGGAAGCCCAAACATCACCTCGGCGGATGGGCAGGCAACCCGATGCAAAGGTGGTGAGCGTAACGGTTCCTTTCTCGTTGTTTACAATCTCCGTCCATGTCTCTATCATGTCCACATCGTTGTAGGCACGGTATTTCACATCGACATTGATGGGATATTGTGGGTCTTTCAGATGGATGGTGGTCACGGTGGCAGTGGGCTCTGAAGCCTTCTCCACACCCGTTGCAACCAGTTCGGTCGACATGTTTCCATCCACATGGCGCATAGCGAAAGCGGCCTCCTTGGGAGCATTCTGCCCATAGGCGGGATAAACGTCCATCATACCGCCACGCGGCCATTGGAAATGACTCAAATCGGCTTCGCTAAGTCGGCTTCCGAAATAGATATACGAGGGGTGCTTGCCATTGTTCACCTCCACCACAAGCGTCATTTTTTTCGTTTGGATGTTCACGAGGTCGGCCAAGGCATACGTAGCCGATGACAGCAATAGTGCCATCAAGAATGATTTCTTCATCATCGATTGTTTATGTGTTGTTAGGTTGTTATTGCCCAAGGAAGGTGCCATCGTTCTGCAGATAACCCTTCATGTGCCCTTTGGTGGCCTCGAAATAAGGAGGCTCGTCACGAAGCGAGATGTCGTCGTAGAGGAAATCGGCCACAACGGTATCGTGATAGTCGGGCATCACAAGCCCCATCTTTCCGTTCTTCTGGGCGATGATGGGCATCTGCTTCAAGTCGTCGACATAGACATAGCTGGTGCGCAGGAAGTCGTAGGACGGCGACAGCAGCACACGTCCCTGATGGTCCTTGATGCCGAACTTGCCATCTTGCTCGAACACCTCGTGGAACTGGATGTATTTCTCCTTGATTCGATTCAGATAATAAACCATCCTCCGCTTGTCGTTCACCAACTTCAACAGGTAGCTGAACGTATCGCAATAGTTGGCCATCGCACGGGCAAGTACAATCTTGAAATCCAGCCCCGAAATGGCCTTGCGGTTCAAGTCGATATAGCGTGCGATAGCCTCTTCGCGTTGGGGAATGGTGAGTGTAGAGAGTTGCTCCTCGAATCTCAACATCATCTGCTTGCTGCCGTGCATAGCCTTGATGTAGCGATGAATCTGGCGTCCCATCTCATCACAGACAAACTTGTCTATCTGCCGCTCTTCAATAGGGTCGACATATTCCGCATCAAAGTTCTCCAAAGTTATCTGTTTCATGATATTTCCTTTCTTTTTCCGCAAAATTACCAATTATCTTCGAGAAAAGAGAAAGGAGTGTTGATTTTTTCTCAAATGACCGTTAAAAAAAACTAACAAAACATTTTGTCGTCTACGAAATAAAGTGTAATTTTGAATGCCGAATCAAAGAGAAGATGGTAGAGAAAAAGAAGACTGGCAACAAGAAGAACCGCAGATGGGGATTGAAGATGGCTGCTTTGGCCATTCTCTTCTGCATCTTGTTCATATATGTGGCCTTGCGCCCCTCGAAGGAGTATGTGGAAAAGGCGAAGGCTGTGGTTGAGGTACGCCAACACTGGGTGGTGAGTGTTGGTGGCAAGCCTGTGCTTTATTTTTCAAGTTTCTCGCCCGACAGCACCTGTCAGGGAATCACCCTGAAAGCCGACTCGGTGGAACCTGCCGTGCATCTCACGTCTGCCGTGTGGAGCCATCTGCTTCCTATGATTCCTTGGAGTCCTGGAAGAATCGTCATTCGCGACACATTGAACGCTCATTTCAACCCCGATGCGACCTCATTGGTGGCTAATCAGATTGCGAACATCGACTCTGCGCTGAAAACCATGAACGACGAAGACGGCGAACTGCGCTATTATCTGCGCGTTCACGATGTGCAAGACGAAGGCTACAACATGATTGCCGACTACCACTCCAACCTGTGTCAGCGCATCAACATCTACCAGCGGGCGCTCAAAACCTTGCAAACCATTCACCCCAACAAGAAACCCATGCTTCTGCTGGTTACAAATTATTCTGTTCTACATACAGATTCCATCGGAAACACCCGAACGGAGCCTTGCAAGATGGTGTGGGCAAAAGGGGGGAAGATACGACTACGAGCCAAGAACCACCTCTTGCACAAGAACGCCACCAGCATCTGGCGATTGGCAAATGCCATCGACACGATTGTGGGAAAAGACTTGACACCCAAGCTACCATCGGGGCCTCCACAAGAGGGCGTTCACGCCTACAAAGCCGACGATGGTTCCTATTACGAGGGTGATTGGGTACAAGGCAAGCGCAACGGATTCGGATTCGCCATTCAGGGCAATCGATTGCGGGTGGGCGAATGGAAAGACGACGTCTATAAAGGTGAACGGCTTACCTACACCACCCAACGCATCTATGGCATTGACATCTCGAAATACCAACACGAGATTGGGAAAAAGAAATACGCCATTCAGTGGAACCGCCTGCGTATCAACCACTTGGGAACCATTAGCCAGAAACGCATCGATGGTGATGTTGACTACCCCATCTCTTTCGTTTACATCAAATCAACCGAAGGAACCACTATCCGCAATGCCTACTTCGCCAACGACTACACGCAAGCACGACACAACGGAATACGCACAGGCGCCTACCACTTCTTCTCCATCAGAAGCAGCGGAAAAGACCAAGCGCAATACTTCCTGAAGAACACCCGGTTCAACAAGGGCGACCTGCCGCCCGTGCTCGATGTGGAACCCAGCAACGCTCAGATACGGACGATGGGAGGAGACTCCGTGCTCTTCAGCCACATACGCACGTGGATGAAAATGGTGGAGCAACAAGTAGGCGTGCGCCCCATCCTCTATGTCAACCAGATGTTCGTGAACAACCACCTCTCGCAAGCGCCCGACATCAAACGCGATTATGATGTGTGGATTGCCAGATATGGTGAATACAAACCCGATGTGCGGCTTTCCATTTGGCAGCTGTGTCCCGACGGACGTGTAACAGGCATTCAAGGCGCTGTTGACATCAATGTCTTCAACGGCTATCAGAGTGCTTTCGAAGAGTTCCTCTCGAACAGTACCATACCATAAAATAACCCTCGTCGTTCATATTAAACAGCCCAAACCTTGCATAAATCAAATAATTCCACTATATTTGCAACGAAACAACAACTTATGTATCACTAATAAACCACTCGGAAACATGAAAAAGAACCTTTTCTTCTGCATCCTCATGATGCTCATGTGCCTTTCTCCACAACTGGCAACGGCACAATCCAACAAAGGTGTGAACATCGCCCTCACGGGAAAGATCGGCGACTCTGAAGGCTATCTCAACATGGATGGCCTCAACGGCTCCTACAGCTACAAACTGCCCAACGGAAAAGTGGAGCGCCGCTTGGAGTTCGTTTCTTACGACAAAAAGACAGGACGGCTCGTCCTGAAAGCCAGAGACAAGCAAGGGAAGTATGTCGGACAGTTCAACGGTATCTACAAATCCGTGAAATATACGGAAAATGGAGAGCAGTTGCAAACCGACACCTACAAGGGCATATTCACCAATATGAAAGGAGTGAAAATCGACTTCGACCTCTACATGGATTGAGTCCACACGATTATTCAAACTCAGTAGACAAAACAAAGAATCCCCGCTATGCTTCATCTGCATAACGGGGATTATCAATATCGAATCCTCAAGGGATTTACTTGTTCACTTGGAACTTGGTGTCGCCAGTGGCAAAGAAAGCATTGATCTGCTTGGCGGCGGCAATACCAGCGTTGATGTTAGCCTCGGCTGTCTGAGCACCCATCTTCTTGGGAGTCGAGAAGTAACGACCTTCCAACTTGGCAAACTCATCGTTGGCGTCGGGCATAATGTCGGTAACGAACTTCAAGTCCTCACGCTCAGCCATCAGCTTCAGCAGTTCGGGCTCGTTGATGACCTCTTTGCGGGCGGTGTTCACAAGAATACCACCCTTCTTCATCTTACCCACGAGTGCATAGTTGATGCTCTGCTTGGTCTCAGGAGTAGCGGGAATGTGGAGTGAAACAACATCACACTGCTCGAAGAGAGCGTCCTGGTTCTCAACAGCATGCACACCAGCGGCCTCGATGACCTCTGCAGGGCAGAAAGCATCGTAAGCATAGACGTCCATACCGAATCCTTTGGCGATGCGAGCCACATTGCGACCTACATTACCAAAAGCGAGAATACCGAGTTTCTTACCCAGCAGTTCCGAACCACTTTTTCCATTGTAGAAACCGCGAACGGCCATCACCAACAAACCGAATACGAGTTCGGCAACGGCATTGGCATTCTGACCAGGAGTGTTCTCGGCCACCACGTTGTGAGCGGTAGCGGCGGCAAGGTCGATGTTGTCATAACCAGCACCAGCGCGAACGACAATCTTCAACTGCTTGGCGGCATCGAGCACCTCAGCGTCCACCTTGTCCGAACGGATGATCAACGCGTCAGCATCTTTCACGGCCTCCAACAACTGAGCCTTCTCAGTATATTTCTCCAGCAGGGCGAGTTCGTTGCCTGCTCCTTCAATCTCTTTGCGAATGCCCTCGACAGCAGCGGCTGCGAAAGGCTTTTCTGTTGCTACAAGAATCTTCATGTTCTATTTTACTACAATAATAATATTAATAATAAGCCAAATGCTAATCAGTAACGGAAGTATTGTAAAGAATACATAATGAAACACATTCCCCCACTTTTCTCCAAATAGCCTTTTCGTCAGTTTTAACGTCAGAAGGTATTGCCCCTTGCCTGCCAGTTTCATGATGAGTGTGAACAAACCATAAGCCAGAGCCACTAAGGCAATGCCAGCAAAGAGGATAAGTAAGAGGAATGGAATCAGCATATTAGTGATTAGCCTCGAATTCCTTCATGCAAGCCACCAGAGCGTTGACACCCTCGATGGTTTGGGCATTGTAGCAAGAAGCACGGAAACCACCCACCGAGCGGTGACCCTTCACGCCAACCATACCTTTCGATACAGCGAAGTCCAAGAAGTCTTTCTCGAGTTCTTTGTACTCAGGAGCCATTACGAAGCAAAGGTTCATCAGCGAACGGTCCTCTTCCTTGGCGGTACCAACGAACATCTTGTTGCGGTCGATCTCACCATAGACAATCTCAGCACGCTGCTTGGCGAGCTTGTCCATAGCCTCCACTCCACCGTTCTTCTTGATCCAACGGAGGGTCTCCAGAGCGCTGTAGATGGGCACCACAGGAGGAGTGTTGAACATGGAACCCTTGTCCACATGAGTGCGATAGTCGAGCATTGTGGGAATCTCACGAGGAGCCTTGCCCAGTTTCTCGTCCTTCAAGATGATGATGGTCACACCGGCCATAGCCAGATTCTTCTGGGCACCAGCATAGATGGCGTCATATTTCTTCACGTCGATGGGACGGCTGAAGATATCGGAAGACATGTCGGCAATCAGAGGTACTGCCACATCGAGGTCCTTGCGGATTTCTGTTCCGTAAATGGTGTTGTTGGTTGTGATATGCAAGTAATCTGCATCAGCAGGAACCGACCAATCTTTGGGGATGAAAGTATAATTGGCGTCGGCTGAAGAAGCCACTTCAACCACTTCGCCGAAGAGTTTTGCTTCCTTCATGGCCTTCTTTGCCCACACGCCGGTGTTCAGATAGGCAGCCTTTTTGATCAAGAAGTTGTAAGGAATCATACAAAACTCAAGTGATGCACCACCACCAAGGAAAATTACTGAATAACCTTCTGGTACATCAAGCAATTCTTTTACTAAGGCGACAGCCTCATCAACAACAGGCTGGAAATCCTTTGCACGATGGCTGATCTCCATCAAGGAAAGACCCGAGCCATTGAAATCAAGACACTGTTTAGCGGTATTCTCGATCACCTCACGTGGAAGCATCGATGGACCTGCATTAAAGTTGTACTTCTTCATCTGAATTATGATTAAAAATATTTATGTGAACTAGTATTCTTTCTTAATGGGCGCGAAGTTACACTTTTTATTTGATATGGGCAAATATTTAGACAAATATTTAGCAAATCAGGAGAAATATTGTCGTTTTGACATTTAATCCACCAATTCTACAATCGTTTTGATTCCTTTGATTTTCTCTCCGGAGGTCATTTTCAACACCTGTTGGAGTCGTATTCGGGAGATGGCGGCATAGGCATATCGGTCTTTGACATCAATACGTCCAATCTCCGACATTTCGAGTCCTCCTTTCTTGCAGAGGAAGCCTACGATGTCGCCCTTGCTGATCTTGTCCTTCTTGCCCTTTCCGATGTAGATGGTCACCATCCGCGGCTTGGCTGGTTTAGGAAGATTCTCGGGAATGTCGAATTCCTCCACCTCAGCATCCACATAGTCGGGTACTTGTTCCGTAGGACCCAGCACGAAGAACGCGCGCCCTTGTGCATTCCAACGAGCTGTACGCCCCACTCGATGCACATAGCCGTCTTCGCTCTCCGGCAGATGATAGTGGATAATGTTGCCAATGGAAGGAATGTCAAGACCTCTCGAAGCCAGATTGGTGCTCACAAAGATGTTTGCCGAGCCATTGCTGAACTTGTACAAGGCGTCCTCGCGAGCCTTCTGTTCCATTCCTCCATGAAAAGCGCTGGTTGAAAAACCCTGTTCGCGGAGGTATTCGTCGGTTCGCTCAACACTATCACGATAGTTCAAGAAGACGATGCTGCTTTCATCACCTAAATGACGCAGCAGTTTTGCCAACGTCTCCAGCTTGTCCTTCTGAGGGCTACGCACCTGATAGATGGTCACCCTATCAGAAACCTGCTCGTCAGCCGAGAGAAAGTTGATGCGCTCCGTGCGACCCATATTGACAAAACGGGGAATCTCCTCTGCATCGGTGGCTGAAAGGAGGATGTGGCGCTTGGCCTGTGAGAGCTTTTCCAAAAGCGCACTCATCTCCTTGGCGAATCCCATTTCCAGACATTTGTCGAACTCGTCAATCACCACATATTGCACCTGCTCGGTCAGAATGTTCTCTTTGTCGATGTGGTCGTTCAACCTACCCGGTGTTCCGAACACCACATGAGGATGAACCTGACGAAGCACACGATGCTCGTCCATCGCCGCACGACCTCCATAGCAGGCACAACAACGTGCACCGCTACCCATATCCTTCAGCACCATCGCCGACTGCAAGGCAAGTTCGCGCCCAGGCACAATCACAATGGCTTGCACCTCGTTGCTCGACATGTCCAGCCGTTGCACCAACGGGAGCAGATAAGCCAAGGTCTTGCCGCTTCCCGTTGGGGAAAGCACTACCAGATCCTTGTCTGAATGCAAGAAGCTGTCCACCACCGACTCCTGCATGGAGTTGAGTTCGTCAATACCCAGTTTTTCAAGTATTCTGTTTACATCCATTTTGTCTATCCTTTCATTATTTCATCTCACGGATCAACTTGTCAATCTCATCAAATTCGTTACCCATGTTTAGGTTCAAATAGATGGTATAGAGTGGCAACGCCCATTGTCTCTTCCTATCGGGCGCCAAAGCCCTGTAGCGTTGCAGATAGGGCATCGCGGTCTTGTAGAGGCTCTGCACCTTTTTACGTTGCTTGGCAGAGGTCTTTGTCGACTTGTCCATCTCGATCGCCTGGTTGAACCACGCCAATCCTGCATTGTAATAAGGGTCGGCCAAACTGTCGTTGCGAGCGATGAGCGTGTCGCAGATGGCTATACACTCGTCGTTGCGACCAATGTTGAGCAACGCCGTACTCTTCGCGAAAAGGAAACCCACATTGTCAGCCTCGCTCTCCAACGCCTTGTTAGAGATGTCAAGCACCGTCTTCCAATCGTTCAAATCGCCATAATGCTGAATCAACCGAGGGAAGAAGAACGGGAAGGTGGGATACTTCTCGAAACCCTCTTTCAACGTCTTCACATAACGCGCCGTATCGTCCTCCAACTTGTAGGTCTCCGCCAGATATTGCAACATCAGATGATAATGCGCCGTGTCCTTCAACGCCAGATAAGTGTGGTGGAACGTCTTCTTGGGATCTTGCGCTTTATAACCGCAATACACCGCCCAATAAGCCGCCTCAGGCATCATCGTGTCGGTTTCGTTGTAGTTGAACCGCTCGAACAAAGGTTGGTGGGCGCAATCGAGATACATATCAAAAAAGGAATAAGCCTCCTCGTACTTCTGCTTGTTCACAAAGAACAACCCACCATTGAACAGATTGGCTCGATAGCGGTCGAGAATCTCAGAGTGCTTCTTCCTGTGGTCAATCGACACCTTCCCCTTCTTGTCGGGAAGGGCGTCAATCGAGTCGAAGCTCTCCGCGATGACAAACATCTTCTTTGTCAGGTTGAACAAAGCCGACGTGTCGTATTTCTGTTTCAAATAAAGTTTCATGTTGCCCTGGTCATATTGCTTGCTGACAGCATCAAACAATATGAGCCATATCTTTTCATTATACCTATTGGCCGAGTCGCCCAGCAGCTTCTGCATCGACTGCTCTGCCTGCTCTAGGTTCTTGTTTTTCTTCACATTGTCCTTCGCCAATGCCATCTCCTTCTTTTGGGCATTCGCGTTCAAGGTGGCAAACAGCAAAAGCAATATGATGTAGTTAAGTCTATTCATTATCCAACAATGGTTTCAGCATCGCAGCCTTATCCTTCTGCTCCAATGCATTATATACCTGATAAAGAGGAGAAGCCCACGACACAATCTCCATCTCGGGGTCGATCTGTTTCACGTTCTCCAAATAGATTTTCGCTTTCTCAAGCAACGTTGTCAACTCCTGTTTCTCCTTTTCATCAACATTATCCTCGTCTTTTCCCAATCTTTCGCGACATTCCGCCGCCATCGAGCAGTAGCACACGCCGAGATTGTACAAAGCCTCCACGAAACCGTCGTCGATGGCCACCGAACGCTCGAAGCACCTGATGGCCTCGTCCCACTGGCGTATGCGCATCTGCGTCTCACCCAGCAAAGCCCACGCATATTTGTTCGTCGTGTCCTTGCGGACCTCGTCTTGCGCGAACTGTCCCATCTCGACGTCATATCCAGGCGATGAAAAATAATCCATCAGCAATTTGTAGTACACCTCGTTCTCGGGAGCCTTGTCGTGCAACTCCAGCAAAGCAATCAGATACTTCGTCGAGTCGGCCTTCTCGGTCATCTGGTTCTTCATGCAAAGCAGTTTCACCTCGGCAGCATCCTTCGCATACACATCGTCCTTCAAAGCCACGTCGGCATATTTCTCAGCCTTTTGGTATTCCTTCATTCCATAAGCAAGCAAACTGGCATAGTAGGCCGTTTGTCCCAACTGGTGGGCTTGATCGTGGAATAAAGAAGAAGCGCAGCACTCGATGTACATCACGAAGTTCTCCATCGCAAACTGATTGCGCCGCCGACGGTATTCATACATGCCGGCATCAATGATCTTGGGAATGACGGGCGACAGCCTCTGCTTGTTCTTCACCCGGTACTTGAGTCTCACCCTGCCTTTGGCATCGGGCATCCTGTCGTAATAATCACACAACAACGCATTCTTCACCAACACCTCCAAGACCTCGTAGTATGCTGCTGAATCCTTTGTGTGATAGAGTTTTTCAAATAAAATGTCCACTTGCTTGTCCAGTGCTTTCGCTTTCTCACGATTGCTCAAGTCCTTGCCTTGGCTGATGGAGGCAAAGCAAAACACGAAGACAAACAAGAGGACACTCTTATACATTATTTATTTTAATATGAAGTTTCGCAAGCTCCACTTCAAGGCTTAAAGTGCTTAAAGAGGAGTGAAGGTGTATAAAGGGACGTATGCTTTGCTTTTGCAGGGCGTTTCGAGGGCAGGACTACTGTCCCTTTAAGCCCTCTCACTCCCCTTTATACCCTTTATGCTTCTACTTTAGTTTCCCTTCAACAATTGTTCCATTTCCTTGGTGCGTGGATCCTCAGCGCTATACACAAGGTAGTAGCATTGGTAGAGAGGATAAGCCCAGTTGGCCTTCTCACGGTTCGGGTCGATATCCTTCGCACGCTCCAGATGCTTCAGCGACTCTCTGTAGAGCTCCTTCTGAGCATTGCGGTCGTTCAGCGTAGCAGCCTTCGAGTTCAGGCAGAAGCCAAGGTATGTGAGAACGATAGGATTGGTACCGTCAATCTCGATAGCCTTCTTGAACGAGTTGATGGGGCTGTCCCAGTCGGCATTATCACCAGCCACGTTGGCGGTGTTCATCTCCGTCTGTCCCTTCAAAGCCCATGCGGTGGCGTTGTTGGGGTCGGCAGCGATCTTCTCCTTGATGAGGGCGTTGAACTCATCCACCATGTTCAGGTTCGAGTACATGTTGCAAAGGGTACCGAAAGCGAGCTCGTTGTCCGGCTCCTTCTGATAAAGCTCCTTCAACATGCCGATGTACTTCACAGAGTCCTCGCGGGTCTTCAGGTTGCGCTGAGCCAAAGAATACTTGAAGGTCAAAGCATCCTTGCCCACCTCGGGATCATTCACGGCGAGGTCGATATACTTCTCGGCGAGCTCATACTGCTTGGCCTGGTTGGCGTAACGAGCGGTGTAGTAAGCCACCTGTCCCATGAAAGCCTTCTCGGCAGCCTTGTCGATGGCAGCAAACAGAGGTGCATTGTCGGTATCGAGGAAGGTTCCCCAATATTTCAGCACACCATCCTGATCACCCTTACCGGCAGCGTCGTTACCTGCGTTGACAAGAACCTGACGAGCGTTGAACACCTTCTGGGCATTGGCATCGTGGAACTTGGGTTTCACCTTGCCTTTGGCATCGGGCAGTTGGTCGTATTTGTCACACTCGACGGCGTTCACCAGAGCGTTCAAGGCAGCGTTGTACATGCCAAGCGTGTCAAACTGCTCCACTTTCGTCTTGTTCAGCTCAGCCATAGCATTGGCTGTCTGCACATTCTGCTCCTTGGTGAATTTCTCCAATGCAAGTGTTACCAGGTGGTTGTAGGCTCTGGCCTTCTCAGCGTTATCGGCAAGCTGTCCCAGAGACGACTTCACCAGAGACTCTGCCTCGGCATAGTTCTTCAGTTTCAGGATACCCTTCAAGGCATCGCTGTCACCAGCAAAAGCTGTTGACGATGCAAGCACCATCGCAGCTGCAATCAAAAATTTTCTCATAAGCTGTTAAATTAAAAAAGGTTTATAATGTTTATTCTTCTCCAAGGTCAACCAACGGTGCCTCGTCCATCTCGGCATCATCGATCGGCTCTTCTGTTTCATTTGACTTCTCGGCGTCGCGTTGGTTTATTCCGGTCGTTTCTTTTTGGAACTGCTCGTTCGTCTTAGCCCACTGTGCGCGGCTTTCCTCCGTCACATAAGCCTCGAGCTCCGAACTCATCACCTTGCAGACGCTGGCAATCACATCGTTCTTCTTGGCCAGGTTGATCAGGCGCACACCTTGTGTGGCACGACCCATCACGCGGCACTCCGAAACAGCCAGTCGAATCACGATTCCACTCTTGTTGATGATCATCAGGTCGTTGTCGTCGGTCACATTCTTGATGGCCACCAGTCGACCCGTCTTCTCCGTGATGTTCAAGGTCTTCACACCCTTACCACCACGGTTGGTCTTACGATAGTCTTCTACCTGCGAGCGCTTGCCATATCCGCTTTCGCTCACCACCATCACCGTCTCGTTCTGGGCGTCGTTCACCACAATCATACCCACAACGGCATCATCGTCATCATCCAGACGCATACCACGCACACCCGTAGCCGTACGGCCCATCGTGCGGATGGTGTTCTCGTCGAAGTAAACGGCACGACCGTTGCGGTTGGCAATGATCAGTTCGTTGTGGCCGTTCGTCAGACGAACATCCACCACCTCGTCGCCCTCTTCGATATTGATGGCAATCACACCGTTTGCACGCGGACGCGAATAAGCCTCGAGCGAAGTCTTCTTCACCGTACCGTTCTTCGTGCAGAACACGATGTAGTGCGAGTTGATGAACTCCTCGTTCTCCAATCCACGACCGCGCAGGCGCAGGATGTTGTTCACCGAGTCGTCGGGCTCGATATTCAACAAGTTCTGGATGGCACGACCCTTCGAGGTGCGGTCGCCCTCAGGAATCTCATAGCACTTCAGCCAGTAGCAGCGGCCCTTCTTCGTGAAGAACAGCAACGTCTGGTGCATCGTGGCGGGATAGATATACTCCGTGAAGTCCTTGTCGCGCGACGAAGCACCTTTGGCGCCTACGCCACCACGAGCCTGCTCGCGGAACTCCGACAGCGGAGTGCGCTTGATGTATCCCAGATGGCTCACCGTAATCACCACGGGATCGTTGGGATAGAAATCCTCGGCGTTGAACTCGTGCTCGTCCGGAATGATCTCCGTACGACGTGCGTCGCCATACTTCTCCTTCACCTCGATGAGCTCCTGCTTCATCACCTCCTTGCAACGCTCTGGGTTGTCCAGAATCTCCTGCAGGTCGGCAATCAGCTTCATCAAGTCGTCATATTCCTGGTGCAACTGATCCACACGCAGGCCAGTCAGCTGCGACAAACGCATATCGACGATGGCTTTCGACTGCAGCTCGTCCAGCTCGAAACGCTTCTCCAAGTTGCGTTGTGCATCGCTTGGCGTCTTCGAGTTGCGGATGATGTGCACCACCTCGTCAATATTGTTCACGGCGATGATCAAGCCCTCCAAGATGTGGGCGCGCTCCTGAGCCTTCTTCAAATCGTATTGGGTGCGACGGATGGTCACATCATGGCGATGCTCCACAAAATATTTCACGCACTCCTTCAACGACAAAAGGCGTGGACGACCCTTCACCAGAGCGATGTTATTCACTGAGAATGAGCTCTGTAGGGCTGTCATCTTAAACAGTTTGTTCAATATCACGTTGGCATTCGCATCGCGCTTCACATCAATCACGATACGCATACCCTGACGGCCCGTCTCGTCGTTCGCGTTCGAGATGCCGTCCAGCTTGCCTTCCTTCACCAGGTCGGCGATATATTCAATCAGCTGCTGCTTGTTCACACCGTAGGGAATCTCCGTCACCACGATGCGGTCTCCATGCTCGTCGCTTTCAATCTCGGCCTTCGCACGCATGATGATGCGTCCACGACCTGTCTCGTAAGCGTCCTTCACGCCCTGCAATCCATAGATGTAGGCACCTGTGGGGAAGTCGGGCGCGGGGATGTATTGCATCAGCCCCTCGGTGTCGATGTCGGGGTTGTCGATATAGGCACAGCAGCCGTCGATCACCTCACCCAGGTTGTGCGTCGGGATGTTCGTAGCCATACCCACCGCAATACCGTTACCGCCATTCACCAGCAGGTTCGGAATCTTCGTGGGCATCACGCTCGGCTCCGTCAGCGAGTCGTCGAAGTTGTTCACCATGTCCACCGTGTCCTTCTCCAGGTCGTCCATGATGTGCTCACCCATCTTCGAGAGACGGCACTCCGTGTAACGCATGGCGGCTGGAGAGTCACCGTCCACCGAACCAAAGTTACCTTGCCCGTCCACCAGGCAGTAGCGCATGTTCCACTCCTGACCCATACGCACCAGGGCGCCATACACCGATGAGTCGCCGTGAGGGTGATACTTACCCAGCACCTCACCCACCACGCGGGCACACTTCTTGTAAGGGTTGTTGCTCGTGTTACCGATACCCAGCATACCGTAGAGGATGCGGCGGTGCACAGGCTTGAAGCCGTCACGCACATCAGGCAGCGCACGAGCGACAATCACCGACATCGAATAGTCGATGTAAGAGGATTTCATCTCCTCCTCAATGTTGATCTTAATGATTCTGTCTTGATCAATTGTCTGATTTTCGTCCATTTAAATTTCTTGTATTTTTGTCATTTATCGTTTTTATCGTACTCACGGGGCAAGGCTCGCAACTCGTGGCGCAAAGCCCGGAAATCGCCTCAGAGGCCTTTTTTTTGCGTTCTAAGCGATTCACCCCTTCCTAACAAGGTACAAAAATACAACTTTTTTCCGACCTACGAGTCATTTTAAATACAAAAAAACGCAAAATTTCATAAAATTAGCACCAACACTCTTTTTTTACAAAAAAGACCACCAGAACTGAGAACATTGTTTAAGGACATTAAGGACTTTTACGACCTTAAGAACTTTATGAATTTTCTGGATCAAGGTTCCTGTGATGCAAAGCTAACTAATGATTTTGAATCATAAAAAACGAGAGGGCAAACTTTTAGAGAAAAACATAAAGTCCAGTAAATCAAGGAGATGCACAAAAATGTAACAATGTAACAATGTAACATTGTAACAATAAGGTGGTTCCAGTTTTCCCAAATGAAAAAATGATTGAAAATTGAAAGATTTATATATGTAAATATTAATGGAGTATAATAATATTAATTTTATTATAATATATAATATTTATATTATATATTATAATAACTTATGGTCGAGGAGGGCACTTTGTACATGTGGAAGGTGCTTAATGTTACAATGTTACAATGTTACAATGTTACAATGTTACAAAATGCACCTCTCCCTCCCATTTTTTACAGATTTTTACAGAATGCTCGTTTTTCACCCCTCTTCCGCCCGCGCCGCTGCGCCTCTGCCATTGACCATCTTTGACCGCCTCATTGCATAGCTTTGACCTGCTCATTGCATAGCTTTGAGCGTGTCATTTGTGGTCTTTAGCGCTGTAAAGATTTTTTACCATGAAATTTGGAGGATTGAAAATAATTTCGTAAATTTGCAATGTAAAAAAAAAGCGAATAACGACTATGAACAAGAAATACTTTTTGATGGTTTTGCTCGTCCTCGTGGCTTGGGTGGGACGGGCTCAGACGGCACCCGATACGGTTACGATCAACTTCCAGTTGGCCAGCAAGGCGAAGGGAGAGACGGCGGGGGGGCTCTATCCTGACTTCCTGACTTTTGGGGCTCCTTCGCTCCAACCTGTCACCGACAGCAACGGACGCTGGACGGTGAGGATTCCTGCCTATCGCACGCTCCACGTCAAGGTGTGGAATCAGAACAAGATTCAGAGGGTGGTAGGACGGGAGATTCATCTCTTCTGCCGTCCTGGAACGGAAACGAACATCTTGCTGGACGACATCAACAACCGTTGCACCTTCACAGGCGAGAATGCCGAGGCTCATCAGGCGCAAGTGGACCATCCACTGGAGATTGTGTATTTCAACGGCAAGATGGACGATATGGAGATCGGTGCGGCTGCCCAATCCATCCGAGCCATACACGAGCTGAACCTTCAGCGCATCGACTCGCTCTGCAACGCCCTTCCTACCCTGCCTGACGGCTATGTGGAGGCTCTTCGCGCCATCGCCAACTACGGATTCGGCAAGAACATGACGGAGAATGTCATTGGGCATTTCCAACAGAATATGAGCAGGTTCATTGAACAAGGAAACAAGCTTCCGAAGGAGTATATCGACTTGTTGCACGAGGCGGAAACGCACGAGCTGATGCATCCGAACAAATGGATCACACGCGACGCCATCTTCTATTTCAGCAACATGATGAGCCTTGAGGCGTTGGCGCAGAACGGAATCGTGCAGGAGATTCTGGATGATGGTGGGGATGACTTCCAACTGAGCCAATTGAAACAATACTGCTCGTTGATTGATGCCTTGGACGCATCGGACGAGGTGAAGCAGATGATGAAGACCTACTCTTTCCTGAAATATTGCGAACTCGACCTGACTCCCCAGCGGGAGGAATACCTGCGCAGCCAGCTCTCTGCCGAGTGGTTGGGGCGGTTGCGATTCCACATCAACGAATCGTTGGCTGCAAAAGCCCAGTATGAGGCCATTTCCGACAAGGAGGTGGAGGCGTTGGCGAAGAAGTCGATAGAGAAGCTTGAGGATGGCAAGGACATCTTCCAGAAGCTCATTGCGCCCTATCGTGGTCGCGTGGTGTATGTGGATTTCTGGGGAACATGGTGCGCCCCTTGCATGAAAGAGATGGAATACGTGAAAATGTTGCACGAAGCCCTCAAAGGTCTGCCCGTCACCTACATGTATTTTGCCAACAAATCGCCCAAGGAGGCTTGGGTGAAGGCTACACAGCGCTTCGGTCTTGACGGCAAAGACTGCGTGAACCTGCGGCTTTCCGACCGTCAGCAACAAGCTGTGGAGGATTATCTGAACATTGCGACCTTCCCCACCTATCTGCTGGTTGACACGAAGGGAACCATCGTCAACGACAATGCTCCGCGACCCAGCTCGGCGAGCTCACTCAGGGAAGTCGTAGAGAAGATACTGCATGAGGGGCTCGGTGGGATAGTTGGTGAGGCGCCCTGAGCGAGTCACAAACGAGAGGATTCCATTATAGACACCCTTTCCGAAGGTGAACTGACCTCCGTAGATGTTGATGTAGTGCATGCGGCGGGCGTCGTAGTTCAGGAGTGGCTCGATGTCGCTCACAGGCATTCCATCGATGAGCACGAGCGTGGGCAACGAGCTGTTGAAAACATCCTGCTCCTTGCGGACAATGAGGCGTGGGACGCCATCAACGGTCGTGTTCTTGACGCAGAGCACATATTCGAGCAGCACCTCACGGATGGTGAGGAACTGGCGATATTCGTCGAGGTTGTAGGACAGGTCGGGGCGGGTTCCAATAACCTTCTCGTCGTAGGGTAACGGCTCAGTCTCAGCTTGTTTCTCGGCATTGAGCATGAGCTGATGGCGCTGCATGTCGAGTGAGCGTGCTTCCACCTCGCTGCGGTTGTAGCGGAACACGAGGTGCGGGAGCTGCTTCGGGCGGTAAATGGAAAAAGGACTGAGCAGCTCGATGGGCAGGCTCACGCCTGTGGAGGTGGTGGCGGAGAGCACCAACGGCTGACGGCCATGCACGTCGAAGGTGCGGAAGACGGCTGTGGAGTCGTCGACCATCTCGCCCTCAAAATAATGTATCTGCTTCCCCACAATGCTCAACGAAGGACAAATGTCGCTGCCCTTGAACGTGTGGCCTTCATGGTGGTTCTTCACGCGAGCGAAGAGGAGGTGGGAGTCGAGTTCGGGAGCCTCATCCCCGACCCCTCTCCAAAGGGCGAGGGGAGAATATATTTCACCTAATTCGTCCAATTGTGGATTATTAATTATGAATTCTTGCTCTGGCAAGCGTCCCTGCGGGTCGAGCGGTGAATTAGCTTCTTTCCATTCTATATCATCGTCGATGCTTCGGCGGAGGGGGTTGACGACAGCCACCAGTTGGTGGGAGTGATGGACGTCGTTGCGCGTGTAAGCCGACAACAGATAGTAGCCACTATGGAGGTTGGAGGGCAGTTCGAGGACGCCGACGCCCTCGTTTCCCTGCAAACGGATGACGACACCAGCCGCCAACCCGTGCGTGTCGCACAGCTCAGCATAGGCTATCGCGGCATCATCGGCAGTCACCTTGACCTTCATCGCCTCGCCAGCAAGATACCACGTGTGGTCGGTCTTCACATCCACAGCAAAAGCGCTCGTCACCATCAACGTGGTGAAAATGCAAGAATTAAAACATTTAAAAATGAAAGAAATATAGCGCTTCATTTTGCCCCTTTTATAATTTTATAATTGTTTAATTTTTTAATTCTTCCTCTTCCCAAAATTCCGGTTCATCCGCATACGCTCCTTTTAATCGGACATCGAGTTGATAGTCGTATGCCCACGCCGTGCGCAACTTTCCATTGGGTTGGTATCGTTCGTCTCTCCATTCGCAGAGGTACATGCCCTCTACCTGCACCATTCGCAGGCAAGCCTGCTCTGTGCAGTTGTCGAGCCAAGTACGGGCGTCTTTGGGGTATTTGCGGTCGATGGAGTAATCCATAGCTCGGACGAAGACACGCTTTACAGCCGTGTTCAACGCGCAGCCCACGAACCCGATGACATGCTTGCGCGAGGTGAGACAACGGATGTTGGTGGGCAGGGCCGATGGTAGCGGGGTGAACAGGCCTCCCATCTCGGAACTCGCCTGACGGCGTGCGAGCTCGTATTCGTACTCGGCCTTCGAGAGGGCTCGTTGGCGCACCAAGGTGCTATACTTGAAAAGCACTCGCTCGTTGCCACGATCGACATCGTAGAGCTTGAGACCGCGAATCTGCTGACCTTCGTAGTTGTGGCTCGCACTCACGAGAATCTCCGTGCTCGTCGCATTCTTCCATCCGCGCGCAGGGAACTGATATGGGTCGTAGACAGGCGCCAACAGCCTCGTGTCGAAATAGATGTCGGTCGTATAGTCGGGATGAACCTCCCACGTCTCCTCGTAGGTCCACGAATAGTAATTCGCCTTGCTGGCATCGAAAGGAGCCTCGGGGGTGACGAAAAATTCGATATTACTCTCAGGAGTACTCTGCACCACACTCACCTCGGCTATCTCCTCGGTGCGCATGGGTTTCTGGGGTTCGGATTCATAGACCTCGCCATCGGTCTCTATATGCAGATAATACTCCACATTGGGGTTGAGCTCCCCCATCGAACAGGCGTAATATCCATCGGCTGCCTGCGCCACATATTCAGAGCCGTCGCTCCCGTGTACAGAAACCTTTGCCCCCGTGACCATACGAGGTTGGGAGGTGGAGTTGACAGCTTGCGAGCGCGTCAGGATGAACTTGTTCAACTGGGAAGAACAGATTGTGCCCTCAACCACCAGCAAATTGGAATCGTCGGACGGAATGTCGGCTGTGTATTCATCGATGCAACTCGAAAGCGTCAGCAACAAAGCCGCTGCCACTATAGTAAAATTAAAAAATTTAAAATTTAAAGAATTATCGCGCATCATATTTTTCAAATTTACATGTTCCTCAGTTGAATCGAATGTTAAGTGAGACAAAAGGAATGGCGGTGCCAAACACAGACAACTGATAGCCCTTCACCCTACCCCCTTCTGTGACATAGTAGATGGAATAGGCGTTCCGACGTGCAAGGGCGTTGTAGACACCCATTGAGAACGACGTGTGGAAGAAGCTCGTGAGCTTGTGGGTGGGCTCGATGTTGAACGCAAGGTCGAGTCGCATGTAGTCGGGAATGCGATAGGTGTTGCGGTTGGTATAGTACGGCATGTACTTCTGATTGTACGAGTCGTAGTACTTGCCGGCTGGCAACGTCGTGGGACGACCGGTAGCGTAGTTGAAATTGCTCGAAAGACTGTAGCGCTCGGTGAACTTATAGTTGAGCACGGCCTTCACCTCATGCGGTCGGTCGTATTCAGAGGGGTACCAGTCGCCATCGTTCAGCGGCATTGCCACTCGCTTGTCGTCCTGACGAACCAACGAGCGTGAGAAGGTATAGCTCACCCATCCGTTCATCTTTCCCAAGGGTTTCTTCGCCTGAAGTTCCACGCCATAGGCACGTCCTTTGGTGGAGATGACATCGGTCTCAAGGTGGTGGTTCATCAGCAGGACAGCCGAGCTTCGATAGTTGAGGTAGTCACTGATGTGCTTGTAATAGACCTCTGCTGAGAACTCGTATTTCTTGCCGAGCGTCTCGTGATAGACGCCCGCAGCCAACTGCCAACCATTCTGGGGCTTGATGTTGACGTCGGAGAGTTTCCATATGTCGGTAGGCGACATGATGGCGGTGTTCGACACCTTGTGGATATACTGGTGCATCGTGTTGAAACCTGCCTTCAACGAGAGGTTCTCCTGCAAAGCATAACGTGCCGACAGACGAAACTCGGGAGCGTGATAGGTCTTGATGATGCCCGTCTCGCTACGCGTCTCCAACAAGGTCTCCTCGGAGGGTAGTTCGCCCTCGAGATAATGGTTCACTTCGCGCGGACCTAAGGCGTTGAACATCGAATAACGCAAGCCTGCCGACATCGACAACTTCTCCGTGAGCGAACGCTCGTAGTCGATATAGGCAGCACTCTCCAATGCCTTCTCGTTCTGCAACTGGTCGGTCTTGATGAACGATTGGCTGCCCACTGGCTCGTACTTGCCTGCCTGCACATCGTAATGCTGAAGGGAGAGACCATAAGAGAGGGCGTTCTTTTCGGACAGACGCTGACGAATGTGGAGCTTGCCCCACAACTGGTCGATGCCGAAACTCAACCGGGCGGCCATCGTGGGCGTGTTCCTGTCCTCGTTGAAATAGTCGTAGTGGTCGAGGCCGGCAGAGACGGTGGCGGTCAATCGATCGTTGAGGATGGAACGCCACTCGGCTGAGAAGTTGCGGTTCTGATAGCCGTAGTTGTCTTTTGTGCTGAACGAGAATCGGTCGTTGCTCCAATAGCCGTAGAGCTTGAGGCGATGCATGTTGTTGAGCTTCCACGCCAGCACCCCACCGAAGTCGTTGAAGTTGGCGTTTCCGTTCTTGTAGCCGCTCTTCTCGGGCAACCGCTTCATAATCCAGTCGCTATAGGTGGTGCGGCCGTTCAACAGGAGCGAGACATGATCCTTCACGATGGGAATCTCGATGTTGGCCTTGCTGGTGAGGGCTCCGATGCAGGCCGAGCCGGTGAACTTCTGCATGTTGGCCTCTTTCGAAACCACCTTCAGCACGCTGCTGATGCGTCCGCCATATTCCACGGGAATGCTCGACTTGAACAGTTCCACATCCTCGACAGCATCGGAATTGAACGAGGTGAAAAGTCCGAAGAGATGCGACGGATTGTAGACGGTTCCTCCATTGAAAAGAATAAGGTTCTGGTCGGTGGCTCCTCCTCGCACATTGTATCCGCTGGAGGCCTCGCCAACGGTAGTCACGCCGGGCAGGGTGAGCACGATTTTCATGATGTCGGATTCGCCAAAGGCCGACGGGATGTTCTTGAGTATCTCGGGCTTGAACTTCTCAGCGCCCATCATCATATTCTTCACCGCCGACTGACGTCCGCCCACCACCACAATCTCGGCCAATTCGTGGTCGTCGGCAATACTCTCTTTCGCCTTCTGCACGCCCGGCACGATATATACATTCGTGGGTGAAGCTCCCACCGACAGGCGAATGGAGTCGTTGTCCAAAACAGGGATGCCGGGAATGAGGGAAGAGGCTGCCTCTCCCCCTACCCCTCTCCCACTAGAGAGGGGTGTTATCACCTCTGCTTTTTGTTCTTCATTTGCTTTTACGTTTTGAGAGAATTTACTCCCCTCGCCGGTTGGAGAGGGGATGGGGGTGAGGCTTCTTACTACTTCCACCAAACTTTTTTCACGCTCACTCTTTGAGAAGGAAAGATGGTTCTTTTTCGCAAACTGCTTGATTTGTTTTTTCTGTTCAGGAAAGATTTTCGCCACATCCGACGCGCGCTTCACATGATGCATCGAGCCGTCGGAGGTGATGAGCGTATAAAGCTCTTCGTCGTTCAGCGTCTGCAGGTATTTCTCACCGCCGAAAGTCCGCTCACGACCATACACCTTCCATTCGCTATGATAGAGTCGGATGCCGTTGGAGCTACCATCGCAGAGCAGAGAAGCATATCGGGAGTTGTCCTCTGGGTCGTGCACATAGAGGTGGCCATCCATCTCGAACCAGTCGACAAACTCCTGTTCGGGCAGGCAAATCACTTTTTCGCCGGGAGGAAGAACAACCACACATTGCTTCAACTGGTCGTAACGCAACTGCACATTGTCGTAAACCACACCGTGATAGCTGATGCGACCTTTGTACATATTGGTGTTGCCTTTATAATAAGGCATGTCGTGCCACAACGATTTGGGGTACTGAGGTTCTACCGCACCCACATAGAGACGAGCATAATCAGAAGCAGAGGAAAGCGTACGAATGGGCGTGCCAGGCTTGGAAACGGATTGCTCCTGAGCCCCCACATTCTGTACCATTGCCATCAAAAAGACTAATACTAACCTATACTTCTTCAAGTTTTTATATTGGCTTCCATTCATATCGACGGCAAAGGTACAAAGAAAATTCTTTTTCACCAAAAATACACCCACAAAGACATAAAGAAAAAAGCCACCGAAAGTTCGATGGCACTTTTCTTATAGGAGTTAAAGCAATTTAAAACTTCACGATTTACGATTTGACCGCTCGGCTTTGCCGCTTTTACAAAGGCGTCAGCCGACTAAAAGAATTGGTTTACCGATTTGGCTATTTCTTCCTCCCCTCCCCCTTTTGGGGGAGGACGGGAGGGGGCTTCACTTCTTCAGCACCGGCTTCATCCCATCCCAACCGTAGGTGTAGGAATTCACTTGCTCACCCACATACTCATTGATGTGGATTTCCTTACCTGTGCGAGGCAGGGAGATGAAGTAGTTGGCTGAGTTCTTGGGCACAATCTGGTCAACAAGTTCCTTTTCTGGCTTCAAGACGTGCGTCTGTGGATTGTAATCGTAGAAGCAGAGTGCATGAATGTCGAACTCCAAACTGTTCAGATTGACGGCAAAGAGCCGATGACCATTGGAACGCTTCCACACGCACACTTCGATGGCCTCGGGGTGCACATTTTCTTCATCAGTCACGTCGTCGGCGTAATCCATAAAGCCATTTTTCTTGGCCACGTCCTCGTAAGTCTGCCCGCCACCGCCAGGAACTCGTCGCTTGGCTTCTGCGAACATTTTGCGTGCGGCACGGGTGGGAAACGCGCGATGGAACGCTTTGGCGAGTTCAATCACGTCGCCACCACCCACGCCTGTGATGGTCTTTTCTGCCCATGTGTCACGCACCTCAGAAACGTAGTTGTCTTGGGCGTGAAGGGTGAGGGCGGCAAATAGCAAAAGGAATGAAAATAGTTTACGCATAACAATATTACCTAATTTTGTATTCTTGGGTGATTTCACGCACTCGGTCGGTAATCTGCTTTGCCAAAGTCACATTGTCCTGACGCATATTGGGGATGGCGAGCAGGTTGCCTGTTGCCGAGAGGAGTGAGCCGGCATCAATCTCGCCAGCGTTGATTTCATCGTTCAGATAAGCGAGCAACGAGTGGATTTCATCTTCCGACACCTTGTGGTTCCACTTTTGGGCCTCCTCCAAACTCACTTGCTTAAGACTCTGGTTGCCCGAGAGGTCGATGGGCATGATTTCCACATCGGGATATTGGGCATGAACCTGATCGAGCTTGCCTACATTGTCGCGGAAAGCGCCTACGAGATAGTCAAGGGCAATATAACGCCAAGTGTTCTTGCCACGATTGACGGCATTCTTGTAGCAGGTCAACACATCGTTGTAAACCATCACCACCTTTATTTTCTCCATTCCCTCGCGCTTTGCTTTGGCGATAGCATCAGCCAGTCGGTTGTTACCCGTGAGGGCGGCATCGTAGATCAATCCTGCCTTCTTCAAGTTCAGCTGGTTGACGACGGTGGTCTTGCCACAAGCAGGCGCACCTGTAACAATCACCACATCGCGTTTGCCTGCCTTGTAGGCTTTGCGAAGCATAGCGGTGTAGATGGTGTCTACCAACATATTCTCTGCGGCGGTATAGTCAGACACGTTAGGACCTGAATAACCCAGCGGACGGAACATGGCGCGTACATCGTCGGGGTCGAGTTTGTTGCCGGCAGAACCCAGATATTTGTCCATGAGCTGACCTGTACGCAACTTCGCCCACTCCAAGGCGGCATTGCCCGTGAGCTGCGGCTGTGGAGCCTCGATGGTGTATCTGGCGGGATAGTTGTTCATACGGGTGTGGCGGCGAATGTCCATCAACTTGTCGAGGTTGAAATAGGAGTCGCCAGGAATCTGATAACGGGCATTGCCATTCGGGTCGTTCTTGAACAACATCAACGACTCTTCTCCCCTATCCACGAACGACACCCATCCACGCGGCGAGAGATGATATTGGGCATCACCCAACACGGCGTTGACAAGACAGTTGGTATCCCACATACGCTGACCAGTGTCGCAGGTGTAGTTGGTATAAACGGCCTTGATGGGGTTCACTTCTGTGTAGGAAAGATCAACAAGCACATCCTTGGGCAGATAATCCATCTGGTCGCCGATGTTACTGGGCGACATTACGATGTCGACATTCTTGGGGAACTTGTCGTAGAAGATGGCCGACTGCCGCGAGGCAGCACGCATGTTGTAGCCGCTCAAGCTGTCGCCCGACTCGAAACGACCCGACTGGATATAGACGGCCTTCACCTTCTGTGCGAAAAGGTCGAGACCACTCTGGTTGGAATACTCGTCAGCACCCGACTCGAAGAGTTGCGCCAACGTGGTGGCGAATCCGATGGCCACGACTACGATGGATTTGTCTTCTGCCTGGCTGAGCAATCGGCGATAGAGCTTGTAGCCATCGAGACAGTTGCTCAGGTCTTGCGAACGCTTGAAGAGTGGCTGACCTTGTGCGTCTTTCAGGTCGCAGATACCATTATAAGGAATGAAGCAACGGGGATTCTTCACACCATTACGCTCCAATCCGATGGGGATGTCGGGGTGGCCATAGTAGGTATTGAAGATGTCGACCAGCTGGGCATTCTTCTCACCCTCACGGTCAACGACAACGCCCTT
Source organism: Prevotella sp. (assembly GCA_017557405.1). Classification (GTDB taxonomy): domain Bacteria; phylum Bacteroidota; class Bacteroidia; order Bacteroidales; family Bacteroidaceae; genus Prevotella. The sequence goes on from JAFYYV010000039.1 coordinate 48,541, forward strand.
CAAATCGACCAATCCATCATCAATGTAGTGGTTGAGCATCATCAATGCGAAGAGGTCGTCGGTGCTGCTTCCGAAGTCGGAGTCGAGAATCATGTTGACGACAGGTTGTTTCGTTTCGGTGGTGTTGGAAACGACTACGGGTTGTTCAATCTTGGTTTGGGTCACACAGGCGTCTAAACCTGTCAGCATGGCCGCGCACACCATCGTGAAAATGGCCGTACGCATCATTGTTCTTGGTGTATTAGGTTTCATGTTTTTGGTTTTATGAATGTTCGCTTAGTGATTATTTTCGTTCAAAGTCTTATAGAGACGATGCAAAGTTACACATTTTTCCCGTTCCAGAAAGAAAATCGAGGAAAAACATTCAGGAAACAACGCATTTCTTTTACAATTTGTTCACATTCTCTGCCTATTTGATTGGGGATTCAACTATTTTGAGTAATTTTGCGGCATCAAAACGATTCATTTATTAAATATCATGGCCAGAAACAAAAAACCATTACCTATATTTGAGAATATCACCATCACAGATGTGGCTGCCGAAGGCAAATCACTCGTACGCATCCCCATTCCTGCTCACGACGGACAACCTGAAAGCCAACTGGTGGTATTTGTTCCATTCTGCGTTCCAGGCGATGTTGTCGACTTGCAAATTCGCAAAAAGAAACATAGCTATGCGGAAGCCGAAGTCATCAGATTCCGCGAATACAGCAAAGTGCGCGAGACACCTCGTTGCCAGCATTTCGGTATCTGTGGCGGATGTAAGTGGCAGAACTTGCCCTATGAGGAACAACTGCGTTTCAAACAGAAACAAGTATATGACCAACTGACTCGCATCGGACACCTCGCCCTACCCCAACCTGGTTCGAAAAGCGAGGACGGACGCACAGAATTTCGTCCCATCATGGGGAGTGTGGAGCAATATGAATACCGGAACAAACTGGAGTTCGGCGCTTCCAACCGCCGCTATCTGACCCGCGAGGAGATTGCCAGTGGGAATGCCTACGAACGCAATGCACTCGGTTTTCACATCACGGGAGCTTTTGACAAAATCCTACCCATCGAGAAATGCCATTTGATGCACGACCTTCACAACCAGATTCGCAACAACATACGCGATTATGCGTTGGAGAATGACTTCTCGTTCTTCGACCTTCGTGAGCAGACAGGATTGCTTCGCGACATGATGATTCGCAATTCGAATACGGGCGAATGGATGTTGCTTGTGCAATTCAAATTCCAAGAGGAAGGCGACGAACAGAAGGCCATGAATCTGCTTCAACATATTGCAGATAAATTCCCTGAAATCAGTTCGTTACTATGGGTGGACAACCAAAAGCGAAACGACACTTTCGGCGACCAAGAGGTGCATGTCTTCAAAGGCAATGACCACATCTTCGAGATGATGGAAGACCTGCGTTTCAAGGTGGGCGCCAAATCGTTTTATCAGACGAACACCGAACAGGCTTACCACCTCTATTCGGTAGCGCGGGAGTTTAGCCTCTCCCCCTACCCCTCCCCCGTAGGGAGGGGAGAATTGGACACCCTTCCTTTAATCTACGACCTCTATACCGGCACAGGCACCATCGCCAACTTCGTCGCCCGACAAGCACGTCAGGTCATCGGTATCGAGTATGTGCCTGAAGCCATCGAAGACGCGAAGGTGAACTCCGATATCAACGGCATCACCAACACGTTGTTCTATGCAGGCGATATGAAAGACATCCTGACCGATGAGTTTATCGCACAGCATGGTCGTCCCGATGTCATCATCACCGACCCACCCCGTGCTGGAATGCACCCCGATGTGGTGAAAACCATATTGAAAGCTGCTCCGCGACGCATCGTCTACGTGTCGTGCAACCCAGCCACCCAAGCACGCGACTTGGAGGAGTTGACCAAGCAATACCACATCAAGGCCATCCAACCTGTCGACATGTTCCCTCACACACCCCACGTGGAGAACGTAGTGCTATTGGAAATGAAGGATTTATAGAAAAAACCAAATCCTTCGCAAAAATTTGGCGGTTTCAAAAAAAACATGTACATTTGCAAAAATTTTAAAACAACTTTAAAACGATATGAAAAAAATCATGATGACAACCCTGCTCGCCCTTTTGACATTGGGCGCAGGAGCACAAGAAAAAAAGACTATTGAGTTGCCCGCTTGGGTGAACAATGTGAAATTCAGCGGTTATGGAATGGTTCAATACCAGGCACACGACAAAGAAGGTGCTGAGGAGAACTCGTTCCAGCTGCGCCTGTTGCGTCTGGCTTTGGAAGGACGTATCCAGCAGGATTGGTATTGGAAGATGCAGTTGCAGATGAACGGAAACGTCTCTTCACTGAACTCTTCTCCCCGCGTTGTTGACGCATTTGCCGAGTGGCAGAAATACAAGCCTTTCATGATTAAGGCTGGACAATTCAAGCGCCCCTTCACATTTGAGAACCCCATGCACCCCATCACACAGGGATTCATGTCATACTCACAACCCGTATCGAAACTTTCCGGTTTCTCTGATCGCACAGGAGAGCACTCTTGCAACGGTCGTGATATCGGTGTGCAGATTCAGGGTGACCTTCTGCCCGACGCAACTGGTCGTGCTTGGTTGCACTATCAGGTGGGTGTGTTCAATGGTGAAGGCATCAACACGAAGGACAAAGACAACAAGAAGGATATCATCGGTGGCGCATGGGTGATGCCTATCAAGGGTCTCCGCGTGGGTGCATTCGGTTGGACAGGTACACGCTATATGACAACAACCGAAACCACTGAGGCTGGTACTGTCTCGACAACCGGAAGCGTTCGCAAGAACCGCTACGCCCTTTCTGCCGAGTATGCCCAGAACGATTGGACATTCCGCACAGAGTACATCCATAGCCAAGGTTTTGCTGCCAACAAAAACAAGGGCGACAAGGCTGATGGTTACTATGCTCTTGCTATTGCTCCTATCATCAAGAACAAGATGCACGCAAAGGCTCGCTACGACCTCTATCGCGACCAGAAGACTTGGGATTCTTCGAAGACTTTCTATGAGATTGGCGCCGACTATCTGTTTTCGAAGAACCTGCAGTTGAATGTGGAATATGCACGCGTGAACGAGCGCGCCACCCATAGCAACTACAACCTCATTGACGTTGAGCTCGACTTCCGCTTCTAAACCAAGGAGCGGAAACCGACAAATAAGAATGACTAACAATAAAACCTAAATTAATACGAATATGAACATACCTATGGTATTTTGGCTCGTGCCCTTCGCATCAATCGTGGCACTGAGCATGGCTTGGATTTTCTTCAAGTCGATGAAAAGCGCTGACGAGGGTACTCCCCGCATGCGTGAAATCGCCAAGTTTGTGCGCGACGGCGCAATGGCTTACCTAAAACAACAGTATAAAGTAGTTGGCATCGTATTCGTCGTGTTGTGCGCTTTGTTCGCCTTCATGGCCTACGTGCTGAAAGTGCAGAACCCCTGGGTGCCCTTCGCATTCCTTACCGGTGGTTTCTTCTCAGGTTTGGCTGGATTCTTCGGTATGAAGACCGCCACATACGCTTCGGCTCGCACAGCCAACGCTGCACGCCAGAGCATGGATGCTGGTTTGAAAATCGCTTTCCGCTCGGGTGCCGTGATGGGATTGACCGTTGTGGGACTTGGATTGCTCGACATCGCTATCTGGTTCGTCGTGCTGAACCACTTCGAGCATGGCGCACTCATCGCTATCACAACAACGATGCTGACCTTCGGTATGGGTGCATCTACACAGGCTCTGTTTGCTCGTGTGGGTGGTGGTATCTATACGAAGGCTGCCGACGTGGGTGCTGATATCGTAGGTAAAGTCGAGGCCGACATTCCTGAGGACGACCCACGCAACCCTGCTACTATCGCCGATAACGTGGGTGATAATGTGGGTGACGTTGCTGGTATGGGTGCCGACCTCTACGAGAGCTATTGCGGTTCTATCCTTTCAACCGCCGCTCTGGGAGCTGCTGCCTTCAGCGTTGCTGGTGGAGACACTCAGTTGAAGGCCGTCATCGCCCCGATGTTGATTGCTGCTGTAGGTGTGTTCCTGTCTTTGCTGGGTATCTTCCTCGTTCGCACGAAGGAAGGCGCTACAATGCGCGACCTGCTGAGATCGCTTTCGCTTGGAACCAATGTATCGGCTGTACTTATTGCTGTAGCCACCTTCGCCATCCTCTATCTGCTTGGCATTGAGAACTGGCTCGGTCTTTCATTCTCTGTCATCTCTGGTCTTGCCGCTGGTGTGATTATCGGCCAGGCCACAGAATACTACACCTCTCATTCCTACAAACCGACTCAGAAGATTTCGGAAGCAGGTCTTACCGGCTCTGCCACCGTTATCATCAAGGGTATCGGAACGGGTATGATTTCCACTTGCATCCCCGTGATTACCATTGGTGTGGCCATCTTGATGAGCTACCTCTGCGCTAACGGATTCGATCTCTCGATGTCGTCTGAAAGCTTGGCTCACGGTCTTTATGGTGTTGGTATCGCTGCCGTTGGTATGCTTTCCACACTGGGTATCACTCTCGCTACCGATGCATACGGACCTATTGCCGACAATGCTGGTGGAAACGCCGAGATGTGTGAGCTGGGTGAAGAGGTTCGTCATCGTACTGACGCCCTCGATGCACTCGGAAACACCACCGCTGCTACGGGTAAGGGATTCGCTATCGGTTCAGCTGCTCTCACCGCTCTGGCTCTGTTGGCTTCCTATATCGAAGAAATCAAGATTGCTATGGAACGTGCAGGCACTACAATGACCAACGTGAAGGGCGAAATCATCAACGCCGCACAAGCCACTATCCCCGACTTCATGAATTTCTTCCAGGTGAACCTGATGAACCCGAAAGTGCTGGTGGGCGCCTTCATTGGAGCTATGGCTGCTTTCTTGTTCTGCGGTCTCACAATGGAAGCTGTCGGTCGTGCCGCCCAGAAGATGGTTGTTGAGGTGCGCCGTCAGTTCAAGGAGATTGCTGGAATCCTCGAAGGTACAGGCACTCCCGATTATGGTCGTTGCGTTGAAATCTCCACACGTGCTGCCCAGCACGAGATGATTCTTCCGTCCATCCTCGCCATTTTGATTCCCATTATCGTTGGTTGTCTCCTCGGAGTAGCTGGCGTACTCGGATTGCTCGTTGGCGGTTTGGCTGGCGGATTCACACTCGCCGTATTTATGGCCAATGCTGGTGGTGCATGGGATAATGCAAAGAAGAACGTTGAGGAAGGCAACTTTGGCGGTAAGGGTTCGTTTGCCCACAAGGCCACCATCGTTGGCGATACCGTAGGTGACCCGTTCAAAGACACTAGCGGTCCTTCGCTAAACATCCTCATCAAACTCATGTCGATGGTAAGCATCGTTATGGCAGGTTTGACTGTCGCATTTATTTGATAGAACATAACAGAAACTGAATATGGCAGAAGACAGTTCTGATAGACATCATAGTCATCATCATCACCATCATCATCACGAAGAAGATGAAGCAACCGTCTTTAAAAACAAGAATCTTGAAGCGAAAAAGCGCAGAAAGATTATGTCGAATTTGCTCTTCATCGTGTTATGTGCCTTAGCGGTCGTTGTAACGCTGGCAGTGCTCTATGTTTATTCAGTAAACTGATATCATTCACTTAGTTCTATGGAGCGGTTTCGAAATTTCGGAGCCGCTCTTTTTTTGCCTTTGATTCGTATCCTTTTGCTTTGTCATTCCATAGCTTTGACGAGGTCATTCCATAGCTTTGAGCGCCTCATTCCATAGCTTTGAGCGTGTCATTCCATAGCTTTGAGCGTGTCATTCCATAGCTTTGAGCGTGTCATTGCATAGCTTTGCCTTCGGCGAAGCTGCTCACGTTCGGGGTAGCCCGAATGGAATTCAGCTCTCCTCTCACTAACTCGCAGCTTTGACAAAAAGTAAAAAGGCCATTGAAACCGAAGTTCCAACAGCCTTTGCTTCAAGCATATAGAAACACCTTAATGAGGGTGTCTTTTTCATAAGATTATTGATGCTGATCGCGAAGCAAATCGTTGACGGTCTTCACGGGGTTGAAGGTGGTGAGAGGCACTTCAACAAAAACCGTGTTCCAATCGCTCATGGCTCCGTTCCACAATCCTGGCAACTCGAGGGCTTTCAGTTCGCGACCATTCTTGCTCTTCGAACTGATGAAGCCTGTGCTTGCATCAACGAAATCGGGCAGATTGAACGGTTTGCCTTGATAATCCTTGATGGCGCAAACGAGATCAACAGGGTTGAAGTGAGTACCCTCGGTGAACATCCGCATGTATTCCTCGTTGGACTTGTCGATTTGCGAACTTTCAAGAATCTGAAGTGAAACGGTACCATCTTGGTTGTAGGTCAGGAACGGACCTCCACCCGGCTCACCCACATTCTTCACCACACCACACACACGCATCGGGCGGTTGAGTTTCTTGCGCAGATAGATGACCAACTCGGCATCTTCCAACTCCTTGATGTCATAGCGGCGGCAGCAAAGGTCGCGTTGGACGAAGCGGATGATCTCCTGCAATTGCTCTTGTGTGTATTTGCCCGTATCGAGCAGGCGCAGATAGCCGAACGCCTTCTGTTGCAACTTGACGAGAATGCCCGCAAGGAGTTGTTTGTAGACAACGGTGTCTTCCTTCAAACGGTCGGGCACAACGTTATCGATATTCTTGATGAACACGACATCGGCATCAATCTCATTGAGGTTTTGAATCAATGCTCCATGTCCTCCTGGACGGAAAAGCAAAGAGCCGTCCTCGTTGCGGAATGGTGTGTTATCGGGGTTGGCAGCGATGGTATCGGTACTAGGCTTCTGCTCGGAGAAACTGATATTGTATTTCACACAGAACTTCTGAGCGTAGAAGTCGGCCTTCTCTGCCACCTTCTGTTTGAAGAGTTCCAGATGATCGTGGCTAACCGTAAAATGTACATTTGCCTCACCATTCGAGCTAGCATAGAGGGCGGCCTCAACGAGATGCTCCTCCATAGGTGTGCGCGGACCTTCTTCATAGTTGTGGAAGAACAGCAATCCCTTGGGCAGTTGTCCGTAATTCAAGCCCTCCTTTACCAACATCTGACGGGCGACAGCCTTGTAATTGCCTTCATCCAGCAAGGCGCGGATTTTCTTGCCCTCGTTTGCTTTGCATTTCTCGCAAAGAGCCTCACGGAAAGCAAACTGCTTGATGTGGTCGAAGAAATACTTCTCGAAGTCGGTTGTAGGTGCATCATAGGGAGCATCAACAAAGGCGAACATGTCCTTGAACATTCGGCTGGCTGCACCACTTGCAGGCACGAACTTCACAATCTTGTGGCCTTCCTGCTTGTATTGGTTCCACGCCTCGATGCATTTGGCTCTTTCTTCATCCGAAGGCGCCACGATGCCTTTCCCGATGGCGGCAGCAGCTTCCAACTTCAAAAATGGAAAACCAGTCTTGAATTGCTCTAATTGATGGTTCACCTGCTCCTCAGTGATTCCACGAGCAGCGATTTGTTTTAAGTCCTGATCTGATAACATAACGATATAAGGTTTTAGAGTTTAAGTTCAACGTACTACCCTATTCTTGGTAATTATTTGCAAAAATACAAAAAATATCGTATCATCAAGCGTTCGTTTCCCATTTTTTTTTAACTTTGCATGAAAATGGCAGATACATATATGGAAAATAATATATTGTTAACACCCGAAGAACGTGAAGAGACCTTGCAATTGCTGAAAGGCATCAAGGAGGCGCTTGACTCATCGCTCACGAACAAAGATGAGGAGAATGTCAAGCAATACATCCGCAATGCCGCCGAGAATGGCAATTTGCAACGCGACGTCTTCGGGCTCCACCCTTTGCTTCATGCTTTCCAGACAGCCAAAATCGCTATCGACGAGATTGGTTTGAGGCGTGATGCTGTCATCGCCATTTTGCTCTATACAAGTTCCACAGGCGCCAGCATCAACACCGAGGAGATTGCCAAGACGTTTGGTGAATCGGTCGCACGAATCATCAGCGGATTGGTGCGCATACAAGACCTTTACAAGAAGAATCCCGTCATCGAGAGCGAGAACTTCCGTAACCTACTTCTCTCGTTTGCCGAAGATATGCGCGTGATTCTCATTATGATAGCTGATCGTGTGAACTTGATGCGCCAGATACGCGATACAGAGAACCTGGAGGCAAAGCAACAAGTCAGCGAAGAGGCTTCCTATTTATATGCTCCGTTGGCTCACAAACTGGGACTTTATAAACTGAAGAGCGAACTCGAAGACCTCAGTTTGAAATATCTCGAGCACGACGCCTACTATCTCATCAAAGAGAAACTGAACGCCACGAAGAAATCGCGCGACGCCTATATCGAACGCTTCATCGAACCCGTCGAGCAACGTTTGGAAGAGGCAGGCCTGAAGTTCCACATGAAAGGTCGCACCAAGTCCATCCACTCCATCTGGCAGAAGATGAAGAAACAACATTGCGGATTCGAGGGCATCTACGACCTCTTCGCCATTCGCATCATCGTTGATGCTCCACCTGAAAAGGAGAAGATGCAATGCTGGCAGGCATTTTCCATTGTCACCGACATGTATCAACCCAATCCCAAACGTTTGCGCGATTGGCTCTCCGTTCCCAAATCGAATGGCTACGAAAGCCTCCACATCACCGTGCTCGGCCCTGAGAACAAATGGGTGGAAGTGCAAATCAGAACCGAACGAATGGACGACATTGCCGAACGAGGATTGGCTGCCCACTGGCGTTACAAAGGTGTGAAAGGCGAAAGCGGACTTGACGAATGGCTCAACAACATCAGAAGCGCGTTGGAGGCTGGCGATGACACGCAACTGTTGGATCAGTTCAAGATGGACCTCTACGAAGACGAGGTATTCGTTTTTACCCCCAAGGGCGATCTCATCAAATTCCCCAAAGGAGCCACCGTGCTCGACTTCGCCTACCATATCCACTCGGGTATTGGAAGCTCGTGTGTGGGAGGACGCATCAACGGAAAAGCCGTCTCCATTCGCCAGAAGCTCCATTCGGGCGATACGGTGGAAATCATCACCCAGAGCAACCAAAAGCCACGAAACGAATGGCTCAACATCGTGAAGACCGCCCGTGCAAAGGCGAAAATCCGATTGGCCCTGAAGGAGACGCAACAGAAAGACGGATTGATGGCGAAGGAGATGTTGGAACGCAAGTTCAAGAACAAGAAAATCGAACCTGTTGAGGGCATCTTGGCGCATACCATCAAGAAGTTGGGCTTCAAACTCACTTCCGACTTCTACAAGCAACTGGCTGAAGAGAAATTGGACGTGAATACCGTCATCGAGAAATACATCGAGGTGCGCGACTACGAGCTCAACCTCAACGCCCCCACCCCAACCAGGAGCGCCGAGGAGTTCAACTACGAGAACCCTGACGAGGAAATCGGACGAGGCAACGATGATGTGCTTGTCATCGACAATTCGTTGAAAGGCGTCGACTACACGCTCGCCAAATGCTGCCACCCCATCTATGGCGACCCCATCTTCGGATTTGTCACCGTCAGCGGTGGAATCAAGGTTCACCGATTGAATTGCCCCAACGCGAAGAACATGCGCGAACGCATGGGCTATCGCATCGTGAAAGCCAAATGGAGTGGAAAGGGTACATCGCAATATAGCATCACCTTGCGCGTGGTTGGCAACGACGACATCGGCATTGTGAACAACATCACGAGCATCATCTCGAAGGAGGAGAAAATCATGATGCGCTCCATCAACATCGACTCCAACGATGGCCTCTTCAACGGCTATCTAACCGTGATGGTGGAAGACACATCGCGCATGGAGGCGCTCATCAAGAAGCTACGCACCGTGAAAGGCGTGAAGCAAGTGACACGAACATAACGTTATCAGCAAAAAGAGAAAACATGAGACACTATAAGCTTTTGGCTACCATCATATTGGCTTGTTGTTGCCAAATGGCATTTGCCCAACAACCACCCTCCTACTCCCAACGCGATAGCATCAAGGTGGTGGAACTCCTGGCTACAGCCAAGCAACTCCAACCTGATGACAACCTCATCCTTCACTTCGCACGCCAACTGCTCGACATTCCCTATGTGGCCAAGACGTTGGAGAAATATCCCAAGGAACGGCTCATCGTCAACCTCACGCAACTCGATTGCACCACTTACGTGGAGAACGTGATGGCGCTGGCGTTGTGCGTGAAGAACAAAAAGACCACCTTCGCCGACTTCTGCCGCTATCTGCGCCTGATACGCTATCGCAATGGAGTCGTGTCCTACGTGAACCGCCTCCACTATTTCACCCAATGGATTGAGGACAACACCCATCTGGGATACGTCAAGGAAGTGGATGAACCCAACCCGCCATTCATTCAAGAACAAACGTTGGCCATCGACTACATGAGCACACATGTCGGCCAATACCCCATGCTCGTGAAGAATCCCGAGTGGGTGGATGAGATTGCGAAGATGGAGGACGAACTCAATGGAAGGAAATACGCCTACATCCCGAAAGAGGAGATACAGAACAACGAACTTTTCTGGGATACCATCCACGATGGTGACATCATAGCCATCACCACCAACAAGAAAGGACTCGACATCTCCCACATCGGATTCGCCGTCTGGCATTTGGGCGGATTGCACATGCTCAACGCCTCACAAGTGCGCAAGAAGGTGGTTGAAGAGCCCATGACGCTCTACGAATACATGCAGAAGCATCCATCCCAGACGGGCATCAGAATCATCCGCCCCAACATTTTGCCGGGCGAGACATGAAAGAAAAATAAGGGTAATTCGCTTACATGTGGCATCTGGGAGGCTTACATGTGGCATCTGAGAGGCTTACATGTGGCATCTGAGAGGCTTACATGTGGCATCTGACAAAACCTTTACCTATCGCCGAAATTCACACCCACGTAAAAGTTCAGGTTGCCAAAGGTGCTGTTCGTTGAGAATTGGCTTTTATCGTAATTATAAGTATGGAAGATGGCGCTCGCACCCGCATACCATCGTCCATTGTTCCACACCACGCCAAAACGTCCCACACCATCAAGATTGAAGTTGCGGAACGAGAAGTCGCGCAAGAGCGATGTCTCGCGTTGCAAATCGCCCGTTGCCTGCTTGTAGCCAACTGCAATAGATAATGAAGCGGCAAAGAGCCATTGGGGGGCAAACACCCAGTTGTAGCCATAACCACCCGATAGCGAGTAATCGGTATAATGGACATTCGCGCCATGCACGGTGCTATCTTCCAATTCCATCATAGCCACCTCATCGCCCAAACGATCCTTCACCAATTCGCCCAAACGGTCGGCGTCAATCTTCAGGTTGTGTCGCATGTAGCCAAAGCCAGCCAAAGGCGACCCTTGGCTGATGAGTTGGCGTGTGCTCTGACTGAATGCCGCCGGATACGAGAACCGCTTGTGGTTCACGATATAATAGATGTTAAAACCCTGGACCTTCGATTTCAATCCATCGAAACTCACATTCTTCATCGCCCGCGTATCGATGCCATCGCCCAACGTCATGCTACGCACGCGATAATCGTTTCCCGAGTTGCGGAAGAAGATGTCAAAACCAATCTGATTGCTATAAAGGCTGAAATCGAAACCTTGCTTGTTATGACCATCGCCCAAGTGGGTGAAGTCAATCGTGTAACCCAACACCAGCCAACGCCATCCTACGTAAGGCCCCACCTTGAAACTCGGCTTAGGAGCCAGCACCACCTCTTGTCCTTGCTTGTTGCTGAGCGTGTACGACTCGATGGTGTTCGTGTTTTGAAGCATCACGGTGTAGTTGTATTGTTGCGGTTCGATGTAACGTTTGTCCACGCGGCTAAAGTCCTTGATAACCTCATAAAGCTCCTCCCATTTGCGTTTCAAGACGTTCCCCTTCGCGGGTTCGTTTGGCAAGGTCAACGAGTCTTCAGGCTCATTCATCAAAGCCGACGACTCCTCCGTCTGACAGAAACCTGCCAGCGACATCAACGCGAACATGATGGAAAGAAACAATCGAATTCTCAACACAACTACTTTTATATACTTCAGAACTTCCCTAACACTCTGTCGAGCACCCAGTTCACAGGAGTGGCACTCACGCTGTTGCACGTGCATACGCCGAAGCCTTGCAAATCCTCGATGACCGAACGAATCAAAGGCAGCTGCACATAGGGCGGATTCTCCACCACGATGCTCTCCCTACCCTCGCTCGTCACCACTTCGATGGGCTTGTAGTCGAACACGGAGAACGAAATCATTCCCTTCTCGCCAACCACCTCTATATGATCCTCGGTAGCACTCTGATGACCCACGAAACACCACGAGCCACTACCCACCAATCCGTTCTCGAATCGGAAGCAGGCGCTTACCGTGTCCTCGGCGTCATACAGATGGGCGCGGTTGGTGCAATAGCCATGAGCCTTCACTATCACACCGAAGAAGTCTTGAAGCAAATCCAACTGATGGGGTGCCAAGTCATAGAAATAGCCACCGCCCGATATCTCAGGTTGCAGACGCCAAGGAAGGTTATCACGATGGTAATCGACCTCACGCGGAGGCACCGAGAACCTCACCTGTACGTTCGTCACATTGCCAATCCTACCCTCGTCAATCATCTGCTTAACGCGTTGGAAATAAGGTAGGTAGCGACGATAGTAAGCCACATAGCAAGGCACACCCGTCTCCACGCTTACACGGTTCACACGGGCGCAATCCTCATAGCTCGACGCCAGCGGTTTTTCGACATATACAGGCTTTCCTGCACGCATGGCCATGATGGCGTAGGTGGCGTGGCTGCTCGGAGGTGTGGCCACATAGATGGCGTTCACATCGGGGTCGTCAATCAGCCTTTGCGCGTCGGTGTACCATTTCCTCACCCCATGACGCTCGGCATAGCTACGGACACGCCGCTCCGTGCGGCACATTACCGCTTCGATATGCGACCCTTCCACCTCGTTGAAAGCAGGTCCCGACTTCAATTCAGTCACTTCACCACAACCGATGAAGCCCCAACTAATCAGTTTCATACCACGTCCTTTTTTCCATTTATCATGCAAAAGTACAAAAAGTCGACGCAACCACCAACGCCCCACAACTTTTTTTATCCTTTTTTAGTGCAACTTTTTGCCATGTGGGCAGTTTTTTGTATCTTTGCCACGTTATTGTTTTTAGAAACCAAACAAGGAGGACAACAAGATGAAAGAAGTGAGTGTGAGCGACGCCAGCTTGCGACAAGCAGCGCTCGAAGGGATGGACGCGTTCGTCGATGTGTTCGTGAATGCCATTCGCGATGCCATCGGTGGTGAATTGACAGCCGAGACGATGGCCGAGCTATCAGCCGACCAGATCACCCTCTTGGCCTACGACATGCTTCGCGAGGAGGTGATGGATGGTGGTTTCGTGCAGCTCATCCACAACGGCTACGGACCTTTCTTCTTCCGCAATCCGTTTGACAAGGCCATGCGCAATTGGGGAATCCCCGACCTCTGCTCACTCATCCGCAAAGCCCACAAGCTCTACAACCAATATCGCGAGGAGCTCGAAGCCGACTGCTCCGACGAGGAGTTCATGGCCATGTTCGAGCGTTATCCCGCCTTCGACGACCTCGACGACGTCTTTGTGGAGAACGAGGAGGATTGGACGGCGCTGGTGGCCGCCTACATCGATGAGCACATCGAGAACTTCGCAACCGTAACAGAACCATCTGAACAATGAACAAGGAACAACAGGAGATTCGCAAGAAAAGCCCCATACAAATCAAGAACAAGAAGGCCGCGTTCGAGTATTTCTTCGTGGAGGAATACACGGCGGGCATCGTGCTCACCGGCACCGAGATCAAATCCATCCGGGCGGGCAAGGCCTCGTTGGTCGATACCTACTGCTACATCGTGAACGGTGAGATATGGGTGAAGGGCATGAACGTTTCGCCCTATTTCTACGGCTCCTATGCCAACCACGAAGCCAAGCGCGAACGCAAGCTGTTGCTCACCAAGCGCGAGATACGCGACCTTCAGGAGGCCGACAAGCAACCTGGCTACACCATCGTGCCCACCTTGCTGTTCATCGACCAGAACGGACGTGCCAAGTTGGACATCGCCCTCTGCCGAGGCAAGAAGCAATACGACAAACGGCAGACCTTGAAGGAAAAGGAAGACCGCCGCGAGATGGAACGCGCCATCAAGCATTACTAAACGACGACTCGAACTGAATGACAATAGGAGATTTAGTCAGACAACGCATCCTCATCCTCGATGGCGCCATGGGCACTATGATACAAGGATACGCCTTGGAGGAAGACGACTTCTGGACAGATGATTTGAGAGACAAGATGCCTTTCGTGAAGAAAGCCAATTTGCAGATGAAAGGCAACAACGACATCTTGAACATCACGCGCCCCGACGTCATCCTCGACATCCATCGTCGCTATCTCAAGGCGGGCGCCGACCTCATCACAACGAATACTTTCTCGGCACAATGCATCTCGCAAGCCGACTACCATGTGGCCGACCTCGCCTACGACATGGCGTTGGCTGGTGCGCGTTTGGCGCGTCAGGCGGCTGATGAATACGCCACCCCCGACTGGCCACGATTTGTCTGTGGCTCCATAGGTCCTACCAACAAGACGTGCTCCCTGAGCCCCGATGTGAGCAATCCCGCCATTCGCGACATCACATTCGAGGAGTTGCGCTCGGCCTATCGTTCTCAAATCAACGGCCTGATAGAGGGCGGTGTCGACGCCTTGCTCATCGAGACCATTTTCGACACGCTCAACGCCAAGGCAGCCCTTGTGGCGGCTTGCGACGTGTTTGAAGAAAGACAGATTGAACTCACCCTCATGTTGAGCGTCACCGTGTCCGACCTGGCTGGCCGCACGCTTAGTGGTCAGACCTTGGAGGCCTTCCTGGCGAGTGTCGCCTCCTACCCCGTCTTCTCCGTGGGACTCAACTGCTCGTTCGGAGCCGACCAGATGAAACCTTTCCTCAAGCAGCTCGTCCAGCGCGCACCTTATTATATCTCCGCCTACCCCAATGCCGGACTCCCCAACTCCATGGGGCAGTACGACGAGACGGCCGAGAGCATGTCACCCCAGATAGCCGAGTTCATCGACGAGGGGTTGGTCAACATCGTGGGCGGTTGTTGCGGTACCACCGATGAGTTCATCGCCCGCTATGCCGAAATGGCTCGAGGAAAGAAGCCTCCAATGCCCAAGCCACGTCCGCAGACCTTGTGGCTCTCAGGACTCGAGATGCTCGATGTGACGCCCGAGGTGGGCTTTGTGAACGTGGGCGAACGATGCAACGTGGCTGGCTCCCGCAAGTTCCTACGGCTCATCAAGGAGAAGAAATACGACGAGGCGCTCTCCATTGCCCGCAAACAGGTGGACGATGGCGCTCTGGTCATCGACATCAACATGGACGACGGACTCCTCGACGCGCAAGCCGAGATGGTGACCTTCCTCAACATGATTGCCGCCGAGCCCGAGATAGCACGTGTGCCCGTGATGATCGACTCTTCCAAGTGGGATGTCATCACCGCCGGATTGAAGTGCGTGCAAGGCAAGTGCATCGTCAACTCCATCTCGTTGAAAGAGGGCGAGGAGGTCTTCATCAGCCACGCCCTCGATGTGAAGCGCTATGGTGCTGCCGTGGTGGTGATGTGCTTCGACGAGGTGGGACAAGCCACCACCTACGAGCGACGCATAGAGATTGCCAGCCGCGCCTACCGCATCCTCACCGAGCAGGTGGGCATGAATCCACTCAACATCATCTTCGACCCCAATATCCTCGCCATCGCCACCGGTATGGACGAGCACGACAACTACGCCCAGGAGTTCATCCAGGCCACCCATTGGATTCGCCAGAATCTGAAGGGCGCCCATGTGAGCGGTGGTGTGAGCAACCTCTCGTTCTCGTTCCGCGGCAACAACTACATCCGCGAGGCCATGCACGCCGTCTTCCTCTACCACGCCATCCAACAAGGCATGGACTTCGGCATCGTGAACCCTGCCACGAAGGTGCTCTACAACGACATCCCCAAGGAGCAGTTGGACATCATCGAAGACGTGGTGCTCAACCGCCGCCGAGGTGCTTCCGAGGACCTCATCGAGTTGGCAAACCGACTGAAAGAAGAGGAAGAGGCGCAGAAAGAAGCCATGCTGGCAACGGGTGGACAACCTGTAGCAAAGGTTCAACAAAAATGGCGTAACGACAACCTAGAGAGCCGATTAGCTTATGCCTTACGCAAGGGTGTGGGAGACTATCTGGAGGAAGATTTGAAGGAAGCCTTGGAGAAATATCCGCGTGCGGTAGAAATCATCGAAGGCCCGTTGATGGACGGCATGAACCAAGTGGGCGAACTATTCGGAAAGGGTCAGATGTTCCTGCCTCAGGTCGTCAAGACGGCGCGCACCATGAAGCAAGCGGTGTCCATCCTGCAACCCTATATCGAGGCCGAGAAGACCGACGAGTCATCGAAGGCTGGACGCATCATATTGGCAACTGTTAAGGGCGATGTGCACGACATAGGTAAGAACATAGTAGCGGTGGTCATGGCTTGCAACAACTACGATGTCGTTGATCTTGGCGTGATGGTTCCAGCCGAACAGATTGTCCGCAAAGCCATCGAGCTCAACGCCGATGCCGTGGGATTGAGCGGACTCATCACACCCTCGTTGGAGGAGATGGTGAACGTGGCGAAAGAGATGAATCGTGCTGGCCTCCGCATCCCCATTCTTATAGGTGGCGCCACCACCAGCCAGATGCACGTAGCGTTGAAGATAGCGCCCGTCTATGCAGGTCCTGTGGCGTGGATGAAAGACGCTGCTCAGAATGTGGTGACAACAGCACGCCTGCTCAATGCCACCGAAGCTCCTGCCTATCGTGCCCAACTCGATGAGCAATACGAGCAGTTGCGCCAGCAATACACCGAGGAGCAACAACAGCTGCTATCGTTGGACGAGGCGCGGAAAAAGAAACTCGATTTATTTTGAACACATCTATACACACATTTTACAAACAAATGATCAAGAATATCATATTCGATTTTGGAGGCGTCATCATCACACTCGACCAGCCACAAGCTGTGCGCCGATTCAAGGCGCTAGGGCTGAAAGACGCAGAACAACAACTCGACCCCTACACCCAGAAGGGCATCTTCGGCGATTTGGAGCTCGGACTCATCACTGCTGAGCAATTCCAGCAAGAGTTAGGAAAAATGATTGGCCGACCCGTTAGTTTCGAGGAATGCCGCCATGCGTGGGTGGGCTATTGCGGTGAACTGCCCCAGCGCAATCTCGATGCCCTTGTGCGTCTGCGCCAAGAAGGCTATCGCGTCATCATGCTCTCCAACACCAACCCCTTCATGATGAGTTGGGCAGAAAGCCCCGAGTTCGATGGAAACGGCCACGGCATCTCACACTATTGCGATGCCACCTACAAGAGCTATCAGGTAAAGATGATGAAACCCGACACGAACTTCTTCCATCATGTCCTGATGAACGAAAAAATCTTCGCTGCCGACACCCTCTTTGTTGATGATGGCCCCCGCAATGTAGCGGTGGCGAGTCAGATGGGTATCCGCACCTATTGCCCTCAGAACGGCTCCGATTGGACCCAGGAGATTGAGAGATACCTGGAAGAATAAACAAAAACAGCTCCAGCCCCTACCAAACCTCCCCCCGTAGGGGAGGCTTCTGAAGTTACTCCATTTTGTTGAGGTTTTCAAATCTCCCCTCCCTACGGGGGAGGGGTCGGGGGTGAGGCTTTCATTTTTTCTCCCTAAACCTCTTGGCATCAAACAGCCAGACGCCATCGATGGCGGACACCACCAACTCGTCTGTGGCGGGCAGGAAATGGCAGTTCCTCGCCTCGTTGCTACCGATAAATCTGTGGCAGCTCGCGAAAATACAGTCGCCCAGGGTCATATCGAATAGTTCGAAATAACCATCATAGCAGCACACCTGATAAACGTAGTCGCGCTCTTTCATCGTCGCGTCCCACGCACATTTAGCATCACGTGCTTCTATCTCACAGACCTCGGAATACGAAATCGGGTCGAGTCCTACCACACACTGGCTACCCGGAGCAGTACAGAGGAATGCCTTGTTGGCAAAGGGCGACATCTGCAAATCCATCAGATTACCACCAGCGTAGTATTTGTCAGATTGGAAACTGGCGGAGATATCCACCTCCACAGGCTTCTGATGCTGCCTGTTCACCCAAGTCATAGGGCAATAGAGGCTGGGATACATGCTCGCATAGATGCGCGTTTGGTCGTAGTTCACATACAAGTGTTCAAAGTCATAATCGTTATACTCCCCGCTCAGCGTGATCTTGTCGCCATTCGCGCTGTCTATGTAGCGCCATTCGAGTCCCGTGCTCGAGGGCGATATCAGTCGCAGAATGCCAAAACCGTCCTTCGTGAACGCCACCTCCGAGGCATAGTTCGTAGGATATTGAGGGTGCGCATACGGAGAGGTCTCTATCTGGACGCGCTTCACAATCTCGCCCTTCTCAGGGTCCACCACGCAGAAGAAGTCCTCATTCCCCATCACGTAGAGCAGACCGTTGTACGGGTTCATGCAGAGGTGACAGGCGGCATACGGCATCTTCACACTCTTTATCTCCGTTAGGTCGTCCACCGACAGCTGCACCAACCTCCTCCGGTCGGCTTCCCAGTTGTCGAGGGCCACCCAGATGCTTTTCTTGTCGAGCGAGAGCGTGGAAAAAGTGATCCACTCCGTCTCATGCGTGATCGCGTATTTCTTCTGATAGAAAGGAACCGAGAGCCCTTTTACATGCTCCTTCCAATCGCTCTTCGACTTGTAATGCACCGCCAACAGGACGTCGCTCCCCAGCGAGGCTATTTTCAACGGCACACGCCAGCAGTAGCCATCCTCGTCCACCTTCTCTGCCTGCGTGTCAATCGCATAAAACTCGCTGTTAGAAGCAACAAACACCCATCCCACAGGCCTGTCGAAGACGAACTCTACAGAGTCCAATTCGTATTTCACAAGATTGCCCACAATGGCGCGGTAGCTCAACAGCTCGGCAGGCTTCTGCCCTTGTTTCACTGTCAGCGTCACACTCCGCTGTCCTTCCGAGAACGTCACAGTAGCCTCGCGGTCGGCAGCCTCCGTGTTCGCCTCCCAACTCACGCAGACATTACCACCGCCTGTAGCCGACGTCGGCGATACCGTGAGCCAGTCAGCCGAACAAGTGGCCGTCCACGAAATAGCCATATCGGCAGCCATGTTGATATTGGCGAAGCCAGCCGTATACTCCACATCGATGCTGTTTCTCGACAGGCTGAACTCATGTTGGTGACTTGGTTTGTTTTTCTCAAAATCGTCGTCAGAGCAGCCTGCAACCAGCAGCAACCCAATGAAAGCAAATATAATCGCGCGCGTTTTGTCAAGTATTGTTCTCGATTCCATTATTATCTTTTATTTAGGGTTTTAAATCTACAATGCAAAATTACAAAGATTTTTCCATACCACCAAATTTCGTGGTAAAAATTTTTTACACCCGACTTGAGTTGCTGTATTCCCCCAGTACTGTTGCAAAACGAGAGGGCAAACTTTTTTGAGAACAATCAAATCTGTCAACTCAATCAGGAAAACGTTACATGTTACATGTTACATGTTACATTAAGGTGTTTCCATATTCTCCTGATGAAAATTGAGTTGAAAATTGACAGATTTGATTGGTGAAAATTAATGGAGTGTAATATTAGTAATTTTATTATAATATATAATATTATATTATATATTATAATAACCTATAGGTAGAGGGGGGCGTTTGCACATTCGGAAGGTGCTTAATGTAACATGTAACATGTAACAATGAAACAATTGGCCTTCCGCGCCCCTGCGCTTAACATATCTTAACAATATCCGCAAATTTTTGGTTTCTGAGAAAGTACACCAACGCCATTGCGAACCATCGGTCGCTGTCGCTACGGCTATGGGCAGGCAAACGAAAGTTTGGGAGTTGCAGGGAAAGCAAAGACCACAAATAACGCACTCAAAACTGCGCGTTAGTGAGAGGAGAGCAGAATCACATTCTAACTATCCCGAACGTGAGCAGTTTCGACGGCTATGAAATGAGGCGGTCAAAACTGTGCAATGAGCAGGTCAAAGATGGTCTTTGACAATCTCAAAGACCACATATGGTGATGTAAAGATTTTTTACTATGAGATTTGGAGGTTTGAGAGTTTTTTATTATTTTTGTAATCGAAATCAAGCACCACCAATACCGCTGCGTTGGAGGATGCGAAAAAGGAGGGAGCGCGCGCAAATAATCTCTCCGAAGGAGACTGGCAGCAGCGATAAATTAACAAATAAAAGAGTTTGAGAATCTATGGTTAACTTCGCCGACAGGCCCAACCCTAACGAGGCTTTCCCCAACCCGAACATTCCAAGCCTCTGTTTCATTAAGAACGTGGTGAAGAACCCTCGCATCATCATCGGTGACTACACCTACTATAATGACGAGGAGGGCGCTGACCAGTTTGAGAAGCACGTGACTCATTTCTACAACTTCATCGGCGACAGGCTGATCATTGGAAAATTCTGTGCAATCGCCAAAGGGGTGGAGTTTGTGATGAATGGCGCCAACCACAGGATGAGCTGCGCGACTACCTATCCATTCTACATCATGGGGGGTGATTGGGGAAGTGCCATTGCACCAGTGAAAGACGAACTGCCGCTGAAGGGTGACACCATTGTTGGCAACGACGTTTGGATAGGCCAGAATGTAACCGTGATGCCCGGTGTGCATATCGGCGATGGAGCCATTATTGGAACCAATTCGGTCGTGGCGAAGGACATACCTCCCTACTCGATTGCTGTGGGCAATCCCTGCCGTGTAGTGAAGAAACGATTTGATGATGAGTTGATTGAATTGTTGCTCAAATTCAAATGGTGGGACAAAAGCATCGAAGAGATAGAAAGCCTGATGCCGATATTATCGTGTGGTGATCTGGAAAAGGTTAAGGAAGAACTGCGGGCAAGATTGTGATGAGACAAAAAAAACCGCTGGACGAATCCAGCGGTCATCTCTCATTTTTCAATTCGAGCTAGCTATTACTCAGCGGCAGTGGTGTCAACAGCAGTGGTGTCAACAGCTGCGGTGGTATCAACAACAGCGGTGGTGTCGATGACCTCAGCCTCAGCCTTAGGCTGCTGCTGGCCACAAGATGCGAACGAAATAGCTGCGATAGCTACGAACATAAAAACTAATTTCTTCATTTTCTTTGCTTTTTTAAATCTGTAAAACAATCATTTGTTTATTAAAACGATGCAAAGGTAACTATTTTTTTCATACGTTGTTCTTTTTTTTCGTATTTTTTTTAGTGCTTTTTGTAACTTTTTTGCAAGTTGTTGATATTCAACGAATTACGAATGGTTAATTAGTGTTAATATTACATCCTTGAGCCGCAATTTGTAGAAAAAGCATGTTTTTGGGTGCGATAACAGTGGTTGTTCACTCTTCGATTTCGGACAGATTTTTGGCAAAATTGTTGACAAAATTGCTGGCGGTCTCGAGGGGTGCATAATCGATGTAGCGAATGCTCCGTCGGAGGTTGCGGCGCAGCTGTGCCGAGTTGTTCTGCACGAACCCTGTTTTGCTCTGTCGGAAGTGCCACTCCTTGGCGGAATCCTCCTCGGTATGGGTAAGGGTGCGGAGCGTGAGTGCGTAGGCCTGTTTCTCCACCTTCTTCACGAAAGGAATCTCGGCAGGCTCAAATTCGAATACCTCGATGAGGATGCTTCCCTGGAGTTGCGCCATTCGTTCGATGTGGAGGTGGCTGAGCCAGTTCTCAAGCTTCACGAAGTCAACCTTGTCGCCTCGGGTGCGCAAGAAGGAACCAAGTTCGGCGATACCTTTGAGGGAGATGCCGCGGTTGAGGATGAGTTCAACGTTGCGTACGATGATGTTCAGTAGGTCGAGGGTGGTCATCGAGGCATCCATCTGATGGCGCTCACTGGATTGTATCTTCTTCAGCCGTTTGTTGAGGAAGCGGTTGGAGAGTTGTGGGAGTGCGTTGCTGGAGGTGCTACTAGAGGTGGCTGTAGCAAGCTCATCAACAAGCGGTCGTGGGATATTGGCATTCGCATCGAAGGTATGGTTCTTCAGGCCTTTCATGGCGATGTCGCTGACGCCCTGTGCCTTGATCATCTCGAACATTCTCCCCCACTTGAATGCCGACATGGGTTCGAGGTCCTCATATTCGTTGAGGGCTCCGGAACGTAGCAGACGGAAGAAGTTGCGCTTGATGATGTCCATTTTACCTATTTATATATTATTGAACATTGAACATTGAACATTGAACCATTCAATTTTCCAATCTTAATTTTTCATTTTTCATTTTTCATTTAGCTGAGCGGGCTCAGCTGTACCTCCTTGGGTATCGCAAGAGGATGGAGAGCAGGGCTGCGGCGCCGAGGGCGAACGAATAGTAGAGCCAGGGGAGTATCTGAACGGGGTTCAGGCTTGCCAACCCGGCTGCCATGAGCAGTTGTGCTCCGTAAGGGATGATGCCTTGCATAAAGCACGAGAAGGTATCGAGGATGGAGGCGCATTTACGATTGTCTACGCCATAGCGGTCGCCCACCTGTTTGGCTATGCCACCCACGGTGATGATGGCAACAGTATTGTTGGCCGTGCAGACATCCACGATGGCCACAAGAAGTCCGATGGACAACTCTGCACCTCGCTTGCCATGAATGTGGCGGGTCATCTTTTGGATGATATAGTCGATGCCTCCGTTCTGACGCACTATCTCGAGCATTCCACCAGCCATCATGGTGATGATGATGAGTTCGCCCATACCGATGATGCCATCGCCCATCGAGGAGAACCACCCAAAGAGGTCGTAGGTGCCGTCAGCAATTCCGATGATGCCTGTGAGAGCAATACCCAACGTGAGCACCGCCATAACGTTCATGCCACAAATGGCCGCCACAAGCACCACGATGTAGGGAATGACCTTCAGATAGGGCACCTTGGGGATGTCGGTAGGCGACTCAATGCCGGCTCCCAAGAAAACGTAGAGCACGAGGATAAGGAGGGCTGCAGGCATCACGATAAACGAGTTGACACGGAACTTATCGCTCATCTTGCACCCTTGCGTGGAAGTGGCCACGACGGTGGTGTCGGAGATGAACGAGAGGTTGTCACCAAAGAACGAGCCTCCCACCACTACGGCGGTCATCATGGGTACGCTCACGCCTGTTGAATGAGCCACTCCTGCCGCTATGGGCACAAGGGCAACGATGGTACCCACGCTGGTTCCGATAGAGAGTGAGATGAAGCAAGCGGCCAGGAAGAGGCCTGCCAGCAGCATGTTGCCAGGCAAGACGCTCAACGTGAGGTTCACGGTAGCATCGATGCTTCCCATTGTCTTGGCGGAGTTGGCAAACGCGCCAGCCAACACGAATATCCAAAGCATGAGCATCATGTTCTGTGTACTCGCTCCACGAGAGAAGTGCTCAATGCGCTTAGAGAGGGTATATCCGCCCGACATCGCCACGGCATAGATGCTCGAGATCATGAACGCCACGGTGATGGGCACCTTGTAGAAGTCGCCCACAATGATGCTGGTGACCAGATAGATCGCAATAAACACCATAAGCGGTGACAATGCGAGTAGCCCTTTCTTGTTGGATATTTTATTCATGTTTTAGAGGTAAGTCGTAAGAGCTAAGAGGTAAGAGATGAGAGATTACCCTCGACTTTTGTCCGTTAACTCCCAGGCAGAGCCTATTAACTCCCGCTAACTTCCGCTAACTCCTTTTTTTTTGTGAATTGTTAATTGTCAATTGTAAATTGTAAATTATAAAGTTACCCCATTCTTAAAGATGGAGATTTCGCGATAGCCGTTGATTTCGTTGCGCACCTCCACCCCACTCGCCACGCTTTGGATGAACGTGATGAAACGGCGCAGAAGAGTCTGCATATCGGTACCCTCCACCAATTCGCCCGCGTTGAAGTCAATCCAGTTGGGTTTATCGTGGAAGAGCTTGCTGTTGGTAGATATCTTCATGGTGGGCACGAAGGTTCCGAAGGGTGTGCCACGCCCGGTAGTGAAGAGCACGAGCTGACAGCCAGCCGAAGCCAATGCCGTGGCGGCCACAAGGTCGTTGCCTGGCGCAGAGAGCAGGTTGAGCCCGCTTACTTGCAAACGGTCGCCATATTCAAGAACACCACTTACAGGGGCACGGCCGCACTTCTGTGTGCATCCCAAAGCCTTGTCTTCGAGTGTGGAGATGCCACCCGCCTTGTTGCCCGGGGAGGGATTCTCGCCCACCGGCTCACCATGAGAGAGGAAATATTCCTTAAAATCGTTAACCAGCTTAACGGTTTGGTTGAACAACTCAGGTGTCTCGCAACGGTTCATCAGGATGGTCTCGGCTCCGAACATCTCGGGAACCTCGGTCAGTATCGATGTACCACCCTGTGCCACCAACCAATCGCTGAACTCGCCTACGAGGGGATTGGCAGTAATGCCCGAGAAACCATCGCTTCCTCCGCATTTCAAACCCACACGGAGCTTACTCATGGGCACTTCTTTGCGGCGGTCTTGGCTGGCCAAAGCATACAACTGGCGGAGTATCTTCATACCTTCTTCCAGTTCATCGCCCTCCACCTTCTGGGTGACAAGCACTTTGATGCGCTCTTTGTCGTAGTCGCCCAACAACTCCATGAACTGGTCGGGTTGGTTGTTCTCGCATCCAAGGGAGAGTATCAATACGGCTCCGGCATTGGGATGGAGTACGATATCGCGAAGAACCTTACGAGTGTTCTCGTGATCGCCCGATAGTTGGGAGCAACCATAATTATGATGCCAGGCGTGGATGGCATCGATACCTTCGCAACGAGTCTCCGCCTTCAGCAACTCCACCAATTTCTCGGCCACACCATTTACACACCCCACGGTGGGCACAATCCACACTTCGTTGCGGACACCCACTTCGCCATTCTTCCTAACGTATCCCTGGAAGGTGAGCCCTTCGTTGGCAATATCCAACTGCTCGCCAACGGGATGGTATTCGTAGGAAAGCGTACCCGAGAGGTTGGTCTTCAGGTTGTCTTCGTTCACCCATGCTCCAGCCTTCAGGGCTGTGCGAGCATGACCGATAGGATAGCCGTATTTGATGATATTCTCGCCTTCAGCCACATCCTTCAACAGGATTTTGTGGCCGGCGGGCGTGTCTTGCAACAATGTGATGTTGCTGCCGTCCATCTCGATGGTCTCGCCTTGTTTCATGGCACGAAGGCACACCACCACAGAGTCGGCAGGGTTGATTTTGATAAAGCTTGATTGTTTCATGTAGATGGTTTCGTAATTGGCTGTATTTCTTACAATTGCGTCCTACGATAGAACTCCACGTTCTCCTTCATCAACAGCTCGATGGGCATGTAGTTCACGGGGTTCACCTTGTGCTTCAACACAATGGCCTGGAAGAGCGCATCGATGCACGAGTAACCCTGCTGATAGGCGTGTTGGGCGATGAGGAACGAGATGCTTCCTTGGCGCAGACATTCGGCATTCTTGTGCACCATATCATAACCCATCACCTGCACATTACGGCGGTTGGTCTTCAGGAGGAAATCGCCGATGATGTGGGCCTTCGAACCGAGCGTGATGCAATGGTGAAGCTGGGGGTGCTGAACGAAGAATTTCTCGAGCATGACGGCATATTGCTTTTTCGAACCTTCAACGGGGAGGTCGAGCTCGAGTATCTTCACGTTGGGATAATGGTCGTGCATGTAATGGCGGAAACCCACTTCGCGGTTATCCTGCTGCTTACTGGTCACACGCCCGTTCTTAGTTTGCTTCATCAGCATGATCTCGCGCTCCTTCGAAGCAATCATCATCAAGGCCTTGGCGGCAAAATAACCACTTGCAAACGAGTCCTGACCATAGAACGAAAGCGGTTTCAGGTCGGGCATGTAGGAGTCGAGCATGATGAAAGGAATGCTCTGCTCGTGGAGGATATCGGTAAACTGACGAGTGAGCTCGAGGGTGGAAGGAACGATGACAACGCCATCGGGCGCCTCATTCATAATCGCCTGATACTGAGCGATAAAATTCTCGTCGTTAAAGCGTTCGTAATAGTGAATCACCACATTGATATGGAAGTCGCGGCGAGCCTCCATGGCCTTCTTCGCACCCTCCTCGATCTCTTCCCAGTAGGCTTCGGAGTCGTGCTTCGGGATGAGCATGTGGAAGGTATATGAGCGGTTGTAAGCCAAAGCCGAGGCGTACATGTTGGGCTTATAGTCCATCTCCTTGAGCGCCTTCTCCACTTTCTCACGTGCGGATTTTGACACATTGGGGCGTTCGTGCAACACCCTGTCCACCGTTCCCACCGAAACGCCCGCGCGTTCTGCAATGTCCTTGATTCTGATTTTATCTGTCATAATTCCTTTGTATATATTTTTGCGCAAAAATAGTAAATAAAATCGAATTGTGCGAAAGCACAGTTGTATATTTTGCTAAAAAACTACATTTTTTGCGATTTTATTTCCTAGTTCGCGAAATAATCGTTAATTTTGCGTAGGCAAACAAGGATAATTAATCTATAAATACAAAAACTTCAGTTTGAGAAAATGGCAAAAATTGTAACATTGGGCGAAATCATGCTTCGTCTTTCTCCGCAAGGAAACGATCGCTTCATTCAGAGTGAGTCATTCCGCATCATCCCGGGTGGTGGTGAGGCCAACGTGGCCATCAGCTTGGCCAATTATGGTCATGAGGCTTATTACGTATCGAAATTGCCGAAGCACGAGATTGGTCAGATTGCCGTGAACGCTTTGCGGCGATATGGTGTCAACACTCAGTTTGTGGCTCGTGGTGGCGATCGCATTGGTTTGTATTATGCCGAGACGGGTGCTTCCATGCGCCCCTCGAAGGTCATCTACGACCGTGCCCACTCCTCGATAGCAGAGGCCGACCCTGAGGATTTTGATTTCGACGCCATCATGGAAGGTGCCCAATGGTTCCACTGGAGTGGTATCACGCCCGCCATCAGCGACAAGGCCGCCGAGTTGACAAGACTGGCTTGTGAGGCCGCCAAACGGCATGGTGTGACCGTATCGGTCGACTTGAACTTCCGCAAGAAGTTGTGGACGAGCCAGAAGGCCATTAGCGTGATGCGCCCCTTGATGAAATATGTCGATGTGTGCATTGGCAACGAGGAAGACGCCGAGCTCTGCCTGGGCTTCAAACCCGATGCCGATGTGGAAGGCGGACAAACCGACGCCGCTGGCTACGAGGGCATCTTCAAGCAAATGCGCGAGGGGTTTGGCTTCAAGTATGTGGTCTCCACCCTTCGTGAATCCTACTCAGCCACATTCAACGGTTGGAAGGCCTTGATCTACGACGGCAAGGAGTTCTATCAATCGAAGCGCTATGAGATCAACCCCATCATCGACCGCGTGGGTGGTGGTGACTCGTTCTCGGGTGGCTTGATTCATGGTCTTCTGACCAAGAACACGCAAGGTGAGGCTTTGGAGTTTGCCGTGGCCGCTTCTGCCTTGAAGCACACCATCAATGGCGATTTCAACCTGGTAAGCGCCGACGAAGTAGAGGCTTTGGCTGGCGGTAATGCCAATGGAAGAGTGCAAAGATAATTGACAATTTACAATTAACCGCTCGGCTTTGCCGCTTTTACAAAGGCGTCAGCCGACTAAAAGAATTGACAAATGAAAAAGTTTGAATATAAAATCATTTCGCCCCTCATTAAGCGTGAGGAGAAACTGAACGAATTGGGCGAACTGGGATGGGAGCTCGTGGCTGTCTGCGAGTGCAACATGTATTTGAAACGTGAATACGAAAAATAATCATGGCAAAGTTTGACAAAATAGCCGTATTACAGAAAATCGGCGACACGGGAATGGTTCCCGTATTCTATCACAAAGACCTGGAGATTTGCAAGAACGTCGTGAAGGCTTGCTATGAGGGTGGTGTGCGCGCATTCGAGTTCACCAACCGAGGCGATTTTGCCCACGAGGTGTTTGGCGAGTTGGTCAAGTGGGCCGACAAGGAATGCCCTGAATTGGCTTTGGGCATCGGTTCGGTGGTGGATGCTCCCACGGCAGCACTCTACATCCAACTGGGTGCCAACTTCGTGGTGGGACCGTTGTTCAACCCCGACATCGCCCCCGTTTGCAACCGCCGTCTCATCCCCTACTGCCCCGGTTGTGTGACCGTAAGCGAGATTGGAAAGGCTCAGGAGCTGGGGTGCGACTTGACAAAGGTGTTCCCAGGCGATGTGATTGGCCCCAACATGATCAAAGGTCTGAAGGCTCCGATGCCTTGGTCGAAGATCATGGTGACAGGCGGTGTGGCTCCTGAAGCGGAGAATCTGAAGTCGTGGTTCAAGGCTGGCGTGTTCTGTGTCGGCATGGGTTCGAAGCTGTTCCCGAAAGACAAGGTGGCCGCTGGCGACTGGCAATATGTGACAAATAAGTGTAAAGAAGCTCTTGGTTACGTTGCTGAGGCTCGCAAATAAATATCAAAGAATGAAATGCTCGATATGGCTTTTGCTCATATTGGGCATTTCCCTTTTTTCAGCATGTTCGACACCCAACAGAGACGAGGTGGATATGCTGAATTCCCGTTCGTATTCCTACCATTATCGCAACATCGACTCTACACGGGTGTTGGCCGAGAAGGCTTTGAAGTTGGCCGACGGCTATGATGCCGGACGTGCGGAGGCGTTGAACAACCTGGCTTTCGTGTGTATCGCCAAGATGGATTACGATGGGGCAAATCGATTGCTGGACAGCATCTCCACCAACAACCTCGTCGAGATGCTCATCGCCGACATCCAACACATGAGGCTTTGCCAAAGGCAATCACACAACAAACAATTCTACGACTATCACGAGAGTGCCACTCGATTGCTGAAGCGCATTGACGAAGAACGCAACCGGCTCACTCCCCACCAACTCGACCGCATGATCTATGCGCAAAGCGAGTTCCACATCGTGACCTCCATCTATTATTATTATGTGGGTCTCTACGAGCCATCGGCCAAAGCGTTGGAGAACATCGACCCCAACGGACCTCTCATGCGGGACACCGCCCAGCTGCTCAACTATTACTACAACGTGGGAGCTGGCGGCATCATCACCTCGGGAAGCCAATCGGAGATCAACCAACAGGAGTTCGATTACCTCATGCGTTGCTACCTGTTGGCACAACAAGCGGAGATGCCTTTCTTCGAGGCACAGTCGATGCAAGCCATGAGTGAGCATCTGCAGAACCCCGAGTGGCGCGACGAACTCATTCGCGACAATCTTCCTGCCATGAAGTACATCAACCTCGACCACATGGACGACTCTCTCTTGGCGGGCAATCTGGCGCAACGGGCGCTTGACTTGTTCTCCGAGTATGGCGATGTGTATCAGACGGCTGGCGCATATCGAACTTTGGCAGAGTGCTATTGGGCGATTCAAGACTACCCATCGGCTGGCTTCTGCTTGCAGACGGCTTTGAACAAAGACACCATCATCAACCGCGCACCCGACTTGGTGGCCTCCATCTTGGAGCAGTTGTCGTTGGTATATTCGGCTATCGACGACAAGGCGAATAGCGACCAAAATCGAAACCAATACCTTGACATACAGGAGCAGACACGTCAGGACAGGCAGTTGGAGGCGCGTGCCGAACAACTGAACCGCTCTTCACGCCAACTCAACCGATGGATCTACGCCGTTGTGGCCATGTTGTTCCTGGTTTGCCTATTGTTGTTGCTCTTCGAACGAATGCGTAGGCAGAGCGATGCACGATTCTCTTTGTCATCGTTGATGCAACCCCTCGACGAGTGGCAACAAGCCAATAACGAGCATGTAGCGTTGGTGGACGAGCAGAACGAGGAGATCAACGAGCAGATAAAAATCTCGCAATTGCACGTCTTGAACAACAAACGGCGCAATCTGGAGAAACGTGCGAAAATATCGCTTGTCAACACCATCACGCCCTTCATCGACCGCATGATCCACGAGGTGAAACGGCTGCTTCAATACAAGGACACGCCAGAGGTAAGGGCTGAGCGCTATGCTTATGTGGCGGAGTTGACCGACAAGATCAACGACTACAACAACATCCTTACCGAATGGATTCAGATGCGGCAAGGCGATGTGAGCCTCCACATCGAGAGCTTCCGTTTGCATGAGTTGTTCGACATTGTGAAGAAAGGCCGAATGGCGTTCCAGTTGCGAGGCGTTGAGTTGAACGTCAACGACACACAAGATGTGGTGAAGGCCGACCGTACGCTCACGCTCTTCATGATCAACACGATGGCCGACAATGCCCGCAAGTTCACGCCCTCGGGAGGAACTGTAGAAATCTCGTCCACGGCCGCCGACGATTACGTGGAGATCAGCGTGAAGGATACGGGTGTGGGAATGACCGATGAGCAGAAGGAGCACATCTTCGACCACAAGCCCATCATAGAGGGCGGCGTGGAGCAGATAACCGATCATGCACAACGCTCTCACGGCTTCGGCTTGATGAATTGCAAGGGCATCATCGAGAAATACCGCAAGCTGAGCCAGATCTTCAAGGTGTGCACCATCGAGGTGGAGAGCGAGGAAGGAAAAGGAAGCCGATTCTATTTCCGATTGCCCAAGGGCATCATTCGTCTGCTGGTCATCGGGGCGTTCCTTTGCGGATTCAACAACCTGTCGTTTGCCAAACACGACACCACCGTTCGCACCAATATGACGATGGTGACCGACGATGCTTTGACATCAGCCAAAATATATGCTGACAGCGCTTACTATTGCAACATCAACGGCGATTACAAAAAGACGTTGTTGTATGCCGACAGCTGCATCGAGTGTCTGAACCAGCACTACCTGACCATCGTTCCCAAGGGCAAGCAACTGATGGCGGCACATCCCGAAGATGCATCCTCGCCTGCCGAATTGGCGTGGTTCCACGATAGTTTGATGACCAGCTACGACGTGATTCTCGACATCCGAAACGAGAGTGCTGTGGCGGCATTGGCGCTTCACGAATGGGACCTCTATCGCTACAACAACAAAGTCTATACCCAATTGTTCCGCGAACTCTCGGCCGACAACACACTCGCCAACTATTGCCGCGTGATGCAACGTTCGGAGAACAACAAGAATGTGGCCATCACCCTACTGCTCATCCTCTTGTTGATGACCATCCCCGCCTACTATCTCGTGTATTATCGCCATCAGGTCTATTACCGCTTCTGCATCGACCGCGTGAACCGCATCAACAACATATTGCTGTCGGAGGCGTCTCCCGAAACGAAACTACAACAGATTGATAGCATCTGGAACGACAAAACTTTGACGTTGAGTGGCGATCGCCTGGCTCCCCTGAACGCGTTGGTGGGCGAGATCAAGCAGGCTTTGCGCAATAGTGTGGTGTCCGAGAACGAACTGCAAACCAACCTCGAACTGGCCGAAGACGAGTTGCGCCGCGTGGATTACGAGAACGACAAGCTGCACATCAGCAACAACGTGCTCGACAACTGCCTCAGCACCCTCAAGCACGAGACGATGTACTATCCATCTCGCATCAAAACGCTCATCGATGGAGCCGATGCCAACCTGCCAGCCATCGCCGAACTGGTCACCTACTACAAGGAGTTGTATTCGTTGCTCAGCGCTCAAGCCATGCGTCAAATCGACGATAATGTGCGGGTTGACAAGGACATGATTGACTACCTGTTCGAGATTCTCAAGAAACTGGGCGGCGGCAACGTGAGCTCATATTCCGATGTCGACGACCGATATGTGACGCTGAACGTGCAGATGCCCGATTTGAAATTGACACAGGAGCAAACGGAGGCTCTCTTCACACCCGCCACCATCAACCTCGACTTCATGCTTTGCCGTCAGATTGTACGCGAACTAGGTGAGGCCACCAACGCACGTGGATGTGGCATCATGGCCGTCCAAAACCCTGAAGGAGGAACAACCGTAAAAATAACAATAACCAAATCGATATGGAACAATTTAAAGTTATCATCGTAGAAGATGTGCCCCTCGAGCTGAAAGGAACACAGGGCATCTTCCGCAACGACATTCCCGAGGCCGAAATCATCGGAACGGCAGAGAACGAACAAGCCTATTGGCGATTGCTCAAACAACAAGTGCCCGACCTCGTGTTGCTCGACCTTGGATTGGCTGGCTCCACAACGGTGGGCGTCGAGATCTGCCGCCACACCAAGGAGAGTCATCCTCATGTGAAGGTTCTCATCTTCACCGGCGAGATACTGAACGAGAAACTGTGGGTAGACGTGCTCGACGCTGGTTGCGATGGCATCATCCTCAAGAGCGGCGAACTGCTCACACGCGGCGATGTCTCGAGTGTGATGGATGGAAAGAAGATGGTGTTCAACGAGCCCATCCTCGAGAAGATTGTCGAGCGTTTCAAACGTAGTGTCACAGGTCAGATTCTTCGTCAGGAGGCCGTCATCAACTACGAGATCGACGAGTACGACGAGCGTTTCCTGCGCCATCTGGCACTTGGCTACACCAAAGAGCAAATCACCAACCTGCGCGGTATGCCCTTCGGCGTCAAGAGTCTTGAAAAACGCCAGAACGAACTGGTACAGAAGCTGTTCCCCGAGGGCACAGGAGGCGTGAATGCCACCCGTCTGGTGGTTCGTGCCTTGGAGTTGCGTATCCTTGACATCGACAACCTGCGTCCCGACGATGATTGACCGTTCGCGTAGCTTCTCCTATGTCGCCTTGACACTCATTGTGGCACAAGTGGCGCTCTTTCTGGTTTCGTGGCTCATCACGGCTGCCAAACCAGAGATAGCCATGCACTCGTTGCTCAGCAGCGAGGGCTTGCGTTGGTTCTTTGGCCAGTTCGTCCACAACCTCGCCACGCCCGTGTTGGTGTGGCTGTTGCTGCTCAGCGTGGCTTACGGAGTCGTCGTGTCAAGTGGATTGGGAGATGTTCTAAAAGAACAGTTTTATCGGTTGTTCAATCGAAAGAAAAGGGAATCGTTGCAACTGACCTATCGTCAACGGTTTGCCTTGCGGGCGGTGTTGCTCGAATTGTGCTTGGTCATCGTGGTCATGCTGTTGCTCACGGCTGTCCCTCATGCCGTATTGCTTAGTGTAACAGGGCAATTGTTCCCAAGTAGTTTCTCCTCCAGCATCGTGGCTGTTGTGGCATTCGCTTTCTGCGTCTTCGGTGTCACCTATGGTGTGATGGGAGGCCGCTTCCATTCCCTTCCCGAGGTGTTCCGCTCGCTCTATGTGGGCATCGGGCGCACAGCACCCCTATGGCTGCTTTATATCTTGGCAGCCGAATTATACTATTCCATTCGATTTGTATTTATGATTTGAAGCAAGCGATTTAAGAAAAATCCCCCACCCGATGAGCTCAACGCGTTAGATCTCGCTCAGTTCCAACCATCGCATGGTCTTCTCGTCGAGTTCATCCTTCAATTGGGGTAGCCGCTTGCTTTTTTCGGTCAGCTCGTCAATTGAAAGCGTTCCACTACAGAGCGCCTCCTCAATGGCTTTCTGCTCGGCTTCCAAGGCGGCGATGTCAATTTCCAATTGTTCAAATTCGCGTTTCTCCTTGTAGGTCATCTTGCGGCGCGTCTCTCCTTGCTCCCTTTTGGGGTTCTGGTCTTTGTTAGCTTTCGATTCCTTCGTGCTCTTCGTCCCCTCCCCTTTCTCTTGCGGTTGCAACGACAACCACTCACGATATTGGCTGTAGTTGCCTGGGAAGTCCTGGATAACGCCATAGCCCTTGAATACGAGCAGATGGTCCACCACCTTATCAGTAAAATAACGGTCGTGGCTCACCACAATCACACATCCAGGGAAGTCCTGCAGATATTCCTCCAACACCTGCAACGTCTGGATATCGAGGTCGTTCGTGGGCTCGTCGAGCACCAGGAAGTTAGGACTCTTCATCAAAACGGTGCATAGATAGAGCTTCCGCTTTTCACCACCGCTCAGCTTATATACATAGTTGTGTTGCTGCTCGGGCGTGAACATGAAGTATTGCAGGAACTGAGAGGCACTCAGATGGCGACCACTACCCAAATCCACATACTCGGCAATGTCGCGCACCACGTCAATCACCTTCTGGTCTTCACGGAATTTCAAACCCTCCTGCGAGAAATAGCCGAACTTCACCGTCTCGCCGATGTCGAACTTTCCGCTATCAGGTTGCTCTAATCCCAGCAACAGTTTGATGAACGTTGACTTTCCCGTTCCGTTGCTTCCCACAACGCCCATCTTCTCGAAGCGGGCGAAGTTGTAATAGAAATCCTTCAGGATGGTCACCTGATCAAAAGCCTTCGAGACATATTGGCACTCGAAAATCTTCGAACCGATATACACATTCGAGGCCTTCAGGCGAATCTGCCGTTCCTCAATGCGTTGCTTCGCCACGCGCTCCAATTCATAGAAAGCCTCCTCACGATAGCGAGCCTTGTGTCCACGAGCCTGTGGCATACGGCGCATCCACTCCAGCTCCGTGCGATAGAGGTTGTTTGCCCTTGCCACCTCAGCCCTCAGGTTGTCCATGCGCTGCTGGCGTTTCTCCAGATAATAGGCATAGTTGCCACGATAGGTGTAGATGCGTTGGTTGTCGAGCTCCAGAATCAGGTTGCACACACGGTCCAAGAAGAAACGGTCGTGGGTGACCATCAGCAACGTCTTGTTGCCCCTGCCCAACCATCCTTCCAACCACTCAATCATCTCCAAATCCAGATGGTTTGTAGGCTCGTCAAGAATCAGGAAATCGGGCTCGGTAATCAACACGTTGGCCAATGCCACACGTTTCTGCTGACCACCACTCAACTGCCCCATTGGTTGGTCAAGGTTCTTGATTTTCAGTTGGGTCAATATCTGCTTGGCACGCAACACGCGCTCGGGGTCGCCCTGATGGTTGAAACAGGCGTCGAGCACCGATTCGTTGGGGTCGAACTGGGGCGATTGCTCCAGATAACCCGTCTTCAGGTCGCGCCGATAGATGATGCTACCCTTGTCATAGCCCTCCTTGCCCGTCAGAATCGACAACAACGTTGATTTCCCAGTGCCATTTTGGGCAATGAGTCCCACACGCTGTCCTTCGGCTATCGAAAACGAGATGTCCTCGAACAACACTTGCGCGCCGAACGACTTCGTTAGATTCTGTACATCAACAAATGGATTGGCCATGGAACAATTTACAATTGGACAATTTACGATTTACAATTTATTTGACTATTTCACAATTGGATGGGCTATTGGCCCTTTAAAGCCCATTCACTCCCCTTTACGCCCTTTAGGCTCCCCTCTCTTTGGGAGAGGGGTCAGGGGAAAGGCTACGGGTAGGCGAGTTTACTCGGGAATGAGGCTCTTATTTATTTCCTCTATATACCCCAACACCTCATCGCGCCCGGTACCCTGTTCAGCACTCGTCACGAAGTAAGGGGGCAGTTCCTCCCAAGTATCGTGCAACTTGTCCATCCACGCCTTCACGTTCTGCTGCGCCTTCGTCTTGCTCAGCTTGTCGGCCTTCGTGAACACGATGCAGAAAGGAATGCCGCTCTGCCCCAGCCAATCCACAAACTCGCGGTCAATGGCCTGCTGGTCGTGGCGGATGTCAATCAGAACGAACACGTTCACCAACTGCTCGCGTTGCAGCAGATACCCACGGATCATGTTGTCCAACTTCTGCCGCTCCGTCTTCGAGCGCTTGGCGAAACCATAGCCAGGCAGGTCCACCAGATACCACTCGTTGTTGATGATGAAGTGGTTGATGAGCATCGTCTTGCCCGGCATCGCAGAGGTCTTGGCCAATCCCTTGTGGTTGCAGAGCATGTTGATAAGGCTCGATTTTCCCACGTTCGAGCGGCCAATGAACGCAAACTCCGCCTTCGTGTCCTGCGGGCACTGCCCCACACTCGGCGTCGATATCACAAATGCAGATTTCTTGATTTCCATGACGTCATTCTTTTCTTCGGGTGACAAAGGTACGAATAAGAGAGAACAATACAAAACAAAAAGGAGTTTTTTTGTTTTTATTGTCGAACGAGAGTACCTTCGGCGAAGCCAATGATAGTGAAAACCGAGCACAATGCCAAATATATTTATTTGTTTTTCACTTTTGCTCTCACCTGAAGCTTGCTTCAAAGGTTGGGAGCAGAAGGGAAAAAAGCCAAAATGTCAACTCCTTCAGGAAAATGGCTGTCAACCACATCAGGAAAAGGAACAAAAAAACGTCAACCAAAAGCAGGAAAAGACAAGAAAATGTTACATTGTTACATTGTTACATTGTTACAATAAGGTGGTTTCGAGTTTCCGAGATGAAATTTGAGTTTTAAATTGGCAAATATAATGGGTAAAAATTTATGGAGTATAATAATGGTATATTTATTATAATATATTATATTATAATAACCTATAGGAGAGGGATGCACTCTGCACATGCGGAAGGTGCTTAATGTAACAATGTAACAATGTAACAAAATGCACTTCCGCCTCTGTCAAAGACCACATGTGATGGTGTCAAAGCTATGCAATGGGGAGGTCAAAGCTATGGAATGAGCGGGTTAAAGCTATGGAATGACAACGTTGACTCTAATCCTCTTTGATGGTCATTTTCTTGAGGTCGTAGAAGGAGCCGTTGTAGATGTTGAAATCGACATATCCCTTGATGCCGGGAAGGCGGCCTGCATCGGTGTGCTGCCAGAACTTCCATTCGCCTTTGTAGTCGAGCGTGTCGACATAATAATGGGCTATCCAATAGGGATAGTCGTCGAAGACGGGGGCGCTGAGATATTGCTGTTTGAATTTATAATAGGTGTAGATGATGGGCTTCACATGATAACGGTCTTCGACGATGTGAAGCCAGGTGAGGACATCGCGCTGGAAGTCTTCGATGGAACGCTCCTGAGGCTTGTGCTCGATGTCGAGTACGGGAGGCAGGTCGCCCTCTTCCAAACGCACTTGCTTGAGGAAATAATAGGCTTGCTCACGAGCTGTCGACTTGTTGCTCCAGAAGTGGTAGGCGCCTCGCACGAGTCCGTATTCACGAGCCTGATGGAAGTTCTCCTTGAAGTTCTCGTCGAGCTCTGTGGAGCCTTCGGTCGACTTCACAATGACAAAGCGCAAGGGGCAGCCTTCAATCATTCCGTTGCGTAGCTTCTCCCAATCGATGGTGCCTTGATAGTGGGAGATGTCGATGCCATGAATCTCGTAGCCGTCGGGATAGGTTGGGTCGCCATAGAGGGCGCGCCAACGGAAGCCTGTGGGGCTGACGAAGAAATAATAAAACACCCAAACATAGACGGCGGCTATGGCCAGTCCTCCCAACCACCACGCACCATGCGGATGTTTGCGGAAAAAACGGGAAGGTGATTTACGATTGGACAATTTACGATTGGACGATTGGTTAGGCAATGGAAAGATTTAAAGCGATTTACTAAGGTCGAGTAGATTTAAATCGAAATGATGGGTGATGGCAAACACCTAAAAAAGCCACCACCCATCAAAGAGATTATTGCTTGCCCTGTTCGAGCATCAGCGTGCGGGTGGCACGATCAGCAACGGAAGAGGGACCCCAATACTGAATAGGACCAGGATAGACGAAGCAAGTCTCACGAGCCCACTCATCGCGATGTTCAACGAACTTCTTGAAGGGTGCGCCATCGAGCTCCACAAGAGCCTTGCGGATGACGGGCTTCATCTCACCATTACGGCGTTCCATGTTCATCATCATCGTGATGGGCACACCACCAGCAATCCAGTTGTCGGTACCGTCGGTTGTGTGTTTCACGATGGCCATATAACCGGTCTTGCCATTGGCAATGAGCTGAGAAGCACTCACACCCAAAGCGTAGCAATAGTCGGCGTCGAAGTTGGAGGGAGCTGCGCAGCGGCCTTCGTATCCGAAGAAGTGGTGCTGTGTGGCGAACTTGCCCACGAACTTGCCTTCCTTCTTCCACTCAGCCAACTTGGCATCGACCATCTCAGAGAGCAGCTTCTCGGTCTCAATGAGGCTGACCTGCACGTTTCCGTGAGGATCGCGGTCGAGTGAGAGCTGGCGAGCCACACCCTCGGGCAGAGTGGCGAAAGTCTCGGCATTCTCCTTGCTCAGGTGAGCGAGGATATACTCGCGCTGTGCCTTCTTGTCGAGGTCTTTGTAGTCGTTTCCATGAGCAGCCAACAGATCGTTGAGCTCGTCGATGAGACGGCCGATGGCAGGAACGAACTCGATGAGTCCCTCGGGGATGAGCACCACACCGAAGTTGTTGCCGTCCTCGGCACGCTTGGCCACCACGTCGGCGATATATTCAACGATGTCGTTCAAAGTCTGGTCTTTTGCCTCCACTTCCTCACTGACGATGCAGATGTTGGGTTGGCAAGTGAGGGCGCACTCCAGAGCGATGTGGGAGGCAGAACGACCCATCAGCTTGATGAAGTGCCAATATTTGCGTGCGGAGTTGCAGTCGCGCTCGATGTTGCCAATCAGCTCGCCATACACCTTCGTGGCTGTGTCGAATCCGAACGAAGTCTCGATCTGGTCGTTCTTCAGGTCGCCATCGATGGTCTTGGGGCAACCGATGACCTGCACACCGTAGTTCTTGGCAGCATAATACTCGGCCAGCACACAGGCGTTGGTATTGGAATCGTCGCCACCAATGATGACAAGAGCCTTGATGTCGAGCTCGCGGAGGATTTCGATACCCTTCTCGAACTGATCTTCCTTCTCAAGCTTCGTACGACCCGAGCCAATCATGTCGAAACCACCCGTGTTGCGATACTCGTCGATGATGTCGGATGTAAGTTCCATGTAGTTGTGATCCACCAAGCCACCAGGGCCCAGGATGAATCCGAAGAGACGGTTCTCGGGGTTCAGACGCTTGATGCCATCGAAAATACCGCAAATCACGTTGTGTCCACCAGGAGCCTGGCCACCACTAAGGATGACACCCACGTTCATTTTGGCATTGTTCTCGGTCTCACCAGGCACAAACTCCACGAGCGGCATTCCATAGGTGTGGGGGAAAAGCTTCTTGATCTCCTCCTGGTCACCTACGCTTTGTGTTGGTTCACCTTCTTTCACCTTCACTGCTCCCTGAAGTCCTTTCGGCAACTTCGGCTGGTAAGCAGCTCTTTCTTTCTGCAAAAGACTTTTTTTCATTTTACCTAATTAAATATTTGAAAAGTTTATAACGATAATCCGTATCTTGAATTACAAAACGCAAAATGTGTTGCAAATTTACTCATTTTCCACGACAATATGGAAAGAAAACAAAAATAATTGTATTTTTTATATTATTTTATCCTCAAATCGATTGCGATTCCAGATTCTTTTCTTATCTTTGGGGGGTAAAAACGCATATATTATGAACAGTAAAAAAGATTTAAAACGAGCTATCAACTATGTTTGCAGCGACCTTTTCGCCGAGTGTGTGGCCGCCTCGCTCTATGGGGGCAAGACCGACGAGAAGAACGCAGAGGCATTGTTGACCAGCATCTTACGCATCAACAGCGACTACGTGAGACGCATCTCGCACCCCGAACCAGGTATGCCTCAGAAGAAGTATTTCAAGACGCTCATTCACGATTTCAACGAGCAGGTGTCTGAGATTATCGACCAAATCAACAACATGGGGTGATGACGATGTTCGGACGATTTTGCGCGTGGCTTTTGTACAAACGCATGGGATGGACAAAAGAGGTGAGTGAACCCCATCCCGACAAATACATCATCTGCCTGGCTCCTCACACCAGCAACTGGGACTTCCTCATCGGGCAACTATACATTCATGCCGAAGGCATCAAAAGCAATTTCCTGATGAAGAAGGAGTGGTTTGTGTGGCCGCTGGGAAAGATTTTCAAGGCTATGGGGGGCATCCCCGTGTGGCGTAGCAAGCACACCAGCATGACCGACAACCTGGCTCAGACGGCCATCGACGCCAAGTGGTTCCATCTATGCATCACCCCCGAAGGCACTCGTTCGCTGAACGCCGAATGGAAGAAGGGCTTTTATTTCATCGCCCAAAAGGCGCAAATCCCTATCCTACTCTACGGATTGGATTACGAACGGCACCACATCCAATGCACCAAGACCATCGTGCCCACGGGTGACATCGAGAATGAAATGAAGGAAATCAAACAATACTTCAAAGACTTCAAAGGAAAGCATCCCGAAAAGTTCACCATCGGGGAGGAATAAAAACGACGACACACGACTATGACTAGAAAGATTGTTTTCACGCTCTTGACCTTGCTGATAGGTGGATTACAACACGTATCGGCGCAAGAGACTTGGGGTAAGATTGAATACGAAGGTGACCCTTGGGTGAGAAAGGTGTCTCGACCCAACGAGATAAAACACGGACTTTGGAACCGGCACATTTCCGTCTGGGCAAGCCACGGAAGATATTACGACCAGGGCAAAGGCACTTGGAAATGGCAACGTCCGAACCTTTTCGGTACCACCGAGGACCTTTTCACGCAAACCATCGTGGTGCCCTACCTGATTCCGATGCTCGAGAATGCGGGTGCTGTGGTGTTCACCCCACGTGAGCGCGACTGGCAGAAGAACGAAATCATCATCGACAACGACAACAAGACTTCGTTCATCTACGCCGAGAGCACAGGCGCCAACAAGTGGGAGACCTCGCCCGGAAAGGGTTTTGCTCTGCACAGGGGCAACTACTATGATGGCGAGAATCCGTTCGAGGCAGGTACCGTGAGAATCGCCAAAACCACTAAGAAAAGCAAGAAGACAAGTCTGGCTTTCTACCAACCCACTTTCAACGAAGCGGGCCGATATGCCGTGTATGTCAGCTACCAGTCTGTGGTGGGAAGTGTGACCGATGCCGAATACATCGTGATTCACCAAAGACGACAAACCATCTTCCATGTGAACCAACAGATGGGTGGTGGCACATGGGTGTATCTGGGTACGTTCGATTTCGACAAGGGTAGCAACAAGGACAACCGCGTGATTGTCTCCAATCTGAGCGAACAGGATGGATATGTGACCACCGATGCCGTGCGTTTTGGTGGAGGAATGGGAAACATACAACGCGGAGGCACTACCAGCAACTACCCCCGTGCGCTCGAAGGTGCGCGCTATTATGCCCAATGGGCGGGCGCTCCCTATAACGTTTATAGCACTCGGGAGGGCTCGAACGACTATGCCGACGATATCAACGTGCGTTCGTTGATGACCAACTGGTTGGCTGGTGGTTCGGTTTATGTTCCCACGGTGACAGGCCGCAGGGTGCCCATCGAGCTTTCGTTGGCTGTCCATAGCGATGCGGGATACAACGAGGACGGCAAGTCCATCTATGGTCCGTTGGCCATTTGCACCACCGATGCCAACGATGGAAAACTTGGTGCGGGCATATCGCGCAAGGCCTCGTTGACGTTTGCTGAGTCGTTGTTGGCTAATGCCGAACGCGACATCAGCTATCTGTACACCCCTTGGCAACGCCGCCATCTATACGATAGGAACTATTCGGAGACACGTGTGCCTGAGGTGCCATCGGCCATCTTCGAAACCTTGTCCCACCAGAGTTTCCCCGATATGCGTCTCGGACACGACCCCAACTTCAAGTTCACGTTGGCTCGTTCCATCTACAAGACCATCCTGAAATATGTGGCCAAACAACATGGGAAATCGTATGTTGTCCAACCGTTGACACCCAATCATTTCCGCATTGAGTTCACGGGCAAGGACAAGGTGAGACTCAACTGGGACGACACTTCCGATCCATTGGAATCGACCGCCAAACCTTCTTCGTATATCGTCTATACGGCCATCGGAAGAAGTGGTTTTGACAACGGACGTCCTGTCAGATCCGACAACATGAGTGTTGAATTGGAGCCTGGCGTGCCCTACCACTTCAAGGTGACCGCCGTCAACGATGGTGGCGAGAGTTTCCCAACCGAAGTGCTCTCCGCCCTCTACCAACCTGATGCCACCCAGACGATACTCATCGTCAACGGCTTCCATCGTTTGGCTGCTCCGGCATTCGTCGACAACGACTCCATTCAAGGTTTCGACCTCTATTCCGACCCAGGTGTCTCGTATGGTCTCACAGCTGGTTGGAACGGCGAACAACAATGCTTTGACAAATCAAAGATGGGAATAGAGGGTCCTGGAGGCTTAGGATATGGTGGAAACGAGTTGGCTGGCAAGTTCATCGCCGGCAACACATTCGACTATGTGAAGACGCATGTGGAAGCCATCGCCAGCGCCCGAAGATATAATGTGGTGAGCTGTTCGAAGGAGGCTTTCGAGAACGAAGATGTGCATCTGAAGAAATACGATTGCATCGACTTGTTGCTGGGTCTTGAGAAGAACGACAAGGGTGCTTTGGTGCAATACAAGGCATTCTCACCCCAGATGCAAAACATGATTGGCAAGTTCATCGAGCGACGGGGTGCGCTCCTCGTCAGCGGAGCCTATATCGGCACCGACATGCAGGCATCGAACGAGAGGGCTTTCCTGAACAACGTGCTGAAACTCGATTTCGGTGGGGCTGTCAGGGCCTCATCCGACGATAATATCAACGGATTGGGAATGAACTTCGATATCTATCGGACTCTTAACGACAAGCATTATGCCGCCACGACTACCGACATTCTGCACCCGCTCTCGCCTGCCTATTGCGCCATGCAATATTCGAACGGAACAAGTGCCGCTATCGCCTACAACGGCAGAGACTACAAATGCTTCGTGATGGGCTTCCCGTTCGAATGCATCAAAAGCACCAAAACGCAGGAAAGTGTCATGCGGGGCGTGCTGAATTTCCTTTTGAAATAATATGAGATAATAAATGTATCATTTTTAAATCTGTGCATTTTAATCTTTAATGTTTAATCTTTAATCTTTCATGTTTAATGTTTAAGATACAAGCAAATCCATCGGGTACTCGCAGCATAGAGGTGAGCGAGGAACATCTTCAAACCATCGAGCGCTACCAGTTGCTACGCGACCTGATTGACAGCAATGGCATCATCGATGAGACCGTGCTCGAGAAACTCAGATTGAACATCCGTTCGCTTCTGGAATCACAAACCGAAACCGACAAGGCTCTCCTTGACCTTTGCCTTGATGTCGTCTACAACAGCAATATGAAAGCATTCGGGTTGCATCAATTGGTGCTTTGCTACATCGAATGGAAAGAGCAATGAACTACCAACTGTCCGACTTTCTACCCACCACAAAAAAAGAATGCGAACTCAGGGGATGGGATCAACTGGACGTGATCTTGTTCTCTGGAGATGCCTATGTTGACCATCCGTCGTTCGGAGCCGCCGTCATCGGTCGCACCATCGAGTCAGCTGGCTATCGTGTGGCCATTGTTCCACAACCCGACTGGCATGGTGATTTTCGCGACTTCAAGAAGTTGGGACGCCCACGTC
The DNA here is from genome assembly GCA_017557405.1 of Prevotella sp. Taxonomy (GTDB): domain Bacteria; phylum Bacteroidota; class Bacteroidia; order Bacteroidales; family Bacteroidaceae; genus Prevotella. Next base: position 91,951 of record JAFYYV010000039.1, read on the forward strand.
TCTTCTTCGGCATTGCACCTGGTGGCATGGATTCGATGGTCAATAAATACACCGCCAACCGCAGACTAAGAAGCGAAGATGCTTTCAGCCCAGATGGCCGACATGATTGCCGACCTGAATACCCAACCATCGTCTATACGAAGATTCTCAAACAACTCTTCCCTGATGTTCCTGTCGTATTGGGAGGCATAGAGGCAAGCCTGCGACGACTCACCCATTTCGATTATTGGCAAGACTGTCTGAAGAAGTGCATCCTATGCGATTCGGGAGCCGACATCATTGCTTACGGAATGGGAGAAAAGACCATCCTACGCATTTGCGAAGAGATTGATAACGGACAGAAAATCAAGGATATAAAGGATATACCTCAAACTGTTTATCTAGCCAAAGAAAAGGACATTCCTGGAGGTATACAAAGCGATGACATCGTGCTTCACAGCCACGAAGAATGCCTGCGCAACAAGAAAGCGCAAGCCGAGAATTTCAGACACATTGAGGAGGAATCCAACAAGCGGCACGCACAACGCCTGCTCCAGAAGGTTGATGATGTCTACGTGGTTGTCAATCCCCCCTACCCTCCGATGACCACCGAGGAACTCGATGCCTCATTCGACCTTCCCTACACGCGACTTCCTCATCCGAAATACAAGAACAAACGCATTCCTGCCTATGAGATGATCAAGTTCTCTGTCAACATCCACCGAGGATGTTTTGGTGGTTGCGCCTTCTGTACCATCTCCGCCCATCAGGGAAAGTTCATCACTTGCCGTTCGAAAGAGAACATCTTGAAGGAGGTCAAGCAAATCATCCAGATGCCCGACTTCAAAGGCTATCTCTCCGACTTGGGAGGCCCTTCTGCCAACATGTATGGGATGGGAGGAAAAAACCTCAACATTTGCGAAAAATGCAAACGCCCGTCGTGCATCAACCCACAGATATGCCCCAACCTGAATACCGACCATTCTCGTCTGTTGGAGGTCTATCGTGCGGTGGATGCGTTGCCTGGAATCAAAAAGAGTTTCATTGGAAGTGGTGTGCGCTACGACTTGCTTCTCCATAAAAGCAAGGACGAGAAGAGCAACAAGGCTGCTATCGAATACACCCGCGAACTGATTAGCAAGCATGTAAGTGGTCGATTGAAAGTCGCTCCAGAGCATACTAGCGACCATGTGTTGAAGCTCATGCGCAAACCTCCATTTGAGCAGTTCCAGGAGTTCAAACGCATCTTCGACCGCATCAATCGAGAGGAGCATCTCAACCAACAAATCATCCCTTATTTCATCTCATCCCATCCTGGATGTCGCGAGGAAGATATGGCAGAACTCGCCGTACTTACCAAGAGTATGGACTTCCATCTCGAACAGGTGCAGGACTTCACGCCCACACCCATGACGGTATCAACCGAAACATGGTACACCGGCTACGATCCCTACACGCTTGAACCGATCAAAAGCGCAAAAACACAACGTGAGAAACTGGCTCAACGCATGTTCTTCTTCTGGTACAAACCTGAAGAAAGACCCGCCATCGAACGTGAACTACGACGGATAGGACGCCCTGATTTGATTTCAAAGCTTTATGGTGGCACACCATCGAGTGCACCACCAACGTATAGAGGCTCACAAACGCACCCCCAATCGCAAACAACAAAGAAGAAAAAGTCCTACAACCCTAACTTTGATGACAACAATAGGGTGAAGCATAACGGACAGAAAAAGTCAAGAGACACACGGAAACGACGCGGAGGTGGATGAATTTAGTTGAACTCGATTGAGCCCAACTAAATTCGTCTGAACTCGTCAAATACTATTCAAAGACCTCCTCGATTCCGAATTCATCGAAGTCTGTGCTACTCTCCTTACATGGATTGTATTCCTTTGGCAATCCAAAGGTCGCATCGGGCGAATAACCCAACGAGTGGTCGGCATATACTTTTTTGATGAACGAAGCGAAGATGGGCAATGCCATCGTAGCACCTTGTCCCCATGTCATTGTGTCGAAGTGGATGTCGCGGTCCTCGCCGCCCACCCAACAGCCTGTTACCAGTTGCGGAGTGAAGCCCATGAACCAAGCATCGCTGTTGCGGTTGGTGGTTCCTGTTTTTCCACCAATCTCACCCTCAACATTATACTTACGACGCAGACGGCTACCCGTTCCCTTGTTGACCACTCCTTGCAACAGCACCAACATCTTGTCGGCACTCTCGGCATTGATGACCTCATTCATACGAGGTTGGAAACGCACCAACACATTGCCCTCGCTGTCTTCGATATGCGAGACGAACATCGGAGCCACACGAATGCCATGATTGGCGAACGTGGTGTAAGCACTCACCATCTCGGCCACCGACACCTCGCAAGGTCCCAGACAAAGCGACATCGAAGCATGGATGTTGGGATTGTTGATACCGAAGTCGTGCAAAATACCCACGAACTGCTGAGGATTGAGCTTACTCATCAGATAAGCCGAGATCCAGTTGTTCGACTGGGCCAATCCCCACTCCAACGACACCATCTGTCCATAACGGCTACGCGAGCCATTTCTGGGCGTCCAAGGTTTGCCTGCCACCATATAGGTGCGTTGCACATTGGGAGCCAAGTCGCAAGGCGAGAAACCATTCTGCATCGCCAACGCATAGAGATAAGGTTTGATGGTGGAGCCCACCTGACGACGTCCTGTTGAAACCATATCGTACATGAAATGGTTGTAGTTCAATCCACCCACGTAGGCCTTCACCTGACCTGTCTTTGGGTCCATGCTCATGAAGCCCGAACGAAGGAACGACTTGTAGTAACGAATCGAATCCATCGGAGTCATCACCGTGTCCACATCACCATGATAGGTGAATACCGTCATTTCGGTCTTCTTCTGGAACGACTCACGAATCTCCTCGTCGGTGGCACCAGCGGCCTTCATGCTACGATAGCGTTCGCTCTGAAGCATCGAACGGTTCATAATCTGACGCACCTGATCTTTTGACAAAGCATTGGTGAAAGGAGCATTCGGCTTGCGACGGTTCTCTTGGTTGAAGGCAGGTTGCAGATAACGTGCAACATGCTGATGCACAGCCTCTTCGGCGTATTTCTGCATACGTGTATCAATCGTCGTGTGCACCTTCAAACCATCAGTATAGACATTATACGGTTTGCCGTCTTTCTTGAAATTCTTGTTGCACCATCCATAAAGCGGGTCGGTTGCCCAAGAGATGGAGTCATATACGAACTGAGCCTGATTCCACGACGGATAGTCGCTCTTGTCTGGGCGTTTAGCCATCATGTACTGACGCAAGAACTCGCGGAAATAAGGGGCGACACCCTCCTTGTGGTCAGCACGATGGAAATGCAACTCCAATGGTTTGTCTGCCCATTCGTTGCGTTCGGCCTTTGACAAAAAACCTTGCTTCTGCATCTGGGTGAGCACCACATTGCGACGCTCTTGACTCCGCTCGGGATAGCGCACAGGGTTATAAAGCGAGGGATTCTTGCAAAGTCCTATCAAGGTGGCGGCCTCGTTCACATCCAAGTCCTTCGGTTCCTTGTTGAAATAGGTGTTGGAAGCCGTCTTGATTCCCACGGCATTATGGAGGAAGTCGAAGTAATTCAAATACATCGCGATGATTTCCTCCTTCGTGAAATACCGCTCCAACTTGATGGCAATCACCCACTCTATCGGCTTCTGAAGCAGACGCTCCAACTTGCTGTGAGCCGTCTCCGAATAGAGCTGCTTGGCCAACTGTTGGGTGATGGTGGAACCACCGCCTGCACTCTCACGGCGCAAGATACCGCGCTTCACGATGGCACGACCCAAAGCAATGAAGTCGATGCCCGAGTGCTCATAGAAACGCTCGTCCTCGGTGGCTACAAGAGCCTTCACCAAATGGGGCGACAGGTTGTCATAGGAGACCATGATACGGTTCTCGCGATTGAAATTCCAAGTTCCAATCACCTGTCCATCTGCCGAGAACACCTGCGTGGCGAAACGGCTGATGGGATTCTGCAAATCCTTCATGTCGGGCATGTAGCCAATCAATCCAAACCAAATGGCGAAGAAGCCCGCGACCAATGCGCCGACAATGATTGCCAGCGACCACCAAAGAAAACGTATAAATGCCTTTCTCATTGATGTCAATCTTTAAATATGTGCAAAAATACAAATTTATCTCATATTATCATCAATAAATTAAAAATTTTGCGTATCTTCGCACTCGAAAATAGAAAAACAATGCCAAAAACGAATGGAAATGCACAATTTTGTCACCATTGCCAATCTGTCGAAGGATAAAATCATGTACCTCATACAGATGGCACAAGAGTTTGAGAAACACCCCAACAGGGAACTCCTGAAAGGGAAAGTCGTCGCCACGCTTTTTTTTGAACCTTCCACCCGCACACGTCTTAGTTTTGAAACAGCCGCCAACCGTCTGGGCGCACGCGTGATTGGTTTTGCCGATCCGAAAATTACCAGCGGTACAAAGGGTGAGACGCTGAAAGACACCATCCTTATGGTGAGCAACTATGCCGACGTCATCGCCATGCGCCACTACATCGAGGGTGCAGCACAATACGCCAGCGAGGTCGCTCCCATCCCCATCATCAATGCGGGAGATGGTGCACACGAGCATCCGTCGCAATGTCTGCTCGACCTCTTCTCCATCTACAAGACGCAAGGCACGTTGGAGAACCTCAACATCTATCTCGTGGGCGACCTCAAATACGGACGTACCGTCCATTCGCTCATTACCGCCATGCGCCACTTCAACCCCACTTTCCATTTCGTTGCACCGAAAGAGCTCGCAATGCCGATGGAATACAAAATCTATTGCAAGGAGCACGGCATCAAATTCCAAGAGCATACCGCCTTCAACGACAAGGTCATCGCCGACGCCGACATCATTTATATGACACGCGTACAAAAGGAAAGGTTCTCCGACCTCATGGAATACGAACGTGTGAAGAACGTCTATATCCTCCGCAATGAAATGCTGGGCAGCGTGAAAGACAACATGCGCATTCTGCACCCTCTGCCACGCGTGAACGAAATCGACTATGATGTCGACGACAACCCACACGCCTACTACATCCAACAGGCACAAAACGGCCTCTACGCCCGCGAAGCCCTCTTCTGCTATGTGCTGGGAATCACCCTCGACAACATCCGAAACGATAAAACCATCATATTGTAAATTGTTAATTGCTTCTATGGACAACAAGAAAGAAAGACTGGTTGCCGCCATCGAAAACGGCACCGTCATCGACCACATACCCGCCGAGAAGACCTATCAAGTGGCCATGCTGCTGGGACTTTTCGAAACCACAAGCCAAGTGACCATCGGTATCAACTTCGCCTCGACCAAAGTGGGAAAGAAAGGCATCATCAAAGTGTCTGACAAGTTCTTTACCAACGACGAGATCTCACGTCTGTCCGTCGTCGCTCCGAAGGTGATTCTCAACATCATCCACGACTACGAAGTGGTGGAGAAGAAAACTGTTGATACTCCCGACGAACTCCGCGGAATCGTGAAATGCAACAACCCCGTGTGCATCACGAACAACGAACCTATGCAAACCGTCTTCCACGTCGTCGACAAAGAGAAAGGCATCTGCAAATGCCACTATTGCGACAAAGAACAATATATCAGCAACGTGAAACTCGTGTAACCAACACCTATCACCCAACACCCATCACCCAATATGATAAAGCATATCATCCTTTGGACACTCAACCCTGAACTGTCCGACGAAGAGAAGAAAGTAGTGAAAGCAGGCATCAAGGAAGGTCTTGAAGGCCTTGTTGGCAAAGTGCCAGGACTCATCGACGTGAAGGTTCACATCGACGGCCGACTCGCCTCATCGAATGCCGACGTGATGCTCGACAGCACCCTCGAGTCGGAAGAGGCCCTCAAAGGCTACGCCCAGCATCCCGAGCATGTAGCTGTAGCCAACGGAAAAGTACGTCCCTACACCGTCCAGCGCTCCTGCCTCGATTTCGAGATTTAAGCGTAAAAGCCACATAATTGTATTGAAAAAAGACGACAAAAACTTGTCATCTTTTCCATTCAATCCAGGAAAGAAAATGGAGTGAGAAAACGACTTTTCTGCTCCATTTTCCTTATTTTCCACATCCGAAATTGTCACATGTATCATCTAAGGCGCTCATAGTTATGCTTTGACCCGCTCAGATGATAGCTTTGACGCCCTCAAAGCATAGCTATGACAAGCTCATTCCATAGCTTTTGCAAGGTCATTGCATAGCTTTGACAATCCTATAAAATGTAAAGAAAACGGAAACCGTTGACTATCAACGATTTCCGAAAATGCTCAAAACTCGCGTATTTGCGAGCGATTGGCTATTATTTCAAAACGATGGCCTTCTCGTGGGGCCAAAATTCAGAATTTATTTGACAAATTACTATCGCGTCATGAGCTTCTCCAAATCCGAATCGGATTTACCAGATAGTTCATCGTTTTTGTAGAATTTAGTCAGCATGGTGGCAAAGACCTTATTGTCGTAGATGAAAACAAAGTCATAGAGGCCTGGTTCAACCTCCTCGTGATGCAGGTAGAAGGAGCCCCAATGAGCATTTTCTTCTGCGTCAGGGTCTTTGTTCAGGTCGAGTTGTTGAACATAACCTGGGGTTTCTTCGTTCAAAGTGTTATTCAGGTAGAAACCTTGGTCGGCATTGTGCTTGAACACCATCACCTTGATGCCGGTGTTTGCGCTTGCTTCTGGATAAAACTCTACCCATTCACTAAGTTCAAAAACCGAGCGGATACCCTCTGTGGCGGCTGGCTGGCTGTTGAACTCAGTGCTGCCACTACGGTTGCCAGACAGGCTCAAGGCGGTCATGACGGGCTTTTCTCCCTCTTTGAGATTGACGAAATAGAGTTTGCCAAGAACCATTGTGTCTTGAACTTGCGTGTCTTGAACTTGCTCGGTGCTAGCATTACCAGCGTTGTTGTCGGGAGAGTTGGTTGCGTTTCCATTTGCACCATTTTTGCAGCCGACTGTCGAAAACAGGGCTATGACTGCGGTCAGGATTAAAGCGATTTTTTTCATATACCTTCATTCAGCAACACTATCATTTTTATTAATTGAATGTTCTGAGCAACAAAAGTTGCTATGGTTTTTGCCAAGTCAGCTATTTCACTTGTCTTAGTGTTGCTATTAGGAAACAAGCAAAACTCTGATACGACAGGGCAAAGATACAAAAAAAACGGAGTAAACCACACTTTTTGTCGGATTCTTTTCAATTAGTCACGATTTTCGACCACTCGACAATAATCGTTGGAAAAGTTTGCCCATTAAAATAAAAAGTAGTACCTTTGTGCGCACAAATCATAACCAACATCAACAAGCAAAGAAAATGAAAAGAGACAACTCCGTTTTCGAGTTAATCGAGAAAGAACATCAGCGCCAACTGAAAGGCATCGAGCTGATTGCCAGTGAGAACTTCGTGAGCGACCAAGTGATGGAAGCCATGGGCAGTTATCTGACTAACAAATACGCAGAGGGCTACCCCGGCAAGCGCTACTATGGCGGCTGCCAAGTGGTGGACGAGGTGGAGCAATTGGCCATCGACCGTGTTTGCAAACTCTTCGATGCAGAGTACGCCAACGTGCAACCTCACTCTGGCGCACAAGCCAACGCTGCCGTGCTGCTGGCCGTGTTAAAACCGGGCGACACCTTCATGGGATTGAACCTCGCTCATGGTGGCCACCTCTCGCATGGTTCTCTCGTCAACACGAGCGGTATTCTCTATAAGCCCGTGGGTTACAATCTGAATCAAGAGACGGGTCGCGTCGATTACGATGAAATGGAGCAGCTCGCTCTGGAGCACAAGCCAAAGCTCATCATCGGTGGTGGCTCGGCCTATAGCCGCGAGTGGGATTACAAGCGCATGCGCGAGATTGCCGACAAGGTGGGCGCATTGCTGATGATCGATATGGCTCACCCCGCAGGCCTCATCGCTGCAGGTTTGTTGGAGAACCCCGTGAAATGGGCACACATCGTGACCTCGACCACTCATAAGACCTTGCGCGGTCCTCGTGGCGGCATCATCTTGATGGGCAAAGACTTTGAGAATCCTTGGGGTCTCACCACGCCGAAGGGACAGGTGAAGATGATGAGCCAACTTATCAACTCGGCTGTCTTCCCCGGTCAGCAAGGTGGTCCGCTGGAGCATGTCATCGCCGCCAAGGCCGTTGCTTTCGGTGAGGCTTTGCAACCCGAGTTCAAGGAGTGGGCAAAGCAGGTGCAGAAGAATGCCAAAGTGTTGGCCGACGAACTGGTCAAGCGTGGCTTTACCATCGTCAGCGGTGGAACCGACAACCACTCGATGCTCGTCGACCTGCGTTCGAAATATCCCGAGCTCACAGGTAAGGTGGCTGAGAACGCCCTTGTTGCAGCCGACATCACGGTGAACAAGAACATGGTACCCTTCGACAGCCGTTCTGCTTTCCAGACATCGGGTATCCGTCTGGGTACTCCTGCCATCACCACACGTGGCGCGAAGGAAGACTTGATGGTCACCATCGCCGCTTTGATTGAGGAAGTGCTCAACGACCCCGAGAACGAGGAGGTGATTGCTAGCGTCCGTCAGCGCGTGAACGAGACAATGAAGAACTATCCGCTCTTCGCATATTAATACGACTATATATAATAATGTGGGGGCGATTCATCGGAATGAGCCCCCACTTTTACGTTTATGCAAATAGCCATCATCGCCGTCATCCTCCTGCTATGCGTCGGCTACGCCGCCTACCGCACATACCGAGCCATCAAGCACGCCAAAGACCCTTGCTATGGCTGCGAGGGATGTGCTTTGCGCGACCAACTGAAGAACGAATCGTGCCCCAAACGAAAATAAAGGGGGAAAAACGGGAAAAATCAAAAAAAACGCGGAAAACATTTGGAGGTATCAAAAAATAATTGTACCTTTGCATCCGCATTTGAGAAACAATGCTCTGGTTAATTCAGAACCAACCGGTAAGGAAGTTTGGGTGAGTGGCTGAAACCAGCAGTTTGCTAAACTGCCGTGCGGGTTACCGTACCGGGGGTTCGAATCCCCCAGCTTCCGCAAGGAAAGGGGATGTTCTCTCAAATAGCAGGGCTAACTGGTCGGTTCATCTAACGGTTAGGATACAAGATTCTCAATCTTGGCATAAGGGTTCGATTCCCTTACCGACTACCAGGGTGCGTTAGTTCAGTAGGTTAGAATGCCTGCCTGTCACGCAGGAGGTCACGAGTTCGAGTCTCGTACGCACCGCTGAAAGAGAAGAATCGGCAAGTTTCAACGCTTGCCGATTTTTTTTGTTACAAAAGAGTTGCCAATTTCGTGTTTTTTCATTATCTTTGTCATTTAAAACGAAATCATCGTCTATGAGCGAATATATAGAAGTGAAAGGTGCGCGGGTGAACAACCTGAAGAACGTGAGCGTGCGCATTCCCCGCAACCAGTTCGTCGTCGTTGCCGGCGTGTCTGGGTCGGGCAAGTCGTCGTTGGCTTTCGACACGCTTTATGCTGAAGGCCAGCGTCGCTATGTGGAGTCGCTTTCATCGTATGCCCGTCAGTTTCTGGGGCGTATGAGTAAACCCGAATGCGACTTCATCAAAGGACTCCCTCCCGCCATCGCCATCGAACAGAAGACCATCGCACGCAATCCGCGTTCCACGGTGGGCACATCAACGGAGATTTATGAATACATGCGGCTGTTGTTCGCTCGCATCGGCAAGACCTATTCGCCGATTTCCGGAGAGGAGGTGAAGAAGCATTCAACGGAGGACATCGTGAAATGTGTGGAGCAGTTCTCCATTGGTACTCGTTTCGTTGTACTCGCTCCCTTGCACATTGTGGAAGGCCGTACGCTGAAGCAGCAACTCGAAACGGAAATCAAGCAAGGCTACTCACGCCTGTGGATGAATGGCGAGGCCGTCCGAATAGAAGACTATCTGCAGTCGCTCAGCGAATCGAACGAAGCATCAGAAGACCTTTGGTTGCTCATCGACCGCATGTCAGTTGACAAAGGGAAAGACGCCATCTCACGACTCATCGATTCTGCCGAAACCGCCATGTATGAAGGAAACGGCATGTGTCGCTTGGAGTTCCCACCATCGGGCATCGCCTACGATTTCTCCACTCGTTTCGAGGCTGACGGCATCACTTTCGAAGAACCCAACGACAACATGTTCTCGTTCAATTCGCCATTGGGTGCATGTCCTCAATGCGAAGGCTTCGGGCGTGTCATCGGCATCGACGAACGGATGGTGATTCCCAACTCGTCGCTCAGCGTTTACGATGGATGTGTGCAATGCTGGCATGGCGACAAGATGGGCATGTGGAAGGAAGAGTTCTGTCGGCGCGCCATGAAAGACGACTTCCCCATCTTCAAACCCTACTACGAGCTCTCGCTTCAGGAGAAGGACATGCTTTGGCACGGACTTCCCTCCGAACGTCATCGTGACATTCACGAGCAAATCAGCATCGATGCCTTTTTCCAGATGGTGAAGGAGAACCAATACAAGATCCAATACCGCGTGATGATGAGTCGCTATCGCGGCAAGACCACCTGCCCCACTTGTCATGGAACGAGATTGAAGAAGGAGGCCACATGGGTGAAAATCGGAGGCAAGAGCATCACCGACTTGGTGGAGATGCCCATCGTGAACCTTCACGAATGGTTCACCCACTTGCAACTCGACGAACACGACGCTGAAGTGGCAAAGCGATTGTTGGTGGAAATCAAGAACCGACTGCAATTCCTTGTGGAAGTGGGACTAGGCTATCTCACGCTGAACCGTCAGTCGAATACGTTGAGTGGTGGTGAGAGCCAACGTATCAACCTGACGACATCGTTGGGAAGCTCGCTCGTAGGGTCACTCTACATCCTCGACGAACCCAGCATCGGACTTCATAGTCGCGACACGGGGCGATTGATTCACGTATTGAAGGAGTTGCAATCATTGGGCAACACGGTCATTGTGGTGGAACACGACGAAGAGATTATGCGAGCCGCAGATTACCTGATTGACGTGGGGCCTGATGCCGGACGACTGGGTGGAGAGATTGTCTTCGAGGGCGATTCGACGACCATCGACAAAGCATCGGTGGAGGCCTATCCTCGTTCATATACTGTGAAATACCTGACAGGCACCGAAACCATCGAGGTTCCTACTTCGCGTCGTCCTTGGAACATGTTCATCGAGTTGAAAGGTTGTCGCATGAACAACCTGAAAGGCATCGATGTGAAATTCCCACTTAATGTGTTCACCGTTGTCACAGGCGTCAGTGGCTCGGGCAAATCGTCGTTGGTAAAAGGAATCCTCTTCCCAGCCTTGAAACGCCATCTCGACGAAGTGGCCGATGCACCTGGCGAGTACATCTCCATCGAAGGCGACTGGCAACAAATCAAGCACGTGGAGTTCGTCGACCAGAACCCCATCGGCAAGAGCTCGCGTTCGAATCCCGCCACCTATGTGAAAGCCTATGAGGCCATCCGCCAACTCTTTGCTGAGCAGACCTTGGCGAAGCAAATGGGCTTCTCGCCCCAGTATTTCTCGTTCAATGCCGATGGTGGACGATGCGAAGAATGTAAGGGTGCGGGCGTGATTACGGTGGAGATGCAGTTCATGGCCGACTTGGAACTAGAGTGCGAAGCCTGTCATGGGCAACGTTTCAAGCGCGACATCCTCGACGTAAGATACAACGGCAAGAACATCAACGATGTGTTGAACATGACCGTCTCAGAAGCCATAGAGTTCTTCAGCGAAGGAAACCAAAAGCAGATTGTCGACAAGCTGAAGCCATTGCAAGACGTTGGCTTAGGTTACATCAAGATGGGACAGAATTCATCGACCTTGTCGGGTGGTGAGAACCAACGTGTGAAGTTGGCTTATTTCATTGGTCAAGAACGCCAAGACCCCACCTTGTTCATCTTCGACGAGCCCACCACAGGTCTCCACTTCCACGACATCAAACGCTTGTTGGCTGCCTTCTCCGCCCTCATCGAAAGAGGACATAGCGTGATTGTCATCGAGCACAATTTGGACGTCATCAAATGCGCCGACCACATCATCGACCTCGGTCCTGAAGGTGGCAATCGTGGGGGCAACATCGTGTGCGCCGGCACGCCCGAGATGGTAGCCGAATGCAAGGAAAGTCTGACAGGCAAATACTTGAAAGAAAAGCTATAAGGAATATGAAGAAAAGCCTCTCGATACTCATCCCGACGTTCAACGACACTTGTCTGCAATTGGTGAGACAACTGAACGAGCAAGCCACCCACATCGATGGGTTGGCATATGAGATATTAGTGGCTGACGATGGCTCGACCGATGCTTCGGTGGTGGAGACGAACCAACAAATCAATTCCCTACCCCATTGCCGTTTCATCCGCCGTGAGGAGAACGTGGGCCGTTCGACCATCCGCAACATCCTAGCAAAGACGGCTCAATACGAATGGTTGTTGTTCGTTGATAGCGACATGAGTGTGGCAAGGGAAGACTTTATCAAGAAATACGTTGAAACCGAAGGCTCCAACCTCTATGGCGGATACATTGTGACAGGCGACGAGAGGCAACTGGAAGGTAACCTGAGGTTCATCTATGAGAAGAAAGCCGAAGGGGCACACACCTTCGACCGACGCCAACAGAATCCCTATGCCGACTTCCATACCTCAAACTTCCTCATCGATCGCACGCTGTACGAGCAACATCCGTTGGATACTCGCTTCCGACATTACGGCTACGAAGACGTATTGATGGGAAAAGAACTCCAGCAAGCAGACATCCACATCACGCACATCGACAATCCGTTGGCATTTGCCACCTTTGAAGACAACCCACACTTCGTAGAGAAGACGGAAGAGGGATTGCGGACATTGGCGGCCTTCAAAGACGAATTGGAAGGTTACTCGCGTCTCTTGGCTTTTGCACTAAAAGCGAAACGCACGGGAATCAACAAAATCATCACGTTCGTTTACAAAAGAATGAGCGAGAGATGGCGCAACAATCTTTGCGGAAACCATCCATCGCTCAGTATTTTCAAGTGGTATAAACTGGGGTATTTGCTTCAGTTGCTTGCGAAAGAACAAGCATAGAGTTCATTCCAACTCAAATACTCCCGACGGTGTCTTGCGTTTCAAGACATCAAGTTGGAAGTCCTTACCCGCTATAATACCATAACTCCTCAAGTATTGCTCCACCGACTTGCGTGCGAGTTCAGGATGGTTGTTCTCCTCACTCAGATGGCACAACCACACGTGCTTTAGTCGCGTGGTAGCATTCTCGGCAATCGCCTTCGCGCACTCCTCGTTGGCCAGGTGCCCCTCAGGACTCATGATGCGCTCCTTCAAATGAGCGGGATAAGGACCTGCCTTCAACATCTCGACATCGTAGTTGGCCTCCAACACCAGATAGTCACACTCGCCAATCATCTGCTTCATCTCGTCGGTCACATGCCCCACATCGGTCATGATGCAAAACACGATGTCCTTGTAGCAGATGCGATAGCCCACGTTATCGGTGCTATCATGAGGAACATGGAAAGGTGTGATTTCGAAATCGTCGAGTTGGAAACTCCTCCCTACCTCAATGATTTTAACCAGGCTGGGATGTATCTTGTGTCGCACGCAATAGTTCTTGCTTATCCCCACATGCACCTTGTGCGTGGAATAAACAGGTAGATTATAATCTTTACTGACACTTCCCACGGATTTAACGTGGTCGGCATGATCGTGGGTAACAAGTATAGTCTTTACTGATGACAGCGATAATCCGTATTCGCGGAAATATTTCTTCAACGAGCGCGTGCCTATGCCCACATCTATAATGAACCCGCCGTTCTCGGTGCAAAAGAAATAGCAGTTCCCACTACTACCGCTGCCGAATGATATAAATTTCAGCATTTTGGTTGTTATTTTGCACAAAAATAAACAAAAGGCTTGAATTAACCAAAGTTTTTATCTACCTTTGTCCAAATTTAATGTTTTTAATATGAAATTTAATATTCAAAAAGCACAAAGGAATTCCCTTCTATGGTCTCTCGGCTTTGCCATTCTGGTGATTTCGAGCACGGCTTTTGCTTCGTGCAACAACAAACCTGAACAACGGGATGTGCCACTCGAGGAACGCGTGGATTCGTTTGCCTACACCTACTTCAATTGGCAATTCCACAAGGCCATCAACTATGTGACTCCTGAGTCGGAGAAATGGATCAGATATGCTGCCAGCCAAGTACACAAGGCCGACCTGAAAATCATCAACGAACAAGAAGAGAAGGCGCAGATAGAGATAGAGGAAATCGAACACCTGAACGACACGTTGGCGAGAATACGTCTGAACGTCCACAACTACATGCGGATGGACACAATAGGCAACGCTGGAAGAATGATTGACAACGCCCGATTCACCTTGTTCGCCAGATATCAAACAGAGGGCAAGAAATGGATGATTCACCTGACAGATCTGCCTAGACATGAAAAATGATGCTTCACGATAAAAAATTCGCCCCGATGTCTTGCGACTTTCATGTTTTTCAATTATATTTGCATCATCATAAATGATATACCTAAATAAAATGAAAGCAACCGAACAAACCATCCAACAGATTGAACGCGCCATCAGAAAGATAGCGCAGAAATATCCAGCCAACGATGAAACGTCAGTCCTGACCGACGTTCATTTGCGTGTGACCCAAGATAGTGGTGAGATGGTGGCATTCGACGATGATGACCAGGAAATCAATCGTTGCGTGATTGAGCAATGGATTGACAACAAAGACGAGAACTTCTACGAGGACGTCACACAGATTCTTCGCAACTCACTCAAGAACCTTCACGATGTGGTCGACAACCTCGGCATCATGAAGCCCTATGGTTTCGTGTTGGAAGACGACGACAAGGAAGCCATCGCCGAGTTATATTTGGCTGACGACGACACCGTCATCATCGGTGGCGAGTTGATGGAGAACCTGGACGAAGAGCTCGACTCCTTCCTCGACAACCTGTTGAAAGACTAACCCGGAAAAGACGCTACACTACAAGCAAAGACTGTATATATCCCGACTATTCGTAAAAACAAAAACGATTCTTCGAAAACGAAAATGCAAGAAAAGCAATACCGCCTTTCTTGCATTTTTTCATGATCCTTTCACTATTCGTTGAATTCTTACAACTTCACCTTCTTCTTCACCATCTTGCTCTCGTTGCTCAAACGGTCGAGCGAGGTGACCACATACGTGCACGGCGTCTTGCCATTCTCGTAGGGAAGCTTGTATTCCGTTGCGCTGGTGATGGCCACTATCTTCGAAGGATTGCCGATGTCCACCTTCTCGCCAGCCTCGAAACGATAGACCACATAACGTGTCACCTCGTCGTTCCACTTGCTGGCTGCAGGCATCTTCCACGTCAGGTAATAACCATCTTGTCGCCAATGGTCGGCAACCGAAGCAGGCTTCTTGGGCGCTGAGCCATCTATGAAAGGCATCTGAGGAGGCAGGGCGGGCGACTTCCAATACGACTTGCGCAACACAGTTCCATAGTTGCCCACATTATCGGCCACCGCCTTTGAATACCACAGCACCGTTCCTTTCACATTCCTCATCTGCGAATGTAACTTGAACTTGGCGGGCATCTGGTTGGTGTTCGGATTCTTCACGTCGGCATACTTCACCGTGCGCTCCACATCCTCACCGATATACAGATGGCGATTGGCGGCATGCTTGTCCCACCACACAATCAGCGTCTGATAGTCGGCGGCCTTGTTGCCAATCTCCCAATAGATCTGCGGCACACAATAGTCTATCCAACCATTGTTCACCCACATCAGCACGTCGGCATAGAGGTCGTCGTAGTTCTGCGTTCCGTTGGTTTCGCTTCCCACCTCAGGCGCGCTCTTCTTATTACGATAGATGCCAAACGGCGACACACCGAACCTCACCCAAGGCTTCACCTTCTTGATGGACTCACCCATCTGCTTGATGAACATATTCACATTGTCGCGACGCCAGTCGCCCTTGTTCTTGAATCCGTTGTTGAATTGCGCGAACTCCTTGTCGTCGGGAATCTGCAGACCAGCGACAGGATAAGGATAGAAATAGTCGTCGATATGAATACCATCCACGTCATAACGGCGCACAACGTCCTCCACCACATTACAAATATAATCGCGGTTGGCGGCTATGCCAGGGTTCAAGATGCGTAGGCCATCGTAAGTAAAGACGCGCTCGGGATGAGTGACTGCGATATGATTGTTGGCAAACACCGTCGTCCCTTTGGTGCTGGCACGATAGGGATTGAGCCACGCATGCAACTCCATACCGCGCTTGTGGCATTGCTTCACCATCCAATCCAGCGGGTCCCAATAGGGCGAAGGCGCCTGACCTTGCACACCCGTCAGGAAACGGCTCCAAGGCTCGTATTTGCTTTCGTAGAGCGCATCGCACTCAGGGCGCACCTGGAAGATGATGGCGTTCACACCATCCTTCTGCAACTCGTCGAGTTGGCGCGTCAGCTCCTGTTGCATGCCTGCCGTTCCCTTTCCTTGGAACTGGCCGTTCACACACTGAATCCACGCACCTCTGAATTCACGTTTCGCAGAATTGCCCGTGTAGTTGTCGGGGTTCTTCGATGCACACGCTCCCAGCAAGGCGATCAATGCTAAAGCAAAAAACGATTTAAGTTTCATATCTGTCAAACGATTATTTACATTCATACGAAAAAGGGAATCTGTCTCACGACACATTCCCCTCCAATACTTACTAAAACTAAATTAACCACTAAAAAAACTAATCTTATTTAAAGTTACTTTCTATATCATTTTTATTTCACTTGCAAAGATAAGAAAAAATACAATTACCTCCAAACTTTTGAAGAGAAATTAATGCACCACTATGCATATTTTTGTAATTTTCACACATTACAAGCGTTAACGTCATTCTTTTTAGAATCTATAACCAAGCGTAAACAACACTTGATGGCGCTTGTTGCTAACCTTGACAGCGTTGCAAACATTGTCCTCGCTCATGTCGTCATTGTCGTAATAGTTCATGAAAGGTGAGAAGTCACCATTGGTCGAACTGTACTGATAAGCCACGTCGAGATTCAGGTTGCCCACATTGTATCCCAAACCGCAGGTAATGCGATTGGTAGCCTTCCAGTTCGTGTAGTCGGTGGCCGAACTGTAGTAAGAACCGTCGGATGCCAGTGTGCCATCCTTGAAGCCTTCCTCCTTGTACATCGGCGACACGTAGTTGTAACCGAAGCGAACAGCCATCTCGGGAACGGGCTTGAACTCCATACCCAGCTTCAAGGTCGAAACACCCTTCAGCGTCATGTGTGTGTGGTCGTTCATCACATCGTCGGGCTCGCTCTCGGTGTAGTAGCCACCATACCAGTAGTCGTAGTACTCGCCGGTCACATAGCGCGAATTCAGGTAGCCATAGTCGGCAAACTCATAGCTTGCACCCAGGGCGAGATAGTTGCCCACGGTGGTTCCGGCACTCAGACCGAACTTCCAAGGCGTGTAGACCTTGTAGTCGTAGCTCTCGCTGTTGGTCTGGCTGGCACCCATGTTGTCCGAAACGGTCGTCACGTTGCGGGTGGTCAGGTCGTACCATGTGGGAGTAGCAATCGAGAGACCCAGGCGGAAGGGAGAATACTCCAATGGACGGTAGATGACACCCACTTTCACGTCGTAACCATCGCCATCGATCTTGCGCTCATCCGACACCATCATGCTATAGTTTCCATAGGGGCCTTGCAACTGCTCCACATATTCACCATAGTGACGATAGTTCACATCGTGAACACCCACGGTGAGACCCAGATAGAGGCGGTCGTTGATGTTGCCACTGATGTTCATGTCATATTCGCCCACATATCCCCTGTGCGCACGATTCATGTCGTATTGCGTAGCGGGGTCATAGTACCACATGTTCTCATCCTCGTCGTAGTTCAGGTTGCGGGCGTAGATATCGTCCAGCTGGTTGCATTGCACATAGGGATGCGAACCATCGGGCACACCGTCCTTGTCAGCCGGGAACAACAATCCGTTCTTCTGCTTCGCATAGGTCAGCTTGTTCTGCGATGCGTTGTTCAGCTTGTCGGAAGCCGAGAGGATGTAGTCGAAGTTACGACTCTTGTGATAGTTAAATGCAAAGTTGATGAACGAGTTGCGGTCCTGGCGCGATGAATACACGAAGCCAATCTGGTCGAAACTCATGTTGGTCTTGTTACCAGCCGAGAAGTCGGCGGCATCCTGTTGCGACACGAAACCGAACGACATTCCCATCGTCGATTTGCGGAACATACCGATGCCTGCGGGGTTGGTACCAATGGTCGAGATGTCGGCTCCTAGAGCCTCCATAGCGCCACCCATACCCACGTAGCGGGCTGTACCGTTCAGGTCCTCGGCTGCCACCTTCGCGTTCTCGTAAGTCTCCTGGGCCAAAGCGGGCATTGCTGCGAATGCCAAAGCGGCCATGATGATATATTTCTTCATTGCTTGATACAGTTTTATGACGTTATCTTATTTTTATATACACACTCAATACATGCAAGGGTGATTATCTGCGACCGCCGAAGCCACCGCCACCAGAACGGCCACCTCCGCCGCCTCCGCCACCGGAACGACTGCCACCGAACGAGCCGCCACCACCGCCGCCGCTATACGAAGAGCTCGACGACGAACTGCTGGGTGCAGGGCTGTACGAAGGACTTGGAGTAGGTGTAGACACAGTTCTGCTGTTCACGCTGCTACCACCAAAATTACCGTTCGAATTGGTGTACACACGTGTGTTGCCACGCGACGAGATGCGAGTGCCGCTGTTGTTGGAGGCCGTCGATGTGCGAGTGCCACCAAACGAACCGGCACGGCTGCCACCAAAAGTACCGTTGGCATAGGTGTGCGAGCTTCCGTTGAACGAGCCGCGCGATGCACCATACGAGGCAATGCCGTGGTTGCGTGTGCCGCTCACACCATAGTTACCGAAATTATAGGCCAAGCCACCACCATGATAGGGATAGCCATACAAATAATATCCAGTATAATAGGGCCATCCATAACCATACCATCCGTAGCCATAGCCATACCAGCCATAACCATACCAAGGTGAATACCAAGGATCGTACCAGCCATAATACCAAGCGTCATACAGCCAAGGGTCGTACCAGCCATAATAGCCGTAACCCATGTACCCCCAATGACGATAGTAGAACGGGTCGTACCAGCCATACCAGCCGTCCCAACGACTCATGCGGCGGCTGTAGACGTACTCGTCGTCACCCGTGATGAAGTCGTTTGCCTGGGGCGACACCCACATCGTGTCCACGTAGGTAGTGTCGGGATACACACCCTCACCCGGCTGGAACTCAATGATGTCATTGCCCAGCGAGTCGGTTCCTATCTTCTGATACGAACTGCGGAAGCGCCCCCTACGGTTATACTCGTCAACATCACGGTTGCTGCCCACATAGTAGACAGGTCTATCCTTGTAGGAGGAGTTTTTCTTCTCAACCATCTTGCTCTCCTTCGAGGGAACAAAATAGAGATCGTCCTGTGCCACCATCGAGAGTGGCAGTGCTCCCAAGAGGAGCATCAAGATTAATTGCTTTTTCATTTTTTACTCCTTTTTTGGTTATTCATTATTTCACAATGCAAAATTAGCACCGATTTTCATGCAAATTTAAGGAAAAACCCTAAACAATGATAGGTTTTTCCCTATTTTTTATAATTTTGTAGCGAATTTTAAATTTAAAAGGAGCAGAAGGAGTAGAAGAATAGGAGGAATCAGAAGCCATTAGCTTTGCCAAATGCGTAGGGTATCGACCTTTGATTCTTTTGATTCTTTTAATTCCTCAGATTCCTTAAAAACGTTACCATCATGAAATACTACGCAGTTGATTTCCGCATCGAGTGCAGCGACGACCTTCTTCAGACGTGTCGTGAGCTATTGGCCGACAGCGCCGGTGAGGTGGGATTCGAGTCGTTCGAAGACACCGAACAGGGCATCATGGGATACGTGCAAACCGATCTGTTCGACCGCGAAGGCATCCAGCAAACCGTCGACAACTTCCCCATCGATGGTGTCAACATCACCTACGAGGTAAGCGAAGTTGAAGACTGCGACTGGAACGCCACTTGGGAAGAGGCAGGCTTCGACCCCATCATCGTGAACGGTAAATGCATCATCTACGATGCACGGCAGCAAGGCTCCACCCCACTCTCCTCGCTCCTCGCTCCCCTCCGCATCGGCATCCACGCACGCATGGCCTTCGGAACGGGAACCCACGAGACCACCCGCATGGTCGTCTCGAAGCTCACCGACATGGAAATCAACGGTTGGCAGGTGCTCGACTGTGGTTGCGGCACTGGTATTCTCGCCATTGTGGCCGCCAAGCTGGGGGCCAAACACGTGGTCGCATACGACATCGACGAGTGGAGCGTGGAGAACACCCGACACAACGCCCAACTGAACCAGGTGGAGAACATCATCGATGTGCTACATGGCGACTCGTCGGTTCTCTCCCATGTGAGTGGCGTTTTCCGACTCGTCGTGGCCAACATCAACCGCAACGTCCTCCTTGCCGACATGCACGCCTTCTGCGACGTGATGGCCCACGGGGGGATCCTCGTCCTCAGCGGCTTCTACACCGAAGACATCCCCATCCTCCTCGAGGAGGCCAGCAAACACGACCTCACCCTCATCGACCAAGCCTCTGAAAACAATTGGGCGTGTCTGGTCATGAAACACAAGTGATAACAATTTACAATTAAACTACGTTTGAATATCGGCTGCACCTCAGCAATTTAAGCTGGCTTAATTGCCTTCGGTTTGCACGATATTTGGACAATTTACTATTTGACAATTTGACAAATAAACAAAGACTCCTCCATACCATTGCGATACGGAGGAGTCTTTTTATGTAACATCTTCGTTTTATTGGGACAATCCACTATTCTCTCTTTCCTGCCAGACGCATACGGATGGCGGCAGGGGTTGTCGGAGCGGTAATGTTGGCAGTGTTCACCTGCTGTTGGTTGCCTTCAATATTGAATTGCAGGGTGGCGCTATCGTTGCGAACGTCGATGGTGACTGGAGCGCCCATCACAAGTGGCAGGTTCACGTCGCCATGACCAGCAGGGAACCCGCAGAGTACAGGGATGTTATATTCTTTCAGCATGTCGTGCAACATAGCCTCCACACTCTCGTAGGTAAACTCGGTGCCACAGTCGGTGAACTCACCCAGGATGATGCCCTTGCAGCGGTCAAGCACACCGTTCATCTGAAGAATACGCATCTGGCGGTCCACGTTATGCATAGACTCTTCAACCTCCTCTATGAGGAGAATCAGGTCCTTGCCCTCGGTGGCATCGGCCTGTGAGCCGAGGTTCGGCGCAAACGTACAGAGGTTGCCACCCACCAGCACACCACTGGCAGTGCCGACGATGTTCTGCTTATGTGCCGGCAGCTCGTAGCGGGGCACATTGCCTAAAAGCAGGTCGCGCATCAGCGTGCTGGTCATGTCGGTGCCACCTTTCGCCAGAAATGAACTCATCGTACCATGTATGCTCATAACTCCCGCACGGCTCAGCAGCCCGTGCAGTGTGGAGATGTCGCTGAATCCCACCAGCCATTTCGGCGATGCTTTCAATTCTGCCAACGTCAGTTGGTCGATGAGTTGTATCGTACCATATCCGCCGCGATTGCAGATGATGGCCTTGACAGACGGATCGTTGAGTGCCCAGCGGATGTCACTCACTCGTTCGGCCACGGTACCTGCATATCGACCGTCAACTACCTTGCCGACATTCGGACCGACAACAGGCTCCAGCCCCCAGCCACGCAGTACGGCGGCAGTCTTCTCTACGTTCTCCATTGGTGTGAAATACGATGGCGAAATCAAGGCCACCTTGTCGCCAGCCTTCAGATAGTCGGGTTTCACACAGTTGATGACCACCGGCTTCTCGCCATCTGGCGTCATGTCATCATCGTCGCTACATGAAGTCAATGTTATCATTCCACAGAATGTCAGGACGAAGCACACGACTGTGGCCATATAAAAGCTTACTTGTTTCATAAATCTACGTTTTTTGTTCCTATGATATCATCCGTATTTTTCATTCACTTGCAATATTGCATTTCCATCTTAATTCCCCCGCTGCAAAGATACGATTTAGTGAGGAAAAAACCAAATTACATTAGAGTTTTTTCGAACGAAAACGATAAAAGGCCACCGAACTCTTGCGAGCTCAATGGCCTCATGATTCTTGAATTTTTTAATCTTTGAATTTTTAAATTCTGAATGCTATTTCTTCAGCACCACATTCACCAACGAAGTCACGTCAGTTACATTCACCTCACCATCGCCATCCATGTCGCCCATCGTGTTGATGTCGATGGTCTTAGTGGCCACTTGCGAATCACGATAGCCCTCCTTCGTGGCAACGACGCTGATGTCGTAGGTGCCGCCAATCTCCAGTTCGTTTCCATTCAGCGATTGCTTGGGCAAGCACTTCATCGTCGGGACAAACTTCACGCCCTCGGTCTCACAGGCGAAACACACCTTTCCGTTTGCATAGCTGATGGTGGGCGTGGCGCATTTTTTGACAGGATACTCTTCGATTGCCTCGAACCTGCTCCAAGGCTGTGAAGCCTGATAAAGAGCCTTGCTGCCCTCCGGCACGTAGAGTGTGGCGTTGTAAAAGATGAAAACATTATCGGAGATGGAAATCGGCGTGTCAATATCCACTCTAAAAGAGTTTATGTTCATGCACCAAGAGAATGCAAAGTCTCCTATCGTGGTCATCGAGTTGGGGATGCTGACCGAATTCAGAGCTTCGCAATTATCGAACGCATGATTTCCGATGCTCGTCACACCGTTGGAGATTTTGACCGAAGTCAACTTGGAGCAACTATCGAAAGTGTAGTTTCTTATGCGCGGCACGCTGCCAGGGATTTCGATGGAAGTCAGGCCGGAATTGCGGAATGCATAGCTATCGATGTTCGTCACGCTGTTGGGAATGGTGATGGAGGAAAGATTAGTACAATTAAAGAACGCCTCAGTTCCGATGCTTGTCACGCTCGAGGGGATGATGACCGAGGTCAGACTGGTGCAACTCATGAACACGTGAGGTTCCAGGCTCGTCAAGGAGTTGGGGATGCTGACCGAAGTCAGGCCGGAGCAACTCTTGAAAGCACCGTCTCCCATGCTCGTCACGGTGTTAGGGATGTTAAGTGAGGTCAGCTTTGAGCAATTGTAGAAAGCGCTCTCTCCGATGGTCTCCACGCCTCTGCCAATGGTCAGCGAAGTCAGCCCCGAGCAGTCGGAGAATGCTTCGTTTCCTATGCTCTTCACGCCACCAGGGATGCTGACCTCGGTCAGTTTATTACAACCACGGAACGCAGCCAGTCCGATGCTTGTCACGCTCGAGGGGATGTTGGCCGAAGCCAGGTTGCTGCAATATCGGAACGCAGCCTCTCCGATGCTTGTCACGCTGCTGGGAATGCTGACCGAGGTCAATCCGCTGCAATAATCGAACGCATAGTTTCCGATGCTCGTCACGCTGCACACCGTCCCATCGTATTCGTAGGTGACACTTGGACGAATGACAACATCGCCAGTGTAAGAATTAGACACCACCACCGCCGTTTTGGTAATGGTGTTGATGTCGTACCTGACGCCGTCTACCACGACATCTGTTTCATAAGCGCCCGCAGCCAATGGCATGCTCATCAGGGCGATGAGCACGAGCAAAGTGGTTTTCATACTTTTCATACTTTTTAATTCCTTTATTTTAGTTTAGTTGATAATCGCAAGATGTGGTTAGTGATTTCGAGGCGCGAAGTTACAAAAAAATCGATGAAATCGAGTAAAAAAACTTGACTTTATTCCGTCAAACTTGAAATTTTATGCAAAAAAAGGAAAGAAATTGCATATTAATTGAATCTTTAACAAAAAAACCCCATATCATTACGATACGGGGGTAATCGGCTCTGTCGCTTGTAGCTTTGGTCTTCTTCTCTCGCGCCTCGGCAAAGTTGGATTATAATTCACTTTGCTCTCGCAGCTCGTTCAGTTCTTGTTTACTTGCTCTGTTCAGGAGTTTGCCTTCCTTCCAATTTACATCTGGATAGGCGGCTTTCAAGTCTTCACAGGCTTTCTCGATGCTGCTGCCGCCAGAGGTGGCGAAGGGGATGACGATCTTGCCCTTGAAGTCGTAAGCCTCCATGAACGTGTTGATAATGGTCGGACAGGTGTACCACCAAATGGGGAATCCTACATAGACCACATCGTAGTCCTGCATATTAGCCAACTTGTTAGTGATAGCAGGGCGTGAATTCTTATCCTTCATCTCCAATGTTGAACGACTCTGCTTGTCACGCCAATCGAGGTCGGCATCCGTATAAGGTTGTTCGGGTTGAATCTTGTGAAGGTCCCCACCCGTCACCTCTGCCAATTGCTTGGCTACGCCCTCCGTCACGCCAGAGGCCGAGAAATAAGCTACTAATACTTTCATCTGTTTACTCTCCTTTTTGTTACTCTGTGAGCAGGCACTGAGGCTTATAGTCAACAGTGCTGCCATTGCTAATACTATTTTCTTCATTTACATGCTCTCCTTTAATATTTCTGTGATATCCTCGGGTTTCAAATCCATATAGCCGGCAGGATAGCAGATGGTGCCTTGGGTGATGCCGGGAATCATGTCGGGGGTAGCACCTATTTCGCTGATGGTCAGCGGAAGTCCTATCTCCTGCATCCAGTTCTTCAGGGCTTCGAGTCCTGCTTCAGCTATCTGTTCGTCGGTCATGCCATTACCCTCGATATTCCAAACATTCTTGGCAAAGCGAACAAACTTCTGTAGGCCAGGCTGCATGGCGCGACGATAGTAGGCCATTGAGACTGCAGCGAGGCAGTAGCCGTGAGGGGCGTGTGTCCATGCACCCAGCGAGTGGCCTATCATGTGCACCATCCAGTCCTCGGTCTTACCCAAACCAATCAGAGTGTTGAGTGCCCACGAAGCTGTCCACATGATGTTCGAGCGGGCCTCGTAGTCCTGCGGATTCTTCACGGCGACGCGCGAGGCCGTGATAAGACTGCGCATTAGGCCTTCGGAGAGATAGTCGCTCGTGTTGTCGTCAAAGTCGCTGAAATATTGCTCCATGATGTGGTTCATGATGTCGTAGATACCAGCCTTCATCTGATTGTCAGGTACCGTCATCGTGAACTTCGGATTCAGGATGGAGAACTTCGGCATCAAGCGGTCGTCGAACACGTGGCCTACCTTGAACGTGTGCTCCGCATCGGTAATCACGGTACCAGCGTTCATCTCCGAACCTGTACCTGCCATCGTGAGGATGCAACCCACGGGCAACAGCTTCTGGTCGGCATCGGGCTGTTCCTGTTTCAGCCAGAACTTGTCCCAGTAGTCACCATCGTAGTACACCGACGCTGCCACAGCCTTCGAGTAATCGCAGACGCTACCGCCACCCAGGGCGAGAATCCAATCCACATTGTTCTCACGGGCAATCTTGATACCCTCGCGCAGCTTCTCCAGCGTGGGATTGCTCATCACGCCCGGATTCTCCACAATGGTCTTGCCAGCCTCTTTCAAGATGGCCACCACCTGATCGTAGATGCCGTTACGTTTTACACTGCCGCTGCCGTAGTTCAACAGCACGACAGGCCCGAAGTTCTTCAATTCGTCCTTGAGATAGTTCAAAGACTCATCACCAAAATATAGCTTGGTGGGATTGTGGTACGAAAAGTTTCCTTGCATAGAGGTGTTGCTTAGTTATCTGCTGCAAAGATACGAAAAAACAGCGAAGAACTGGCGATTCCCTGTCAACTTTTAGGATTGTTTAGGAAGTGATGTTTTACTGATTTTTCCTGTAGCTGA
>JAFYYV010000040.1 GCA_017557405.1 Prevotella sp.
AAATATATTATATATTATATATTATAATAACTAATGGTCGAGGAGGGCACTTTGTACATGTGGAAGGTGCTTAATGTTACAATGTTACAAAATGCTCTTCCGCCTCTGTCAAAGACCACAAATGACATGATTAAAGCTATGCAATGAGGCGGTCAAAAGCCACAAATGAGCGGCTCAAAGACCACAAGTGGGAGAGCGCTCCAACGTTTACCCCATAACGACATCGAGCACCATCATGAGGACGAAGCCGAGGGCGAATCCGATGGTGCTGAGATTCGAGTGCTGACCGCTGGAGGCTTCGGGGATGAGTTCTTCAACGACTACGTAGAACATGGCACCGGCTGCGAAGGCCAACATGTAGGGCAGGACGGGCATCAACAACGAAGCCAACAACAACACGGCAAGGGCTCCCACGGGTTCGACGGCTCCGCTGAGTGAGCCGATGAGGAATGACTTCCATTTGGAATTGCCTGCCGCCCGCATGGGCATGGAGATGATGGCGCCCTCAGGGACGTTCTGAATGGCGATACCCAATGCTACGGCTACGGCTCCAGCCAACGAGATGTTGGAGATGCCGCTCTCGGCTCCTGCGAAGACCACACCCACAGCCATTCCCTCGGGCAGGTTGTGGATGGTGACGGCAAGGGCGAGCATGGCGGTTCGAGAGAGTCGCGAGCGAGGACCCTCTGGTTTGTCGGTACCGATGTGCAGGTGGGGCGTCAGTTCGTCGATCATCAGCAGGAAACCCATGCCCAACAGGAATCCTACAGCAGCGGGAACAACCATCCACCGACCGCCGTCTTCTGTCATTTCCATCGCCGGAATCAGCAACGACCACACAGATGCAGCCACCATCACGCCTGAAGCAAAGCCCAGCAGCGTTTTTTGCAGCCGCACCGACATCTCTCCCTTCATGAAGAACACGAAGGCTGAGCCGAGCATCGTGCCCAGCAACGGAATGAGCAGTCCTATCGTTAATGTTGTCATACTTTCCCTTTAAATGTATAGCCAATCCCTTCTACAGCCTTGCGGATGGATTCTTCCGTTGCGGGGCCTTTGATGGTGAGGGTGTTGGCAGATGCACTGGCCTTGGCTTTCTCTACGCCTGGCAAATTCTCGACGGCACGGACGACGGCAGCCTCGCAATGGCTGCAATGCATGTCTTCGACCCTGTAAACTGTAACGTCGGGGTCTAACGGTTTCTTGGTGGTAAACTTGCTGAACAGTTTCATCATAAGTGCAAATATGATTAATAGGGTTAAAACTATGGCACAAACGAGTTTGAACGGGTTGGGCAGGATGGGAAGTGAAGAGTGAAAAGTGAAGTGTGAAGAATTTGCTGCCGCCATTGAAGAGTCAAGATTTAATAGTCCACTGGCATTGAGAAGCAGACCGAAGAAGACGGAGAAGCCCACGATGGTCATCAGATAGATGGAGGTGAAACGTCGTCCCATGGACTTGTGAACCACGAGGATGGAGGCCAAGTTGACTGCAGGCCCAGCCATCAGCATCACCAGTGCCGCTCCTGGCGAGAGACCCTTCATCATCAGGGCTGCGGCCACGGGGATACTACCCGTAGAGCAGATGTACATCGGTACGGCAATGGCCAGGATGACCAGCATCTGCAGCAACGGCTGACTGCCGAAGGAAAGGAAGAACTCGTCGGGCACCGCGACCTGAATCAATGCCGCCACAACAAGTCCGATGAGCAGTCGCAGACCGATGTCGCGAATCATGTCGTAGTAGGCATACTTTAAGACACGCCACAACCTGTTACCACGCCCTTCATTGACTATTGAACATTGAACATTGAACATTGCTTCGTCATCACGAACCAGCCGATTTACCAGCAATCCGCCGCAGACACCCGTAATAAGCGCCGCCACGGGTCGGATGATGGCAAAGCCCAGTCCCATCAGCGAGAAAGTGGCCAGGATGGAGTCGATGCCCGTCTGCGGTGTGGCAATGAGAAACGAGGCTACAGCCCCTTTTGATGCCTTCTCATTCCTGAGACCGATAGCCGTTGGAATCACGCCGCACGAACACAATGGAAGGGGAATGCCCAGCAGCGCCGCCCATAGCACCGACAGCCTGTTTTTACGAGACAGATAGTTGGCATAGAACTTCTGAGGCACAAACACATGCAGCACCCCTGCGATCAGGAATCCCAACAGCAAGTAGGGAGCCATCTCGCAAACCACGTTCAAAAAGGCTACGGGTAGGCGCGATAGCGGGAATGGTGATGTGAAGAAACTCTGTAGATCCATAACCGAAGGCAAAGGTACGAATAAGTGAGCGAAAAGCCAAATTTATTTGAGTTTTTCCTGACTAAAAATCTTACCTCTTCCTCGCCCTGAAATAAAGCATGGCTCCTTCCACGTGGAAGTCGAGGATGTCGTAGTGTGGCTCCAGTCGGTGCTTCACATCGTCGGCCGAGTCGAAGGGTGGAGTGAACCACCCCATGCGGGTCATGACGGTGCGGGCGAGCCAGTCGGCAACCTTTTGTTCTCCTGCCACGTAGAAACAAGCCAACAGCTCACCGCCAGGCTTGAGGGCGCGGAGAATCTCAGCATAGGCTTTCCCCTTGTCGGGAAACACATGGAGGCCGTTCATGCAGAGCACTTTGTCGAACGTTGCGTCGTCGAAGGGCAGTGCTCCCACATCGCCCTGCATGGTCTTGAGGTTGCCGATTCCCGCTTCGCGAAATCTATGTTCAGCCTGCTCCAGCATATCGTGGCTGTAGTCAAGGCAGGTGATGTCGGCTTGCGTCAGATGTTTGTATTTCTCGGTTGTGAACACCGCCGTTCCAACGGGCACATCGAGCAACTTGCCAGAGAAGTCGTCGGGAATCCACGCCAACACCCTGCGGGCAATCTCGTTGTCATCGACACCGCCCCACAGCAGTTTGAAATAGAGTTTGCTTCACCATTTTCCCTGTGTTATTGCATCGTCGTAGAAACTCTTGCTAAACTTGTATGATTTCTTAATCTTGTCTGCCATATCATGCTTTTATTGTTTGACGCCGCAAAGTTACAACAATAGTTTCGCAACTGAGTTGCAAAGATGGTGCAAGCCTTTTCCCCGAAAAGCTTCGCAAGGCTCGTGCAAGCCTGACAGAGTCATTGTTTTATGCCGATAATAGTGGCATAAGACGGTTTCTTCCGATGGATTTCCGTTTGTAAGAATCCTGCGTCGTCGAGCATTGTTTTCAGTTGTATAGGCGTGTAGGCGTTCATACCATCCACCACGCTTGTCCACTTGGAGTCGGCATCGACCACCTCCACCATGATGGCGCAACGGCCACCAGGTTTCAACACTCTATGAACCTCTTGCAGGCAGCCGGGCAGGTTCGGCCAAAAATAGACCGTTTCGACAGCCGTCACGAGGTCGAACTTCCCATCCTCGTAGGGCAGTGCTGCCGCCGACCCCTGCTTCACAAACACTTGTTTGTCGAGCAACTTTGCATTGACTTGTTGGGCTTTCAGAACACTCTCTTCCGAGATGTCGAGGCCATAGACCATGCCGCCCTTACTACGTTTGAGAAGTCTTTTCAATGTCGCTCCACCGCCACAACCAATGTCGAGCATCGTCCAGCCGTCTTGAATGTCGACGAGGTCGAGCCCCCAGTTTGTCAGCGGTGCGTGACAGAGGTTCATAAACTTCAGCATAAACCATCCCATCCGTCCCTGCGGGTGGGCGCAATTGGTGAATAACGATTTCAAAAGTCCCATATTTCAAGCTATTTTAATGTCCCTATACAGCAAGACTTGCCTCACGGCAAGCTAAAAAAAGATTCCGATACATCGGTTCAAATCACGCGGCAAAGGTACGACGAAAAAGCCGAGGGTGCAATACTCAAAATTGAGTGTTTTACCATCGGGATATGCGGGATTTCTACTGAAACGGGATTAGCAAGAAGTAGGTATCTGCTTGATTTACGTGTTTTCTTTGTATTTGTAGAACTCGTTCACGAGGCTTTTGTAGCCCAATTGCTTGAGTTGGGCGTAATCGGTTTTGAAGTTTGTTTTGTTGTGTTTCCCCGTACTGAGGAAGCGGATGTTCTGCTGGAGGTAGTGGTCGATTTCTTTCAATCCGTCAGTCTTGTTGATGACGGGGAAGAACCAGCGCGACCAGGTGAGGAGTCCGCTGTCGTCGTTCTCGAAGAAGACGCGGTTGAAGCGGTTGATGAGGGCTTTCATGGCCTTCTCGGGCTCGATGTGGTTCTTGCCGCTCCACCGCTGGAGAGACTTTGTGGCGCGTCGGATTTTGCCCTTCATCTTCTTTTTGGTGGCTTCGGAGATGTCGATATCGTGTGCGTGGCATTTGAAGCCCAGGAACTCGAAAGGATCGTCGGGCGTGTAGGTCTTCTCCTTGTCGGGGTTCACCTGGAGTCGGTATTGCTGGAGGAACGCCGCCATGCGGCTCTTGTGAGCCTCGAGAGTGTCGAGGTCGGGGGCAAAGAGGATGATGTCGTCGGAATAGCGGGCATAGACGACGTTAGCGTCATGGAAATATTGGTCGACCTCTTTCAGATAGACATCGGCCAGGAAGGGTGAGGTGGGAGTGCCAGCCATCACGCCGTGCTGCTCGAGGATGGTGTCGCCATTGTAAAGGACGCGTTTGTCGGTGAGCATCTGCTCGAAGAAGTGGTAGAGAGGCTGGTCGTCGGCCATCATCTCGGCGAGCATGGGCAGCAGGAGGTCGATGGGGATGGAGTTGAAATAGTCGTGGATGTCGAGCTTGTAGGCCCACATGGGTTGTTCGCCAATGGCCCGACGGATGTGGAAGATGGCGTCGCAGGCCCTCATGCCTCGCCGGAAGGCGTAGCAGTTGGGGGAGAAGCAGTGGTCGTAGTCGTAGAGCTTGAAGGCAAGGAGCTTGAGCAGAATCATCTCGTCGGGTGCGAAGCAGTAAACCACTCGTTTCTTGCCTGTCCCCATCTTGTTGACAATCTTCTTCTGGGGAATGCCCAAACGCCCCCCTCGGGCTATTTCCTGAGCCAAAGGGAGGTAGTCTTCGCGTTCCACATAGCTGTCGGCTTCGTCGAACTCATGCCAGGTGAAACGGCCTTTCATCAGTCGGTAGGCAAGAAACTCTTCCCATGTTTCCTGCCGAGTGAGTTGCGTGAGGATGCTTTCCATGCAAGAAAATGAAAAAGGGGAATGATTTTGAATCGGCAAAATTGCCGATCACGAGAGGATACCCTGTCCTGTTGCCTGCAAAACATAGAAGTATAGGACAAGGCTGCCTCCTTTGCAGGCGCAGCTCTTGCTGCCTCCCCTTTTTCAAATATGTGCTTTATTTCACGAATTTGCGGATGCGCTCGACGACATAACCCCGCTTGTTCTCCATCTGGGTGTAGAAGTTGATGTAAGGAATGTCGAGCTTCTTGGCGAACATCCGCGCAATCAGGTATTTCACATTGCTATCGTGGCTGTGGCCGTCGCCGAGCATGACGACTGCCTTCGAGGCGCCATTGTCGAGCACGAACGTGTAGGGTTGACCCCATTCAGCTCTGTAGACTTGGTTCGGGCGAGTCTTGTAGAGTTTGAACTCGTCGCTGACGTTTCCTGCCAGGTCGGTCACCTTGACGTCCTCGCGGATGGTGTAGGACGGGAATTCGCTCTGCAGGATCTGCTTGAAATAGGCTCTCCACTCTGCAGGAGTCCTATAAATTTCCTCGGTCGAGGAATAAGACTGCTGCTGCTGTTGCTGAGCGGGGCGGCTCGGCTGTGTGGACGGGGCGGCGTTCTTGGAGCTGTCAAGATACTCTTTGGCGACGTCGACCACTTTTAATAATAGTTTACCAAAATCCATAGTTTTCGTATTTAAATTAGTAGTAGATTGCAAATATACAACATTTTTTCTTACATGCAAATAATATAGATGAAAAATTAAATGATAATAAGGGCTTAATGGGTATAAAGGGGGAGTGAAAGGCTACGGGTAGGCGACGGAACGTCGGGAATGAGGGCGTAAAGGCCAATAGCTGGGAAAGAAAATAAGGCCACCGAACAAACGTTCAATGGCCTTATCAATGTGCAGTGTTCAATGTTGCCCTGTCGGGCGAAAGGCTACGGGTAGGCGAGCTTGCTCGGGAATGGTTTCTCATACTCGGCAAAGCTCAAATGAAATTTGGCCCTGCTCTCGCTTAATCGAAGTTTTCAATGTTCAATGTTCAATAATCAATGTTCAATGTTCAATGTTCAATTACCCTTACACTTGCGGCACGCTCTTCAGGCTCTTGTTGATGTCATCGTCGGAGAGGTTGTAGTTGATGAGGTCGCCATTGATGAACTGGTCGTACGACGACATGTCAATCAGACCGTGACCGGAGAGGTTGAAGAGGATGACCTTTTCCTCGCCCGTCTCGATGCACTTCTTAGCCTCGCGGATGGCGGCTGCAATGGCGTGGCTCGACTCGGGAGCGGGGATGATGCCCTCGGTGCGTGCGAAGAGGATACCGGCCTCGAAGGTCTCGAGTTGTGGGATGTCAACGCCCTTCATCAAACCGTCCTTCAGCAGCTGCGAGACAATCATGCCAGCACCGTGGTAGCGAAGTCCACCGGCGTGGATGTTGGCGGGCTTGAAGTCGTGACCCAGCGTGTACATGGGCAGCAGCGGTGTGTAGCCAGCCTCGTCGCCAAAGTCGTAGCGGAACTTACCACGTGTCAGTTTGGGACAGCTCTGGGGCTCGGCAGCGATGAACTCGGTCTTCTTTCCGTCGCAGATGTTGTGGCGCATGAATGGGAAGGCAATGCCACCGAAGTTGCTACCACCACCGAAGCAAGCAATCACCATGTCGGGATACTCGCCAGCCATCGCCATCTGCTTCTCGGCCTCAAGACCGATGATGCTCTGGTGGAGGGCCACATGGTTGAGCACGGAGCCCAGCGTGTACTTACAGTTGGGTGTTGTGGTGGCCAGCTCGACTGCCTCGGAGATGGCTGTTCCAAGCGAACCTGGGTGTGTGGGGTCTTTGGTGATGATGTCCTTACCAGCACGTGTTGACATCGAAGGCGAACCTGTGACGGCGGCGCCGAAGGTGCGCATGATGGACGAGCGGTAGGGCTTTTGCTGCATGGAGATCTTCACCTGATAGACAGCGGCCTCAAGACCGAACACGCTGGCGGCGTAGGAGAGGGCAGCACCCCATTGTCCAGCTCCCGTCTCGGTGGTCACATTGGTGGTTCCCTCCTGCTTGGCGTAGTAGCACTGGGGTAGGGCGGAGTTGATTTTGTGGCTTCCCAGCGGGTTGACCGACTCGTTCTTGAAATAGATGTGGGCGGGTGTGCCCAGGGCCTTCTCAAGGGCGTAGGCTCTCACGAGTGGGGTGGAGCGGTAGTACTTGTATTTCTCCAGCACCTCTTCGGGTATGTCAATCCAACGGTGCTCCATGTCAAGCTCTTGTTTGCAGCACTCGGTGGGGAAGATGTGGGCCAGGTCTTCCCAGGTCAGTGGCTGGTGTGTCGCAGGATGGATGGGCGGCATGGGTTTGTTTGGCATGTCGGCCAGGATGTTGTACCACTGTGTAGGAATTTCGCTCTCTTGCAGAATGAATTTCTTTTGTTTCATAACTCTAGTTTTTTAATTGTTGTTATTGTTTTTATATACTCGTACAAATCAAGAAAAGAGGCCTGTCGCAAGAACGGCAGACCTCTTTGTATTTCATCTCTTTACACTACACGGGTTGACGCCTCACGACTGTTATTGTCTTGAGCGCCACCACCAATATGTAAAATTGCGATTTGACATTATTTCATTGTTTATCGTTGCAAATTTATAGCTTTTTCCCGAAACGCCCAAACAAATTGAAAGAAAATTGTAGAAAACATTCGTTTTTTTGTAATTTTGCAGCCGTTATGATGATGATTGCGGTCGTTTTAGTGTATTTTGCCCTGTTGCTGCTCTTCAGCCGACTGACATCGGGTCGTGCCACCAACGAGGCTTTCTTTCGTGCCAACCGCCATTCGCCTTGGTGGATGGTGGCGTTCGGCATGGTGGGCGCTTCCATCTCGGGTGTGACGTTTGTCAGCGTGCCGGGTATGGTGATGGGCATGGACATGACCTACATACAGACGTGTCTGGGCTTCATCGTGGGCTATTTCGTGGTGGCGTTCGTGCTGCTGCCCCTTTACTACAAACTGAACCTGACCACTATCTACAGCTATCTGGGCGAGCGGCTGGGAAAGCGGTCGTATCTGACGGGTGCGGGTTTCTTCCTGCTCTCGAAGCTCACCACCACCGCTATCAAGTTCTATCTGTTTTGTGCCATTCTGCAACGCTTCGTGCTCGATGCACTGGGTGTGCCGTTCGTGCTCACTGTGGGCGTGATGGTGGCCATTGTGTGGCTCTATACGCGGCGTGGTGGCATCAAGACGTTGGTGTGGACCGACACGCTTCAGACCACTTGCATGCTCGTTGCCGTGTGCCTTATTATATATAAGGTAATAGGCGAGCTGGGTTTGGGTTGGATGGAAGCCGCGAGGGCGGTGGCTGCCGATAGTCATTCTCGCGTGTTCGTGTGGGATGACTGGGTGTCGACGCAGAACTTCTGGAAGCAGTTCCTGAGCGGTGTGTTCATCGTGGTGGTGATGACGGGACTGGATCAGGACATGATGCAGAAGAACCTGACCTGCCGTTCGTTGCGCGATGCACAGAAGGACATGTGTACCTATGGCTTTGCTTTCGTGCCCGTGAACCTATTATTCCTCTCGCTGGGTGTGCTGTTGATGATGCTGGCTGCACAGCGAGGTGTGGCATTGCCCGCCAAAGGTGATGAGTTGTTGCCCATGTTTGCCGCCACAGGTGGGCTAGGGGATACGGTGGTGGTATTGTTCACGCTGGGTATGGTGGCTGCTTCGTTCTCCACTGCCGACTCGGCTATGACGGCGTTGACCACCAGTTTTTGTGTCGATGTCTGCCGGAAACTTACTGACGAGCGCTTGCGCAAACGGGTCTTCGTAGGGATGGCAGTGGCGATGGCAGTGCTGATGCTGTTGTTCCATTGGATGAACTCGAGCAGTGTGATTGACGCCATTTATACATTGGTTTCCTATACATACGGACCTTTGTTGGGATTGTTCGCCTTCGGACTGCTGACTGATAGGAAAGTTAACGACCGAATAGTGCCTTATATTTGTGTGGCTTCGCCCATTGTCTGCTTCGTTTTGGACAAAATAATAGCATCAACAACAGGCTATCACTTCGGATATGAGTTGTTGATGCTGAATGGAGGTCTCACGTTCTTAGGTCTGTGGACGATTTGCAGACTTGGGAAACGATAGAGCCAACATATTAAATGAGTAGGTATTATTGTCAGTTTCCAGCGGCTTGTCGATAGAGCAGCAGTTTGTGTTGTAGGTCTGCAAAGGCCTCGGTGTAGCGGTCGCAAGCTTGTTGATAGAGCAGCTGGGCTTCGAGTAGATCGGACATCTTAGCGGTGCCGGCGCGATAGAAGTCGCGGTTCAGTCGCAGGTTTTCTTCAGCTTGCTCAATACTGTGTTGGGCGATATCGACCTGCTGGCGGGCTTCGTTGGCATCGTTGCGTGCTTGTTGCAGCCTGATGTTGAGTAGTTGGGCATTGTCCTCAAGTTGTTCTTGTGCCTTTTGCAGTTGCAGTTTTTTTTGCTTCACGTTGTGGGTACCTCCCCACCAGTCGCTGATGGGTACTGAAACTGTAGCGAACACCATGCCAAATAGGCGGTCGTTATCGAGCAGATTGTGATAATTGTAACCAGCTCCTACCGCCACGCTGGGCAGCTGTTTGCCTTTAGCCATCTTTTGTTGTAAGTCTGCGGCTTCTACTTGCTTTTGGAGTAATAAATATTCAGGAGTATGATTGACACCCGATTCCTCTTCCTTTGTGAGGGGAAGTGAACGGCTTTGCTGATTTATGTTTGGCAGTTTTATATCGAAAGAGTAATTGCTCATATCACCCTTTGGAGAGAGTGTGGGAGTGAGGTTTGCGTATTGACCTAGTATCATCTTTACGATATCGATGCCGTTCTGTAGTTTTATTTTTTGACTCTCTATGTCGTTCTGGCGTAGCTGAACCTGAAGAAGGTCGTTGCGCAGGGCGACACCAGCACGAACGGCAACCTCCACATCTTTATATATGTCTGCCAGTAGTGACTCTACAGCTGCAATTGTATTCCGTTTCTCGTAGAGTGATACGAGCTGCCAATAGTATTGGCTGACGTTTCGTTCAATTTCGTTCTTGGCAAGTTGCAGTTGCAGTTCACTCACCTCCTCTCCAACCTTTGCCAATTTGTTTCCGTTGACAATCTGTCCGCCGGCATATACGGGTTGCATAGCAGTAAGTGAAGCAATGGTTCCGCTTTTCATCATCGACATGCTTATGGGACTGGCAAGGGCGGCGAGAGCTTCAGGGGGGAAGGACTGGGCCAGTGTGGTGCCTAGCTCTGGCGATATCATAGTTGACGGGTCGATGTTCATTTTTGCCATACTGCGGTTGGCATTGAACGTGGCGGCTGTTGCACTGACGTTCGGAAAGTATTTCGTATAGGCTTCACGCCGTTGCTCGTGTGCGGCTTCGATGTCGTGGTGTGCCGTACGCATCGCGATATTATGCATTAGAGCTGAGTCGGTAAGCTGCTCCAACGTGTATTGCGATTGTGCAACGGCAATTCCTGCGAACTGGAAGATGGAAAAGATGATGATAATTCTTTTCATATTGTTGATTACGAAGTTTTTGATTCTTTATTCTAAATCATTTTTATTCTTTTCCTCCGTCTTTCGTGGTGAGGTTTTCCAATAGGCTATTGGTAGAACGGTGACGACGAGGATGAGGGCACCGATGCCGCCAGCGAAGATGGTGACGCCGACAGGCATCCAGAACGACGAGCCCGCAATAATCATTGGGATGACACCCACGGCGGTGGTGGCAGTGGTGAGGAAGATGGGTACCATGCGGCGGCGTCCTGCATCGTAGGCTGCCTGGCGTACCACTTCTTCGTTCCTTTGTCTCTCCGGGCTCTCGTTGTGTCGCAGATTGTCAGCATGCTCATAGATAAGAATCTCATTGCGCATAATCATTCCCATGAGCGTGATTAGTCCGAAGATGCTGGTCAGTCCAATCATGCGATTCATCAGGCCGAGACCAACAAGCGTGCCCGGCAACATCAGGCCGAGAGCCACCATGCAGAGCGTGGTGATACCGAATCGTTTGAAGTTGAACAGCAGGAAGAAAAAGATAATGACCATAGCGATAGCGATACCGTTGGTGATTTGCGGCATGTTCAGTTTATTGTATTCCAACTCACCGCCCAACTCGGCACGTACGCCCTCGGGTAGCGGCAGTTGCTCCTGTATCTTGGCCAGCCGTCTCTCTACGGGTGCCGCATAGACACCTCGCTGGAACTCGGCGGTGACGGTCATGCAGCGCTCACCCGAACGATGCATGATGCGGCTCTCGCTCCACTTCGGACTGACACGCGCCACCTGACGGAGCGGCAGCGAACCTCCTCCGCTCCCTCCGAAAGATGAGAGACTTCCTCCCGTCAGCGAGGGAATAATTGTCATGGGCGATGAGAGGGGAATATCTTCAACATCGGAGATGGTGAGTTGAGCCGTGTCGCGCACGACGATGGGCAATTCATAATCGCCTTCCCAGATGCTACCCACACGTAGGTCGCCCGTCTGTGCAGCCAGAGCGAGCGCCGCCGTCGTGCGGCTGATGCCGAACTGTGCTGATGCGATGGGGTCGAGTTCAACATTGATGAGCGGGAACGGCTGCAGGAAGTCGCTGTGCACCCATTCCAGTTCGGGCATCTCGCGCATCTCGTCCATCATCCGCTCTGCCGCAACGCGCAGCGAGTCGAGATCGTCGCCATAGAAGCGGAACTCCAGCTCGGGCACCTCCAACAAATCGAGGCGTTTGAACTTCACGTAGCCCTCGGGGAACGCCTCCGACAACTTCGGCTGATAGTTGGCCAGTAGGTCAAGGGTAGCCTTTTGCGACGTGGTGTTCACGATGAACTGTGCGAAGTTGCGGCCCGCCATCTGCGGTGCGTAGGTCACCTGGAAACGTGGTGACGAACAGCCCACGAACGTGGTGATACCCGTGATGCGCTTGTCGCCTTCCATTGCATGTCGCACACTGTCTGCCACGAGTCGCGTGTCCTGCAATCCCTTGCCATCGGGCAGGAATATCTCAACGGCAAACTGGTTGCGGTCGGCGAAGGGGAAGAGACGCACCTTGAGCATCGGCACGATGAGCAGCGAGGCGGCTATCGTGGCCAGACAGATACCGATGGTCATCCACGGGTGTCGGAAGGTCTTGGCAAGAACGCGGTCATAAACGTTCTGCACGCGGTCTGTGAGCCGCTTCCCGTCGGGTTTCTTCTCCGGCACACCGATAATCCTCACACACAGGTAGGGAATAACGGTGACCGCCAACAACAGCGATACCATGAGGTTCACGGTGATGGTCCAAGGGAAGTCCTTCAGCGAATCGTAGAAGGCTCCATTAAACGTGATGAGGAACGGATAGAAGATGGCGCAGATGCAGATGGTGGCAAGCATCATCGGCATGAAATACTGGGCTACCGACTGCACGGCGGCGTCTTTCGGTCTCATGCCCTTGCCCACATATTCCAGATAGCCGTCGATCACCACGATGGAGTTATCTACAATCATTCCAAGCACCACGATGAGTCCTGCCAGTGTGACGATGTTCAGGGGGATGTGGGCGAAATACATGAAAGCCACCGAGATGAACGTGCTCAGCGGAATGGTGATGGCAGCCACGATGGCCGACCGCAGCGGGAAGAGCACCATCATCACAAGGATGATGACCACCATCGACAGCAACAGGTCGCGTAGGAAGTCGCGGATGCTGTCGCCCACCACCTTCGGCTGATCGGCAATGCGTGTCAACGTGACGTCATCGGGCAGTTCGTTCAGTCGGAAGTCGTCGAGTACGCGGTCCACATCGATGCCGTAGGCCATGATGTTATTGCCTGTCGTCATTTCGAGCGACAGTAGCACACACGGGTGCCCGTTCTGCTCGATGTAGCTATCCGACGTGTCGTACTCGCGCTCTACGCGGGCGATGTCGCGAATTCGTACCACCTTTCCCGAAAGCGGATCACTGTAGATGACCTGATCGGCCACTTCCTGTTCGCTGTTCTGTGTAGGTTCAATGTGGATGAGCGTCTGCTGGTGGTCGTCTGTGAGCTGTCCGGTCATCGTGGTCAGGCCCTGCGCCTGCAGGGTGGCCATCAGCGTCTGCTGTCCGATGCCGAATGCTTCCAGCCGCTGTCGGTCCACGTAGAGGCTCACCTGCTCCTTGTGTTCGCCATACTGCCGCACATTCGCCACAGACGGAATCTTGCGCAGGCGGTCGGAGAGATGGTCGCTATAGTCCTGCAGTTCACGATAGCTGCGCTCCTTGCTCTCTACGGCGATGAGCAGGGCCGACGTGTTGCCGAAATCGTCGTTGGCAATCAGCGCCAGCACACCGCCGGGCAGACTCTGCTTGTAGAGGGCCAGACCGTGCTTGATCTTGCTCCACACCTCGTCTTTGTTGTTTACCTCATCTTTCAAGTGTACTAGCACCATCGCCATTCCGTTCTGCGATGTCGACGTGGTCTTCGTACGATTCACCTCGCCATAGGTGAAGAGATAACGTTCCAGTGGGCGTGTCACCTGCTGCTCCACCTCCTCGCTCGTAGCACCAGGATAGACGGCTACCACCACACCTTGCCTGATGGTGACGGGCGGGAACTCGTCCTTCGGCATCACCCACATGCCGTAGATGCCGATGCCAAACAGAATTGCCACTAGTAGCAGCGTAATCCTATAGTTCTCAAGTGGCCAACTGATCCACTTCGTTTTATTTACCATACGTCAACTAATAACTAAAAACTCACTTTCGTGCCTTCGCTCAGCTTCTGATAACCCTCGGTGACGACACGCTCGCCAGCTGTGATGCCACTCTCGATGCTGATGCGGTTGCCCTGCGATGGACCTACGGTGACAGCCTTGCGGTGGGCGGTCTTCTGATTATCGACTGTCCAAACAAACAGCGAGCCATCGGCACGACGCTGTATGCTGGTGATGGGCAGCGACACCCCGCCCAGCGAGCCACTGCCGGCAGTGGGCATCAGCCTCACGTTCGCCACCATTCCCGGCAACAACTTCCGGTCGCTGTTTGGTATATGTATGCGGATGTCGTAGGTGTGGGTCATCGCATCGGCGACAACACCCTTCTCGATGCGGCCGCCGCTAACTTTCTTGCCGGCAGCCTCCACCTCTATCATCGATGGCGTGTGGGGCGTGATAGCATTCATCTCTGCCTCGGGCACCGATACCTTTACTTTCACTCGCGATACATCCATGATGGTCACTACTGCCTGTGAAGGCATAGCCGTCTCGCCAGCCTTCACCTGCTGACGACCGATGATGCCGCCGACGGGAGCCACCAACCGACAATCTGCGAGGTTCTTTTTGGCAACGGCTAGCTGCGAGCGGGCCTGCGCCACCTTGCTCTGTATCTCTACCCACTGCACCTCGGGCAGCGAGCCGGCATCATGAAGCATCGTGTAGCGTGCCAATGCGTCGTCGGCCTGTGCCATCTGTGCCTCAGCACCCGTCAACACATTGCGGGCCTGCGTGTCGTCCATCACCGCCAACAGCTGACCACGCCCCACAGCCTGACCTTCGCTCACCAGTACACGCTTCACCACACCCATACCCGTGAAGCTCACGGCCGTGGCTTCGTTTTCCTCAACAATGCCCACGTAGGTCTGTCCGGTAGCACTGCTACCTGTCGTCATTATCTCGGTCTTAACACGGATAGGTGCTTTTTTAGCCTCCTCTTTCTTGTTTCCACAACTGCCGAAAAGCACTAATGTCGTCAGTAGCAGCATTATTCTTATTGTCTTCATCATACATCTTGTATTATCAGAATTATGCTACAAAAGTAGTATTATTATTCCATAATGTAGTATTCTATTATACTGATTAAATATTCTATTTTACCTTTATAAGTAAAATAGAACAAAATAATAGTCTAATTGAACGTAGTTTTATTGTTCAAATTGTATATATTTGCATTCAAAATAAGATGTTATGCAACAAGAAGAGATTACCCTACAGACGCTAACCGACAATGAGGACATTCGAGTTGGATATTCCGACAATGATATTGTCATCATCGA
Organism: Prevotella sp.; assembly: GCA_017557405.1. GTDB lineage: Bacteria > Bacteroidota > Bacteroidia > Bacteroidales > Bacteroidaceae > Prevotella. Next base: position 15,186 of record JAFYYV010000040.1, read on the forward strand.
TAGCATTCAGAAGTTTGCAGAATTCAGTGCCGCTCATGTATCGATGAACGCCATTACTATTTGCACACAAGGAAAAGTGCAAGGCACGTTGAATGGTCAGCCAATGGAGATGCACAAGAACCAGGCGGCCATCATTCCCCAGAATGTCATCGTTTCAGACCTATTGGTCAGTCCTGATTTCGACCTAAAGGCATTGTTCCTTACCAATCGCATCCTTCAGGGCTTTTTGCGTGAAAAGATGCCCATTTGGAACGATGTTGTTTATGTGCGTAAGATGCATATCATCACGTTGGAAGATGAGGATTTGCAGTTTTATTCCAATTTCTATGAAATGCTCAGTCTGTGTTTTAACAAGAATGATGACCATCCCTTTCTCACCGATGTTATTCAATCGCTCCTACGTGCTGCCATCCTTGGACTTTGTGGCGCTTTAAAACAAAGGGTTCTTGTTGACAAGATACCACTCGATGTGGGTACCTCCAGCAACTATTTTCAGCATTTCCTTGATTTGTTGCACTCTGTTGATGTGAAGCGCCGTACGGTGGAATGGTATGCTACTGAACTCTGTATCACTCCAAAATACCTCTCGGCTTTATGCAAGAAACATTCTGGTAAGACCGCCAATGAATGGATTACGGAACACGTGCTTGAAGACATTCGATACTATCTGAAACAGACCGACTATAGTATCAAGCAAATATGTAATCAGTTGGGATTCCCCAATGCCTCGTTCTTTGGTAAATATGTAAAAGAGCATTTCGGCATGACTCCCATACAATTCCGTCAGCATTAATCGTTTGACGTTATGACAGGAGAGCATGTGGAAATGCTCTTTTAAATCAGGAACAAAAAAGTTTTAGAGCGTCTGCAGATAGCGTTCGGCTTCGAGTGCGGCCTTGCAGCCACTACCAGCCGCCACGATGGCTTGCCGATAGACAGGGTCGGCACAATCGCCAGCAGCATAAACGCCAGGCAGATTGGTGCGTGGTGTACCGTCGATGGTGCGTATGTAACCAGTCTCGTCGAGGTCGAGCCATTCGCGGAAAATATCGGTATTGGGTTTGTGGCCGATGGCAAGGAAGAATCCGTCGATGGGAAGGTCGTAGCGTTCTTCGTCGGGTTCACCTTTGCGTTTGACAAGATGTGCGCCCTCGACACCCTCTTCACCATAGAGACCGAGCGTGTTGTGTTCGAAGAGCACCTCGATCTTCTCGTTCTCAAAGACTCGTTTCTGCATTACGTCGCTGGCTCTGAGATAGGGCTTGCGCACAATCATGTAAACCTTTTTGCAGAGTTGTGCCAGATAAATGGCCTCTTCGCAGGCAGTATCGCCACCGCCCACCACAGCTACAGTTTTTTTGCGATAGAAGAATCCGTCGCAGGTGGCACAGGCCGAAACGCCCATTCCGTTGTATTTCTTCTCGTCGTCGAGTCCCAGATATTTGGCTGATGCGCCTGTGGCGATGATGATCGTATCGGCTTCAATCTCGACACCTCGGTCGGTAGTCACCACATAAGGGCGACGCGAGAAATCGACCTTCACAATTACGCCATCGCGAATGTCGGCACCGAAACGTTGGGCTTGACTGCGCAGTTGCATCATCATCTCGTTTCCATCGACACCTTCGGGATAACCAGGGAAGTTCTCGACGATGGTTGTCTGTGTGAGCTGGCCACCCATCTGCAAACCACAATACTCAACGGGTTGCAAGTTGGCGCGTCCGGCATAGATGGCGGCAGTGTAGCCAGCAGGTCCGCTGCCGATAATCAGACATCGTGTATGTTCCATTGTTTTGATTTAATTGTTCAATAGCTCCTCAATCTGTTGGGCGATGTTCTCTATTTTCTCGGTGGGCTCGAAGCGGGCCACTACCTGTCCTTTCTTGTTAATCAGGAATTTCGTGAAATTCCATTTGATGTCAGCCTTCTGTTTGTAGTCAGGGTCGGCCTCGGTGAGCATCTTGTCAAGGATGGGGGCTATAGGGTGACTTTCATCCCAGCCAGCGAACCCTTTCTGCTCTTGCAGGAATTTGAAAAGAGGGTCGGCGTCGGGGCCATTCACCTTTACTTTCTTGAATCGAGGGAATTCGGTTCCGAAGTTCAGTTTGCAGAACTCGTGAATGCTTTCGTCGGTTCCAGGGGCTTGCTTGCCGAATTGGTTGCAAGGGAAATCTAAGATGACGAAGCCTTGTGAGTGGTATTTCTCGTAAAGTTTCTCCAGTTCGTCGTATTGTGGTGTAAATCCGCATTGCGTGGCAGTGTTGACGATGAGGAGCACTTCGTTGGCATACTCTTTCAGTGACACATCTTTACCTTTTCTGTCTTTGACAGAGAACTCGTATACAGTTTTCATGTTCGTTTTGTTGGTTTGAATTATTTAATTAAGCACTACAAAGATAATCATTTAATTATGAAATTCGGATGATGAACGATGAATTTAATTTTTATTAGGGATTTTCCCCAACACTATAGGATTTTTCCTACTCAAGAATATGCAAATTATACTTGCAGCATCGACAGAAAAACACTACTTTTGCATCAGAGAACAAGAAACAATAGTAATTAACAATAAAAATAGTACGATTATGAAAAAGATCACAACCCTCATGACACTGGCGCTGATGGCAGTTCTCTCACTGTCGTTCACTGCCTGCGACGAAGACGATGAAATCGCTTACACCCTCGAAGGAACTTGGCGTGGTAACATGTATGTTTCCTCGGAATGGGACGGTCGCGTATATGATGCCACCTATTCGGAAATCTGTTTCCTTCGCGATCCCTATCGCTATTCATCGGGTACGGGTTACTGGGTGGATCATTACAGCAACTCTGGTTGGGGTCGCAACTATGTGGCCAATCACATCGAATGGAATGTGAACTACGGACGCATTGAGGTCTACTTCGTGGAAGAGGGCGCAACCATCTTCATCGAGGATTACAGACTGAGCGACAACTATTTCGAGGGAACGATCTATGATGGTTACAACTACGTTGACTTCAGTCTGCGTCACGTATCATCGCCCAACTGGAACGACTACTATTACGGATGGGACACCTATTATTACTACGCTAAGGAGAACAACACTTGGACTCGCGCCAATGAAACAAACGCTGAGCCTGTGGCTGCTCCGAAGAGAATGTTCCGTTCGAACAGATGAAGACATTGACGATTAACAATTAACAATATACAATTTACAATTAACTATATAATGATTACGACTATGAAGAAGATGAGAAAATACATGGCACTGATGCTGATGGCATTGCTGCCGCTGGCTTTCACAAGCTGCGTGGAAGACCACTATTGGGTGGACGACCGCCCCTGGTATGATGGATGGGACGACAATGGCTGGTGGAACAACGACTATGCCAATCCTACGACCGACTATGTGGAGATGGCTCAGATGTTGCGCGGCCACTGGCAGGGAACCCTCATCGCTCAAGGCTACGACGAGCAAGGAAAGGCGATTCGCGACCAATATATTGAGTTCTTCACTGATATGGAGTTCGATGTCTACGACAACCCGCAAGCTACATTCGGACGCGGTGTGCAACGCGATTATGAGGAAGGTATGGAACAGCCTTCGTTCGTCAGGAACTTCTCGTGGCGCATCTGCAACAAAGGCAACGGAAGCATCATGGAGGGCGACATCATCGTTCAATATGATGGCCAGGACGGACAGCAAGGCTTTGAGATGGTGATTCCTTACGATGAGCTCTATCTTGACAGCAAGTCGTTCACGGGCTATATGTACGCCACCGATGGTAGCGAGACCGACAATTTCAACTTCTTGCGCTACACTTATGCCAAGCGTATGGCGTTGAGCTTTGAATAATACAAATACATAACAAAAACAACAGCCGCCTCTTTGAATTCAAAGGGGCGGCTATTTTATTGCTATTATTCTTAATCAATTGCTTTACTTGAACCAAGCCGAACAGATGCTCTCGCGAGAGAGGCCTTCCAGCGTTTTCTCCACAGGGTCGGGGAGGTTGCAGAAGAAGTCGATGCCTGTGAGTTCTTCCAGTTCGTCGATGGAGACCACATAGTCTTTCAAGTCAATCGAGGGAAGTACCACATCGTTATGTTCTGCCCAGAAGCCCAAAGCCTTGAAGGTGTTACCGCTCTTGGCCAGCAAAGCCATGAAGAAGTATTTGGGAACAATCAGTCCGCCTTCTACATTTGGTTTGATGCGCATGAGTATTTGGTCAGCGCGGTCGATGGTGCCACCCTTTACAACATAGAGCGTGTCGCACTTGCTGACCCACGAGCGCACTTGGTCTTCCATGTGAACCCACACGCCTGTATAGTTGTCGCCCGCGTTGAAGTTGTAGAGTTGCGGCTGCATGTTCGAATAGTAGAACGTCTGCATGTTGGCGGCAGCCGAGTAGAGACGATCTGCTGAGGCGCAGATGTGCCCACGCGTGAATCCCGAACCTTTATACATGGCGTTTGTGTCGGAAAAACGTGCTGAGGAGGGAATGTCGGGGTCTTCAGCCCATGCGTTGGTTCGACCTGTTGTGGTACCTGCCGTGTGCATCTGGAAGCACGACCAACGTTGCGACTTTTTCTGGCAGTCCCATTCCAGCGAATAGCTGATGCCATCGGGGTCGTAAGAGTCGTTGGTTTTGTGAATCACAACAATGCTGTTCCCACCTTTTACATGTGGGAACTCCAGTCGGCTCAGTTCGGGTTGCAGACTGTTGTCGTTGGCGTTCAGGTTGGGTTGCTTTTGCGATGATGGAGTGCTGGGTTTTACATCGTCATCGTCGCTGCTACAGGCCGTCAATACGAGGGCCGTGAGGGTGGCATAGAGGAATAGTCTAAAGTGTTGTTTCATGTTGTAGTAATAAAAAAAGTGCAACCGACCGCATATGCAACTACGTTCGATAGCACTTTATTATATCTTTGGTTGTATAAAGTCTTTATTTCTTCAGCTTGGCATAGCGGCTCATGAAGCGGTCGACGCGACCTGCCGTGTCAACAAGCTTGCTCTTACCCGTGTAGAAGGGGTGAGAGGTGCTGGAGATTTCAACTTTTACCACAGGGTAAGTTTCGCCTTCAAATTCCACTGTATCGTTCGTCTTTGCTGTGGACTTCGAAAGGAACATATCGCCGTTGGACATGTCACGGAACACGACGGGGCGATAGTTTTCGGGATGGATTCCTTTTTTCATTTTTATCGTTTGTTATTTATTGAATGTATAGTTTTGTACAAATTGGGTTGCAAAGGTACGAAGTTTTCCACAATTGTGCAAATTTTCTTGCCACATTTTGACGATTTCATGAAAAATATGCCGAAACGACGTGGATGAAGGGCTTATTTTTTGAAGTAGATGTCCACGTAGTCGCAAGCCATGTCGCAAGGATTGTCCATCTGCTGCATGCGCCAATACTTACGTCCGTTGGTGGCTTTGAAGTCGAATGTTCCATCGCGCAGGCATTCTTTGCCGCCGTTGATGTGATAGATCTTCATGGCAATAGTGCCCGTGAACTTCAGGTTGTTGGCATCTATAATCTCAATAGTACCATTGATTTTCAGATAATCGTCGTTCTCGCGCGACAGTTGCTCACCCTTGCAATGAAGCACGCCATTGTCGTCTTTCGTGATGTTGCAGGTGCCGAAATAATCCCACGAAATCCATTGCAGACTCAGCATGTGCTTGCCCAGTACTTTCTGCTCGGGTGTCTGTGCGCGTTGCGTGGTAGTGGTTTTCTTTACGGGTGTTCTGCGTTTGGTTTGTGCGTCGGCACCAAATGCCACAGCGAGCATCAGACAAAGAATCATCAGTTTTTTCATCTTCTTAGTGTTGTTTTAGTTGTTTGGAAATAATAATTGATTAAAATAAAAAAGTGGGGGTGCATAGAGCATGCGCCCCCACACTTATAGATTTATTCCATTATGGCTTCGTTCCGAAACTGTTGCCGCCAGCTTCAGCATACTTCGGCGACTTAATGCCAGGAACGCTGAAATAGTTGGCCAACTGACCGTAGATGATGATCTCCTTACCCAAAAGACTGGGATTGTCTTTCAAGTTAAGACCGTTTCTCAAAGCACCGCTTGGCAACTGTACAGGCATGCACTTGTCAGCACTGGTGGTTGAAGCAGATTCGGCGATGAGAATGTTGGTATTGACATCGCAACCTTCAGCGCTGAAGGTTACACCATCAGCATAGGTCTTACCGGAAATGTAGCCGACAATATAGCCTTTTACCCAAGCCATTGGAGTGCTGCTGTTGTCAGTACTCAAAGCCTTGCTCACGCTGATGGGATTGCTGTAGCTTCCCTGGTCACCACTCTCTTGCTGGCCACCACCGCCACCGCCTTGTCCATTCAACGAATAGAGGTAGCTTTCGTTGGCAACTGTTTCTGGTGTATTGCCCCTGTAGTTCATCAGCTTGCCACAGATGATGACCTCGTCACCCACCTTGATGTCAGTTCCACTGGTGTACTTCTCATTGCCAAGATAGAGCGTACGGAACACGTAGAACTCATTGTTTTCAGAACCATCATCAGAGATGTAGAAACTTGCGTTTCCATAATCGCCACTCTGGCCGAAAGTTCCGTTGTTTGCAATACGTGAAATCTTACCCTTCAAATAGACTTCGCCTGTCTTCTCGTACTCGGTGTTGGATGTCCACGTCAGATTCTTAACTGCATTAGCTGCACCAAGGGCATTATACGGGTCGTTGAGTGTACCAGTTCCCTTGGCAGAACCACTTTGTCCACCGCCACCGCCGCCTTCTTCCAGAATGACAACAGTCGGATTCTTCATTTCGGGTGTCACATTACCATCTTTCACATACTTCATGAGATTACCGGTAATCTTCACCTTCATGCCAGCCTTGAATTCGTTGACACCATCGGGCAGGTTTGCCCAATAGGCTTCAAACACCTTGCCACCATCTTTCGTGTCAGCCATCCAGAAGGTCTGCTGGTTCTTGCTGACAGAGCCCACAACTTCTGTGATGTAACCCGTAACAGAGTAAGTTTCCGAGGATGTGCCTCCGTCGGCCAAAGCTTTGGTCAGCTCGACAGCCTTCGCGCAGTTGATTTCAGTTCCACTGGGTGTGCCACCGCCACCGCCTTCCTCAAGAATCTCCACGTCGGGATTCTTCATCTCAGCAGTAACATTGCCAGTATTGGCATTCACGTACTTTGTCAGATTGCCGGTAATCTTCACCTTCGTGCCAGCCTTAAACTCGCTGACACCTTCGGGCAGGTTGGCCCAGTAAGCTTCGAATACCTTACCGCCATCCTTCGTATCAGCCATCCAGAAGGTCTGTTGGTTCTTGCTTACGCTACCCACAACCTCTGTGATGTAACCCGTAACAGAGTAAACCTCCGAGGATGTAGCGTTATCTGCCAAAGCATTGGTCAACTCGACAGCCTTGGCACAAGTGGCTTCAATAGCAGTGGTTGAGCCACCACCTCCGCCTTGTCCATTCAGCGAATAGAGGTATGCCTTCTTTTGAACAGTCTCGGGAGTAGAACCGTTGTAGTTGACAACTTTACCACAGATGACGACCTCATCGCCAATCTTGATTTGCTCATTGCCAGCGGCAAAACTCTTGTTGCCGAGGTAGAGGCCACGATAGATGTAGAATCTTGTGGCGCTGTTGTTGGTACCAGTGTCTGAGATGTAGAAAGTGGCATTGCCATACTCGGTACTATATTCTTCGGTAATGGCACAGATTTTTCCTTTGAAGTAGTAGTTCTCTGTGCTTTCCACACCAGCCTCCATTCCCTGTACCAACTCAATAATGGCCGCTACGTTGTAGGGGTCTTCTGCTGTTCCGCTTCCTGCAGGCTCCACCGATTCCTCGGTCTCAGCACCTCCAGGGTTCTTGTTCGGATCGTCGTAAGGCATGGGGACGTCCTCACAACTGGTGAATGTCATGGCCGTCATGGCCAGGGCAAACAATGAATAAAATAGCTTTTTCATATTCTTGTTGTTTTTTATTGTTTCCTATTGAATAGATATTATTTTATTACCTGAATTTACCTCAGGTTCGCCATTATAGAGAGTCAGTTTGCCAACAATGACAACTTTCTTGCCGACTTGTAGAGCATCTTTTGTCTCATCGGTGAACTTCTCACCATCGATGTAGTACCCACGGAACACCTGCAACTGGGTGTCAGTCTTTCCATCATCAGAAATGAAATAAGTGGCATTTCCGTATGAAGTGGAGACTTCTTTGACAGAGGAGATGATACCTGTAATGTAAACTTCGACACTCGAATCGTTGTATCCACTAACAGCAAGTGCTAATGCACGTGCTACGTTGAACGGAGATTCTTCAGTACCCTGGCCAGAGCCTACAAGATCGTCAACGCTGAATTTCTTGGCTGATTGAATGTCGTTGATGTCGCGAACCAGAATCTGCCACTTGTCCCTGTAGCGATTGAAGATACCTGTAATATCAACTGCTTCGGTGGGCATCACAACGTTGGCGAAGCGAGCGAATGTGCTGCCACGAACAACGAGGTTGCGGCTATTCACTTCCTTCAATGCGCGGTCAACACCGTTAGCGGCATCTTTCAGGTCGTCGGGTGCAAAGACGGCTGTGCCATCAGCATCGCGGAAGGTAACACCCTTAATGGTCATGAGTTTTCCGCAATTCTCCTTCATGTATGCAGCGTCTGTAACCTTTTTGATGTCGAATTCCTCAGGTTCAACACGAGACGGGTCAGGCAATCCAATGAGCTTGTGGTGGGTTTCCCACACATAGCGGTTCATGCTTCCAACTGACTGTTTTCCGTAGTTGGCAGATGAGGGTGTGGTATTTGTATAGATGCCACCCACTTGCGGTTGTTGGCTGTTTCCGCCAATCATCAATCCTTTGAGTGAGATGAGCACTTCCTGGCCAACCTTCAATTCGCGGCAAAGGCCGTTCATGTCGATGCCTACGTTGATGGCGCCCGTTCCGTCGTCCACGGGAATCATGCGATAGAGGTTGCCACCAGCGTCGTTGCCTGTGACGATACCTTTAATCTGAATGTCTTCCGTGATTTCCTTCATGTTGCTGTTTTCGATGAGCGTGGCATAATCGCTTTTCAGTTGGGCGATGGTCACCACGTTGGTCTCAGCCAGCTCATTGTTGCCGAAAGGAATCTCCTCGATTTCCGGATCGGCGTAACTTGCTCCCATGCACGATACGAAGAGCGTGCAGGCGAGTGTGTATATGCTGTATTTCAGAGTTTTCATATCAGTAACGTGTTTTTAGAATTTGTATGCAACATTCAGCATTCCGTTGATGCCCATGGCGTAGAACTTCATCGGCGGGAACTTGTAGGAGCGGTCCTTGTTCTTCACGGTTTGTCCGTTCTCTTCTTTAGTGGTGTAGCTGCTTCGGCTTTGCTCGAAACCGCCCGTCACAATCTTCTGGTTGTTCAGGATGTTGCTGACCATCAGGTTGATGGAGACTTGGCGACCGTGGCTCAGGCGGATGTTGTGGCCAATCGAGCCATCGAGCATGAATCCACCCTTTCCTTTCTCTTGTGCGGGGATGTCGACAGCAGCGAGCAGTTTGCCAGTCGTGGCGTCTACTTCGCCCTCTTCATGAATCCATCCCATGCGTCGACCCGTCTCGCCGTAGCGGTGGTTGGGGGCATAAGAGAGATAAATGCGGTCGTAGTAGTTGCCATTGAGGTCGATGTACCAGCCACTCTTGTGGTAGCTTAATCCGATGCTTCCTGCTGTAAGTGGGGTACCATATTCGCGCATACCTTTATTATATACGATGTCGGTCTTCACGTCGGCGCTCTTCGAGAGCATGTAGGTCACGTCGGCATTGTTGATGTTCTCTGCCTCACTCCAAGTACCCAATGCTAACAGGTCGAGGTCGTCGCTGAGTCTGATCTTCATACCGAGCTCCACTCCGTAGTGGTGCTTCTTGATGTTGGTCATCGAGACGTATGTGAACGAGTTCTCATCGTCGAAGTAGAAGTTCTGGAACTCCGTGACGTTGGTCATACGGCTGTAGAATCCGCTGATGTTGGCTTTTAGCCAACTGCCTTTGTATTGATAACTGACTTCGCTGCTGAAGATGCGCTCGTTGCGTAGGTTGCCAACGAAGTCGTTGTTCATTTCGGGCGAGACGAAGGCTGTAGTGATTTGCGGTGCACGATGTTCGTAGCCGACACCCAACATCAACGTTCCTCCGCGACCGAATCCCGTTGTGGCGCTAAACTTACCACCACCGCTCAGGAACTTGGCAGTTCCGCTCTTTCCGTAAGAGTTGTCGGCAAAGAATCCGTTGCGCATGTAGCCTTTACGTTGCATGTCGTCGTAGCTCAGTCGTCCCGAGAGGTTGTAGTGGATGATGCCGAAAGTTTCGTCGTAGCTTCCCCAGAGGGTTCCCTTGCGAGCTTTCAGAGCATAGTCGTAACCGAACTTGTCACCCTCGTAAACCAGTTTTCCCAATCCGTTAGGTCCTGCGGTGTTCAAGTCGTACTGAACGCGTGGATCTTCTGCGGGATAGTCGCCCAACGCATAGAGGTTGGTGTTATGGAACGAGTTGCCGCCCAACATGTCTTCCAATGTCTGGTAGTGGCGTCCGATGTTCTGTCCGAGCATGAATCCCATACGAAGGGTCTTCAGCTTGTCAAGTTGTGAAGTCCATGCAGACGACAAGCTGACAGTCGTGTTGTCGTTGTGTTTAGCTTGGATATAATAGAGAATGTCTTCTCCAGCGGCAGCAGCCAATTGGTTGGAATAATAAAGTTTGTCCCAATTGATCTGCCGGTTGGCCTTTGAAGCCGTCCAATAATCGTAGGCGGTATTCCAATCGGCCAGGTTGCTTGCCATACGGTTGTAGATGTTAGAGGCGTCTTCCACATCGTAGAAGTTGCTGGGGAACATCTTCCAATAAACAGGGCTCGGGTTCTCGGCAGGCGAGTTGTAGTTCAGCTTCGTGCTCTGATACCAAGCTTGCTTGCCGAAGATGGAGGTCGTCAGTTTGTTGTCGTCGTTGATGTCCCAATCCCATGTGGCGATGGCCGATGGAGCGAAGTCGTTCACGACACGCGAATTGCGTTTGTGGCCATTCTGATAACCCCAGTTGGGATTGTAGAAATAGTCGTTGGCCAACCAATAGGCCTCGTCGGTGGCAGGTCCTTGCGTGGAGCGTTCAGTTGGGTTACCCCATGTGGATAGTGACAGCGAATGGCCACCATCCCATTTCTTCTGAATGCCCAGGAAGTAGGAGAGTGCGTTGTAGAACGTTCCTTCAACGTATCCCTCTTTCGCCCAGCGATAAGTGAGGTTGGCTGCGACAGCCCATCCCCGCTCGTTGAATCCAGAGGCGTAGGTGTACATGGCGCGGGCGGTGTAGTTGCGGTTGGCTGCGCTCAGCGTGATGCGATGTCCTACTGCCATGCTACCGGCGCGGAAGTTGTAGTTGTTACTTCCCGCCATACCTGTCATTGAGAAGTTGTTGCTTTCGAAAGGCAGGGCGAACTCAACATTCTTTGTCTGTTGGTTCAGTCCTCCCACCAACGAATAGCGGAACTGCCCGTTCTCCATGTCGTTCATCAGCATACCGTTGATGTAGACATCATTGTACTTTTGGTTGAAAGCGCGATAACGGAAGCGGACGGGTGAGAATTGGTATCCCACTTCGCTGGCGTACACGTTGCTGTTGGAGTTGAGGATCGTCACGTTTTCCGTCATGTCGTTGTCATCTCCCAACTGCGCTTCGGTGAATGTGAAGGCCGACTCGTCCATCTGAGCGACTTTTTGCCCGTCTGTCGGCTCTGTCTGTGCAAGAGCCAGAGACGAATAACAGAGGGCTATCACAGCAAGTTTCAGCTTTTTCTGCATAGGTCTTAGTTATTAATGTTATTACTTTATGGTGCAAAGATAACGAAAAAATTTTATCATTCAAAAAAATATTGTATATTTGCAAAAAATTTATTTCTTATCACATGAAAAAACATCTATTATTACTGGCCATGATGTTTGCCACAGTGGCTGCATCGGCACAAGACAAGAAGTTCTCTGTCTATGGTGTGGGCTTTTACAATCAGGAGAACCTCTTCGACACTTGCCACGATGAAGGCAAGAACGACTATGAATTTCTGCCCACGGGTACCTACAAATGGAACGGTCTTAAATACACCAACAAACTGCGAAACATGGCTCGCGTGCTCTCCGAGATGGGAACCGACGTGTTGCCAGGTGTGGGTTGTGCCGTCATTGGCTTGAGCGAGGTGGAGAACGCCAAGTGTCTCACCGACCTTTGCGACCAACCTCCATTGAAGGAGCGCAACATGCAGTTCGTACACATAGAGGGACCTGACCAGCGCGGTGTTGATTGCGCCTTGCTCTACAATCCCGCCCTCTTCACCGTTCGCGATGTGAAGTTGGTTCCTTATGTCTACGAGTTGCAGGAAGACATCGAGAAGGAGCGTGCCACGCGTGGATTCCTCACCGTCAGCGGAACACTTGCCGGCGAGCATGTGACAATAGTTGTCTGCCACTGGCCGAGCCGTTTCTCGGGTAGCTATTATCGCGAGCTGGGTGGCAAGCAGGTGCGTGTGGTGAAAGACTCGCTTCTGCGCGACGACCCCAACGGCAAGGTGTTCGTGATGGGCGATATGAACGACGATCCTCACAGCAAAAGCATGTACGAGGCGTTGGGAGCCAAGGAGAACATCGACAAGATCAAGGCCGACGAGATGTATAACCCATTCTATAACATATTAAAGCAAGGAACGGGCACCCTGCAGTACGACGGTTCGTGGAATCTTTTCGACCAGATTGTGATGACGCCGAATGCAATCAACCAGAAAAACAAGAAAGACTATTCATCGTTGAAGTATTGGAAATCACAAGTTTTCCGTCGTGACTATCTCTTCCAAGACGAAGGCAAGTACAAAGGTTCGCCCAAACGTACCACTGCTGGAGGCGTGTGGCTCGATGGTTTCAGCGACCACCTGCCTGTCGTTGTTTATCTCGTGAAAGAACAGAAGTGAAGGAAGTAGAGAGTACAACCGAACTCCATCCCTTGCGCCCCTTCCTGCCTCAGGGGTGCCGATTGTTGATGCTCGGCAGCTTTCCTCCGGCAAGGAAGCGTTGGGCGATGGAATTCTTCTACCCGAACTTTATCAACGACATGTGGCGAATATTCGGCATCTGCTTCTTTGACGACAAGCATCACTTTGTTGACGAGGAGCATCGCACTTTCCTCCGAGAGGAGATTGAAGGGCTGCTTATAAAGAAAGGTATAGGACTTTTCGACACGGCAACTGTTGTTCGTCGGTTGAAGAACACCGCGAGTGACAAAGACCTCGAGGTGGTTGAACCTACCGATCTCACGGCGTTGCTACAGAAGATTCCCGATTGTCGAGCCGTCTGCACCACAGGACAAAAGGCCACCGACCTCTTCTGCGCTCATTTCGGGATTACGCAGCCGCAAGTGGGGCAATACGTGGAGTTCTCGTTCGAAGGTCGCACTATGCGCCACTATCGTATGCCCAGCTCATCGCGCGCCTATCCCATGAAAGTGGAAAGCAAGGCCGAAGCTTATCGACACATGTTCAATGAAGTATTAAAACCCTAAAATAACCTATGGATAAAATCACCATTATCGGCATTGCCGGAGGAACCGGCTCAGGAAAGACCACCGTTGTCAAGAAAATCGTTGAGGCTTTGCCTCCTCATTATGTCGCCGTTGTGCCGCTCGACTCCTATTACAACGACACGACCGAACTCACAGACGAAGAGCGTCAGAACATCAACTTCGACCATCCAGACGCCTTCGATTGGAAGTTGCTTTACCGACAAATCAACGATTTGCGTCAAGGACGAGCCATCGAGCAGCCCACCTATTCTTATATACTCTCCAACCGACTGCCCGAGACGATTCACGTGGAGCCGAAACCTGTCATCATCATCGAAGGCATCATGACGCTCATCAACAAGAAGTTGCGCGATCTCATGGACTTGAAGATATTCGTTGATACCGACTCCGACGAACGACTCATTCGTAACATTCAGCGCGATACGATTGATCGTGGGCGTACTGTCTCGATGGTCGTGGATAGATATTTGAAAGTGCTCAAGCCCATGCACGAGCAGTTCATCGAACCCACCAAGCGCTACGCCGACCTCATCATCCCGCAGGGAGGAGAGAATCTCAAGGGAATTGGAATACTCTGCAAATACATCGAGCAGATTGTGCCGCAACCTGAGTGACTTTTATTTGACAAAATTTTGTCGACTTCATCGTGCAATCTAGAAAAGAAAAATGTAAAGAAAGATGACTTTGATGCTTCTTTTCTTCGTTTTTCATGCTCAAGAATTGCTACATGTGGCAAGTGAGGTCGTCAGATGTGGCATTTGACACGCTCATTTGTGGCATCTAAGGCCCTCAAAGGCCACAAGTGAGGAGCTCAAAGCATAGCTCTTGCAAGGTGAAAGCATAGCTTTGACAAGTCTATCAGATGTAAAGAAATCGGAAGTTGTTGATTGCCAGCGACTTCCGATTTTGCTCATTTTTCGCGTATTTACCTACGAGGGAAATATTTTTTGAAACGTGGGCCTTCTCGTGGCGCAAAAATTCAGAATTTATTTGACAAAATCTTATATTTGAGTATGTTTTTCTGACTTATTCTTTTTCAGAAGAAATTCAGATGGATTAGTGGATTTTTCGAAGTGTGGCAGATAAGATAATAACCATATAAATAGAGTAATTAATATTGTATATAAAAGTGCGGCAACGAAGGAATTCGGTAGATTGTATTTTTGAATAGTTGCAACTAACCATATTACTATTAGTGCATGATAAATATAATATTGCATCGTGTATCTTCCTTGTTTTGAGAAATATGGTCTATTAGGACATAAAATAATAAATGATATTGACATGGGAATGCTAATTCCATATATAAATATACGGCTATACATTCCATATATACTGCCATAGGGGTCAGCTTGATTGAGATCGCCTAAGTACTTTGAATAATAATATGGAATAATTAACGTGATTATTAAAAAAAGCATACATAAATATTTGTATTTTGAAAATCGACTCAAACTCTTTCCTTTCATGTAATAACCTAGAAAGAAAAAAGGTAAGAATGAAAATGTTCTTTGTAAAGATAATAATCTGTTAAATGGCAAAAAACCTGCAAGAATACCTATAATAAATGTGATAATTATTACTGTTTTTTTATTCTGTAAGAGTTTAGATGGTATAAATTGCAGAAGTGTTCTCCAATATATAAGACTAAGCAGATACCATAGTATCCACTGCGGAGTTACTATTACAAGTATAGTTTTTTCTCCTTTATATATGAAACACAGAAATATGCATTGAAATAGTATCAGTGGTTCTAATAATTTGAGGATGCTGTATATAAAAGCTTTATTACTTTTTTTATGGGAAAAATATCCTGAAATAAATACGAATAAAGGCATATGAAACATATATATCCATTCCCATGATACTCGACATAAAAATGAATTTTTGAAAGTATTTTGAGAAAAGACATGCCCTGCAATAACTAATACTACCAACCAGAATTTTATAGAGTCAATACGTTCATTTCTATTTTCCCTAATTGCTTCCATATAATATACTTTTGAATAATTGTTTGCAAAAATACGGCTTTTTCTCGATATAAACAAGAAAATGTGTTTTTTACTCAATAATAATAGACCAAGTATAGTTCTTTACCATTTTTAATTGCTAGAATATGATTTAAATAATAAGCGGAAAGAACATTTCATAGAAAAGTTGGCTCGATTCTAAATAAAATTGCCTATCTTTGCAACAATTTTGCAAAAATTGAGTTATTATTATTAGATAGAACTCTAAATCGAAGCGGCACAAGCCTGTATGAAACGGACTTTTAACGTGCCGATGGAAAACTTTTAACCACCCACCAGCCGCGTGCTTCATCTAATAAGCATCAGCCGGAAAGGGGTGTATTCTGAATGTTGAACATGAAAAAGTATATAATAGTTGTGTTGCTGGGTTTGCTCTTCCCTTTGAGCATCAGCGCACAATCGTCGATGACCGACGAACAGGTGATTTCCTTCATTCTGAAAGAGAATGAGGCAGGTACTTCGCAGCAGCAAATTGTGACCAAACTTGTGCAACGTGGTGTTGACATCAACCAAATACGCCGTGTGAAAAACAAGTATCAGCGCCAGATCAACCAGAGTGGACTTGGTGTGATGGCCGACAAGGCTGTGACTGACGCCGAGAAGCGTATGCGCAAGAACAACGCTGTAAAGGACGATGAAAACGAGAACTTCATGATGGAAGCCGAACGGAACAGGCAGCTGACAGATGATGAAAAACAGGAAAATCTGTTGCTCATGCAGTCGGAGCTTTCAGGTACGTTCTGGCCAACCGACACGTTGGAATTGATCACGATGCTGCAAATGGAGGTGGAGAAAAACCGCAAGAAGGTCTTCGGTCGTGACATCTTCAACAACAAGAATCTGTCGTTCGAACCCAATGTGAACATCGCCACCCCACAAAACTATGTGTTGGGTCCTGGCGATGCTGTGAACATCGACATTTATGGCGCTTCGCAGAAGAGCATCAATGAGACCATTTCACCCGATGGTGATGTGGTCATCGAAGGTATAGGCCCTGTTCAGTTGGCTGGATTGTCGGTGTCGGCTGCCAATGCCCGCTTGCGTTCAGTCTTGGGAGCCCGCTATAGGAGCAGTCGTGTGAAGTTGACCGTTGGTCAGACGAAAACCATCTTGGTGAATGTGCTAGGTGAGGTTACTGCACCTGGCTCCTATACGTTGTCCGCTTTCTCAACCGCTTTCAACGCACTCTATATGGCTGGAGGCATCAGCGACATTGGTACGTTGCGTAACATCAAGGTTTATCGTGGCGGGAAACTGCTTTCTGTGATTGACGTTTACGACTACATTTTGAACGGAAACCTGAAGGGCAATGTCCGTTTGATTGACAACGATGTCATTGTGGTGGACGCCTACGACTGCTTGGTCAACATCGTGGGAAAGGTGAAACGCCCGATGTTCTATGAAATGAAAGCGAATGAGAGCCTGAATTCCCTGATGAAATACTCAGGTGGATTCACGGGCGACGCCTATAAGAAATCGGTGAAGGTGTTTCGCAGGAACGGACGTGCCATGTCGGTGTTCGATGTCGATGAGTTCGATATGGCTTCCTTCCACATGAACGACGGCGACTCGGTAACGGTGGATTCCACTTTGAACCGCTATGAGAACACGGTGGAGATACGTGGAGCCGTATTCCGCCCCAACAAATATCAGGTGGGAGGCGACATCACAACTGTTCGTTCGCTCATAGAGCGTGCCGATGGTGTGACCGAACAAGCTTTCCTTTCGCGTGCTGTCATGCATCGAATGAAGGAAGACCGCACGTTGAAGGTGATCAGCCTCGATATAGCTGGCATTATGAATGGGTCAGTACCCGACGTTCCTTTGCAGAACGAGGATGTCATTTTCATTCCCACAAAGCAGGAGGTACAAGAGCAACGAACCATTACGATTCATGGTGAGGTTGTCTATCCTGGAACCTATCAGTATGCGGAGAACGAGACGTTGGAGGACTTCGTGCTTCAGGCTGGTGGTTTGAAGGAGACGGCTTCGGTGATGAAAGTTGACGTGTCGCGTCGTGTGAGCAATCCCAAGGCGTTGACTACCGATAGTTTGATTTCTCGTGTGTTCACTTTCGCTTTGAAAGACGGCTTTGTGATTGACGGAGAACCTGGTTTCACGTTGATGCCTTACGATGAAGTGTATATCCGTAAAAGTCCTGGTTATAGCCGACAGCAAAATATTACTGTTGAAGGACAGGTGATGTTTGCTGGTACCTATACCCTC
This sequence comes from Prevotella sp., assembly GCA_017557405.1. Lineage (GTDB taxonomy): Bacteria > Bacteroidota > Bacteroidia > Bacteroidales > Bacteroidaceae > Prevotella. Next base: position 33,030 of record JAFYYV010000040.1, read on the forward strand.
ACTTCGAAGAACGAACGACTGAGCGAGGTCATCAAACGAGCTGGCGGCGTGAATGATTTGGCTTATGTGGCTGGTGCCCGTTTGGAAAGACGAATGACGACCGATGAGCGCATGCGTATGCAGACCGTGTTGAAGATGGCAAAAAGCCAGGAAAGCGGAAAAGACTCTGTGGACGTGAGCAAATTGGATTTGGGTGATACCTATTATGTAGGTATCGAGCTCGACAAGGCTATGGCATCACCTGGTGGAGATGCTGACTTGGTGTTGCGTGAGGGCGACCGTATTGTTGTTCCTGAATACAATGGAACCGTGAAGATTAGTGGTGACGTGATGTTCCCCAATACCGTTTCGTATGAGAAAGGAAAGCGAGTCAGTTATTATATCGACCAAGCTGGTGGTTGGGGTGAGCGCGCCAAAAAAAGACACACATATATTATATATATGAATGGTACTGTTGCCCAAGTGGGGCATAACGCCAAGATAAAACCAGGATGTGAGATTGTGGTGCCAAGCAAACCTAAGTCGACAACGATGAAACTGACTGAGTGGTTGACGCTTGGAACATCTGTGGCTAGTATCGCAACCATGTTGGCAACATTGGCTAACATCTTGAAGTGATGAGGCTTCGTTTAATGAATTCTGAGAAATGAAAACAGAAATGGAAGAAGTAAACAAAAGCGATTATATAGATTTGAGGCAACTGTTCAAGAAGGTGATGGCTCGTAAGCGTCTCTTCTTCATCACATTGCCCATTGCGTTTGTGCTTTCGTCATTATATATCATCTGCATCCCTCGTTATTACACTACGGAGGTGAAGTTGGCACCTGAAGTTGAGAACACCATGACGGGTGGTGCTTTGGGGTCGTTGGCATCTACTTTCGGATTCGACCTCTCTGGAATGCAATCCACCGATGCCATCTCGCCCATGCTCTATCCTGATTTGATGGAAGACAATGGTTTTGTCACGAAATTCTTTAACTTCAAGGTGGAGAGTGCTGATGGAGAAATAAAGGCCACATATCACGATTATCTGGTGTTCCACCAGAAACATCCTTGGTGGGCGTTCGTCAAGGAGTGGATGAAGAAGATGATGCCCAAGAAGGAGGAAAAGATCATCAAGGGCGGAAATGGTGAATTCAACCCTTACATCCTTCCAAAACTTGAAAACGAAGTGGTAGAGGCTATCAAGAGTAAGATTAAACTGGATGTTGACAAGAAAACGGGTGTCATTACGGCTACCGTGAAAGATCAGGATCGACTGATTTGCAAGACTATTGCCGATTCCGTGAGAAACCAATTGCAAGCATTCATCACAGAATACCGAACAAACAAGGCTCGCGTGGATTTGGATTATTACAAGAAACTCGTGGCAGAGGCCAAGCATGATTACGAACGGGCTCGTCAACTCTATGGTAGCTATTCGGACGCCAATACAGATGTGGTGTTGCAAAGTTTCCGTTCGAAGCAGGATGACTTGGAGAACGACATGCAATTGAAGTTCAACACCTATAGTGCGTTGAGTACCCAGTTACAACAAGCCAAAGCCAAAGTACAGGAGCGCACACCCGCCTTCACCTTGTTGAAAGGTGCAGAGGTTCCAATAAAGCCTGCAGGTCCCAAACGCATGCTGTTTGTTCTTGGCATGTTGTTCTTGACCATTCTTGGCACGATTGGATGGATTTTGAAAGACGAATTGAAGGCAATGATGAAACAAGCATAGTCAGTCATCCCTTATATGGAACCTGTTAAGCGAATCATAGTAAATACCACCGCTCAATACATAAAAGCCATTGTCAACATTGGCTTTTCTCTTTATTCCACTCGGTTGGTCTTGGATGTATTGAATGTGCATGATTATGGTATTTATGTTTTGGTTCTGGGCATTACTGGCATTTTGGGATATCTCACGAATGCATTCATCGTGACCACCCAACGCTATTTGTCTGTCTATATAGGGAAAGGCGATTATGATTATGTGAAGAAACTGTTTGGCAACAGTCTTCTCATCCATATCGTGATGGGTGTGTTTTTCTTTGTATTATTGATATTGTTCGAGGATTTGCTCATTAATCATTACCTCGATATAGAACCAGATCGACGACATGCTGCTGGGATTGTGTATTTCCTAATGTCAGGCATGTTGTTTTTTTCTATTGTATCGTCCCCGTTCAAGGCATTGATTGTCACCCACGAGAATATCGTTTACATCTCTATAGTTGAGATGGTGGATGGATTTTTGAAACTATTGTTGGCTTTAAGTCTGGTGGTTATTAAAGCTGACAAATTGATTGCCTATTCAACAGGAATGACGCTTATTCTTATAGCCAATTTCCTCGCATTTGCCATCTATGTATTCCTGTGTTATCCAGAGAGTCGAGTCGGGCTTCTTGGATGGAAACAAAGAGATGGCGAATGTGTGCGTCAGTTGCTATCGTTTGCAGGGTGGACAACATATAGTATGGTTGCCTCCATTTGTCAGACGCAAGGAACTTCTATTGTCCTCAATAAGTTTTTCGGCACGGCCATGAATGCCGCTTATGGAGTTGGAATGCAAGTCTATGGTGCGGTGAGATTTGTATCGACATCGGTTTTGAATGCCATGAATCCCCAACTGATGAAAGAAGAAGGTAAGGGTAATAGGGATAAGATGCTTGCATTGGCAGGGAAGGAGAGTAAATTCTCCACCGCTTTGATGATGATTGTTGCCATCCCGCTTATGGTTGAGATGGATTCCATTCTTTCATTTTGGTTGAAAGAGGTTCCCGAATATACTAGTTTATTTTGCAATGGCTTGTTGATTGCGTTTTTGGTGGATCAACTTACGTTGGGACTTCATGCCGCGAATCAAGCAACGGGAAAGATCAAATGGTATACGATTATCATGAGCACTCCCAAGATATTGTATATACCGTTCTCCATCATTGCACTTGCCTTAGGTGGATCGGTCACTTACGTGATGGCCATTTATGTCACGATAGAATTGATAATGGCATTATTCAGGATTCCATTTATGAAGCATTTGGTGGGTCTTGATATGAAAAAGTATGCTAAAGATGTGCTTCTTCCGTTGTTGCCATTACTTGTTGTTGTGACATGTGGCACTCTGTTGATTTCCCGATTTGTCAACATGCAATATGGGTTTCTCTTAGTTGTTTTCATAGGGATGCTGTTAGGTGTTTGCGCCATGTGGGTTTTCTGCCTAAGCAAGGACGAGCGCCAATATGTGAAGAACTTCATTGGAGGTTGGCTGAAGAAATGAAGATTCCCGCGAAGATTAATATCAAAGACCTTTTCCTGCTGGATAAGCGATGGCTGGCTCAGATGCTGTTCTTTGTCGGCGTATTGATTGTTTATTTCACCTCAATGCAGGCATGGTTCCTTTGGCCAATCTCGTCGTATATGTCCGTCATAGCATGTCTATTTATTATTCCTGCTATGTTATTGTCGCGGGGGATATCCCGTCCTTGTTTCGTCAGGAAAGATTTCATCATACCATTGTTGGCTTATATGTTGTTGGCTTATTATCAAGTGGTCAATAACAGTTCTAACTTCAACGCTTATATATCCACTTTGTTCAATGCCATAGTTTTTTTGGCTTTGTTTCGCTACGATGCAGCGTGTCTGAACAAAGTGTCGCGAATGCTGGCTAAGACAATGGCTGTGTTGTTGATTGGTTCTATAACCTTCTTCTTCCTTTATTTGTTTGGTTTCCCACTTCCTGGGAGCAATCTTGAATTCGGAGAAGACTTCTATTCTTTTACAAACTATTATCTGTTCCTCCTTGACGATCGACAGTTGTTTGCTTTCTTCCCACGTTTTCAGGCCGTGTTTCCGGAGCCTGCTTATATGGGTAGTGCTGCAGCTTTGCTGTTGCAAACCCAACGTGGTAATTGGCGCAAATGGTATTGCATCATTCTCCTGATTGCATTACTCATCTCGTTCTCATTGGCAGGATATATTTATTTGGTTGCCATCATCTTCACTAATCTATGGATACGAGGCAAAAGAGTGTTTTCCAAATTGCTTCTCTCTATCTGTCTTCTCGCAACTTTTGTCGCTGGCGCATTCTTCTATAACAAAGGCGACAATCTGGTGCATGACTTGATACTCTTGCGTTTGGAAGTAGAGGATGGTGAAATGACAGGTAATAACCGTGTCAGTACCAATTTCGATGCTGATTACGAGAATTTTTGGAACTCATCCGACATCTTTTTCGGGCGTGAGAAAGAGAATGAGTTTGGCGACTCAGGTTACAAAGTGTTTATCTACACGAACGGACTTGTCGGATTGGCGTTGTTAGTGTTTTTCTATTTGTCGGCTTTTTATAAGGCTCCCAACAAACGTGCTATGCTTTCAGCATTGTTTTTGGCTTCTTTGGTTTTTGCAGCCGATGGTTTTATTCTATGGTTTTGCCGATTCATACCTTTCTATTGCACAGCATATCAGATAGATGAAAAGGATGTAGAACTATCAAACGAGGAGGAGATAACATGAACATACTGTTGGATTTCATTCCCTTTCAGCATAATGGAGGAGTTGGCGGGGCCGCAAGTTTTGCCAAAGCGATTTACGATGAATTGTTTCGTAAGAAGACAGATGAGCACACTTTGTTTGCCGTCTGTGACAAAAGGGTCTCCAAAGGTCAACAATATGACTATGAGCAACTTGCACAAAAGAATGATGTCCAGTTGCTGGATTTGTCTGATGCTACTCTGTCTTCAATGATTGCGAAGAACAAGATAGATGTTTTCTTCATAGCAATAGGTCAGTTCTATGCAGGTTACGATTTGTCGGGCATTCATTGCAAGACCATCATGTTCATTCACGATTTGTATAATTTGGAGAGCAGCGATAATCTTGTTGACCTGACCATTCACGACCCTAATGCCGAATCAGCTTGGCTTCGTTTCAAACGTATTACCAATGTGGTGATTGGCCGTAAGAAAGCCAAGTCGTTGCAGTCGTATGAACGCATCATGCCTCTTTACGCTGCCTCAAATACGGTGGCATATACAGTTTCTGATTATTCTCGGATGGCTCTTCATTATTATTTCCCTGAAATCAAGAAACCCATTCACGTTTGCTATTCCCCCGATAAGGGAGGGCGAATGGACGAGACAATAGAGAACGCCCAGTTGAACGAGATGGTAAAGGATGGGAAGAAATATTTGTTGATGATAGCCGCCAATCGCAATTACAAGAATCCTCACACACTTCTGCGCGTATTTAAAAGGTTGGCAGAAGAGTATCCTGATTTGTATGTGCTGACATTGAAGTATGGTTGTTCCACACATCCTCGTCATATTGATATTCCTTTCTTGTCCGACTCCGATCTTGAACACGCCTATCATCATGCTTATGCCTTGGTGTTTGCATCTTATTTCGAAGGGTTTGGCTATCCTCCTATTGAGGCTATCAAGCACGGCACTCCTGTTGTGGCTTCAAATGTCACAAGCATCCCCGAAATCTTAGGCGAAGCTGGTGTGTACTTCTCCCCATTCTATCCAGCCGATATGTATCGCGCTTTGAAAATGATAATTGATAATCGTGACATTCGGAAAGCAGAAATAGAATGTCAAGTGGAAAAGGTAAAGCAACGTCAGCAGGACGATTTGCGTCATTTGGTGGAGCAAATACTTACGGTATAGAAAAAAGGGCAATTAACGTCCACCAGTCAACACATTATAGAGTTTTGGCATTGCGCGTTTGATTCCGAATGCCAAAGCTAAACAGATGCAGATGATCAGTATGGGTGCTATGAAATAGCAGATGGTCATGACAAAAGCGTTGGAAGGGTTCACAATCTTGGCAATCAATGCTAGCACAACGGGCAGAATCATGACGCAATGAGCCAAATAAACGAAAAACGAGTATTTGGAAAGGCGCATAAACAAGGAATTAGGTTTATTGTGATTGATAAGCCGAGTTGAAAGGCAAACAACCGACATGCATCCTGCTATCACGAAGAAAGGAAAATACCAATTCCCCATTTCAGTATAGAAGCCATTATAACGCAAGCAGATTGCGAATAGAACGAATGTTATCGCATAAATAGGCCATTCGTAGCGTTTGAAACATTGCGTGACATCCAGTTTGTTCATCTGAAAATATACGCCTGCACCATAGAATAGCAATGGGGTGGGTAGGAGTTCAGGCAGGAATGCTCCAATGTTTGAAACATAGTTGATGACTAACAGTAGAAGCCCCCATATTTTCAGTCGTTTGAACAATAGGTGGAAACATGGGGTTAGCAGCATCATAATCATCAAATCGCGCAGAAACCACAAAGCATAATGAAAAGGAGTGGAAGAATGCACTTCCATGCCTGTCCAACTTAGTTTCACGGGGTCTAATTGGAAGCAATCCCAATACAAATGCCAATATCCGTGTTCGGCAAAGAATGAACCCACGGCCGGCCATCCTCCCTTTGCTGCTAAAATAGCGCATTTACATACGATGGCAATTGTTATCCACAACAAATATGGCACAAGGATGGTTTTTGCCCGTTTCTTTAGTTTCTCTGCGTACACCTGCCAATCCCATTGGGACAGTCTTGTGCAGAAAAGGTATCCGGAGATGAAAAAGAACAAAGGCACACATACGCGGGGGAGTACGTTGGAAAAGGCAATACGAATCAAATCATACCAATCCGTACCCGACAGATGGGAGAAATCAATCGACTCAACATCTATCGGGCCGTTCACACAATGGATGAATACGACTCCAACAATCAAAGGAAATCTTAACCATTCGAATAAGGTGTATTGCGAATTCTCTTGTGCCATATTATCGCATGCATTTCCTAATACTGATTGCAAAGATACTTAAAATAATAGACATTCCTTTCAAATCCTTCAGATTTTTTGAGTTTGTGACAATTGTGACAATTAGACATGTCTTTTTTACACGGTTAGGAGAAATATAGGGTGGTGGGTGATGGGTGATAGGTGTTGGTGGAGAGTTTTTGACGTGTTGAAATAGGGTGTTTCTCAGTAAGAATTTGAATCAACAAGCATCAAAATCGATCAAAAAGGCTACAAAATTAGCTATAACTATGTTAATTTATAGTTAAATTATTAATTATAATTATTAATATATATAAATTATTGTATATAACTTATTGATAATCAATCTATTCAAGTTTTTTTGAAAAAAGTGTGGGGCGTAAATAAGTGGTGTCTAATTGTCCTATTTGTCACACGCGGGAAAAAGTGGTGTTGTCATTGATGGTCTTTAAGGCGGTCATTTGTGGCTTTTGACCGCCTCATTGCATAGCTTTGACTGCCTCATTTGTGGTCTTTGACAAGACTAAAATAAAAAACATGGAATGTAACAATAAAATATATCGTAAAACGTTTTAATAATAAATATATTCAAATAATGAAAGCGCGCGTCATTGCATATTATCTCCCACAGTTTCATCCTATTCCTGAGAATGATGCTGTATGGGGGAAAGGATTTACTGAATGGACGAATGTAGCCCAAGCTCGGCCTCTGTTTCGCGGTCATTATCAACCTCGCATTCCTGCTGATTTGGGTTTCTACGACCTTCGTATGCCTGAGATTCGCGAGCAGCAGGCGGAGATGGCTCGTGAGGCTGGGGTAGAGGGTTTCTGCTATTGGCACTATTGGTTTGGCAATGGCAAACAACTATTGGAACGACCTTTCAACGAGGTGCTTGCAAGTGGAAAACCTGACTTCCCGTTTTGTATAGCGTGGGCAAATCACGATTGGACAACAAAGACGTGGAATCGAGGGAAGGATATTGTGCGCAAGGCCGACAATCAATACATTGCCAAACAAGAGTATCCTGGCGATGAAGACCATATAGAGCATTTCAACCATTTATTGCCAGCTTTCCGCGATCATCGTTATATAACGGTTGATGGTAAGCCCCTGTTCCTTATTTTCGACCCATATCATTTTCCAGATATCACTCATTTTATAGAGCTTTGGCGGCAATTGGCAGAACAGAATGGTTTGCCAGGTATCTATTTCGTGGCCATCTGCAATTCCACCACCACCGTGAAACGAAAGGATGATGGAACTATTGAACGAGTGATTCCCAACTTGAAGAGTAGTGCCGAAGTATATCAAGCTTTTTTGAAATTGGGTTTTGATGGCGTGAATTCGTTTGGAAAACCTCGTGCTGAGATGATTTCGCAAGGTAAATACAGCCGACTCATCAGGCAAAAAGTAAACAAGGTGTTCCCTTTTCTTCCTACAAGCATACTTGATTATCCTAAGGTCATCAAACATTTTTTTGCTCCAGAAGATAGTTGGGAGAATGTGTTTCCGACACTTCTGCCTCAATGGGATCGAACGCCACGTGCCAATATTGCCGATGGCATATACGTAAATGCCACCCCTGAGCATTTCCGCGAGCACATCAAGCACGCTTTGGAAGTCATACAGAATAAGGAGGATGAACACAAAATCCTTTTCTTGCGTTCGTGGAATGAATGGGGAGAAGGAAATTATGTTGAACCTGACTTGAAATATGGTCATGGTTTCTTGGATTCATTAAAAAACACTATCATATGAATATAGAGGTGTTGCTATCATGCATGAACCAATCCGATGCCAATATCGCCAAACGGATTAATGCGCAAAGTGATGTTGTCATCATCAATCAATGTGACATGAATGGTTCTTCTGTCGAAACATATATGAATGAGAAGGGAAATCCTTTCCATGCTTATTTCATTTCAACTACCGAACGTGGTCTTTCGCGCAGCAGAAACATGGCTATCAGAAATGCTCATGCCGACATCTGTTTATTTTCTGATGATGACGAACAACTTGTTTCTGATTATCCGGAAACCATTACCAATGCTTTCGAATGTCATCCTGAAGCCGATTTAATAGCATTCAATTTCCTTGTTGACGGAAAAGAGCAGAAGAAATATGGTGAGCGAGTGAAACAAGTTGGGAAACTGATGGCTTTACGTATATCGAGCATTCAAATTGCTTTTCGACGTAACGCGATTTTGGAAAAGGGTATACTGTTTGATGAAGAAATGGGTGCTGGTACTGGTCATGGAGCTGGCGAAGAAAACAAGTTCCTTTATGATTGCCTGAACAAAGGACTTCGAATCATCTATATTCCCATCGTAATAACAAATCTTCAGGAACGTCAGAGCTCATCTTGGTTTACTGGATACAACGAAACTTTCTATCTGCAAAAAGGATGGGCAACCAGTCGGTATATGGGAAAATTCAATGCAACATTATTCGCCATCTACACTACAATCACCAAATACCCTCAATATAAGAAAAACTGCTCAAGCTTTGGTGTTCTGAAGGCCATGCTACGTGGAATTTATTCCAAAAATGTTTTTAAATCATGAGAGTATGCTTAAAATAGTTGGCGACATCAATCTGACTGATGGATATTTTGATACTGGCATCGGTACGGGTAGTAGAATCAAACAGGGGATGAATCCTTTTGCTCATCTTCAAAGAACCCCCGATGACTATTGGATTGGAAACATGGAATGTGTTTGCGCTGATGTTTCCAATCAGCAAGGATTGAAATCCCGGCAGTTCAGAATCTCGCCCCAGCACCTTGAAACCATCAAACATTTGGATTGTTATGGTGTTGCCAATAATCATGTGATGCAACATGGTCCTGAAGCCTACCAATCCATGCTTGCCTATCTTGAACAAAAGGGTGTTGCCTATGCAGGAGCAGCCGTGAAGAAGACACATGTGTTTGAGCATCAAGGGAAGCGTGTCGCTCTTACTGCTTTCTGCCAAAGACCAGACAACTTCACAAAATCACCCCTCTATTGGAGTTTGCCTGAGTATGAGGAAATAAGGGCAGAACTAAGTGCTCACAAAGATTGCGATTATCGCATCGTGTTTGTCCATTTGGGAAATGAGTTCATCAATTATCCCTATATTGATCAAAAACAGTTTGCTCATGAATTGATTGACAATGGAGCAAATCTCGTCATAGGAATGCATCCTCATGTTATGCAGGGATGCGAGAATTATAAAGGGCATTGGATTTTCTATTCGCTTGGTAACTTCGTGTTCAATATGCCTTGGACTCCTGCGGAATATGGGCTGATGGTGAATGTAGATCTTGCTGATGAACCGCTAGTCAGTTATGATTACATTCAGATAGGAAAGGATTTCTCCCCTAAAATCATCCATGACGTTCCTCGAGATTTCCAGATGGAGACTCTGAATAATCTGCTTGACGTTAATGAAGAAAACGAGAAATATTATGCCCACGTTCGGCAATGCAACAAACGGTATAGAAAAACAAACAGGAAAGCCATCCTTATGAATTTCCTACACATGAAACCCAACGATTCGCTGGGCATCATAACGGAATTCATAAAGAGAAGATTTTGATTATTATTTCTTTTGATACACCCTTATCCAATCGAACTGGGTTTCATAAGTGGTTTTGATGTTGGGAACGAGCAGCGGATGATTCCCATTGCCCACACTTTGGTTGAGAATCAAATAGAAAGGTCGGTCAAAGGTCCATTGCCCTTCATCTTGCATTTTGGGGTCGTTAAGTCGATTGTAGCGAAAGACTGCACGTCCATCGATGGTCCAGATGATGTGATTCTTATCCCATTCCACACCATATACGTGCCATTTCTTGACATTCATGTCGATTTTGCTTTCACGTGCCAATCCTTCTTTCTTTAAGGTGAATGATCGATGTGTGTGGACGGTATGGGCTGATTTCCCTTGATTTCCAAACATCTCCACGATGTCTATTTCACCATAGCGTTTATCGATTCCTGGAACGGGCACCATCCATGCTGCTGGGAAATTACCGACCTTCATGTTGGTTTTCATGCGCACTTCCACCTTGCCATATTGAAACGAGAACTTCCCTTTCGTGTCAATAGCTCCTGTCAGCATCTCTTCTTTGTTCGAGCGGTTGGGGATTGCGCGGCAAATCAGCTTTCCGTTTTTGACGTAAACGACATCATTGGAACTACTGCCAATCCAACGGTTCCAAGGACTGGTACCACGTTGTGTGCGATTCCATTTCCCAGCATCTGGTTGGCTACCGTTGGGTTGGTTGAATTCATCGCTGAACACAAGTTTCCATTCGGTTTCTTGCGCATCCACCTTCGATGTATCGGCAGCGATAGTCAACAACATTAATATGGCCAATAATCCCTTTCTCATCGTTCTCAAATTTGTTATTTGACCTCAAAACATTTCCCCATTTCGTCCATATACTCTTCCGTGAAGAAATCGGTAAGTCCACCCAAACAAGTGAATGTCAGTTCACCAAACCATACTTGTCCTTCTGCCTCATATAAATCCACACGCACTTGTGGGAAAGGTTTTGACAAGATGCGTCCCACCTCTAGCATCTGTTGAAGACACTCGGGGCGTGGAAGCGGTTTGTCTTCTGCAGAAAAATGACTTGTCAACACCATACGGTCAGGACGACTGGTCCAATCAAGATCGTAACATCCAAATTGTGCTTGGTACCCGTTCTCCTTACGATTTGAGCAGACGAAGAATGAATGGGGTTCCCCATTGAAGCACCACAATTTATAATCGACAAGCGAAGTCTGCCCTGCTGGTGATGGCAATAGTTTTTCAGCTAGAATCATCGGCTTGATGTTGCGATATTGAGGTTCTGCCGACAATGCACCTATGTGTTTCCGTGAGAGCCACTCCTGCAACGTCTCCTTTAGTCGTGCCCAATCTTCATCGTTCATTTTGGCCTTGTCAACCTTCAAATTTGTGCCTTTGCCATCACCATTATTGGCCTTGAGGATGAATTGTTGAGGCAGTTCGTCAAAGCAGATATCCTCCACGTGTTCCCATGCACCATAAAGAGGAACCAAGATGTCTTCCAAACCACAATCACGAACGTATTCCCGAACCCTATACTTGTCAGCAAGACGCGTCCATTCAGAAGTGTCTGTAAACAACTTCTGATAGAGAATCTTCTCATTCAAGTTTTTGGGGTTCTTGAAGTCGGGCAACTTATGGAAACGGACAAGATAGCGCAACCTCACTAATGTGACGGGAAAATGCTCTCCCATCCACGCAACTGGTCTTGCTATTATGGCCTTTATTTTATCTTTCAACATATTGTTTTTCGGTCTTAAACGGTGCAAAGATACAAAAATAATCGATATAAATAAGTCATAATTCATAATTATTTCATACCTTTGCAGCCGCTATCGTCAAAAAAAGAGTATAATGAGTCAGGAACTAGTATCAGTCATCATGCCCACTTACAATGCCGGAAAATTCCTTTCCGACAGCATTGCTAGTGTGCTGAACCAGACGCATAAGAACTTGGAACTGCTCATTACCGACGACTGCTCAACAGAACCAGAGACACTTGAGATTCTTGAGCGGTATAGCAAGGCCGATTCGCGAGTGAAGGTGGAGTATTTGAAGGAGAACAAAGGAGCGGGGTATGCTCGCAACCAATCCATCAAGCGGGCTATGGGCAGATATATTGCTTTTTGCGATGGCGATGACCGTTGGATGGCCGACAAATTGGAGCGTCAGATTGCCTACATGGAACGTAAGAGTTGCGCGTTGTGTAGCACCTCATATATTATTTGTGATGAGGATGGCGAGGAGACGGGAATCTCCATTTCCCCCGAGCGCATCACCTATGGAATGTTGAAACGCGACAACAAGATTGGTTGTTCGACGGCCATCTACGATACCCAGCTTTTGGGACGCAAATTCTATATGCCCACCCTCCGCAAACGTCAGGATTGGGCGATGTTGCTGACCATTCTACGTGAGTGCAAGGTTTGCCACGCCATTACCGATCCCTTGGCTTTTTATCGCAACCGTAATGATTCCATTTCGAGTCGGAAACTTTCGTTGATCAAGTACAACGTCAGGGTTTATCATGACATTTTAGGTTTCAACATATTGAAGTCCTATCTTTATTTCTATTTCCTTTTCCTTCCCACTTATTTCTTGAAAGTGATGAAGCGGAAATGCGATAGTCGTCGATTTCTCAAAGAAAAAAAGGAGCAAAACGCCTAGTCATTTTCCCCCTCATTTTTTAACACTTTTTCCTCGAATTTTTGTTGCAAGCCATGCAATAAAAAAATCATATGTTCGTTTTTTATATAAACGAACTAATATATGACAAAACTCGAAAACGGATACGTTTTAGATGGCATGAACGAGTTTGAGCGCAATATCAAACGTCTATGTGATTTTTGCGCGGCTGCGGTCTGCCTGGTATTGTTTTCGCCTCTTTTCCTTGTATGCTATATTGCCGTGAGACGCGAAGACGGTGGTCCTGCCATATTCAAGCAGGAGCGTATTGGCCGTTTTGGACGTCCTTTCAACATATATAAGTTTCGTTCCATGCGTGTAGATGCCGAGAAAGATGGTCCTGCTCTTTATCAGCATGAGAATGAGACACGAATGACCAAGGTAGGACATTTCCTTCGTGTTCATCATCTTGACGAGTTACCACAACTTTGGAATGTCTTGAAAGGTGATATGGCTTTCATAGGTCCGCGTCCCGAACGTAAATATTATATCGACCAGATTATGGAGCGCGACCCGCGTTATGTTTATTTGTATCAGATTCGTCCAGGTGTAACCTCTTACGCCACACTATACAACGGCTACACCGACACGTTGGAAAAGATGCTCCGCCGATTGGAACTTGACCTTTATTATCTGGAGCATCGCTCGTGGTGGTTCGACGTGAAATTGTTGATAAAGACCTTCATCAACATTGCCTTCGGAAAGAAGTTCTGAAAGCTTTGATGAATCTTCCTAATCATTATCCTATTACATTTTCCTGAAGTTCAATCGTAGCGCTTCCGTTTCGATAGTTAGATGGTTGCTGGTCAGCGTCGTGATCTTGAAGCGTTCATCGAGTTTGTTGATGCCGAAAGGACGAAGTTGCTCGATGTCCTCTACCAACGGGTCACCTCCAGCACGATCGAAGATGTGAGGCTCGATGATGGTGAGTTGCTTGTTTTCGCGTGTGAATTGGCAAACAATGCGTTGCGGAGTATTCGTGAAGTCGGGGGAATAGACGATGAGCAAACTTCCTTGCACCGACCAGAATACGCGTTCCTCGTGCATGTCGCGAGTTACGCCTGAGTCGAGAGAGTCGACAGATGTCATATGCCAATAGCCATCGAGATGTCCATTGCCCGAAGTCTCAAATTCCACCCATCCGCATGATGTCACCACCATGCATGTCGCGATGGCCATCAAGGTCTTGATATGTGATTTCAATTGTTTCATGTTCATGCCTTTCAACTAAGTTTCCGTTGTCAATTTTCTTTCTTCTTTTTCAACAATCCACTCTTCGAAACCGTGACTTGCGCGCCCCAGTTCTCGCCCAGCAGATGACCGAAATCCATAGCGTATGCTCCTTTAACGCTCCAGCCTTTGGGCAACTGGTAGGAGGCCTCGGCCAAGAATCCAACGTAGTGTTGTAATCTTGTGTAGGGTAGGTCGTAGGTGCCCAATCCATTCTGATAGGTGATCAACGCTCGATAGGACAATCGTTCGAGGGGAGAGCCGTCAACACCCAAATGGAACGCTTTCGAGCGGTTGTTGTGAATGTGGATGGTGCCGTCTTCGTTGTAGATAGGCGAGCGGTAGAGTGGGTTTCCCATCACCTGCCCCCAATGTTGCCAACCTGAGTAGATATAGTGGTTGTAATAGTCGTCGCGACCGCTGATATGGTCGGCGAAAGCAGGCGTGTGGTCGTGATAGACAGGTCCGCTTTGGTATTTCGAGTAGAAGTATTCGAGCACGAAGTTGCGAATCCAAGTGCCATATTTGAAGTTCAACTCCATTCCCACGAGAATGTCTTTCATGTTGTAGAGGAAGAAGCGGCGGTCTTTCTTGACATTCCATTCATCGCCCGTTCCATAGCCGTTGTAGTCGAGTTGAAGCATCATGGAGTGGTCTTCGAAGAACTTCTCGGCATAGAGCCTAAACGCCCACGTCTCGTCGTCATAATTCAATCGTACCATCCAACTACCCAATTGGTCGCCTTCGGCATTCTGATATTCGGTTCCTTTCTCAGGAGAGTCGGCACCTCCAGGCATCAACGCATGCCACATTCCCTTGACGCCGTTATCTCCTTTGAAGACGGTCATTCCGTTTTCCGTGGGGACATACGACTCGCCTCCGAAGAGCGCACCCATTTCCAATCCCATCTCCAACGACCAGGGGTAGAATCGTTCCTCATTTCCAATCTTCAGGAAACCGGCTTTGCTATGGAAGCGCGTTCCAGTTGAGTATTTCGATTGTTGTTGGGTGAAGTCGCGTTGCCAATTGTCGTCGGTCAGTTTTCCATACGCCACATGGCCCTTCAGCTGGAACCATCCACCGAGAATGGGAATACGCCAATATTCGGGCAACGAGACGCGCACTTGAGGCACAGGGCGGGCGTTGATTCCCAACGTCTGCGAACCCGTGCTGAGCGTTTGGTTCTTCATCTCCATCGGAATCTCCTTGGCTCCTATCATCAAGGCGCCATGCAACCAACGGCCTTCCACAAAGGCTTGCTGGATGATGAAATTGCTCGTGTAGTTGATGGGAGCCACCACGTCCACTCCGTATCCCACACCCCAACGGCGGGCGCTATCGGCGCGCAGAGGCCTGATGAGGCTTCCACGCACGTATCCGTTTTCTTTCTCGAGCGAACTCAATCCATGTCGGTTGGCGTTGAGCCATAAAGGTGTTTTACCGTCGGATACAGAACCTTGCATCTCGAGGTTGTATTTTAGTTGGTCGGCCAAGTCAAGTTTGCCGGGTTCGTCGTAGTCCGTCCAATAGTATTGTGCTTGGACGCCTACAGTTGTGATGAACATGGCCAAAAGGAGTAGCGGTTTCTTCATATATATATAAATATGTGTAAGTGTGGTGTCGTTTTTTGATTAACGTCTCTGTCGTTGTTTTTATTGCTTTATTCTCGCCATTTTCCAAGCGCTTCCACCACGCGGTCAGCTTCGTCTATGGTCATCGCCTGGCTGATGGGAAGGCTGAGCTCTTCGTTATGGATGCGTTCGGTAATGGGAAGAGAGAGGTCATTCCACGAGGCAAAGCATTGCTGGCGATGAGGTGGAATAGGGTAGTGGATCATGGTTTGCACGCCTTGCTCGCCTAGATGTTGTTGCAACAGGTCGCGCTCGGGCGAGAAGATGGGGAACAGATGCCACACGTTCTGCTCGTCGGTCAATTCGAGGGGTAGGGTGATGCCTTCTATGTGTTGCAAAGCCTCGATGTAGCGGTGGGCGATGGCTTGCCGATGGAGGTTGTCTTCATCTATATGGCGTA
This sequence comes from Prevotella sp., assembly GCA_017557405.1. Lineage (GTDB taxonomy): Bacteria > Bacteroidota > Bacteroidia > Bacteroidales > Bacteroidaceae > Prevotella. Next base: position 49,320 of record JAFYYV010000040.1, read on the forward strand.
ATTTCACCTTCAATACGGCGGCTTGCAACTCGTCCATGCGACTGTTACGCCCACAATAATCAAAGACGTATTTACGGCTCGAACCATAATTGCCCAACGACCGTATCATGTCTGCCAAAGCATCGTCGTCGGTGGTCACAGCTCCGGCATCGCCAAAAGCCCCCATGTTCTTCGCAGGATAGAAACTATGACCTGCGGCGTGGCCGAGAGAGCCTGTTCGTTTGGGAGTCCCCATAGGGGAGGAGAAACAACAGCCATGCGCTTGCGCGTTGTCCTCCACCAGCAGCAGATGATGACGCTGGCAGATGTCGTTGATGCGTTCGGTATAGGCGCAACGGCCATAGAGATGGACAATCATAATGGAGCGTGTGCGAGGTGTGATGTGGTTCTCAATCAGGTTGTCGTCAATTTCCAACGTCTCAAATCTTGGCTCCACCAACACGGGCTTCAACCCATTCTCCGTAATGGCCAGAATAGAGGCGATATAGGTGTTGGCAGGCACGATGACCTCGTCGCCCGGTTGCATCAACCCCATCTCGATATAGGCGCGATAGATGAGCGTGAGCGCGTCGAGTCCGTTGCCCACGCCAATGCAATGACGCGTACCGATATAAGCGGCGTAGTCGTGTTCGAACTCAGCCACCTCCTTGCCCAGCAGATACCAACCCGAGTCGACCACGCGACCGATGGCCTCGTGGTATTCGTCGGCGTAAAGTGCCGTCACTCGTTGCAAATCCAGAAACTTGATCATCGTTTGTGAGGCTTGCAAGTTGCATGAAACCTATTATAATAACGTTGCAACCCGCCTTTTTATTACATTCTTCGACGTAAAATAGTTTTGTAGGGATTTTCCCCTCTTTGTTTAGGGAAAATCCTTTTTGGGGGCGATTATTTGTTCATATCTTTGCAACGTGAACAAGAATATAAACAATTTAAAACCATAAGAATATGAAAAAAATGATCATCGCCCTTGTGGCACTGTTTACATTCACCGTTTCGGCCAACGCCATGAGTTACGAACAGGCTCGTCAGCAGGCACTCTTCCTGACAGACAAGATGGCGTATGAACTGAATCTTACAGAAGAGCAGTACGAAGCCGCATTCGAGGTGAATCTCGACTATCTGATGAGCGTCAATACCCCTGACGATCTCTATGGTATCTACTGGCAGCAGCGCAATCTCGACTTGAGCTACATCCTCTTCGATTGGCAATATCGCTCGTTTGTTGCCGCCAGCTACTTCTATCGCCCCCTCTACTGGGAGGCAGGCTACTGGCACTTCGGCATCTATGCCCGCTATCCGCATCGCGACTACTTCTTCTTCGGACGTCCTCATTTCTATACCGTCTATCGTGGTGGACATAGCTGGCGTATGAACGGCGGACGCTCCTACTATCATGGCCGTGATTTCGGCGGAGGTCGTGGACGCGATCATCATGTAGGAATGCAAGACCGCTTCAGCCGTGGAGATTTCGGACGTGGACAGCGCGGTATCGACAACCGTCGCGACAACCGCCCCAACAACAATGGTGGCAACCGCTCGTTCGGCAATGGCCAGCGTCCTAATAATAACAATGTGCAGGGCCGTCCCAACAACGACAATCGTGTCAGCCGCCCCAACAACAATGGAGGCAACCGCACGTTCGGAAATGGTGGAAATGGTGGCAGCCGTAGCAACGTTGGCAACGGATCAGCTCCCCAGATGAACAATTCTACCCCTCAGCAGGGCAACCGTTCGTTCGGCGGACGTTCCACAACCACGCAACCCTCAACCAGCACTCGTCCCAGCACCAGCCCGAGCACCCAGAGCGCCACTCCGCGCAACTTCAGCCAGAGCAGCACGCGCACAACGGTGACTCGTCCCAACACCAACAGTTCGAGCTCTTCGAGCCGCCATTTCGGAAACAGCTCCAGCAGTAGTGCTCCTCGCAGCACCTTCACCCCCAGCCGCTCCTCGTCGAGCAGTTCGAGCAGCCCGAGCCGTTCCATTAGCACTCCCTCTCGCAGCAGCAGTAGCAGCAGCGTAGGCCGTAGCAGCGGTGGAAGCAGCATGAGCCGTGGTGGTGGCGGTGGCAGCCATAGCGGTGGTGGAAGCCGCGGAGGCGGTGGTGGACACTTCGGTGGTCGCAGATAAAAACCGACAAACAGGTTGAATAAATATATAAAAACAAATGAATTTCTGATGTAAGACTTTATAGTAGATCCATCTTCAATCAGCGTATTGCCCTAAGGTAAAGGGTTGTTTCAGGAGACATATATAATTAATAATAATGAAGATGTAAAAAAAGTTTGAGAAGAATTCGTAATCTTTGAAACTAGAAGGAGCGGAGCCCAGTCGTCTTTTCAAGTGTGAAAGGCATAAGGGCTCTGCTTTTTTGTTTCCCTTTAAGCCCTTTGAACCCTTAATTTATTGTTTTTCGATAAATTTTTTATGTTTTTTCTTGGAGGTTTCAAAAATAATATATATCTTTGCACCGAAAATAATTATCGTTAAACAATAAAATCTTATCAATTATGAACAAAAGACTGAAAATCTACAGCGTTCTGCTGGCTATCGTATTAGTGGGAACTGTTATCTCCAACACGTATTATCGTGAAAAATACTCGACGGTTACGCGCGAGGGCGAAGTGCTCACTCTGGATTCCCTGACCGAAGAGTTTGGTAAGGTCGACAAGAAAATAACAGTACACGTGGATACCATTGACGGTAAGCGCGACACTATCGGCATCACTACCTCATATAATACCCAATTCAAGCCGGCCTTTGAGGTGACTATTCCTGTCAGACCTAATCGTTTTGGCAACGACAAGTTCCTCTATAGCAATGTAAAAGGACAAACTTGCATGGTGGAAATGCAGCAAGTGAAACTGAAAGTGCCTATGGAGAAGGGCTCGAACACTTTCAATATTATCTTCGCACTATCGATTTGTATGTTGTTGCCGTATCTCTGGCTGCTTGTCATCGTCTTGAAGGTGATACGCTCCATCTACAAAGGCGAAGTCTTTTTGACGCAGATTGCCAAACGGTTGGAAACGGCAGGCTGGTTACTCGTAGCCTACTGGTTACTGGCCAATGTGGTGAGTTACATCCAGATACTGATACTCCGTGAGATTGTGATGATGGCTTACTACCACATTCCTTGGGAGTCTACCAGTATCTACTACATCGTCTTTGGCCTTGTGCTGATGATCATCTCGCAGATCATCCTTATGGGCAAGGATCTGAAGGAAGAACAAGAACTGACCATCTAATCACCGAGTCTTATGAGTATCATAGTTCGTTAAACACTAAAATATTATCCATTATGAATAAAAAGCTAAAAATCTACAGCACTTGGTTTGTTATCGTGCTCATTTTCCTGTTGGTGACCAGCGTAGTCCATTATAATTCCTATGGTTGGGCGCAAGGAGGCCACGACACGTTGGAGTTTGTCGACGAAGCTCCTGAGTTTTTCACTCGCGACACGCTCGAGGGTGGGAGTGTCATGACAAAATACCTCCCCACCATTTCCTATGAGGTCTATGTCGCACCCAAAGCCGCGAAAAACCAAAGGATTCTTCTCTCATCGGCCAAGAAACCCTACATGGACAAGGTCGAGAAGCAGACCTACAAGGTGACCATGCAGAAGGTGAAGTTGGAGACTCCAGCCTCGGAAACGAAGGTAGGTCTCAAGGCGGTGCTCCTCATCGTTTCGGCCATCGTCATCATGGTTGTGACCGTCTGGATACTTTGCATCGTGTACAAGCTGGTTCGGAGAATTCGTCGTGGAGAGATCTTTGTGGCGCAAGTGTCGAAGTATATGGAAACCACAGGCATACTCCTGACGTTACTCTACCTGTTCCAATGGGTTGTTTCCTACGCGTTCACCCAATATTGCGTCCATCACATCCAGCTGACCGACTATTATGTCGTCTATAAGAACGATACTAATATCATGTATATCATCACGGGTCTGGCGCTGATGGTTATCTCGCAAATCATCCTCATGGGAAAGGATCTGAAGGAAGAACAAGAACTGACCATCTAAACCGCGTGCCTTATGAGTATTATCGTAAATGTAGACGTGATGATGGCCAAACGCAAGATGTCATCACAAGAGCTGGCCGAGCGAATCGGCATCACCCAAGCCAACCTCTCCATCCTGAAGACGGGCAAGGCCAAGGCCATCCGTTTCTCCACTCTCGAAGCCATCTGTAGGGAGTTGGAGTGTCAGCCAGGAGATATTTTGGAATATAAATAAAGGGATGAAGGATAAGGGATGAAAGATGAAGGATTATATCCATTTGCCTTTTGCTTATAAAGACTAATAATCCCTCATCCCTATTCCTTCATCCTTCATCCAACATTAAAATGCGTACTTCCCCGTTCATCATTCGCTCGACCTCGTTCATGGGTTTGTTGAAGAAGACGCTCTGGATGGCTTTGTTCATGATTCCATGTCCCACTGCCAGCACCTTCTTCCCCGCATATTCCGTGCGCAGGAGGTCGAGGAAACGGCGGGCGCGCTCCTTCATCTGTCCAATCGTCTCGATGTCGTCGGGCCACGTGCGGTCTTTCAGGTCGGGGATGAACATTCCCGTGAAGCCACCCCAGTCGCGTTCGCGTAGCAAGGGTGTTGTCTCGACGGGTTTCCCATGTGGTTCGGCGATAATGCGGCAAGTATCGATAGAGCGGCGCAGATCGCTTGCGAAGAACACGTCAATGCATTCGCGGCGCATCCGTTCGGCAACCTCGTGAGCCTGCTCCACGCCACGCTCCGTCAGTCGTCCTTGTGTCTGACCTTGCATGATTTGGTTCACGTTGTCTTCGGTCTCTCCATGCCGCACGAGATACAACGTTGTTGTTTTGTTTTCAGCAATCGCTTCCACGTCTTCGATAGGTGAAATGATGAATGGTTTGGTTGAATATCCGTGCAAAGATAGTGAGTTTTTTCGTCGTAGCCAAAGATAATAAAATCGAAAATGGTAAAAATGTGCGGAAAACCCATGCGATTTCAAAATTTTATCGTAAATTTGCGTCGAAAGTACAACCAAATTGTCTTTATTATTTATCATTTATCATATAGCGTAGCGTCAATATTACCATGCGAATAGTCCAAAGTTTCGTCGTGCGCGCCATCGTCGCCGTTGTTGTGGGTGCGCTCCTTGTCAAGTTCCGTGAGGAGACCGCCCATTGGTTGACCATCTCCATCGGAGCATTGTTCTTCGTGTCGGGTCTCGTGTCGTGTTTCACGTCCAAGCCGCTCCCCCTCGTGGGCATCGGTAGCATGCTCCTGGGCGTCATCCTCGCCCTCATGCCCACCACGTTCATCACGGGCCTCATGTATGCGTTGGCAGCCATGATCATCCTCGGCGCCATCAACCAGTTCATCTGCCTCTTCCGAGCGCGCCGCGTGTGTAGCATAGGGTGGTTCTATTGGCTCATGCCCGCCCTCATCCTTGCCGTCGCCGTGTTCATCGTGTTGCAACCCATGGACGCGTTCACAGCACCCCTCTTCGTCATCGGCTGGTGCATGATGGTCTATGGCCTCATAGAGCTCATCAACGGCATCAAGACCTACAAGGCCATGCGAACCATACGCGAACAGGAGGAAGCCAAAGCGTTGGAAGAGCAACAAGCGGAGCAACAAGCTGAGGAACCTCAGCTGTTAGAGATGAAAGATGAAGGATGAGGGATGAAGGATGAAAGAAAATAATGTTCAATAATCAGTAATCAACGTCCATGATCAATATTCAATCATCAATGTTCAATGCTTTTGCTGCCCTTCTCCTGATGGGAGCGAGTTGCACCACCACGGACAAGAAAGCAGCCCCTGAGAACAACGAAAACGAGCGCCCCGACCGACAGGAATACACCTTCAAATACGACTTGCACATCGACGAATCCGACGACCTCGTGGACAGCATCTCCGTCACAGGGTGGGCACGCGGCCAGCAGACCGACTTCGCGTGCGGCCATGAGTTATGGGTGAAGCAACTGCCTGAGCGAACCGACTGGATTGTGGAGAACGACATTAACTTCGACAGCATCCCCGACCTCATGGTCTTCCGCGGCTACGTAGGCTATGGAGGGCAGGGTGGAGACGTCTACGACGCCTATGTGTGGGAACCCGAGCGCCGTGAGTTCGTGTTCGTCGACGAGTTCAACATGATTCCCGATCCCAAGTTCGACGCTGACGAGAAGACCATCAGCACCTGCTATCGCGAAAGCTACGAATGCATCGTCAGCGCCACCTTCAAATGGGTCGATGGCAAACTGGAGTGCGTGGAAAGTGGGCAAGAGGAGTTTGAGGAATAGAGCCCCCTCCAAACCATTCCCGAACTCCGTTCGCCTACCCGTAGCCTTTCCCCCAAAGGGGGGAGGCTAATGTCCAATTATCTCCTTATTATCTCCCAATTATCTCCTTATTATCTCCTAATTTATCCAAAACTCTTGCACAATTCAAGAATATTCACTAATTTTGCACCCGCTAAACGTAAAATCATTTCGGGGTTGACTGGATTTGACAGCGGGATGAAATGGTACGTAAGCACGCGGAGCCTCGTTGGCTAGCTCCTAAATCAGAGTGAACAAAAAATTAATTGGCGAAAACAATTACGCTCTCGCTGCCTAATCGAAGTACAGTAGATTACTGGCTTAATCCTTCTACTAGGTAGGAGGACGAGACATCGCTCCGAGGATGTTGTTCCGAATCCAGAGATCAAGCGGTGCAGGTTAAATCGGAAATAGCGCAGGGTGGCCTCGCATCCGGCGTGAAATTTCAGAGGATAAGGTTGCGATTGGTGGTCCAGGTCTTGTTGCAACACGAAAACCAAAGTCTGGAATAAGCGTGTAGAAAGCGTATGGTTTCCCTGTTTGGACGCGGGTTCGACTCCCGCCAGCTCCACCCGAAGAAAAAGGTCCTGTAGTTCGCAAGAATTGCAGGATTTTTTTGTTGCTTCCAAATATTTTCCCTATATTTGCGGAAACTAAATGACGAACGCGATGAAAACAAACCTCCACAAACCCTTCCTGTGGCTCTTGGCAGCCCTTCTGCTCCTTCCTGCCACGGCTGGTGCACAAAACCTGAAGCGCCCTGCCGCTCCAACACCCCTCGATGTCTGCGAACGAACCATCAAAGACCTTCTTTACTATCCATTCGCATGCATCAATTCCGAACTCAACACGCTCGAGGAAGCCCAACGGCAAGTCACCTCTACCTTCGGTACCTCTGAGATGGTGAACGGCGGTCCTGGCATTCATTATGGCGACAATTTTCAATTCACCTACCGCAAAGAACCCATCGGAGTGGCCTATTTCGACCATTTCGACAACCGCATGTGGTACGCCTTCTATTTCGACAGCAAGGCCGCAGCCGACCGCTTCTACTCGCTCCTTGCCGCCGACATCAAGAAAGCGGGAATTCCCCTCGTGGCCGACAATATCTATGGCGGCTTGTCCAACCGCAAGCAGCCTGTCTCCATCTTCAAATGGGTGTATGTACATACTGCCGACAAGGTGAAGGAAGCCAATAGTTCCAACATCAACCTCCCCGAAACCGTCGGCAAATACTACGTGGAACTCGGTGTCTATAAACGGCGCATTCGCAAGTAAAAACGCAGGAATATATGGAAAAATGAACGAAAAAACCTGACAAATTTTTGTCGACTTTTCCGTTCAATCTAGAAAAGAAAATGGAGTGAAATAACGACTTTTTCGCTCCATTTTCCTCATTTTTCACATCCGAATTTGTCACATGTGGCATCTGAGGCGTTCAGATGTGGCAAATGACCAGCTCACTTGTGGCATCTGACGCCCTCAAAGCATAGCTATGACAACCTCATTCTATACATTTGACCACCTCATTGCATAGCTTTGACAAGGCTATAAAATGTAAAGAAAACGGAAGTCATTGGCTATCAACACTTTGCACAAATGCTCAAAACTCGCGTATTTGCCCACGAGGAACTTTTTTTTCAAAACGTTGGCCTTCTCGTGGCACCAAAATTTATAATTTTCTTTACAGTAGAAGCTTTTGAGCTTTGGAGGTGATATTTACCAACATCTCCGTCTCATTATGGACACAATATAATCTCACAATTGTTCCAATTAATAGTGATAAATGGCATTTATTACCCCCATTTTCTGCAACTAGACTGCCGTTTGAGCACAAAGTACCTCCAAAAGTGAGCAGGATGTTGATTTTTTGAATCGCATAAATGTGTGCAAAGTGTAGAGAAAAACATCGAAACAAGCGTTTTTTGCATGTTTTTTGAGGCCTTTTAGAGGAAAAAACAGCATGTTTTTGTCCTTTTTACAGGTTTTGAATCGTAGATTCCGAAGCCTTGTGAGTTTATATCTTATTGATAGTCAGCCTTTTAGGTAATTATTAACGACTATAAATTCCAATATTCCAATTATTCCAATTAAATTCCGGAGGTATCCATTTTTTATTAATATATATATAACTACTTATATATCAATTAGTTATATAGTATATAGAAGGGGAATTTTGTCTTTCAACACCTTAATTGGAAACTGGAATAACTGGAATTGGAATGACTCGGTTGTAATTACTCACTTGCTGTTCCGTATCGAACTCCCTTTAGTTTGGCTCTGCTTTCACTTAATCTTTCTCTACGAGGCCTTTCAATGCCCTGTAAAGTTCGCCCATTACTCAGGGGTATAGGAGTCAGGCTGGATTGAATGCTTTTACTCTGTCGCCAACTCAATGGAATGAGCGTGTCAAATTTTTCTTAAACGTCGAAACACGTGGGGGTAAACGTCGAAAGTGATTTGGAAGCTGTCGCGATACTTCATACCTTTGCAATGTCAACCGATGGAACAGCGAGGGCAGAGTTGAATTCGTTCAAGCTATGCCGAGACGCGACAGAGGAAGACGAAGTCAAAAGACAGAAAACAGAATTATTAACAATTTAAAAAATAAAAAGGTATGAAAAAGATTATGATCGCCCTCGTGGCAATGTTTGTAATGACAATGAGTGCTAATGCACAGAGTGTAAACAACGAAAGCAAACTGTCGTTCGACCGCTTGAGCAGCTATTTGGAACTGCGGATAGACCAGGTGGAGCCAGTGAAGACGGCAATGGCTCAGTTCACGGCTTCGATGGAGGCTTGCTTCCAGCTGAAGGACGGCACAAAGGCTGGTGAGGCTTGGGAGAAGGTTCAGAACCAGCACAAGAAGACGATGAAGAAGCTCCTGAGTGAGAAGCAGTATGAGAAGTATGTACAGACGCTCGAGTTGACGGCCAAGAACACTGCCGAACGGTTGATGGACGAGGCTACGGCTGCCCAATAACCTATTCAAGATCCACATACTACGAAATTTCATCTCTCCTGCATAGAGATTATGCGGGAGAGTTTTTGTCGTTTCAGATTTTTATTTTATCTTTGTAACCATGAAGAAGATACAAGGAAAAGACATCAGGTTGTTGGCAGCACAGTTGTTGCTGCTGTCGCTCATTACGCTCTCGCCGGGACTCATCAGCTATATCAACAGTAAAGACGGCGAGTTGGCCATTCGAACCATCTGGCTGTCGCTCAACTGGCTGGGGCCTATGGTGGTAGTCTATCTTCTGAATTTCTATTTCTCCATTCCCCAGTTGTGGTATCGTCGCCGTTTCTGGCAGTTTTGCGTGGTGAATGTTGTATTGATTTTTTTGTGCAACCTGCACCTTATTAGCAACGACGTCAGCAACCTGCCCAAAGATTTTCAAGCGGGCTTTTCTTCGTTTATGATGATTTCATTCCTGCTTTGTCTGATGGCTATCGCAATAGCCTTGGGCATCCGTTACATGATGCGCCAGCAGGAACGCAAGCAGAAAGAGGTGGAGGCGGAACTCGCTTGGCTGAAGAGCCAAATCAACCCGCATTTCCTTTTCAACACGCTCAACAACATCAGCAGTCTGGCGCAGATTGATGGCGACGAGACGCAGGAGGCCATCATGCAACTGAGCGACCTGCTGCGCTATGCGATGTATGAGACCAACAAACCGAAGGTGCACCTTGATGGTGAAGTGGAATTTATGCGCAATTATATCGAACTGATGAAACTGCGTTGCAATGAGATGACGACGATCAATTCACAATTCATAATTCACAATTCACAATTGGAAGTGGCTCCTTTGCTTTTCATCTCACTCATCGAGAATGCTTTTAAGCATGGCATGAACAGCAACGCCCCTGCCACCATCGACATCCGTCTGGAACAGCAAGACAACACTCTCATTTTCAACTGCGACAACACGAATAATCCCAAGCCCACCAAAGACCGCAGCGGTTCAGGCATCGGACTTGAAAACACCCGCCGTCGATTGGACTTGCTCTATCCTGGTCGCTATACATGGGAACAGACGATTACCCCTGAGAATGTCTATCATGTTAAAATATCCGTTCGCCTATGAGACCACTCACTTGTATGATTGTCGATGACGAGCCGTTGGCTGTACTCCTGCTGGAATCGTACGTGGAGAAGACACCCGACCTGCAGCTGTTGGCCTCGTTTACAGACTCCATTACAGCCATCAATGCCGTGAAAGAGCAAAAGCCCGACCTGCTGTTTCTTGACATTCAGATGCCGAATATCGATGGTATGGAGTTGGCGCATAGTCTGCCTGAAGAGACGCGTGTTGTTTTTACCACCGCCTTCAAGGAATATGCTTTCGAGAGCTACGAAGTGAATGCCCTCGACTTCCTGTTGAAGCCCATCCGATATAATAAATTCCTTGCTGCTGTTGAAAAAGCCCGAAAATTGCATCAGCAACCATCTGTCGCTCAGTCTCAACAGCCTAACACGGTTTTCATACGCGTAGATGGCGAATGGCGCAATATAGTTATAGATCAAATCGTCTACGTCAGCGGTATGAAAGATTATGTGTTGTTCTATCTTGATGGCGAGAAGAAGCCATTGATTTCACATCTGACCATGAAAGCTGTCGAGGAGATGTTGCCATCTGACAAATTCATGCGCATTCACCGCTCGTATATCATAGCAGTTGACAAGATTCAGAAAGTGGACCGCAACGACTGTGTCTATATTGGAGAGGAAATCATCCATGTCCCTGACGGCTACCAACAGACTTTCAGGAATTTTCTTGAAACACGCTCGTTCAACAAATAATAAGTGTATGGAAATCAAGGCAATAAAAATGTTTCTTATGACATCAGCTTTTCTGTTGGTGAGGACGAATTGTACAAGTCAACCGGCAGTTCGGGGGGAATGGTATGGCCTGAGGGACAAGAGTCTTGTGACGGTGACGTTCTATGAAAACCAGACTGTCGATGTGAAAAGCGAGGCATTCTCCAGTCTGTCTTTCAGTTGCAAATACAAGTTGGACGAAAATGCCAAGCTCGCCTACCCGTAACCTTCCCCGTAGAGAGGGGAGAGAAAAAGAAAAAAGGCCACCATTCGGTGGTCTTTTTGTTATATCATTTTGAATGTTTCTTTTCTCTTCACTTCGCTGTTCCCCTGGGGAAATGCATGGTGAGGCAATGGATGGAGCCGTGCTGGCGGATGATGGTGCGGGCATCGATGGGGATGATCTTGTAGTTGGGGAAGGCGGCGGAGATGACGCGGAGTGCCTCGTCGTCTTTCGCAGGTTGGTTGTAGGTGGGGACGATGACTCCACGGTTGGCCACGAGGAAGTTGGCGTAGGTGGCGGGCAGGCGGTGGCCGTCGGTCTCGTAGATGGCATCGGGTAGGGGGAGACGGTGCAGACGGTAGGGATAGCCGTCGGCCCTCCGGAGGGTCTTCATCTGTTGCTCGAGGGCTTGGAAGTCGGCAAAATGCTCGTCGTTGGGGTCGTCGCAATAGGTGTAGAGCATGGCGCCGTGGGGTGCCATACGGACGATGGTGTCGATGTGGCCGTCGGTGTCGTCGCCGATAAGGTGGCCGTGGTCGATCCAGATGACGCGGTTGGCATGCAGGCGCCTCTTCAGTTCGTCTTCGATTTCCTGTTGCGTGCGTGGTTGGTTGCGAAGCATCTGACATTGGGTGGTGGTCATGATGGTGCCGCGCCCGTCGCTCTCGATGGCTCCTCCTTCGAGCTCGAAGTCGGAATGGTCTTCAAGTTGGTTGGTGAGGTGCCCTTCTTCGTAGAGGTGGAAGGCGATGTTGTTGTCGTTTTCAGCAGGGAATTTGCCGCCCCAGCCGTTGAATCGGAACTTCAGGGAGATGGCCTGTGCCCCTGCCTCCGAGCACTTGCGGTAGCTGTGGGTGAAGGGCAGGAGGGTGAGCGTTCCATGGTCGCGCGCCCAGGTGTCGTCGATGGGGCATTGGCAGAAGGAGACCCTTCGGAAGGCTTTCTTCGACAAGGCTCGCATGAGTTGCTGCTTGACGATGTCGGGGTCTTGGGTGGCTACGACGAGTCGTTCGCGCGAGGTGATGACCTTGGCCAATTGGATGTAGGTGTTGGTGATTTCCTCGAGATAGGGTTTCCAGTCGGTTCCTTCGTGCGGCCAAGTGAGTTGGATGGCGCTCTGCGGATACCATTCAGCAGGCAGGATATAGTTGGTTTCGTCCATGATGTATAGATTTGATGGCAAAGATACGAATTTTTTGGGAGTTGGATGTAAGAAGTCGATAGTTTTTTTTATCTTTGCAGTCATGAAAGTCGAATTGAAAGACGGAAGCGTTTCGGCGGGTGGTCGACGGCTCTTCGAGGGGTTGTCGTTCGTGGCTCGAGGCGGCGAAGTGGTATGCCTGGTGGGCGGCAGAGGCTCGGGCAAGACCGTGCTTCTTCGTGCGCTGATGGGCATGTGGCCGCTCGACGAGGGTGTGGCGAGCGTGGATGGCGCGGTGGTCACTCCCCGCTCGGCTCCGTATCTGCGCAAAGAGATGTGCTACGTGCCCCAGGACTGGCCTAGAGACGCCTATGCCAATGTGGCTGAGATGGTGGAGGAGGCTGTGGAGAGCGAGCGCAGCGTGGCCCTTCTCGACGAGCCTCTCACGGGGCAGGACGAGGGGACTAGGCAGACGGTTCTTCAGGCCGTTCGCCAGTTGACAAGCCAAGGGGCCGCCGTAGTGCTGACGTGTAGCGACGACGACCGTCTTATCAGTCATGTGCAGGGGCTTAGTGAGAGCCAACTGCGTTTTAATTTTGTGGAATTATGGAAATATCAATCGTCCGTTTCTGTTTAGGGCTGCTCTTGGTGGCGGTGCCCCTATATGTGCTCCACGTGTTTGAGACGGGTCTGCTGCCTCGTGCACTCCGCGCGTTGGCTCGGATGGTGGCGAGCCTCGTGGTGTTGGGCGTCGCCCTCTACTTCGTGTTCAAGCTGGACCATTGGGCTGTCAATCTGCTCTTTGTGCTGCTGATGGTGGCGCTGGGTGCGGTGTCGGCCACGAGCAAGGCGCGGCTCAGCGTGCGCAGGTTTTTCATCCCTGTGTCGGCAGGTTTGCTGGCGGGCGTGGTGAGCGTGGGTTGCTGGCTGCTGGTGCTCGTGTTGGGGCAGAAGAATCCGTTGGAGGCTCGTTTTCTGGTGCCTGTGGTGGGATTGCTGATGGGGGCGATGGTGAAGTCGAATGCCGACGCCCTGACGATTTATTACATGGGTTTGCGCCACCACAACCAGTTGTATTACCACCAGATGGGCAACGGCGCCAATCCTGGGCGTGCCCTCACGTGGTTTGTGCGTAGAGCCTTGCAACGCGTCGCCCTGCCTTCGTTGGAGCGCATGGCCACGTTGATGGTAGGTGCTTCGCCCGTTGTGACGTGGAGCATGCTGCTGAGTGGCATTCCCGTGATAGAGGCCATCGCTATGCAACTGCTGCTCTTGGTGGCAGGATTCTGTGCGGCTGTGGTGTCGTTGGTGGTCACGCTCTATGTGGCTCGCCGCTTCTCGTTCGACGAATATGGGCGTCTGCTGGATTTTACGAAAGCAGAAAAAGAAATAGATAGCCCCCTCCAACCTCCCCCCGTAGGGGAGGCCAATGGAAATTGACAATGTTCAATGTTCAATTGAGAATAAATATGACCAAGACTAGATTTTTGATGATGGCCCTTTCGGCATTGCTGGTACTGACAGCTTGCAGAGGGCGCTTGAGACCCATAGACGAGCGAGTGGGAGAGAACATCGACTCGACGGAGGTGGGATTCTTCGATTCGGAAGCCCAGGAACAGGCGGCGGAGAGCGCCACACGCCCCAATGCCTCGTCGGGGAGGGTGACGAAGATGATGGAGATGCCGGCTCCGTTGAAGGACCGTCCCGAGAAGATTCTGAGGCGGTTGGGATTCACCGTGTCGTACAACAAGAACACGAAGACGCCCAACTATGTGGCTTGGCATCTGGTGAAGAGCCATACCTACGGCAACAACCAACGCAACGAACAACTCTTTATGCTTGACGAGGAGGTGCCTTCGCCACGCGCTACCGACAACGATTACTATGGCTCGCGCTACGACCGTGGCCACATGTGTCCGGCTGCCGACAACAAATGGAGCGCCGAGGCGCTGAAACAGTCGTTCCTTTTGACCAACATTTGTCCGCAAAACCACGGGTTGAACAAGGACAGCTGGAACGACCTGGAGATGCAATGCCGGCGATGGGCGCGTGAATATGGAGCCATCGACGTGGTGTGTGGCCCCGTCTATAAGAACAAAAACAATCCGCGGACCATCGGAACAAACAAGGTGTGGGTGCCCGAAGCCTTCTTCAAGGTTGTGCTTTGTCGCAAAGGCAAGCCCAAGGCCATCGGTTTTGTTTACGAGAATCGTGGTGGCTATCAGCGCATGAGCGACGTGGCTTGTACGGTGGACGAGGTGGAGCAATTGACGGGTATCGACTTCTTCCCCATGCTTGCTGACGACGTGGAGAACCGCGTGGAAGCCGAGAGCCGCTTGGCCGACTGGTAAGGTTGGCCGATTCACGAGGTTGGTGGACGGAGGTGGAGTTGGTTAAAAAAATGTAATTCCACCTCGCGTAGCTTTCTTTTTTCAAAAGAAAAGCGTATCTTTGCAGTTCAAAACATATTCGACAAGAAAAGCGTGACGATTAGAAAGGTGATTGACGCCCTTGAACGATTCGCGCCTCTGCCCTTGCAAGAAGGATACGACAATGCCGGCTTGCAAGTTGGATTGACAGAAGCGGAAGTCTCAGGGGCTTTATTGTGTCTGGACGTGACCGAGTCCATCATAGACGAAGCCGTGGCGAGGGGATGTAACCTCGTTGTGGCCCACCACCCGTTGATTTTCCGCAAACTGGCTTGCATCTCAGATGGCGACTACGTGCAACGCACCGTGATGAAGGCCATTCGCGAGGGTGTGGCCATCGTGGCCATGCACACCAACCTGGACAATGCTCGTGGGGGCGTGAACTTCAAGATGGCCGAGCGGATGGGGTTGCAGAATGTGGACTTCATGGCCGAGCCTCGGATGGTGGAAGGCATTGACGGAGCGTCGGGTGTGGTGGGCGAGTTGGCTGAACCGATGGAAGCACAGGCGTTTGTGGCCATGCTGAAGGAGCGGTTTGGGGCCGAGAGCGTCAGATGCAACGAACTCTTGAAGCGCCCGATTCGCCGTGTGGCCCTTTGTTGCGGCGCAGGTTCGTTCCTGCTTGGCGAAGCTTTGAAGGCTGGTGCCGACGCCTTTGTGACGGGCGAGATGGGCTATCATGAGTTCTTCGGACACGAACAACAAATACAGATTGCCGTCATTGGGCATTATGAAAGCGAACTCGCCACACGCGAGATTTTCCGCGACATCATCGAGCGCGAATGCGAAGGCGTGAGATGCCTGATGGCCGAGACAAATACGAATCCAATAAAATATTTATAAACCAAGCCCCACGCCTCCTTTAGGGCTCCTCCAACGCGGAGGATAAGAGGGGAGGAATGCATTTTATGGCAAAGAAAGATCCTACAGACTTATCCGTGGAAGAGAAGCTGAAGACCCTTTACCAGCTTCAGACCACACTTTCGGCTATCGACGACAAGAAGGCCTTGCGTGGCGAACTGCCTCTTGAGGTGCAGGACCTGGAAGACGAGATTGCCGGATTGACCATTCGTATTGAGAAAATCCAAACCGACATCAAGGATTTCCAAGCCGCCATTCTTCAGAAGAAGGCCGAGATCAACGAAGCTCAGGCTAGCGTGGACCGCTATCAGAACCAGTTGAACGAGGTGAAGAACAACCGCGAATACGACACGCTGACCAAGGAAATCGAGTACCAGACGCTGGAAATCGAACTTTGTAACAAGAAGATTCGCGAAGCCATGATCAAGGTGGAGGAGAAGAAGCACGACATGGAGAGCGCCGAGGAGATCATCAAGGATCGCCAGATGGCTCTTGACGAGAAGAAGAGCGAACTCAACGAGATCATGCAGGAAACCAAGGACGAGGAAGAGAAACTGAAGGCCAAAGCTAAGGAACTGGAGACGAAGATCGAGCCACGTTTGTTGAGCAGTTTCAAGCGTATTCGCAAGAACGCCCGTAATGGTCTGGGCATCGTCTATGTACAACGCGACGCTTGTGGTGGTTGCTTCAATAAGATTCCGCCCCAGCGCCAACTCGACATCAAGATGCACAAGAAGGTCATCGTGTGCGAATATTGTGGTCGTATCATGATTGATCCCGAACTGGCTGGTGTGAAGATTGAAAACGCTGCGGAGGAGAAACCCAGACGTAAGCGCGCCATTCGCAAGAAGGCTGAAACCGAGACTCCTGCCGAGGATTGATTGACTTCTGAAGCATCCTTTTGGGGATGAAGAACATAAAAAAACGGCCTTTGGCAATCGCCAAGGGTCGTCTTTTTGTTTCTATTCGATTGCGTTTGCTTTTCTTTTCTTCAACGCTCGTTTTTCTTGCGCTTCGTAGTTGCTCAGGCCTTCAGAGTCCCCGAGCCTTATAAATCTTCTCTTTGGCGTCGTTGATTTCCTTGAACTTCTTCTCGGCGGCTTTCTTCACATCGTCGCCCAACGTGGCCACACGGTCGGGATGGTGTTTCAACGCCATTTTGCGATAGGCGGCCTTCACCTCGTCGTCGGTGGCAGAGGGTTCAATACCCAACACCTTGTAGGCGGCTTCGATGCTGGTGCTGCTATCGCGAAGGTTGAGCATCGACTCGACATCTTCGGTCGAGAGCGAGAGGCTGACGGCGACTTCCTTCAGGGCTTGAATCTCTTCAGGGACGACTTTTCCATCAGCCTGAGCAATCATCACGAGGAAGTTGAGTAATTGTAGGCGTTGGGAATAATCCATGTTTCGGGCAATTTGGGCGCATGCGCTTCGGATGGTGGAGCGGAATTGTGAAGCACCCATCTGCTTTTGTTGCTCGAAGAGTCTCAGCACAATCTCCTCGCCTTGCCTTCTGGCTTCCTCGCCGAAGTTTGTTCGTAGGAAATTGCGTAAGAGCTCCATCTCGGAATGCATGACCTTTCCGTCGGCTCGAATGATGTAGGAGGCGAGCACCAAGAGCGAGAAAAGGAACGAATTGCGTTGCCCTTCGTAGGTTCGTTGTTGCGTCGTCTGGTCGCTATACGAACGCCGCTGATGGTGCTGGTCGTCGTATTCGCGGTTGTTATAGTCGTCGTAGCCATTTACGGCATCGAGCCCCAAATCGAAGAGATAGCCCAAGGCGAACCCTGCGAGTGCGCCTAGCGGACCTCCTGTGATGAAGCCGAGAAAGCCTCCTATCCATTTTCCTGCTGCCATATAGAAAAGACTTGTTTCGTTCGTGTGGTTGCCAAAGTTTTGGAACCCCTTGATTTGCAAAAGTACAAAAAAAGCGGCAAATGGGAAAATGTTTCGCAAAAAAGTGATGCCGAGTGGTGGTGTTTTGATAATTATTGCGTAAATTTGTGGCCAATATAAAATCTACCTTAGAAATAAAACAAACGAACATGAGCCAAACGAAAAGCAAATTGGTGGAACGGAAGTATCTTGTGACTTTCATCCTCGTCACATCGCTATTCTCCCTTTGGGGTTTTGCCAACGATTTCACGAATCCTATGGTAGCCGCATTCAGAACGGTGATGGAGTTGTCGAACTTCAAGGCGTCGATGATACAGTTCGCCTTCTATGGCGGATATGCAACGATGGCCATCCCGGCAGCATTATTCATTCGCAAATACAGCTATAAGAGTGGTATCCTTGTCGGATTGGCACTCTATGCCGCAGGAGCCATTCTCGCGATGCCCGCCGCCCAGGTGCAGAGTTTCGTGTTCTTCTGTTTGGCCTTGTATATCCTGACTTTCGGCCTTGCATTCCTTGAGACGACCGCCAATCCGTTCATCCTTGCGTTGGGTTCGAAAGAAACCAGCACGCGACGATTGAATATGGCGCAGGCTTTCAATCCTGTAGGCTCGCTCACGGGTATGGCTGTGGCTTCGTTTCTGGTGTTGCCAAACCTGCTCTCAGATGAACGCGATGCAGCCGGACAATTGACTTTTGCGGCAAAGAGCGCAGCTGAAAAAGCGAGCATTTGCACGCATGACCTTGCCGCCATTCGTACGCCCTACGTGGTCATCGGACTCATCGTGTTGGCGGTCTTCGTGGTCTTTTTGTTGAAGAAGATGCCGAAGACGGAATCGGAGCAGCAGAAGGAAGAAGGGCAGGTGCATTCGGTAAAGACGACGCTTCGCAACTTGTGGAATAACAGCAACTATCGTTTCGGCGTGTTCTCCCAGTTCTGCTATGTAGGCGCACAGATCATGTGCTGGACTTTCATCATTCAATATGCTGAGCGTTTAGGTTTGAGTTGGGCCGAGGCACAGATGTTCAATATCGTCGCTATGTCGCTCAATCTGGTGGGTCGCTTCGTGGGCACATACCTGATGAAATACTTCAATTCACGTCTGATGTTGGCGGCTTTTGCCATTGGAGCGATGATTTGCACGATGGGCGCCATTCTGATTGATGGTATGATGGGACTTTATTCACTTGTGCTCATCAGTCTGTTTATGTCTATCATGTTCCCAAGCATCTATGGAATTGCCCTTGAGAACGTGGAGACAAGCGATACCACACTGGGAGCCGCATTCCTGGTGATGGCCATTTTGGGTGGTGCTGTATTTCCTCCCATGCAGGGCGCTATTATCGATTATGGAACCATCATGAACCATCCCGCCGTGAACGTGTCGTATGTGCTGCCGTTGCTTTGCTTCCTGCTCATCATGATTTATGGCTTTAGGGCTTATCGCAATCGTCAGGCTATGTTGGCCGCTGAGAGCGAAGAATAATCGGCTTAGACGCGAGAAATAGGGGCTAGCGTCATGTTGGTTGTTAAAGGCCACAAATGACGTTGTTAAAGGCCACAAATGACGTTGTTAAAGGCCACAAATGACAAGGTCAAAGCTATGCAATGAGGCGGTCAAAGGCCACAAATGACATTTGATGAAGAATCGGTTCAGATAATGTCTTCGTAATTGGGAATATCGGGAAGGAATTCGTAGGTGTTGTGCTCGTAATCCATGCGGCAACAATAATGATTCAAACCGTTGGAGACAATCAAAAAGTCCACGTGGAGCAGCATGTTGTAGGTGGTTATTTGGTTGAACACCTCTTGCGTGATAGTAATGTGGGGCGCCTTGTATTCCACCACCAGGCGAGGGCGAAGAGTAGTATCGTAGAGCACCGTATCGGCTCGCAATTTCTTGTCGCCCACCTGCAATTTCACTTCATTGGCCAAGAGGGTAGAGGGATAGCCTTTGTGCTCGACAAGAAAATGAACGAAATGTTGCCTGACCCACTCTTCTGGGGTCAGCGCAACGTATTTTCGGCGTAGAATGTCGAAAATCGTGGGTTTCTCTTTGCTTCCCGCTAATTTTATCTGGTAGGAGGGTAGGTTTAATTGAATCATTTTTTGTATCTTTGTGTGCAAAATTACAAATAAATACGGAAATTAGACAAAAATGGCAGAGAAAAAGGTGGGTTCTACGTATGAATCCATTATGCGCGACCTGAAGGAGCGGAAATTCGCACCTATTTATATATTAATGGGCGAAGAGTCGTACTTTATCGACAAGATTGCCGACTATATCGCCACGAATGCGTTGACGCCTGAGGAGCAGGATTTCAACCAGACAATCTTGTTTGGCTTGGACGTCAATCCTTCTCAGGTGGTCGATATGGCTCGTCGCTACCCTATGATGGCCGAGCATCAGGTTGTAATCGTGAAAGAGGCGCAAAACCTTCGCAATCTTGACGCGATAGAGAAATATGTCGACAAACAGATGATGAAAACCACGATTTTGGTGCTTTGTTTCATGAATGCGTCGCTCGACAGAAGGAAAAAAGCGGTGGGCAGCATGCTGACAAAGGCCGAAATGAATGGGGGAGTGGTATTTGAGAGCAAAAAGAAACGCGAAAATGAGCTTCCTTCGTTCATCGAAGACTATTTGTACGCAAAAAATGCAAGCATCGACCATAAATCTGCGCAAATGATAGCCGATCATATTGGCTCTGATTTGAGTCGATTGATTTCTGAGCTCGACAAAGTGCTCATTTCATTGCCAGCCGACAATCGTGGGGTGACTCCCGAGGTGGTGGAACGCGAGATAGGGGTGAGCAAGGACTTCAATGGTTTCGAACTGCGAGATGCGGTCGTAAATCGCAACGTTTTCAAAGCAAATCAAATTATCAAATATTTTGACAATAATCCGAAGGCAGGTTCCATCTATTCATTTCTCCCAATGCTCTTCAATTATTTTCAAAATCTCATGACGGCTTATTATGCTCCCGATCGAACGAACGAAAAATCGGTCGCTCAGTATCTGGATTTGAAATCTTTGTGGGGTGTGAAAGACTATATGACGGGCTTGAGAAATTATAGTGGAATGAAAACGATGCAGATAATTTCCAAAATTAGAGAAATTGATGCCAAAAGTAAGGGGCTTGACAACCCAAATGCGGGTCCAGGAGAGCTCATGAAAGAGCTGATTTTTTACATTTTGCATTAAAAAAGTCGGTTTTTTGACGATTTTTTTTCTAGATTGAGTGCTCAGGTCGAGCACTTTTTTTGTACCTAACTTCTAGTAAAATCAGGCACTTAACCTCAAAAACACCCCTCTGAAAATCGCGTATTTTTGAGCGAGTCGCCCCTCGCTCAAGAATAATCGAAAAATGACGTTTTTTCGCTCTTTTGCCTCTCCTTCGATTTATTGTTAGCATTCATTAGCATTTAATTTTGTATAACTTTTAAGCCGTAAACAATCGTAAATTTGAATTTTGTGATTAGAATTTACATTTGTTATTGCATTCCGAATTGCACATTTTCGTTTCAAAATCCACTTTTGATTTTCAAATATTCAAAATCGAAAAACGAAATGTATGAATATTCATGCATATTTTGCACCCATAACTAATCGTATACCAGTTAGTTATGTGACTTTCTTATAAGTTATTCATCGAGAAACCACTTCTTTGGGACAGATGTTTTTGCATATTCAACACCAATCTCATACCTGATTCATAAGTAACATATTTTCAACCAATATATTATGAACTTCCACTAAATAAAAGCATTGCTATACTTTAGATATGTAAATTTCATACCATGTTTACATATCAATAATTGCACACATGTTTTAGTTTTGTTTTGTGACTTCTAAAATCAAAATTCATATTTTTAAATACATAAATTTCATTCGCATTTGTTGCGTATTTCATTTTTTTGTTTTATCTTTGTAAAATCTTAGAGTAATCGCCGTTTTTCGGTAAAAATGCACCAAATAACTGTTATGAAAGACAGAATTCGTAAAATTATGGAGAGTCAACACATGACTCAACAGACCTTCGCCCAGTTCATCCAAATGTCACCTGCTTCACTCAGCAGCATCTTCAACGGACGTACAAAACCAACTTTGAACATCATCGAGGCGATCAAACAAAAAATCCCTGCTCTATCAACCGACTGGTTGTTGTTTGGTCGTGGACCTATGTATGTGGATGAAGTTGTTCAATCCGACGACACTTCTTTTGAGAATGTGCAAGGTGAACCAATCGATCAGATGCTCAATTTTGACCAGGTCTCCCCTTCCCCAACAGGTGTTTTGACGACAAGAAATAAAAACGGTGTTTCAAATACACCAAATAATAACGAGAAAATTCTTATGAAATATTTTGACAAACCGCAACGTCAAATTACAGAAATCAGGATTTTCTACGATGATCAGACTTGGGAGACTTTTGTTCCCAAGAAATAAGATCCAAAAATGATGGTGGAAGGCTTCTTGAGTCTTCCACCTTATTATATTACAGAAAATATTCCGCCGTAGATGTGCTCTTTCTGTCGTTTTATTTGTACCTTTGCAGACCAAACCATATATTTTTGAAGAGAGATGAAGAAATATTGTCTTGATCTGCGAGTCAAAACGGTGGAGCATCTGGGCGACAAGTATGTCTTGATTCGTCTGACCGATGAGAAGCCGCTTCCAGAGATGCTTCCTGGCCAGTTTGTTGAAGTGCGAGTCGATGGTTCGCCTTCAACTTTCTTGCGTCGCCCCATTTCTATCAACTTCGTGGATGTTGAGCATAATGAATTATGGTTGCTTGTGGCTGCTGTAGGCGATGGAACCCGCAGATTGGCCGCGTTGCAACCAGGCGATGTGTTGAATAGTGTTTTACCTTTGGGCAATTCGTTCTCAATGCCTCGTTCTTCCAGCCAACGTTTCCTTTTGGTAGGCGGTGGCGTAGGTGTCGCCCCATTGCTTTTCTTAGGCAAAGCCATTCGTGAGCAAGGTGGCGAACCGACATTCCTACTGGGTGCTCGTTCGGCTTCGGATTTGCTGGAGCTTGATGAATTCAAGAGATACGGCCGCGTTTGTGTGACGACAGAAGACGGAAGCTTGGGCGAGCGTGGTTTTGTTACCAACCATTCTGTTTTGGCACGCGAGTCGTTCGACATGATTTGCACTTGTGGCCCAAAACCTATGATGATGGCTGTTGCGCGCTATGCGCAAAAGGCTGAAATCGAATGCGAGGTTTCACTCGAAAACAAGATGGCTTGTGGTTTGGGAGCCTGTCTTTGTTGTGTAGAGAAGACCACCGAAGGAAATGTTTGTGTTTGCACAGAAGGTCCGGTTTTAAATGTGAGGAAGTTATTATGGCAGCTTTGAATGTGAAAATAGGCAATCTGGAACTGAAGAACCCCGTGATGACTGCATCAGGGACGTTTGGTTATGGAATTGAATTCGCCGATTTTGTGCCACTTGAAGAGCTTGGTGGCATCATTGTGAAGGGAACCACCTTGCAGGCACGCGAAGGCAACGACTATCCCCGCATGGCCGAAACCGCAAGTGGAATGCTGAATTGTGTCGGTTTGCAGAACAAGGGAGTGGATTATTTTTGTGAACATATCTATCCCCAAATCAAGGATATCGACACAAACATGATTGTGAATGTTAGTGGTTCGTCGCCTGAGACCTATGCCGAATGTGCTGCTCGTATCGACCAGTTGGAGAAGATTCCCGCTATTGAACTCAATATTTCTTGCCCTAATGTGAAGCAAGGAGGAATGGCTTTTGGTGTGACATGCGAGGGTGCGGCAAGCGTCGTGCGGTCGGTTCGTGAGCGTTATCACAAGACACTCATCGTGAAACTTTCGCCCAATGTGACCAATATTGCCGATATCGCTCGTGCTTGTGAGGCCGAAGGTGCCGATTCTGTTTCGCTTATCAACACGTTGATGGGAATGGCTATCGATGTGGAGCATCGCAAACCTTTGCTTTCCATCGGAACAGGTGGACTTTCAGGACCTGCCATCAAACCCGTCGCTTTGCGTATGGTGTGGCAAGTGGCTAAGGCAGTGAAGATTCCTGTGGTGGGACTTGGTGGCATTTCAACGGCCATTGATGCTGTTGAGTTCTTGATGGCTGGTGCTACGGCAATTGAAATCGGTACGGCCAATTTCCTCGATCCTACTGTAACCATCAAGGTTCGCGACGGGTTGAACGATTGGCTCGACCGTCATGGATGTAATAGTGTGCACGAAATAATCGGTTGCTTGTAAGTTAGAGATGAAAACTCGTTTGTTGTCCTTGTTGCGGCTATATGTCTATTGGTTGGTGGTTTTTGTGCTTCAGAAGCCACTTTTCATGGCGTGGTATGCTGGCATGTATCGCGGACGTGGACCACTCGACTGGTTGAGTGTTGCTTGGCACGGATTGCCACTCGATTTCTCATTAGCTGGCTATCTGACTATTGTTCCTACGCTTTTAATGGTTATCAGCGTCTGGACGCGCCATCGCCTACTTGATACGTTGATGCGTGTTTGGATGGCGTTGGGCGCGTTGCTAGTAGTCTTGGCTTTCCTTGTAAATCTTGGGCTTTACGAATATTGGGGTTTTCCACTTGATAGCACTCCGCTTTTCTATTTCCTATCCTCCCCACGTGAGGCTTTTGCGAGTGTGAGCGTCTGGTATGTCGTGTTGGCAGCGGTCGCCTGGGTGGCACTTTCCACGCTTGTTTATTTGGGTGCGCAATGGGCGGTAGGAACTCATTGGCTTCATCGTGTTGGTTCGCGTCGAATTGTGACGACATTGGTTCTGCTCTTGGCTTTGTGCGTTTTGGTTATTCCCATTCGAGGGGGGATCACGGTTTCTACCATGAATACAGGAAAAGCTTATTTCAGCGATGACCAACGATTGAATCATGCAGCGGTGAATCCGCTCTTCAGCGTGATGGAATCGCTCTCTCATCAAGAAGATTTCGGTTCACAATATCGTTTCTTTGAACCAGCGAAAGCCAATCGGTTGTTCGCCGAGTTATCACGCAAGGGTAGTGGGAAGACGACAAAACTTCTCAAAACCAACCGACCAGACATCTATATTGTAATACTCGAGAGCTTCTCTTCAAAGCTGATGGCCAGCTTGGGAGGAGAAAAAGATGTTGCCGAGAATTTGGACAGGTTTGGTCAGGAAGGTGTTCTTTTCACTCATTTCTATGCAAATAGTTTCCGAACCGACCGCGGGTTGGTTTCCATCTTGAGTGGTTTCCCTGCCCAACCCACGACAAGTTTGATGAAGTATCCGCGTAAGACGGCTCATCTGCCTTCTATTACTAGCGAATTGCGGAAAGTTGGTTATGGTGCCAAATACTATTATGGAGGTGATGCCGATTTCACAAACATGCGTTCCTATTTGGTAAGTCAAGGTTTTAATGAGATTATTTCAGATGTCGATTTCCCCGTTAGCGATCGATTCAGCAAGTGGGGCGTTCCCGACCATTTAGTATTTGAGCGATTATTGGCCGACCTTCGTGCTGACCATTCCAACAAACCCATGTTGCGCGTCATTCAGACGTCCAGCTCGCATGAACCTTTCGATGTTCCCTATCAGCGGCTTCAAGACGAGCGGTTGAACGCTTTCGCCTATACCGACGATTGCGTGGGACGTTTAGTGGACTCACTTCGGCAGATGCCCAACTGGGAAAAGTCACTCGTCATTTTGGTGCCCGACCATCTTGGTTGTTATCCACGCAATATCAGCAATTTGGTGCCCGAACACTATGAAATCCCACTTATCATGGTGGGTGGAGCGGTTGCCGAACCTCGTCGAGTGGATGTGATTGGCTCGCAACACGACTTAGCGGCGACGCTTTTGGCGCAATTGGGAATTGACCATCAACAGTTCACATTCAGCAAGGACATGCTGGATGAAACCGCACCTCATTTCGCATTTTTCACGGTACCCGATGCTTTTGGCTTTGTGACGACCGAAAACCGCATCATCTTCGACAACAAGGCCGAGCGTGTGGTGTGGGACGATGGTGGGAAGAACGTCAATTTGGAGAAAGGAAAGGCATATTTGCAGAAGTTGTATGACCAGATAAACGAACTTAGATGACATCATGATGACTTTGGAGTTGATAACAGGAATATGGGATTTCCTCAGCGAATGCGACACGCGTTTGTTGTTGGCTGTCAATGGGTTGCACTCTGACTATTGGGATAGTTTCATGCGCCTGTATAGTACCCAGAAACTGCTTTGGATTCCTTTGTATATTGCGCTTTGCTACGTGATTTATCGCAATTTCGGGTGGCGCGTCTTGATGTGGACCATCATATTGGAGTGCACGGCTTTATTGATTACCGATGGAGTGGCCTCACAACTCATTAAACCTTATGTCGGTCGTCTGCGACCAGCCCATCTCGATAGCGGGATTGCTTCTATCGTTCATGTGGTAGACAATCATCGTGGCGGACCATTCAGTTTCCCCTCTTCCCATTCGGGTAATATTTGGGGATTGGTATTTCTGATGGCTTTGTTGCTTCGCCATCGATGGCTCACGTTCAGCCTATCATTATGGGCGTTGTTGATGTGCTATTCGCGAATGTATCTCGGATTGCACTATCCGAGCGACCTGTTGGCTGGTTTCTTATTGGGAGTCGCGTGCGCTTGGTTGGCTTGGTTAGTACTTCGACGTGTGAAAGAGAGGGAATGTGGAGAGTCAATCGCTCAAGATGCCAAAGGGATAGCAGGCGGTATTGTGCCTATTTACACGTTGGCAGCCACATTGGTGCTCATCTTGTGTTTGTCGTTTTTCGTAAGGGTATAATCCGATGGAGATACATCCAGTTGCCTATTTCAAGTCGCCTTTTACCTCGAAGTTTGGCATTCCCAAACAGAGTGGACTTGTCGAGGAATTGCGTGGTGAGATAGTTTTCGAGCCAAAATACCGCAATGCCGACTATCTTCGTGGGCTCGAAGATTTCGATTTCGTGTGGCTTGTTTGGGAGTTTTCAGCCAATCGTCATTCGCCCAATAGTCCCGTTGTTCGTCCGCCAGTATTAGGAGGAAACGAGAAAGTGGGTGTCTTTGCTACGCGTTCGCCTTTCCGTCCGAATGGTTTGGGGCTTTCTTCGGTTAAGATTGAGCGCATAGAGTGGGGGAGTGCTCAAGGTCCAGTAATACACGTGCTTGGTGCCGATTTGATGGATGGAACCCTCATCTACGATATCAAGCCCTATGTGGTTTATGCCGACAGCCATCCCGATGCCCGAAGTGGTTTCGTAGATCATCGTTCGTGGCCGAAATTGCGAGTAGAAATACCTGATGAGGTGGTTGCTCAATATGATGCAGAAACGCTTGAGGCGTTGCGCCATACGTTGGAACTCGATCCTCGTCCGCATTATCAGAACGACCCGCAAAAAACATATGGTATGCCTTTCATGGGAAAAGACATTCATTTCCGCGTTTCAAATGATGGGGTGCTGACGGTAATAGCAATTGACAATTGACAATTAACAATCGTGATAGGGACAAATAAAAAAGGACGAATTTTGATTCGTCCTTTTTGTTTATTTCATTTGAATGGTTTCAATTACTCATAGTACTTGATGGTACGAGTCTGCTCCATATCTTGACCCATCATAGAGGTCTTGCGGCTGATCCAGTTACCATGATCGTCATACTTGTAGTCAGAGTAAGGAGTCTCCATCTCTTGTCCCATCATATCCATCGTCATGGAAGCAGGAACACCCTTTTCGTTGTACTTGTAGACCTGTGTCATAGCACCCTGTCCAAAGTCCATCGACTGGCTCTTCACCTTGCCATTCTCCCACTTGTAGGTGGTGGTGATCTTCATATTGCCCTGAGGAGTCTCAATCGATCTCTCAGCCTTCTGCAGGTAGCCATTCTCATCGTACACCAGACCCGACAGACCTTCAGCCTGCATCTTACCGTCTTGAGTGAAGTTAACGACTTGCTCACCGCGGCCCATCATTCCTGACTGGGTGATAGACTTAACAGGACCTGTAGCTTCATTAAGCTCAACGTCGTGGAACTTGGTTTGTGCCTGCAGGGCAAAAGGAGCCATCAGCAGAGCAAGCATCATGATTGCTTTCTTCATAGTTGTTTAATTTTTAGTTTAATGTTTAAATTGTAATGAATTAGTTAGAATTTCCTTGTTTAGGGCCTCCTCCCTTTTGCAGGGTAAAGAGACATTCGATTCATTTGACGTATCAGTTGATTAAAGGTTTAATATGGATGTGAAAAAAAAGAAAAAAAGAAAACCCGGCTCAGGATCTCTCCATCACCGGGCTAATGAAAGGAGGAGTGGTACCTCCAGTAATCTCATTTTCCTCGGTTTTACGGCATTTTTGCGCATAAATGTGTTACCGTTTTTCAGTTGGTAACACAAAACGCCCATTATGTGTTATTGAAGAGGTTGCCACCTGTGCAGAAGCAAGGTTGGCTTTTTATATAAATACCTTCAAAGACCGATTGCAAGATTACAGGCCGGGAATCCCTCATCTTGCTCTTGCAAAGATACATGGTTTTATTCAATTGGACAAATAATAAGTTAGTTATTTTCGAGGAAATATGAAGGGACCCCCCACTTACATCCTTTGCGCTTATGACAAAGAGGACAGTATCAAGAAAGAATAGGTGAGAAAACCAAAGGAGTATTGAAGCAAGACTGTTGGAAGCAGTTCCTCATAAAAATGGGAACTATCACGATGATTTGTTTATTCAGTTTTTTTCCATATCTTTGCATATATATTCATATTATCTTTTTGATTAACAATATATAGCTCCAATAATAAACCACCAAAAGCAAAAGAAGATGAGCATAAAACAACAAAACAATTCTATAGTCAAGCAGTTCGTCAATATCAATGAGAAACCGTTGAAAGTGGAAGAAACGGCAGAACTGTTAGGTATTGGTAGATGGGGAGTGCTCAAAAGAATTGAGCGTGGCCTCTTGCCGACACATAAGAACGGAAGAAGATGGTATGTCCTCAAAAGCGAACTAATGGATTATATCAGGAATCAATGAACACTCAAAGACAATCAATATGAGTTAAACAACCCAAAGCCCTTACCCGTCCCCCTGTGAAGAGTGATTGGCAAGGCATTTTTTTCCTGGGAAAAAAGTTTTATTGCGAGCTAACAAAACCATGCTAACATGAAGAAAGTTAACTTAGCGAAGGGAATCCTCAAATAACAACTGAAGCTCATGTACTTGATAATGGCGCTTCGATGAACCTCCAGTATACGAGGCAGAGACAGCTCTTGAGCAAGAGGACTTTGGAGTGACAAAACGGGACAATTGAGTGACAAAACTTTCTTTAACAGTTTTTTCTACAGTTAGGAAATAAGCAAAATTAACATAAGTTCACAAATTTGCTTTATCCATCTGTCATGCTTCTTGCAAATCGAGCCACATGCATGGGGAGGGCATTACATCGCTTGGATAAAAAAATGAGCCGCTGGCGCAAGATACGTTGGCGGCTCTTTCATAAAATTAAATCTATGGCATTGGAACACCTTTGGAGTTCCGTTAATAGGCTTGTTCGTGCACTCCCTTCACAGCTCGTCCACTGGGGTCGTTCATGTTCTTGAAGGCGGCATCCCACTCGAGGGCGATGGCTGTGGAGCAGGCTACGCTGGCCTCGGAGGGTACGCTGCGGGCGGCGGAATCTGAGGGGAAGTGCTCGGCGAAGATGGAGCGATAGTAGTACTCCTCCTTGTTCTTCGGTGGGTTGATGGGGAAACGTTCGGCGGCATGTGCCATCTGCTCATCGGAAACGGCAGCTGTTGTGATGGCCTTCAACGTATCAATCCACGAGTAGCCTACACCATCGCTGAACTGCTCTTTCTGGCGCCAAGCCACCTCCTCAGGAAGCAGGTCGGCAAAGGCCTCGCGTACAATCTTCTTCTCAATCGTGGAGCCCGGACACATCTTCGCCTCGGGGTTGGTGCGCATAGCAACATCCAAGAACTCCTTGTCGAGGAACGGCACGCGGCCTTCGACACCCCACGCCGAGAGGCTCTTGTTGGCACGCAAGCAGTCGTAGAGGTGGAGTTTCGAGAGTTTGCGAACAGTCTCCTCGTGGAAGGCTCTTGCATCGGGAGCCTTGTGGAAATAGAGGTAGCCACCGAAAATCTCATCGGCTCCTTCACCCGAGAGGACCATTTTGATGCCCATAGATTTGATGACGCGGGCAAGGAGGTACATGGGCGTAGAGGCGCGCACGGTAGTGACATCGTAGGTCTCGATGAAGTAGATCACGTCGCGAATGGCATCGAGTCCTTCTTGTATGGTGTAGTTGATTTCGTGGTGCACCGTACCGATATGGTCGGCCACAAGTTTCGCTTTGGCAAGGTCGGGTGCGCCTTTCAGACCTACGGCAAACGAGTGGAGGCGCGGCCAGTAGGCGCGAGTCTTCGAGTCGTCCTCAATGCGGTGCTCGCTGAACTTCTCGGCGAGGGCGGAGATGACCGATGAATCGAGGCCACCAGAGAGCAGCACTCCATAGGGAACGTCCGACATCAGCTGGCGCTTGACGGCTGCGGTCAGGGCATCGTGAATGGCCTCCACCGAAGCGGGGGTGTCCTTCACAGCGTCGTACTCGAACCAGTCGCGTTTGTAATAGCGTTTCATCCCTGGCTCCTTGCTCCAATAGTAATGACCCGGCAGGAACGGCTCGTATTGTTCGCATTGTCCTTCGAGGGCTTTCAACTCGCTGGCCACATAAACCGTTCCATCGCTGTCGTAGCCGATATAAAGCGGTATCACACCAATGGGGTCACGGGCGATGAGGAACTCATTGCGATCCTCGTCGTAGAGCACGAAGGCGAAGATACCACTTAGATCTTCGAGGAGTTCTTCAATGATGCCCTTCATTCCCGAGCTATGCTCGCCTACCCGTAGCCTTTCCCGATAGAGTGCAAGAATGACCTCGCAGTCGCTACCCGTCTGGAAATCGTACTGACCAGCAAAGCGACGGCGTATGTCCTGATGGTTGTAAATCTCGCCATTAACCGCCAACACCTGTTTGCCATCGGGCGCGAACAACGGCTGTCCACCACTCTCGGGGTCGACAATGCTCAATCGCTCGTGGGCGAGGATGGCAGAGCCACCGCAATAGATTCCACTCCAATCGGGTCCGCGATGACGGATTTTCTGACTCATTTTCAATGCTTTCTCACGAAGCTCATGTGTCTGTTCCTTTACGTTTAATATAGCTACAATTCCACACATAATTTCAATTTACGATTTTACAATTTGACGATTGTACGATGTTTCGATATTTCGTTATTACGTTATTTCGTTATTACGATATTTAGAGATACGAGAGATACAGGTAGTTGGTCTGCGCGGGATATTCAGCGGCCAGGGTGTCAATCTGGTTGACAGTGGGCAGCACACCTAACTCCTTGCGCCATTTGCGGATGATAAGTCCTGCCTCCTCCATGCTGAAATTGCTCTCGAAGCCCAATGCGCGAGCTATCTGGAAGTCGGAGAATCCATATTTCTTCGCTTCGCGGAGCAGGTTGACAAACTCGGGTGCTTCGATATACTCGAGTAGTTCCATGTTGTCCATAAACGCTGCCATCTCGGAGAACTGGGCGTATTGTTTCAGTTGGGAGTCGATGTCCACGATGTGCTTCAGTTTGTGAAGGAACCAGCGGTCAATCTTCGTCAACTCATGGATCTGCTCCACGGTGTAGCCGATCTTTAAAGCCTTCGACACGACAAAGATACGCATGTCGGTGGGTTGGTTGAGCTCTTTCGGAATGTCGTTGATTTTTATCTCGTGGTTCTCCACGAAACCGTGCATACCTTGTCCTATCATGCGCAATCCCTTTTGCAAAGCCTCCTCGAACGTGCGACCGATGGCCATCACTTCGCCCACGCTCTTCATCGATGAACCCAGTTCGCGTTTCACACCACGGAACTTTGTGAGGTCCCAACGAGGAATCTTGCAAACCACGTAGTCGAGGGCTGGTTCGAAGAAGGCCGAGGTGGTTTTTGTGACCGAGTTTTTCAACTCGAAAAGTCCGTAGCCAAGTCCGAGTTTGGCGGCCACAAACGCCAACGGATAGCCTGTGGCCTTGCTGGCTAACGCTGAAGAGCGCGACAGACGGGCGTTGACCTCTATGACGCGATAATCCTCGGACTGCGGATCGAGGGCATATTGCACATTGCACTCGCCTACAATGCCGATGTGGCGGATGATCTTGATGGCCAGCGCGCGTAGCTTGTGGTATTCTGAATTGGTAAGCGTCTGCGAGGGAGCCACAACGATGGACTCTCCCGTGTGAATGCCGAGAGGGTCGAAGTTCTCCATGTTGCAGACGGTGATGCAGTTATCGTAGCAATCGCGTACCACCTCGTATTCTATCTCCTTCCAACCTTTGAGGCTTTTCTCCACCAACACTTGTGGTGAGAACGAGAAGGCCTCTTCGGCTTGTGTCAGAAGTTCTTTCTCGTTGTTGCAGAAACCAGAGCCGAGACCTCCGAGTGCGTAGGCAGCACGAAGAATAACAGGGAAGCCAAGCTCGTGGGCGGCATGTCTCACTTCCTCGACCGTTGAACAGGCCTCGCTCTTGATGGTCTTCACATCAATCTCGTCAAGGCGTTTGACAAACAAATCGCGGTCTTCGGTGTCGATAATGGCCTGAACAGGTGTTCCCAACACTTTGACGCCGTATTTCTCCAAGATGCCTTTCTCATAGAGCTCCACACCACAGTTCAGGGCAGTCTGACCACCGAACGACAAAAGAATGCCATCGGGATGCTCTTTCGCGATGATACGCTCCACGAAATCAGCTTGCACGGGTTGGAAATACACGGTGTCGGCTACGCCCTTCGAGGTCTGCACGGTGGCGATGTTC
This sequence comes from Prevotella sp., assembly GCA_017557405.1. GTDB lineage: Bacteria > Bacteroidota > Bacteroidia > Bacteroidales > Bacteroidaceae > Prevotella. Next base: position 81,877 of record JAFYYV010000040.1, read on the forward strand.
GGATTGATGAGCACCGTCTCGATACCTTCTTCCTTCAGCGCTTTTAAGGCTTGTGAACCGCTATAGTCGAACTCACCTGCCTGACCGATTTTCAAGGCTCCGCTGCCTAATAATAAAACCTTTTTTATGTTCTTCTCCATCATTTCAGCATATTTACAAATTCATCAAACAGGAATTCGGTGTCCACAGGTCCTGAACAGGCCTCGGGATGGAACTGGGCCGACATCCAAGGCTTTGACTTATGGCGTATTCCCTCATTGGAGCCGTCGTTCATATTTACAAAGAGTGCTTCCCAGTCGGAAGGCAATGTTTGTGCATCTACTGCATAGCCATGATTCTGTGAGGTGATGAAACATTGTGTTGTACCTACCCGTTGAACGGGTTGGTTATGACTACGATGTCCATATTTCAGTTTGTAGGTCTTGGCGCCTGCTGCCTTCGCCAACAACTGGTTGCCTAGACAGATGCCCATGCAGGGCTTCACCTCTTCACGATGCAGGAATTCACGGATATGTGCCACAGTCGCCTCACATCGCTCTGGGTCGCCAGGACCATTTGCCAGGAACAGACCATCGAAGTCGAGGGTGTTGAAGTCATAATCCCAAGGAACGCGTACCACCTCGATGCCGCGACGCAACAAGCAACGGATGATGTTTGCCTTCACGCCACAATCCACGAGAACCACTTTTTTCATTGAACATTGAACATTTCTTTCCCCGCTTTGCGACAGAGACCGTTGGTTGAACATTGAAGATTGAGCATTGACCATTGAAGATTCTGGTTTGTAAGTAATGACTTCCTTACAGCTCACTTTCTCCACCCAGTTCACGCTGCCGTAGTCCTCTGTGTTCTCAGTCTTCTCCGTGTTCTCTGTGGCTCCTTCGAGGAGGAGCGTACCACTCATCACACCGCTCTCTCTCAGTACCTTTGTCAGTCGGCGAGTGTCTATTCCGGTCAGTGCGGGGATTTTCTCGTGTTTCAGCCACGAAGCCAACGACTCTTGTGCATTCCAATGGGAATACTTCTCGCTGTAGTCGGCCACAATCAGTGCTTTGACGTGTATGCGCCCACTTTCCATCAGCGTGGGCAAGCCGTTTGCTTCCATTCCCACCGTTGGAACGCCATAGTTGCCGATGAGCGGATAGGTCATCACGAGCATCTGTCCTGCATAACTCGGGTCGGTCAGACTCTCAGGATAGCCCGTCATAGCCGTGTTGAAAACCACTTCGCCTGTGGTCTCCTTTTCATAGCCGAATGACCAGCCGCAAAATTCGCTTCCATCGCTTAGTATCAGTTTTGCTTCTCTCATTTCTATTCTTTATGCTAACATTTTTTTCTATAGTTGCATTCTCAATGTTTCCTCTACGTAATTGACAAACGCCTGGTTGACAAGTCGGACACCGCCAGGGGTGGGGTAGTGCCCTGTGAAATACCAGTCGCCTGGATGATGGGGACAAGCCGCATGCAAACCCTCGATGCTCTGGAATACCAGTTCGACAGGGCTCTTCATTCCCGTAGGGCGAAGCATCTCTACAATCTTGTTATTAATTTCCTCTACGGTGAATGGCGCATAGATGGCTCGCACGTAGTTCTCGGAGCTCTCCTTCTGATTCTTGCATTTCCGATAGGTATCTACAATCAGTTGTTGCATGTTGCGTTCCTTGATCAGTTCGATGGCTGCACGGAAAGCACAAAGCTCCTCAAGTCGTGACATATCTATACCATAGTAGTCGGGGTAACGTATCTGGGGTGAACTCGAAACCATCACAATCTTCTTAGGATGAAGACGATCGAGAATTTTGAAGATACTTTCACGTAGAGTTGTTCCTCGTACTATACTGTCGTCAATGATGACGAGATTGTCCTCATAGGGTCGCAGACTTCCATAGCTGATGTCGTAGACATGGGCGGCAAGATCGTTGCGCTCGGAGTTGTCGGCGATGAATGTACGGAGTTTGATGTCTTTCCACACGACCTTCTCTATTCTTACCTCTCCATGTTGTTTCCGGAAACCATCGGTCATACCGTAGAAGGCCACCTCGGCGGTGTTGGGAATATAAGAGAAAACCGTGTTTTCCACATCGCCATCAATGGCTTTCAAGATGGGTTGTGTCAGTTGTTCGCCCAACCGTTTGCGCTCCTGATAAATGTCGCGATCAGAACCTCGGCTGAAGTAGATGCGTTCGAACGAACATGCGCTTAGCTCTTGTGCTTGCATGATCTGCTCCAGATGACTCTCACCGTTCTTACGCACGATGAGTGCTTGTCCAGGTTGCAGTTCGTGGATATCCTCGGCTGCAAGGTCGAAGGTTGTCTGCAATACGGGTCGTTCGCTGGTCAAGGCAACTATCTCATCATCACGATAGTAGAACGCAGGGCGAATACCCCAGGGGTCGCGTACAGCGAACATCTCACCACTTCCTGTCAGACCGCACATGACGTATCCACCATCGTAGTGAATCATCGTCTTCCGTAGAACGTTGGCCATGCAGACATTGTCGTCAATATAGTGTGTAATGTCAAGCCCCTCGAATCCTTTTCCCTTTGCTTCCTCAAAGAGACGTTCCACTTCACGATCCAAACGGTGGCCCATCAGTTCGAGGGTGATATAGGAATCACCGTAGATGCGGGGAGACTGACCTTGTTCGGTCAGAAATTGAAAAACCTCGTCGATGTTGGTCATGTTGAAATTGCCACACAGACAGAGGTTTTTGGCGCGCCAGTTGTTTCTACGGAGGAAAGGGTGAACATATATCAAGCCACTCTTTCCGGTTGTTGAGTAGCGTAGATGCCCCATGAGCAACTCACCAGCCATTTGTGGTGTTACACGAGAGAACACCTCGGTGATAGCATCTTTCCCCTCCGCCTTCTCACGGAACATGTACTCGTGACCTGGTTCGTTCTTCAGACTGACAGAAGCGATACCAGCACCTTCCTGCCCTCGGTTGTGCTGCTTCTCCATCATCAGATAGAGTTTGTTGAAGCCGTAGGCCCACGTGCCGTATTTGTTTTCGTAATAGTCGAGCGGTTTCAACAAGCGAATCATCGCCACACCACATTCATGTTTCAACTGTTCCACCATCTTAATTTACAATTTGCCGATTTACAATTTGGTACATTCCTTGATGAAACTCATGAACAAGGGGTGGGGGTGGAGCACGGAAGACGAGTACTCGGGATGGAACTGCGTACCAATGTACCAACGTTTCTCGGGTATCTCAACAATCTCCACGAGGTTGGCTGCAGGGTTGATGCCCACGCATTTCATACCTTTCTGTTCGTATTCCTCTTTATAGGCATTGTTGAACTCGTAGCGATGGCGATGGCGCTCACTAATCAGTGTCTCCTCACCATAAGCCTTGTAAGCACGACTACCTTTCAAAAGTTCACAGTCATAGGCTCCCAAACGCATGGTACCACCCATCTGGGTGATGCTCTTTTGCTCTTCCATCATGTCAATGACATTGTGTGGGGTATGCTCATCCATCTCACAACTGTTCGCATCCTTGTAACCAAGTACATTCCGTGCAAACTCAATGACCATCATCTGCATACCCAGACAGATGCCAAACGTGGGAATATCGTTTTCGCGCGTATATTCGGCAGCGATGATCTTACCTTCGATGCCACGTGAACCAAAGCCTGGACAGATGACTACACCTTGCAAACCAGCGAGTTTCTCAGCGATGTTCTTGCGGGTGATATCCTCGCTATTCACGAAGTGCAGCTTTGCCTTCACATCATTGTAGATGCCAGCTAAGTTCAGACTCTCGCGTATGCTCTTGTATGCATCTTGCAGGTCATATTTCCCGATGAGTCCGATGTGTATCTCGCGCGTCGCATTGCGTTGTTTATCAAGGAATTCATGCCAAGGTTTCATGGCTGGCGTCTCACCCACGGGAATGCCAATCTTACGCATAATGGCGGCGTCAAGACCTTGACGCTGCATACTCACTGGCACCTCGTAGATGCTTGGCATATCCTCGCTTTGCACCACGCATTCGAGGTCAACATTACAGAACGAAGCCACCTTCATGCGTAGGCTGTCATCAAGATGACGCTCCGTGCGTAGCACAAGGATGTCGGGTTGGATTCCCATCGATTGGAGTTCCTTCACGCTGTGCTGCGTGGGTTTTGTCTTCAATTCATCGGCAGCTTTCAAGTAGGGAACGTAAGTCAGGTGCACGCATACAGCATTGCGACCCAACTGCCAACGCAACTGACGGATGGCCTCCATGAACGGCGTGCTTTCAATGTCGCCGATGGTTCCTCCCACTTCGGTGATGACAAAATCGAGGGTTTCGTTTTTCTCATCTTCCCTCAACATCCTTCTTTTTATCTCGTCCGTGATATGTGGCACCACCTGAATTGTCTTGCCCAGATAGTCTCCGTGGCGTTCGCGGTCAATTACAGTCTTGTAAATCCGCCCGGTGGTAACCGAGTTGTTGCGCGTGGTGTGTATGCCGGTAAAACGCTCGTAGTGACCTAAGTCCAAATCGGTCTCCATACCATCCACTGTCACGTAACATTCACCGTGCTCGTAAGGATTCAGCGTACCTGGGTCGATGTTGATATATGGGTCGAACTTCTGGATGGTGACCTTGTAGCCACGTGCCTGCAGTAGCTTACCGATGCTGGCTGAGATGATTCCCTTTCCCAAAGAAGAGACCACGCCACCTGTTACGAAGATGTATTTTGTTTCCATATGATGTTGTTTATCAGCCTTTGCTCCATGCAGCGATGCGGTTCAGAGCCTCTGCGGTGCTCTCTTGAGTGCCAAATGCGGTAAAGCGTACATATCCTTCACCACTAGGACCGAAACCTACGCCAGGGGTGCAGACTACGTTGGCACCATAGAGAAGGGCCTCGAAGAATTGCCACGACCCCATGCCATTCGGTGTGCGCATCCAAATATAGGGAGCATTCTCACCACCATAGCATTCGTATCCGAGACTTCGGAGTGTCTCCAACATCTTGTGCGCATTATGCATGTAGTAGTCGATGGTGGCTTTCACCTGCGCCTTTCCTTCGGGTGTATAGATGGCCTCGGCAGCACGTTGCGAGATGTAGCTGCAACCATTGAACTTCGTGCATTGACGGCGCAACCACAGTTGGTTCAACGGGATGCGCTCACCCTCGAAAGTGGCAACGCTGACATCTTTCGGTACGATGGTATATCCACAACGAACACCTGTAAAACCAGCGGTCTTCGAGAAGCTACGGAACTCCACGGCGCACTTGCGGGCACCACGAATCTCATAAATGCTATGGGGGATCTCTGGATCTTGGATATAAGCCTGATAAGCAGCATCGAAGAGGATGAGGGCATCGTTCTTCAATGCATAGTTCACCCACTTGCGCAACTCTTGTTTGGTTATGACTATTCCTGTGGGGTTGTTGGGATAGCAGAGGTAGATGACATCAACAGGACGACCTTTTGGAACCTCAGGTATAAAACCGTTCTCTGCAGTGATGGGCATGTAACGCACATTCGTCCAACGCCCATCTCGGAAGGTACCACAACGGCCAATCATCACGTTTGAGTCAATATAGACAGGATAGATGGGATCGGTGACGCCGATGAAGTTATCCCAATGTAGCAACTCCTGAAAATTTCCCGTATCCGACTTGGCACCATCGTTAATAAAAACCTCATCTATATCGAGGTGAATGCCACGTGGCAGGAAGTCGTTCTTCAATATCGCTTCGCGCAAAAAATCATAGCCTTGTTCAGGACCATAGCCGCGGAAGCTCTCTGCAGAAGCCATCTCGTTGGCAGCCTTGTGCATGGCCTCTACAACAGCGGGCGCCAATGGCTGCGAAACATCACCGATTCCGAGACTGATGACATCGGCCTTAGGATGCGTCACCTTGAAGGCATTCACCTTCTTGGCAATGTCGGCGAACAGGTAATTGTTCTGCAGGTTGAGGAAATGAATGTTTACTAATGCCATATTCTATGTTGTTTGAAGTTTGTTCAGTTCTATTTCTCCCTCGAATACAAATTCGGCGGGCCCCGTCATATAGACGTGATTGTCGGATTCGCGCCATTCGATGTCGAGTGTACCGCCATCCATGATGATTTGCGATTTACGTCCTGCTTTGCCAGTGAGCGCAGCGGCCACAGCGGTAGCACAGGCACCCGTTCCACAAGCTTGGGTGATGCCACTGCCACGCTCCCATACTCTCGTTCTGATACTGCCTTCTTCCGTTATGTGGGCAAACTCGATGTTGCAGCGCTGTGGGAAAGCAGGATGGTACTCCAATTCGCGGCCAGTATCGCCTACCTGATTGATATCCTCGGTAAAGATGACATAGTGAGGATTACCCATCGAAACGAAAGTTCCATTAATGAGACCTTGTGTGGGAGTGAACAGATGGGCATCCTCCAACATGGGAGTTCCCATATTGACAGTGACACGCTCTACCTTACCACCTTTCACATGGAGTTCCAATATCTTCACTCCAGATAATGTAAGCAGGCGAATTTGTGTTTGTGTTGTCAGACCATTTTCGAACAGATACTTACCGATACAACGACTGGCATTGCCGCACATCATAGCCTCGCTACCGTCTGCATTGAAGATGCGCATGGAGAAGTCGGCTTCGGGGACAGGGCTGCGGTCAATGAGCACAAGTCCATCGGAACCGATGCCTTTGTGGCGGTCGCTCCAAGCGATAGCAGCAGCAATTGGGTCAACAATGGGATACTCCATTATGTTGACATAGATGTAGTCGTTGCCACAGCCGTGCATCTTGGTGAAGTGTATCTTGCTCATTTTTTAAGATATTCGTTGACTTTCTTTGCCGTTTGTTTGCCACTTGCCATTGCACGGACAACAAGTGAGGCACCATTGGCTGCATCACCGCAAACGAAAACGTTCTCAGGATATTGTGGATGCTCTGGCTTGAGGAAACCCATGGCAAGCAGAACGAGCTCGGCCTTGATGATTTCTGGTTTTCCTTTCTCTACCATGATAGGACGACCACCTTCTGGATTAGGCTTCCAGTCAATCTCTTGTACCTTGACACCAGTCAACTTGCCATCTTTGCCTAGGAACTCGAGGGTGTTGATGTTCCAGCGGCGGGTGCAACCTTCCTCGTGACTCGAAGTTGTCTTAAGGGTGCGCGGCCAGTTGGGCCAAGGATTTTGTGGATCTTCAGGACCTTCCACAGGTTTGGGCATTATCTCTATCTGAGTAACGCTCTTGCAACCTTGACGATGAGCCGTACCTATGCAGTCGGAACCTGTATCACCACCTCCAATCACCAGCACATCCTTACCCTTGGCTGTGATGCGTTCTTCCTTCGAGAATTCCATACCAGCGAGAACACGATTCTGCTGTGAGAGCAATTCAAGTGCAAAGTGAACACCCTTCAATTCGCGGCCAGGGGCCTTCAGATCACGGGCTGTGGGAGTGCCAGTTGAGATGACGACAGCATCGTAATCATTGAACATTGAACATTCACCATTGAACGTTATTTCCTGTCCATATTTAAACTCAATGCCCTCGGCTTCGAGTAGTTTGATACGACGATCAATGATGGCCTTGTTGAGTTTGAAGTTGGGGATACCATAGCGGAGCAGTCCACCTGCGGCTTCGTTTTTCTCAAATACGGTTACTATGTAGCCCATCTGGTTCAGATCGTTGGCAGCAGCCAATCCAGCAGGCCCCGCGCCAATCACAGCCACCTTCTTACCATTGCGCACAATGTCGGTACGAGGTTGGATGTATCCCTCACGGAAAGCGGCTTCGATAATGGCAGCCTCGTCCTCGCGGTTTGTTGTCGGTTCGTGATTATACAAATTGAGCACACAAGCCTTCTCGCAAAGGGCAGGGCAAATGCGACCTGTAAATTCAGGGAAAGGATTGGTAGATGTCAGCAACTTAAATGCCAATTCCCAGTCACCTTTATACAGAGCGTCATTCCATTCCGGAGCTTTATTGCCCAACGGACAGGCCCAATGGCAGAATGGTACGCCACAGTCCATACAACGACTGGCCTGGAGTTTGCGCTCACGAGTGTTGAGCGTTTGTTCGACCTCACTAAAATCGTGGATTCTATCTTGTAATGGACGATAACCGGCTTCTTGGCGGTGTATCTCTAGAAATGCTTTTGGATTTCCCATTTTATCTATTGATCATTGAAGATTGAACATTGATAATTAATAGTCGCGCTGCATATCTGCAATCTTTTGACGCAGTTTGTTCATCTGCTCTTCCTGCAGCACGCGTTTGTATTCGATGGGTACTACTTGAACGAACTCCTCGCAGTAGTGGTTCCAATCGTCGAGCATACGTCCTGCCAATGCCGAACCAGTGTGTAGGTAATGCTGACGGATGAGTTCGAGCAGTTCCTTGCGTGATACGCTGTCCTCAACCAAATTGATTTCAACCATATCCATATTGCAGAAGTAGTCGAAGTTGTGTTTGCGATCCCAAACGTATGCTACCCCCCCACTCATACCAGCAGCGAAGTTACGGCCCGTCTCGCCAAGAACTACCACGCGCCCTCCAGTCATATATTCGCAGCAGTGGTCGCCTGCACCTTCAATCACAGCGATGGCACCAGAGTTACGCACGCCGAAGCGCTCACCAACCTTTCCATTGATATATAATTCGCCTGAGGTGGCACCATACAATCCTGTGTTACCGGCAATGATGTTGTCTTCAGCATGGAAATCCTCGCCAGAGCGGGCTGGAGGCAGAATAGAGATGCGTCCACCACTCAATCCTTTGCCGAAGTAGTCGTTGCACTCGCCCTCAAGCTTGAGGTTGACACCACGAACGGCAAATGCGCCAAACGACTGACCAGCAGAACCTTTGAACTTGATGTTGATAGTGCTGTCTGGCAATCCTACTTCGCCATATTTCTTAGCAATGACACCAGAAAGCATAGTAGTTACAGCACGATCGGTATTCTTGATAGTATAGTCGAGAGTCACTTCTTCACCCTCATTGATGGCCTTCTCTGCAGCCTTGATAATCTCCTCGTCCTTCACGCCACTAACCTTTGTGAAAGCACTACGATCCCAGAACAGAGCCTTGTCAGTCTCAGGCTTGTGCAGCAAGCGAGCAAAATCGATGGTCTTCTGCTTATTAGTAGCATTTGTGGTATTAACTTCAATTAGTTCTGTACGTCCGATAATCTCTTTAAGACTGTGAACACCTATCTCACTCAGGTACTCGCGCACTTGCTCAGCCAAGAATGTGAAAAAGTTAACCACATATTCCGCACGACCTTGGAAGTGCTTACGCAATTCTGGGTTCTGTGTTGCCACACCCATCGGGCAGGTGTTGGTATTACATTTACGCATCATCACGCAACCCAAAACAATCAGTGGAAGCGTTCCAAATGAGAACTCGTCGGCTCCTAGCATTGCCATGATGATAACATCTTTTGCGGTCTTCAACTGACCATCAGTCTGCAGACGTACTTGGTTGCGCAGACCATTGATGACAAGCGTTTGTTGGGTCTCAGCTAAACCGATCTCGGGCGAGATGCCTGCAAAACGCATTGAGCTGGCAGGGCTTGCACCTGTTCCACCCTCGGAACCACTGATTACAATGAGGTCGGCCTTGGCCTTTGCAACACCTGCAGCAATGGTTCCCACGCCACTTTCTGCAACAAGCTTCACACTGACGGCAGCTGTTGGGTTGATATTCTTCAGGTCGAAGATGAGCTGAGCCAAATCCTCAATACTATAGATGTCATGATGGGGTGGAGGAGAGATGAGTGAAATGCCAGGAATGGCATTACGTGTCTTGGCGATGATTTCGTTCACCTTGAAGCCAGGCAATTGTCCACCCTCACCAGGCTTGGCACCCTGTGCCACCTTGATTTGTATTTCTTCAGCATTCACCAGATATTCGGCAGTAACACCAAAACGTCCTGATGCAATCTGTTTTGTCTTCGAGGACAGTGATACACCATCCACCTCAGTATGATAGCGGGCGTTGTCCTCACCACCTTCACCCGTATTGCTTCGTGCACCTAGTTTGTTCATTGCAAGAGCTAAAGCCTCGTGAGCCTCAATACTCAGCGCACCGAAACTCATGGCACCTGTCACAAAGTGTTTGACAATCGACTCTACAGGCTCTACTTCTTCGATAGGTGTAGGCTTGGCGGCTTTCTTCCAACCAAAGAAGTCGCGAATAAAGATGGGGCTTTCCTTCTCGTCAACTTGAGCTGCCCACTCTTTGAACTTCTTATAGCTTCCCAGACGGGTAGCCAACTGCAGGTTAGCAATCGTTTCAGGATTCCAAGCATGCAGTATACCATCCTTACGCCAAGAGAACTGACCTTGGTTCTGTAACATCGTTTGCTGCTTGGCAGCCTCGTGCAGACGGATTGCATCGCGGGCAATCTCCTTCAAACCAACACCACCAATGGTGCTTACTTCTGTACCGAAATATCTTCTCAATATATCTTCACTGAGACCGATAGATTCAAAAATCTTTGCTCCACGATACGAGCGGATGGTCGAGATTCCCATCTTCGACATGATCTTTTTCAAGCCCTTATCTACAGCCTTGATGTAGTTCTTTTCGGCCGTAGCATACTCTTCTTGGATCTTGTGTTTCTTCACTAAATCATCAAGAATGGCGAATGTCATGTAGGGACAGAGTGCGCTGGCACCATAGCCTAACAGTAATGCTGCATGCATCGTCTCGCGAATCTCACCGCTCTCAACAATCAGAGCAGTCTGCACGCGCTTGCCTACGCTAATCAAGTAATGGTGAACTGCCGAAACAGCCAATAGTGATGGGATGGCTGCATGCTTTTCATCGATATCGCGATCGGTTAGGATGATGTAGTTCACACCTTCATCCACGCTCACCTCAGCTTGATGGCAGAGGTCATCAAGGGCCTTACGCAGACCTTCCTCACCCTGTGCTATTTCGAACAACATGGCGAGTTTTTGTGTCTTGAATCCTTTATAGCGGATATTACATAATATATCGAGTTGCGTGTTGGTCAAAACGGGTTGTGGCAGGCGGACCATCTTACAGTTCGATGCATCGGGTGTCAGGATGTTGGTTCCTACAGCGCCGATATATTCGGTAAGACTCATCACCAGTTCCTCGCGGATAGGGTCGATGGCAGGGTTGGTGACCTGTGCAAACTGCTGACGGAAATAGTTGAACAGCACCTGTGGACGGTTTGAGATAACAGCTAGCGGTGTGTCATTACCCATCGCTGCTACTGGTTCCTGACCAGCTGTTGCCATTGGAACGATGGTCTTATCGATGTCTTCCTGACCAAAACCGAAAGTGACAAGTTTCTGTTCAAAGTCGCTTACGCCATTCTCCACGTGGCGACCACTCTTCAGTTTCTCCAATTGCACGCGGTTCTCGTTCAACCATTCGCGATAAGGATGTGCCTTAGCCAGCTTCTCCTTGATTTCACCATCGTAGTAGATCTTGCCTTCCTGCGTGTCAATGAGCAGAATCTTGCCAGGCTGCAGGCGGCCTTTGCTTACCACATCGCCAGGTTCAAAGTCCATCACTCCAACCTCACTGGCCACTACCATCATACCACCTTTTGTAATAGTATAACGGCTTGGACGCAGACCGTTTCTATCCAACATTCCACCAGCATAGCGGCCATCGCTGAACAACAATGCTGCAGGACCATCCCACGGCTCCATGAGGATGGAATGATATTCGTAGAATGCCTTCAGATCCTCGCTGATTGGGTTCTTGTCGTTGAAACTTTCGGGTACCAGAATTGCCATCGCCTGCGGCAACGACAGTCCACTCATCATCAAGAACTCGAAAACGTTATCGAGGCTTGCCGAGTCACTCATGCCCTCCTGCACGATGGGACGCAATGGCTTGATGTCGCCCAAAGCTTCACTGTTCAGCACACTCTCGCGTGCCTTCATCCATCCACGATTGCCACGAATGGTGTTGATTTCACCATTGTGTGCCAACAAACGGAAAGGCTGTGCCAACTTCCATTTTGGGAATGTGTTTGTGCTGAAACGTGAATGTACCAATGCCAGGCCACTCGTCAGATAGTCGTTCGAGAGGTCTGGGAAATAGCGGCGCAACTGTCCGCTGGTCAGCATTCCTTTGTATATAATGTTTTTGTTCGACAGCGAGCAGATGTAAAAATCCTCGTTGTCGATGCGGTTTTCAATCTTCTTCCTGATTTTATAAAGGGTGCGATCGAATACAGGTACATCATCATCGCTCACACCTGTAACGAAAATCTGCTTGATGGCGGGTTCCACCTCGCGTGCAGCAGCTCCCAACACCTCGGGGTTCGTGGGTACCGTGCGCAGATGCATCAACTGCAGTCCCTCGCGCTCAATCTCTTCAATCATCACAGAGAGAATCTCCTGTTGCGCCTTCTCGTCTTTCGGCAAAAAGACCAGTCCTGTGCCGTATTTTCCTTTCTCCGGCACAGGGATGCCTTGCAGCAGAATAAACTCGTGAGGAATCTGAATCATGATGCCCGCACCGTCGCCCGTCTTATCGCGTGTTTCAGCGCCGCGGTGCTCCATGTTCTCCAGCACCTTCAATGCTTGGTCCACCAGATCGTGGCTCTTTCCGCCGTGAATATTCACTACCATTCCAACGCCACACGCATCGTGCTCGTAGTCTGGTTGGTAGAGCCCTTCTTGTGCCCTTCTTTCATCCTGTATTCTTTGCGATGTTTGAAGTTTGCAATTTGTCATATTATCCTTACTTTTACTTACGTTTTGTATATTTTTGGGTACAAAGGTAACGCATTTTGATATTATATCCAAACATTTGCTTGCATTTTTAACCTTAAAAAAGTGTGCTAGTGGCATTTTGCTTGATAATCCCCCTTTTTTCTTTCATTTTGCTATCTATCGAGTGGTTTCTCGGTTTCATTCTTTACAAATTGTCATTTTGCTCCTAAAACAAGGTGGCTGTGGGCGAGCACAATGCAAAGAAACAATCATTCTGACAAATTGTAAACGAAATATCGGATTTCTGGAATGAAAGGGTGTCAAAATGCGATGGTAAATGGGTTGGTGCTTTACAAAATGTCAGCAAGTGTAATATTTAACAATCAAACTGATAGATTTTTTATTATTATTCCAACATTATGCATTATTTTTGCAGTGTCAATTGACAGAGTGACATCCCAAAGTGGTTATATTATTATTAATAAGGTTAAAAAAGTGGTTATATTATTATTAATAAGGTTAAAAGAGTAAAGGTATGAAAAAGATTGAAGCAATTATCAGGAAGACCAAGTTCGAGGAGGTCAAGGAAGCCTTGCTTTCATCGGACATCGATTGGTTTGAGTACCACAACGTCCACGGTATCGGTCAGAGCCGACAGGAAAGAATCTATCGTGGCGTGCAGTACTCAACAGACGTGATAGAGCGTGTGGCGCTGACCATTGTATGCCGTGATCAGTTTGTGGAGCCGACGGTAAAGGTGATTCTCAGTGTGGCCCATACGGGTGAAGTTGGCGATGGTCGCATCTTCGTGAGCGAAATGATCGACACTTGGAGCATCCGCACAGGTGAGCATGGAGACACCGTACTTCGAGACAAGAAGTAAAAAGTGAGTAGTGAACAATGAATAGGATAACAATGCAAAAACTTTAAAGATTATGAACGAAATTGGATTATCACTCGATACTGTATGGATGCTATTGGCAGCCATGTTGGTTTTCTGGATGCAGCCAGGTTTTGCGCTGTGTGAGGCAGGTTTTACACGAAGCAAGAACACGGCCAACATCCTGATGAAGAACTTTGTCGACTTCATGTTCGGCTCGCTCTTATTCTTCTTCCTCGGATTCGGATTTATGTTCGGCAGCGAGGGTGCAGGTTTTATCGGTATGCCCAACTGGGGTGACCTCTCTTTTTATAAGGGTGACCTCCCCGTAGAGGGTTTCCTGATTTTCGAAACCGTGTTTTGTGCTACCAGTGCTACGATTGTGAGTGGAGCAATGGCTGAGCGCACGAAATTCTCGATGTATCTCATTTATAGTGCAGTCATCTCCTTGTTCATCTATCCCATCGAAGGTCACTGGACGTGGGGTGGTGGTTGGCTTTGCAACGATGCTGCCGACAGTTTCATGATGAGTACTTTTGGAGATGTGTTCCACGATTTTGCAGGTTCTGCTATCGTGCATAGCGTAGGTGGTGTATTGGCTTTGATTGGTGCAATGGCCCTCGGTCCCCGTATCGGCAAGTATGCGAAAGACGGTAAGAGCCGTGCTATTCCTGGTCACAACCTGACAATGGCCGCTCTCGGTGTGTTTATCCTCTGGTTGGGTTGGTTCGGATTCAACCCCGGCTCACAGCTGGCAGCAAGTGGTGAGGTGAACCGTGTTGCCATCTCTCACGTGTTCCTGACCACCAACCTTGCAGCTGCAGCAGGTGGTGTGGCCACGATGTTCCTCACCTATATCAAATATGGAAAGCCCTCACTCTCTCTAACGTTGAACGGTGTGTTGGCAGGCCTTGTGGGCATCACGGCAGGTTGTGACCTCGTATCGCCCTTTGGCGCCATTATCATCGGATTGGCGTGTGGTATCGTATTGGTCTACGCCATCGAGTTCATCGACCACAAACTGTACATCGACGACCCTGTGGGTGCAAGTTCTGTGCACGGAGTGTGTGGCATCCTCGGCACGTTGATGACAGGTCTGCTTTCTACCTCCAATGGTGCGTTCTATGGACACGGCTGGGGATTCTTCGGAGCTGAGTTGTTTGGCATCTTGGTCATCGACCTCTGGGCAGCAGCCTGCGGATTTGCCCTCTTCTATGGAATCAAGAAGGTTCACGGCCTGCGAGTTGGAAAGCGTGTGGAGGAGGAAGGTCTCGACATCTACGAACATGGAGAGGCTTGTTATAACTAAATAAGTAAAAAGTGAAGAGTGAAGAATTTACTTCCGCACTGTAATAAATTGAAAAGGAAAAAGAGTATGAAAAAGATTGTTTTATTCGCAATGGGTTTGGTTGCTGGGGCGACCACCCATGCACAGGAGATAGAAACGACGATAAGTGGTGATGTCGTAAGTAGTTACATCTGGCGTGGACTTGATTTGGGAAGTGCTGCCATACAGCCGACACTAGGTGTGGAATACAAAGGTTTGTCGTTGACTGCTTGGGGCAGCTATGGATTGGTAGATTCTGCCGACACGAAAGAGTTCGACCTCACCCTCGCTTATACAGCAGGAGGTTTCAATATTGGAGTTACCGACTATTGGTTTAGTTCGGGTCTCGATCCTGAAGGCCGCTATTTCAAGTACGACGCGCATGGAACAAACCACGTTTATGAGGCCAACATTGGCTATGATTTCGGTGTTGCTTCGTTGCAGTGGTTCACCAACTTTGCGGGCAACGATGGGGTGAACAAGGACGGCAAGCGGGCCTACAGCAGTTATCTTGAAGCATCGGTCCCATTCAAACTTGCTACGGTGGATTGGACTGCTACAGCCGGTGCCGTCCCCTTTGCTACCGATGCATATGGCACGACAGGTTTCGCTGTCACCAACCTTGCTTTGAAGGCGACGAAAGACATCAAAGTGACCGATTCGTTCACGATACCCATATTCGGTCAGGTTGTCGCCAATCCTTGCGCTCAGAAAGCATACCTGGTTCTTGGTTTCACGCTGCAACCCTAATCTTTTCCAGGTACCATCTCCCTTCCGCTCAGCATGGCGGGAGGGAGTTTTTGTATTAAAACACGCCTTTTCAAGAGTGATACATTCGTCTGAAGCGCTGAAAGAAAGTTTTTTGCGTGAAAAAGGAAATGACTTTTTGCAATGAAATGGCAGGTTTTCAAGACAAAGTGATAACAAAATGACAATCAAATATGGATTGAACTTTACAAAATGTCAGTAAAGTAATATTTTAACAAACAAAACGAAAGAAAAATAACAATTTTTCTATCAGAACGTTGTAATTTTGCACCCAGAGACTAGCAATTAAATTATATGAAGGTAAAAAGACGTTGGAAGATACTGATGGCGGTGATGACATTGATTGCCGTAGCAGGATTGGCGGTTGGAGAACCGTCGTTTGAGTGTGACTGGTCGGTGATATCTGCAGCCGACGTAGCTTGGTTGATAACAGCCACGATTTTTGTTTTGATGATGACACCAGGTTTGTCATTCTTCTATGGTGGAATGGTAGGAGCCAAGAATGTGATTTCCACGATGCTCCAATCGTTCATCGCAATGGGATTGATATCGGTGTTGTGGGTTGTTATCGGTTTCTCGCTGTGTTTTGGCGACGATATTGGTGGCATTATCGGCAATCCTTTGTCGTTCCCGATGTTCCACAATGTAGGTGGTGCAGTTTACACCACGCCCGCGGGTAATGTGTTAGGTGGTGCAACGATACCATTGGCATTGTTCGCCTTATTCCAGATGAAGTTTGCCATCATCACACCCTCGTTGATCACTGGCTCATTTGCCGAGCGTGTGCGTTTTTCGGCCTACATGTTCTTCATGATGTTCTTTTTCTTCGTCATCTACTGTCCGTTGGCACACATGACGTGGCATCCTGAGGGATTGTTCATGCGTTGGGGAGTTGTTGACTTCGCAGGTGGTATCGTGGTGCACGCCTCCAGTGGTATTGCAGCCCTCGCAGGAGCCATTTTCCTTGGACGGCGTAAGGCGGAGACCCGTAAGAGTGAACCTGCCAACATCCCCTTTGTACTTCTGGGAGCAGCCATGTTGTGGCTCGGTTGGTTTGGCTTCAATGCGGGTTCTTCGCTACATGCCGATGGACAAGCCGTCAAAGCCTTCCTGAATACGAACACGGCTTCGGCAACCGCCATGATGACGTGGATATTCTTCGACTGCCTGCGCGGTCGCAAACCCTCTGCAATGGGTGCTGCCGTAGGTTGCGTAGTCGGTTTGGTGGCCATCACGCCCTCTGCCGGTTATGTCACCGTAGGACAAAGCATTTTCATCGCTTTCGTCATCACCCTCATCTGCAACATCGCCGTTTATTGGCGTTCCCACTCACGTATTGATGATGCCCTCGATGTGTTTCCCACGCATGGAACGGGTGGTATCTTCGGTACGGTGCTGACGGGTATCTTCATCCAGGATGGATTGATCTCAGGCACACGCGAAGGATTTGTGATATTCCTCTTCCATCTGTTGGCCATTGTCATCGTATTTGTCTATACCTTCGCCATGAGTTGGGTGGGGTATAAACTCATCGATATGCTCATCCCCATGCGAGTGTCGGCCTATAGCGAGAAAGTAGGCCTCGACTTCTCACAGCATCGTGAGCACTACGGATTGGCTCACATTGGCGAGCGCGAGTTGGCTGAGTACGAGGAGCACTTGAAAGAGAAAGAAAAGAAATAATCATATAGAAAACAAATTAACAACACAAACAATCGAGATTATGGAAGCATTAAGATTTCAGGTTGTCGGCGAGGCATTCAAGAAGAAGCCGCTAGACGTAAAGACACCAAGTGAGAGACCTTGTCAGTATTTCGGCAAGAAAGTGTTCAACCGCGAGAAGATGTACAAATATCTGCCGAAGGATGTCTATGAGAAGATGATTGATGTCATCGACAATGGCGCCCGACTCGACAGGGAGGTTGCTGATATTGTGGCTGCAGGCATGAAGCAGTGGGCCACCGAGAATGGTGTGACACACTATACGCACTGGTTCCAGCCGCTGACAGAAGGCACCGCCGAGAAGCACGACTCGTTTATCGAGCACGATGGAAAGGGTGGAATGGTTGAGGAGTTCACAGGTAAGTTGCTCGTTCAGCAGGAGCCCGATGCATCGAGCTTCCCCTCTGGTGGAATCCGCTCCACCTTCGAGGCTCGTGGCTATTCGGCTTGGGACCCCACATCGCCTGTGTTCATCATCGAAGACACCCTGTGCATCCCCACCGTATTCATCTCGTATTCGGGTGAGGCACTCGACTACAAAGCTCCGTTGCTGCGTGCCCTTCATGCCGTGAACGTGGCTGCCACCGATGTGTGCCATTACTTCGACCCCAGTGTGAAGAAAGTCACTTCCAACCTCGGTTGGGAGCAGGAATATTTCCTCGTTGATGAAGGCCTTTATGCCGCCCGTCCCGACCTGTTGCTCACGGGTCGCACGCTGATGGGACACGATAGTGCCAAGAACCAGCAGATGGAAGACCACTATTTCGGAGCCATTCCCGAGCGTGTAGCAGCCTTTATGCGCGACCTCGAGATTCAGGCTTTGGAACTCGGTGTACCTTGTAAGACACGCCACAACGAGGTGGCTCCCAACCAGTTTGAGTTGGCTCCCATCTTCGAAGAAACCAACCTTGCCGTTGACCACAACATGATGCTGATGAGCCTGATGAAGAAAGTGGCTCGCAAACATGGCTTCCGTGTACTGCTGCACGAAAAACCATTCGCCGGCATCAACGGCTCTGGAAAACACAACAACTGGTCGTTGAGCACCGACAACGGTGTGCTGCTGCATGCACCGGGCAAGAACGCCGAGCAGAACCTCCGTTTCGCCACCTTCATCGTTGAGACCCTGATGGGTGTGTATAAGCACAACGGACTTCTGAAAGCCTCTATCATGAGTGCTACCAACGCCCATCGTTTGGGTGCCAATGAGGCTCCTCCCGCCATCGTCTCCAGCTTCTTGGGCAAGCAGGTGAGTGAGTTGCTCGACCATATTGAGAAGGCCGATCAGGAGGATATCCTTTCCTTCGCTGGCAAGCAGGGCTTGAAGATGGACATCCCCGAGATTCCCGAGTTGTTCATCGACAACACCGACCGCAACCGCACCTCTCCCTTTGCCTTCACCGGCAACCGCTTCGAGTTCCGTGCCGTGGGTAGCGAGGCCAACTGCGCCAGCGCCATGATAGCCCTGAACAGCGCTGTTGCTGAGGCTCTGGTAAACTTCAAGAAACGTGTTGATGCCCGTATTCCTGAGTTCGAGAAGAAACTTGCAGGAACCGACCATTCAGCCAAGTTCCACGCTATCATCGATGTGCTGCGCGAGGATATCAAGACCTGCAAGCCCATCCGCTTCGATGGAAACGGTTATTCGGATGAGTGGGTTGTTGAGGCCGAGAAACGTGGATTGGATGTCGAGAAATCGTGTCCGAAGATCTTCGAGCGCTACCTCGATCCCGAGAGCATCGAGATGTTCGAGAGCCTGGGTGTGATGACCAAGAAAGAACTCGAGGCCCGCAACGAGGTGAAGTGGGAGACCTATACGAAGAAGATTCAGATTGAGGCTCGCGTGCTGGGCGATCTGTCGATGAACCATATCATTCCTGTGGCCACCCATTATCAGAGCGAACTGCTGAAGAACGTGGGCAATATGGGCATCATCTTCCCAATCGATACAGCCGACAAACTATCTGCTCGCAACAAGAAGATCATCCAGGAGATTGCCGAGCGTACGCTGGCCATCGAAAAGGGTGTGGAAGAACTTGTTAGCGCCCGCAAACTCGCCAACAAGATCACCGACGAGCACGACAAGGCCATCGCTTACCACGACAATGTGGAGCCGAAACTCGACGAGATTCGCTATCAGATTGACAAACTCGAGTTGATTGTCGATGACAGCCTCTGGCCACTACCGAAGTATCGCGAACTGTTGTTCATACGATGATATATAAAGTGTTTTTTGGCTAGTCACCTTCAGACTATAAATCAGCAATCATCCTTTTTGATTGTTTGAAGTTTGCTAGAAGCGTGGGCGGAGTCAAGTGCGCTTGACTTCTGCCTCACGCATCAAACAAGAACGAGAGTTCAAGTTTGTCTGGGATTCTATGCTGTGATAGTATAGAGTCCCTTTTTGTTAATACATTATATGATTCCGAAAACTGATTATTTCGACAACCGTTTCAGCAATCCAATATAATTAAGGACAAAAGAAAACCCGGCTCAGGATCTCTCCATCACCGGGCTAATGAAAGGAGGAGTGGTACCTCCAGGAATCGAACCGGGGACACACGGATTTTCAGTCCGATGCTCTACCAACTGAGCTAAGGCACCATGTTCTTCGTTTCACGCATCCTTTCGTTTGCGGTTGCAAAGGTAAGAAGAAAAGTTGGATTGGCCAAACTTTTTCTTGTTTTTTTTCTGCGATAGGGTGTTTTTCTTGTGGAGCGATGTGTTTGCGAAATGCCGATATTCTTGTGTCACAATTACTTCCGTTGGTTTTGCGGAATCGTTGTTTTTCCCTTTTGTTCCATCTCCAGCAGCCAACGTTTTCGGTCGAGTCCGCCAGCATATCCTCTTAGATCTCCGTTGGAAGCTATGACACGATGGCAGGGGATGATGAGCGAGATGGGATTGTGGCCGATGGCTCCTCCCACAGCTATGGCCGAGCTTCCTCCCAGGCTTTTGGCTATCTCGCCGTAGGTGGTTGTCTGGCCGAAGGGAATGTTGAGCAACTGCTGCCACACTTGTTTCCTGAAATCAGAGGCGCGCATAAGCAAGGGTGGGGTGAACTGCGGGTCTTTGCCACTGAAATAGCTGTCGAGCCATTTGCGTGTCAGTTCAAAGATGGGGAGGTCGTCTTGTTGACGTTGCTCCTTCTCAAGGTTGGCGCCGAAATATTTCTGGTCGTCGAACCAAAGGCTGATCAAAGCCTCCCCATCGCTGCCCATCGTTATTCTCCCAAGGGGCGAATTGTAATGTGAGATATAATCCATCAGTCGTTCTATTATTTAAAAAGGTAGAATCAAAAATCGTGCCATTTTACATTCTAGCCTTCTGCTTTTCTCCTGCACCAGAACCACGATACTTTGAGTGGGCCTCGTTGAACTTCCAGGTGAGGTCGAGCGAGAAGGTGCGACGGGCTGGGTTGTAGGCGGTAATCTCGCGGATGCCATAGATGATACCGCCGCTCTTGTTGGTATTGAACACATCGTAGCAGCGCAGGTCGGCTGTCAGGGTGCCGAGACGGCGCAGGTTGAAGTCGCGTTGCACGCCGTAGTCGTTTCTGAAGGCGATGCGGTTGAGGCGGAAGTTGTTCACGTCACCCTTCGACGCCAGGCGCATGCCTGCGCTCAAGCGCCAGCCACCGTTCAGCTCCACGGTGTTGTCCCATCCAAAGTTGACATACGGACGGCTGAGGGTGATCTCGCTTCCGTCAGCACATGGCGACTTGTAGTTCTGGAATTGGGCATAGATGAACCATGTGGGATGCCAGCAACCGATGGTAGGTCTGGCGTAGGGATTAAGGCTCAGCTGGTTGTAGCCGTCGCTGCCGTTGATGGAACGGACGAGGCTTACCATAGGATCGTCAGCGCCTGGGAAGGGCTCGGTGGCCATCGTCACATTGTCCTTGGTGCGCGAATAGGTCACGACCATGCCAGCCCATTTGTAGGCTGCGTTGAACACGAGGTTGTGCGTATAGGTGGGTCGCAGGTAGGGGTTGCCGCTCTGGTAAGTGTAGCGGTTGATGTAAACCGTCGAGCTGGTGAGGTTGGAGT
>JAFYYV010000041.1 GCA_017557405.1 Prevotella sp.
AAATTATAAAATTATAAAATTATAAAATTTAAAAATTGAAAAGTTAGAAAATTATATAATTAAAAATGAGGAAAATAGTATTGATCACGGGCGCAACAAGTGGGATTGGCGAGGCTTGTGCACGTAGGTTTGCACAAGGTGGGTTCGACATCGTGATTACAGGGCGTAACTCCGAGAAACTCAATTTGTTGAAAGCCCAATTGGAGGCTGATGGTTCGGAAGTTGTCATGCTTGTTTTTGATGTTCGCGACCGTCAAGCCGCTGCTGCCGCCGTTGAATCACTTCAAGGTAGGTGGGAGGATATTGATGTGCTCATCAACAATGCAGGCTTGGCTCTCGGTATGGAGAAGGAATACGAAGGCGACCTCGATAATTGGGAGACGATGGTCGATACGAATATCAAAGGTTTGCTCACGATGACACGCCTGATTGTCCCGCATATGGTGGAGCGGAATCATGGTCACATTATCAATATTGGAAGTGTCGCTGGTGATGCTGCCTATGCTGGTGGAAATGTCTATTGTGCCACCAAAGCCGCTGTGAAAGCCATCACCGACGGTTTGCGCATTGATGTTGCCGACACTTGCGTGCGCGTCACAAACGTGAAACCTGGCTTGGTGGAAACCAATTTCAGTGTGACACGTTTTCATGGTGATCGCAATCGTGCCGATCAAGTGTATCAAGGCGTTAAGCCGTTGACTGGCGCCGACATTGCTGACGTGTGTTTCTATGCGGCTAGTGCGCCACCTCATGTGCAGATAGCCGAGGTGTTGGTGTTGGCTACTCATCAGGCGAACGGTACTGTCATCAGTCGCGATATTCGGCATGAGATGTAGTCTTCCTTATAGTGTTTCGAACGAATTGTTTTTATGGATTTTAAAGAATAGTGAGATGAAATTGCAAAAAGTAGTATTGATAGTTGTCGGCCTTGTTTTTGGATTGATGGCTGAAGCGCAAGACATTGTGAAGCGTTATGCGTTTGAGGGTACGTTGAATGGCAAGACGGCTGTTCGATTGGCGTTTGAAGTGAACGCGGTGGATATTGTGGCTGGCGCCATTTACTATCCGAAAGCCAAAAATCCCGCGCAAATCCTGCTGGTAGGTGAAAGTGGAGGAAACGGCATGTACTATTTGAGAGAGTGCCAAGATAATGGTTATGTGACCGGCTATTTGACTCTTGAGATCAAGAACGGCCAATTGACGGGCGTTTGGATCAATCCGAAAACTGAAAAAGAGCTTGCTTTCACGAATATGAAGAGCATTTCGTTTCCTGCCGGCTTCGGTGGAAAACTTGTTCCTGAGAGTCCTGACCACATCGGTAAGGAATACGGATATACGCAGTATAATCGGAACTATGAGGAGGACATGGGTGGTTCAGCCACATTCATCGCGGCCGGAAAGAATCGTGTTCATTTCAAAATCAGCAACTGTCCTCAGAACATTGCTGAAGGTGAGAGCGAGAAGGGGCGTCCTGCCGTGTTGGAGGGCAATCATTTCAAATACCTCCATGTCAACGAGTGCGACTATGGCTTCGAGGCTTACTTCTATCCTCGCTTCGTGGTGTTGAAGTCGGTTACTGACGAAGATACTTCTTCATGTTTCGGCCAGTATGCCACGTTCCAAGGTACGTACATCAAGATAAAGGAATGAGCAACGCAACGAAAATAGTATATTTATGCAGTTTTTGCGTATATAATTTGCAAACAAATATTAATGTTGTTTAAAATCTCTCCGTTTTGGTGTAAAAATGACAAAATGTCTGTTTTTTTTATTTTTAAAACGAGATAGTAACAGAATTAAATGTTAACTTTGCAAATTATTATAAACAAAACACTTTATTAATCATTTCGAAAAAATGGAACAACAAAAAGTAAGTCCTGCCGAGGGTAGGTTGGGAATCATGGTAGTGGGTTGTGGAGCCGTATCCACAACATTCATGACGGGTGTGTTGATGGCTCGTAAAGGATTGGCCAAGCCCGTTGGTTCAATGACTCAGTACGACAAGATTCGTATTGGCAAGGGCGACGATAAGAAATATTTGAAATATGATGAAATCGTATCGCTGGCCAGTCTTGACGACATCGTGTTCGGATGCTGGGATGTTTATCCTCAAAACGCCTTCCAGGCAGCCATGTATGCTGAGGTGTTGAAAGAGAAGGACATTCTGCCCGTGCGCGACGAGTTGGAGAAGATTGTTCCCATGAAGGCCGCCTTCGACAAGAATTACGCAAAACGCCTCGATGGCGATAATGTGAAAGATGCCAAGACCCGTTGGGAGATGGTTGAGATGCTTCGCGAAGACATCCGCCAGTTCAAGCAGAAGAACGACTGCGCTCGCATTGTGGTGCTTTGGGCAGCCAGCACAGAGATTTATGTGCCAGTTGATGAGAAGGTCCACTATCGTCTTGCAGATCTCGAAGCAGCCATGAAGGCAGATGACCGCGAGCATATTGCCCCCTCCATGTGTTATGCTTATGCCGCTCTGCAGGAAGGTGCTCCCTTCATCATGGGCGCTCCCAACACAACGGTGGACATTCCCGCCATGTGGGAGTTGGCTGAAAAGACCCGTATGCCGATTGCCGGCAAGGACTTCAAGACAGGTCAGACGCTCGTGAAGAGTGGTTTTGCTCCCATTATCGGCACTCGTTGCCTGGGTTTGAGTGGATGGTTCTCAACAAACATTCTTGGCAACCGCGATGGTTTGGTGCTCGACGAGCCTGCCAATTTCCGCACCAAGGAGGTCTCGAAGCTTTCTACTTTGGAAACCATTCTGAAGCCCGAAATACAGCCCGACCTTTATGGACACGGCAACGACGAGGACACACAATACTATCACAAGGTGCGCATCAACTACTATCCGCCGCGCAACGATAACAAGGAAGGATGGGACAACATCGATATCTTCGGTTGGATGGGATATCCCATGCAGATCAAGATCAACTTCCTTTGCCGCGATAGCATCTTGGCAGCTCCGCTTTGCCTCGACCTCTGTCTGTTGAGCGACCTGGCTGCTCGTGCTGGACGTTATGGAACACAGCGTTTCCTGAGCTTCTTCTTGAAGAGCCCGATGCACGATTATACGCAGGGTGAGGAGGCCGTGAACCACTTGTATCAGCAATATACCATGCTGAAGAACGCCATCCGTGAGATGGGTGGTTATGAGGCTGACGAGGAGATTGATTAATTTTTTCATCGCCATCATTAAGGCTCATGAATCTTGATTGACAAAAAGAAACTTGTAGGTGCGTTTTACTGACATTCTGCTAAGTTTCAACCACAATAAAACAACGCGTTTGTAAAGATTCTTTACGAACGCGTTGTTTTTATAAGAGCTATGCTTTCATTTTGTCATTTCTATTACTCAACAATGAGTCGGCGGTTCTTTGGATATTTCACACGATACTGAAGGATAAGCTCGCGTTGTTCACCCGGTTGCAGTTGCAACTTCCAGGTAACGAAACCGCGCTCCTGGTTCAGTTTTCCACCGCTCAACTCCTCGACTGTCACGTTGATACTGCTGTTTTGAGAGACAGGAATCTGGTCTTGAAGCGTCAGCGCCACAGCCTCCTTGCGGGTGTTCTTCACCGTAATGCGCCAAGTCATGTTCTGCTCCTGAGAAGAAGAGAGCAGCTTGTGAGTGCTCTTGTCGGCCACCTTCGTGCGCTGGATGCGGATTCCGTTGTCGCGTCCGAGCGAGAAGTGGAGTGTATCGGTAGGTTGTGAAGGATCGATGATGGTCTTTCCAACGAACGAGTTCTCGAAATAAACATTAGCCTCACCCTCAAGCAGGTTCAATTGCTGCCAATTGGTTGCATCAGCTACGAGGAAAGCATCTTTGTCAGCACGTGGAATGCCGTGATATTCGTAGGAGGCAGGAAGTTCATAACGACCAATCTCGGTAGTTGTGGTCTTGCCGTTGGCAGGTATGGTGAGAGGCTTCTTGATCTCGAATTCATATCCGAACTGGGCCTTCTCCTCGTTAACTTCAATCACAGAGCTTTCTTGTAATCTCGCTGGCGCAGCCACCTTCGCCATCATCATATCCGATTCCACCTCTTCCATCATGGCAACATTTCGTGAGCGATTCTTCGCTTTGCTTGTGCCGTATCCCACGACAGCCACTTCTTGCAACATGGTGTCGTCTTCTTTGAGAACAACATTCAATGTAGGTCCGCTGGCGGTAAGCGTCTGTTGTTTATAGCCAACGTAGCTGAATTGCAGACGACGTTTGTCGCGTGGCAAGGTGATGGAGTAGTTTCCATCGAAGTCGGTAACAGTGCCCAAACTGGTGCCTACAATGGAGACTGTAGCGCCGATAATAGGATCACCCGATTCATCGACAACCCTTCCTTGCACGCCGTTCTCAACGCTTTCCTGGTCGTATCGGGGTGCACTTCTGCCGAAGTCAATCCAATAGGTTTTAAGCTCGGGTGCGATATTCGAATGGCTGGGATTGGCCGATGATAATGTAACAGGGATGTTCGTCCATTCTTCCTCGGTCTTTTGGAAAACGTTGGCCTTATACGAGAATTGCAAGGGTTGCGTGATACTCGATGAACGAATGTCGTAGGTGGGGTACCAGCCAGCGTTCTTCACATAATAAATAAGGTCGAACTCAGCGCGCCCTGCTTGTTCCATATTCAATTTCACGTCCACATCGGTCGCCGATTTCAGTTTCAGAGAGGCAATCGAATCGAGTGTGTTCTGTCGGCGCTGGCGTTCTTCATCGAGGTTCTCGATTTCCTCATCGACCGCCATCATGCGTTTCTTCAATGCCAATAGCTCTTGCGAATAATAGTTGTTGAGCTCCTTGATGCCAGCCAAAGGAGTAACAGCAGTGCGTCCAGCCACTGAACTATTAGTCTTCAGCATCTCCAACTGGGCGCTGATCACCTCCTTTTGTGCTTTCAATTCCTGTTGTTTGTCCACGATGGCCTTCACCTTGCGTTTGGCTTCGTCGCGCATTTGGCTCTGCTTCAAGCTGTCGGGATGAGTGGTTCGATAGTTCACCCCCAGCACGGTGAGTTTTCCACGTGCCTTCACTTGCAGGCTTTTGGTGTCGGTGTAGGGTGAGAGGCCTGTGAAAGTGATGGTTTGCTCGCCAGCCGTCAGGTTGGTTGATGTCGAGCGTTCCACCTGAGCGCCATTCATAAACACCGTTACCCTTTTCACGGGCGCTTCTTTTTTCTCGCCTTGTGCCCATGCGGTGATGGTTGCAATGCCCAAGGCAGCGATGAGAATTTGTCTTTTCATGTTATGATAGTGTTTTTAGTTTGTATGTATTCGGATTAGATGTTTGCTTCAAAATCGTCATTTCGGAACGGGATAGTTGTAGCGACCATAATAGAGGTTGTCGGGTTGAGGCAGCCATTGCTTCTCGAGCGACACCTCAATGCTGAACGAAGGATTGAAATTGTAGCGCACGGCAGCACCAATGCGGTCGCCCCATCCGTTGTGCAATCCGCCCATTGAGTACATGCCGCTATAGAGTGGGAGAGGGGTGGGCATGTTGTTGGTAATGCTCTTTTGCGCATAGATGTAAGCTTCCCAATGTTCATCGAACTGATAGCCGAACACGGCCGATACTCCCGCATCGCGGAAATTATCGCGCCCCCACGACAAGTTGTTGAAATATCCGCCCACAGCGAGCGAAGCACGATCACTCAAAGGCATTGCGTACATAGCAGAAAGGGATTGTCCGAATCCCACTCCGCTTCGGGCATGTTTGCCGAATTGTGCCGCCACCGATGCACTCATGCTGAGGTTGAGCCCGCTATGGAGTTGCCAGTTGTCCCATCTTCCAAACCAATAGGGAGGCAATGAGAAAGGCCGCACGTGCCCATAGTGGTCGATTGAAGGCAGGTGCAAGCTGTCTTGCTCGTAGTATGATGGGTATTGGTTGATGTTTGTCGGATGTTCCAGGTAGGGTGTAGGTTGATCTATGATGGCAGGATTCGACATCTGAGGAGCCGGGTCGACAACATCGATGCTCGGTTCCAATTGGTTGTTCTCTGTTTGTGAGAAAGCCGACAGCCATCCCACGAAGAGCAGTTGAAAGATGACAATTCGTTTCATAACACGACAAAGATATTCATTTTCTGCGAGAATGCAACAAGTGTCAAGAATATTTACGGATTTTTTACTGAATTTATTTTGCCGTTCATTTGATTTATGCTATTTTTGCGGCGATTAATATTACATAACAAAAAGATGAATAGAAGGATAATGATCATTATGGCAATGGCATTGCTCGCAATGGGGATGCCTGCCTCAGCACAAACAGAGAATACCCAGCAGACTGAAACTTTCGGCGAGCGTTTCTCACGTTTGGCTAAAAAGACCGTGAAAGAAATGGAAAAAGCGGGTCACAGCCTAGGCGATGCCATCGGGTTCGACGATCGTGTGAATCCCGAGGAAGATGCCGATAGTGTGAAGATTGGCGGTACCTATTACATGCCGCTCTACACCGTGAATCTCTACAAGGGCACAGATGCGCGTGTCTATACCGATCAATGTCGGAGCATGTTTCAGATGAAATATCCTGAAGCCAAAATCCAATCGGTGGTGTTGCCGCAGAAGGAATGGGTGGCTACGACTGTGAAGCGTGGAAACAAAGTGGTGCAATACTTGCAGACGATGTATTGTTATGTGTTGGCCAAAGATGGTGACGATGGCTACATCAACGCCCGTTTCAGTTTCACACGCGTCAAGCAACCAGGTTCCTCTTATAAGCATGCAGCCGGTGGTTGGCCAAAATGGGAGCGCACCGATGTGATTCCGATGGAAGACTATGTGCAGATGAGCAAATAAGAAAAAATCGTTCATTATATGGGTTTCTTTAAATCATTGTTCGGCGGTGCAACCGAATCGCCAGAAGAGAAGAAGAGAGAAGAGGAGTCGAAAAACTTCGATGTGTTGAAATACGATGGTGTGCGTGCCCTCAATCAGGGGCAGGCAGCCTATGCCGTGCGTTGCTTCGAGCATGCTTTGGAGTTGCGCGACGATCTTGAGACACGCGACTATCTCTCAACGGCCTATGTTCGCATAGGAGATCTGCTTCCTGCCTACGAGCAGTTGCAGAAGTTGGCCGAGGCACAACCTGACAACCAACAAATCCTGATGCGTATGGCGGAGGTGGCCTATATGATGGAGGATTATGGTGCATTGTCGGCCGCTTGCGAGAAGGCTTTGCTGCTTGACAACGAGAACCCTGTGGTGCATTATCTCTACGCACGAGGATGTGCCGGACAAGGTGATGATGTGAATGCCATAGCCATGCTGACCAAGGCCATCACGTTGAAGGAAGACTATGCCGATGCTTATCTGATGCGTGGAGAGACGTTGTTGAAGATGGGCGATGTGGCTGGAGCCGACGAAGATGTGAAGTGGCTTGTGGAGCACATCAGCGACAACGAAGACATTTTGCTCTTGAAAGCGCGGGTGGAGGAAGCCAAAGGTGAAGCCGATAATGCCTTGCTTATATATAATAAGGTGATAGAACTCAATCCCTTCAACGTGGCCGCTTTCCGTGGAAGAGGAGCTTTGAAGTTGGCGATGGGCGACAAGAAGGGCGCTGAGGAAGACATGCACACCGTGCTCGAACTGAATCCCCACGAGATGGATGGCGTGAATGGAGAATACACCGCCGAGGGCACCGAGGACATTGCCCAGAAGGTGCAACAGGCTTATCGCAACAACAACCCCTTTGGGTTGGGTTGACCGAGAAGTGGGTTGTAGGTGGAAAGCCCTCGAAAGTGGTAAAATGTAATTCAAATCGAGATTTTTCTTGCAAAATGTTTGCGGGATTCGATTTTTTGTTATACTTTTGCACCCGAATAAAAAAGAATCGACAATTCAAAAATCGTTATGAATAAATCGTACGCATACTTTTACGGCTATTACTTTTACTTTGCAAAGAATTGCAGAGCGGGAAGTTGCGTATAATTCCATTTGAACGATGAAAGATAGAAAACAATAACGAAACGGTCCCGCTCTGAAAAGAGTAGGACCGTTTTAGTTAGAATCAACAACACGGAAACAACGAAAACGATATAAAAGACAATGAAACGAATAGCCATACAAGGAGAGATAGGATCGTTCCACGATATTGCATCTCGTCAGTATTTCCAGGGTGAGCAAATCCAGATCATCTGTTGCAACACTTTCGAACAGGTGTTCGCTCAGATGCACGCCGACCCCACCCTCATCGGCATGGTTGCCATCGAGAACACCATCGCAGGCAGCCTGCTCCACAACTACGAACTACTGCGCGATTCGGGAACCTCCATCGTAGGCGAGCACAAACTCCACATCGAGCACTGCATCTGTTGCCTGCCCGAGGATTCGTGGGAGACGCTCACCGAGGTACACTCGCACCCCGTTGCCTTGATGCAATGCCGCCAGTTCCTCGATCGCCACTCCTCGTTGAAGGCTGTGGAAACCGAAGACACCGCAGGAGCCGCCGAGGAAATCAGCCGAAACATGAGCCGCGGACAAGCAGCCATCTGCAACAGCAGTGCCGCACGCCTCTATGGATTGAAGGTGCTCGAAGACCAAATTGAGGACAACAAGCACAATTTCACGCGCTTCCTCGTTGTCTCCGACCCCCGCAAAGCCGATTTCCTTCGTTCGTTGGAGCAGTCGGACAAAGCCAGCCTTGTCTTTTCGTTGCCGCATGAGGAAGGTTCGCTTTCCAAAGTGTTGACCATCCTCTCGTTCTATAGCATCAACCTCACGAAAATCCAGTCGTTGCCCGTCATCGGACATGAATGGGAATACATGTTCTACGTGGATGTGACCTACCAGAACCTCACCCGTTATCGTCAGTCAATCGATGCCATCATCCCATTGACGAAAGAACTGAAAATACTCGGAGAATACAAGGAATGCACTAAATACTCAATAAACTCATGATGAATATACAACCTGCCGACCGTTTGTTGGATGTGAAAGAATACTATTTCAGTAGGAAACTCAAGGAGGTGGCCCAGATGAATGCCGAGGGGAAGAACATCATCTCTCTCGCCATTGGTTCGCCCGACATGCCTCCCTCGAAGCAGACAATAGAGAAACTTTGCGAGGTGGCTGCACGACCCGATGCCCACGGCTATCAGCCCACGATGGGAACCCCCGAATTGCGCGAGGCGATGGCAAACTTCTACCAGCGTTCCTATGGCGTAGAACTCGACCCCAAGACTGAGGTTTTGCCACTCATCGGCTCGAAGGAGGGAATCCTGCATGTCACGCTTGCTTTCTGCAATGTGGGTGATGAGGTTTTGGTACCCAATCCCGGCTATCCCACCTACACATCGCTCTCGAAAATCCTCGGGACCAAGATTGTCAACTACAACCTGCGCGAGGACAACGGTTGGCAACCCGACTTCGATGAGTTGGAGAAGATGGACCTCAGCCGCGTGAAACTCATGTGGACCAACTATCCCAACATGCCCACTGGCGGACGTGCGCAGAGGAAGACCTACGAGCGACTTGTTGAGTTTGCCCAGAAGCACGGCATCGTGGTCGTGAACGACAATCCCTATTCGTTCATCCTCTCCGAAGAACATCTCTCGCTCATGCAAGTGCCAGGCGCCAAGGATTGCTGCATAGAGTTCAACTCGATGTCGAAGAGCCACAACATACCAGGTTGGCGCGTAGGAATGTGTATCACGAACGCGCAGTTCATCTCGTGGATATTGAAAATCAAGAGCAACATCGATAGCGGTACCTTTCGCGGATTGCAATTCGCGGCTGCCGAGGCGCTCAACACCAACACCGAGGAATGGCATCGCGAAGCCAACATTGCGACCTATCAACGTCGCCGTCGGCTGGCCGAGCAGATTATGACCACCCTTGGTTGCACCTACGACCCCAATCAGGTGGGAATGTTCCTCTGGGGGCGCATCCCCGGGCGATATGAGAACGTTGAGGACCTCACCGAACGAGTGCTCCACGAGGCACGTGTGTTCATCACGCCAGGCTTCATTTTCGGCTCCAATGGCGAACGCTACATCCGCATCTCGCTTTGCGCCAAGGAGGAGAAAATACAAGAGGCTTTGGAGCGCATAAAAGCAAAATTATAAAATTAAAAAATTAAAGAATTAAAGAATTAAACTACGTTTGAATATCGGCTGCACCTCAGCATAGTTCAAGCAAGCTTGACTCTGCCTTCGGTTTGCACGATATTTAAAAAATTAAAAAATTATAAAATTAGAATATAACTAATAATCCCCCAACGCCCATTAGTTCCTCCCCTACGGGGGGGAGGTTGGGAGGGGGCATCAATCCACCCAACACCGAATTATGGAACTCGAATTAGAACCCTTAAGACTCCCCAGTGACAACGAACGACCCTTCGTGATAGCAGGCCCCTGCAGTGCCGAGACCGAAGAGCAAGTAATGACAACCGCCCGCCAACTCCGTGAGAAAGGCTGCCATAACTTCCGCGCTGGCGTGTGGAAGCCCCGCACGAAGCCCGGTGGATTTGAAGGCCATGGAGAGAAGGCGCTCCCTTGGTTGCAGCAAGTGAAGAAGGAGACCGGTATGCTGGTAGCCACTGAGGTGGCAACGCCTGAGCACGTTGAACTGTGCCTGAAATATGGCATCGACATCCTTTGGGTGGGAGCCCGCACCACAGCCAACCCGTTCGCCATGCAGGCTTTGGCCGACTCGCTTCAGGGGGTCGATTTACCTGTCTTCGTGAAGAACCCCATCAACCCCGACATCGAACTCTGGATTGGAGCCTTGGAGCGTCTCAATCAGGCAGGTGTGAAGCGTCTGGGAGCCATTCACCGCGGTTTCTCGTCGTACGACAAGAAAATATATCGCAACACTCCACAATGGCAGATTCCCATCGAACTGCGCCGCCGCATTCCCGAACTGCCTATCATCTGCGACCCCAGCCACATCGGAGGCCGTCGCGAACTGATTGCCCCGCTCTGCCAGCAGGCTATGGACCTGGGTGTGGATGGACTCATCGTTGAGAGCCATTGCGAACCCGATAAGGCTTGGAGCGATGCCAAGCAGCAAGTCACACCCGACGTGCTCGATTACATCCTCTCGTTGCTCGTCATCCGCGACGAGACGGTCACCACCGAGGGCATCACCCAACTGCGCCATCAGATTGACGAGCTCGACAACCAACTCATGGACCTCCTCGCCAAGCGCATGCGTGTGTGTCGCGAGATTGGACAGTACAAGAAGGAGCACAACATGACCGTGCTACAAACCAACCGCTACAACGAAATCCTCGAGAAGCGCGGTGCACAAGGCTCGCTCTGCGGAATGGCCCCCTCGTTCGTCGCACAGGTGTTCGAGCACATCCACGAAGAGTCAGTTCGTCAACAAATAGAAATCATCAACAAATAAGCCAAGACACAAGAGCATTATGAGAATCTTAGTCATGGGAGCAGGAAAGATGGGAAGTTTCTTCATCGACCTGCTCAGCTTTGAACATCAGGTGGCCGTTTTCGAGAAAGACCCCATGCGCATGCGGTTCACCTACAACTGCCAGCGTTTCACCCAACTCGAGGAGGTCCGCGAGTTCCAGCCCGAACTCCTCATCAACGCCGTAACGGTCAAGAACACCATCCCCGCCTTCCGCGAGGTCATCCCTTATCTGCCCGCCGATTGCATCATCTCGGATATCGCATCCGTGAAGACAGGCCTGAAGGAGTTCTACCAGAGTACTGGCATGCGCTACGCCAGCAGCCACCCCATGTTCGGCCCCACCTTCGCCAACCTCAACCAACTCTCCGAGGAGAACGCCATCATCATCACCGAGGGCGACTTCATTGGACGCCTCTTCTTCAAGGACCTCTACCAGAAACTCCAGCTCCACATCTACGAATATTCCTTCGACGAGCACGACAAGACGGTGGCTTATTCACTCTCCATCCCCTTTGTCTCCACCTTCGTCTTCGCTGCTGTCATGAAGCATCAGGATGCTCCCGGAACCACTTTCAAGCGCCACATGCGCATCGCGAAGGGTGTGCTTAACGAGGACGACTACCTGCTGCAGGAAATCCTTTTCAACCCTTACACCCACGACCAAGTGTCGCAAATCCGCACCGAACTGAAGGAGTTGTTGGAGATCATCGACAACAAGGATGGTGAGGGGATGAAGCACTATCTTCGTAAGATCCGCGACAACGTCAGGGGCGATATCGAGATCAAAGAGTAGGGGAGCGAGGGGGCGGCTCTTCTTTGCTCTTTTTCGAGTCAGTTCGGGTCATTTGTGGTCTTTAGTGGCGTCATTGATGGTCTTTCACAGAGTCATTAGTGGTCTTTGGCGGGGTCATAATTGGTCTTTAGTGGCGTCATTGATGGTCTTTCACAGATTCATTCGTGTTGTTTTTCAGCGCTGGGTTGGGGAGTGATGCATTTCCCAATGCACAATGCAAATTTACTAATTTTTTCGCATACCACCAAATTCCGCCCTCTTGTGGCGCGTGAAAATCTGTTAAGAAATAGGCTTCTAGCTGTTAAGAATTGTAAAGTCGTGCGTATCTCCTTTATTCATGCGGGTTTCGGAGGAATTGGAGTCTGCGTAAAACATCTATTAGTGTAGGAACAACACCCGTACAGTATTACAGTTACAGTTTACCTTTGTGGAAATGCGAAAGTGAGTTTATTTATATATATAATATA
>JAFYYV010000042.1 GCA_017557405.1 Prevotella sp.
CAATTAAAAAACTAATCTATTAACCAAAAGAGGACACAGAGAAAGGAGGCGGATGAACGAGTAGAAGCCAAAAATCCCGGGCAAATGGCTAATCTCTTACCACTTACCTCTTACCTCTCACCTCTAAAAACTAGAGAGTATTAACTAATTAACCACTAAAAAAGGGGCAAAATCCTTCCCCTCACCCTTCTGGGAAAGGCCACGGGAATTGAAAATCGACGGCCGAAGGGAAAGTCAAAGGCAACGGGACGCAGGACACTCCACAAAACTTTAATATCTTTTGAGTGTTTCGGCTAGTTTTTCACGTATTTTTACACGAAAATCCTCAGGTTCCAGCACTTCTATGCCATCGCCGAGCGACATAAGTTCGCCAAGAAAGTCGATGGTGGGGCGTATGTCGAATGCGAAATCCGTATAATTGTCCGTCGTTGCCACTTCCCGCTGCGAGTGGTGCAGCGGCAGTGTACGAAGGTAGTCGGGTGTCTTGCCGTAGGCACGTACCACCACGTGAGCCATCGGAGTGCCGTCAGTAAACACCCCGAAATACTCAGCGAAATACGCCTGAGGCGAAAAGCCCTTAGGCATCTCGAACGACTCATCCGCCAGCGTCACCCTGTTCATGCGGTCGAGGGCATACACACGAGTCTGGCCCTCATCGTTCCCTCCCAACAAGTACCAACGTTGGTGGAACAGCTTCAGCGCGTAGGGGCACACCGTACGCTCGTAGCTGTCAGAGCCAAACTTCTTGTATCCGATACAGAGGCGCAATCCCGATTTCATAGCGGTGAAGATTGTATCCAGATACTGCAGGCCAGCCGGCACATTCTCCAGCACCACGCGCTCCTTCACCGCAGCGCTGTCTGAGAGCACGCCGTGCACCGTCATCGTAGAGAACATCCATCGTTCTATCGAGTCGTCGTTCAGCACCTCGGTGTTACCGATGAAATACTTGTACGTCTTAGGCTCGCATTGGATGACGATGCCAAACATGTCCTCGATGGCGTCGCGATGGCGGTTGAACGACGATCGTTGCAACACGCGTCCATCAGCCACGCAATCCTGTATCCACTTCCGACCCAGTTCCTCGAAAGTGAGACCACCATACACCCTCAGCATATTGATGATCCAAATGTACTGATTAATAATCTTCCCCTGTTTCATACTGCTATGCTACAGTTAGCTTTTTGTGCACAAAGATAAAACTTTTTTCGATACATCAGACAAATAATGTGGAGAAAGTGTCTTTCGGGGGATTTTTCTGAAAAAGTTTTCGGAAATACGACCATTATGTCGCTGTTTTTTTGTACCTTCGCCACGTCATAAAGAAAAACGACAATGATGAATTTCCTCGACATACTGCTGCTGGCTGTGGCTTTGGCCATGGATTGCTTCACGGTCTCCATCGTGAGCGGCATCATCATGAAGCGTCCCAAATGGCGCGCCATCGTGCAAATGAGTTTCTTCTTCGGACTTTTCCAGGCCATGATGCCCTTCTTCGGCTGGCTGGCCACTGTGCATTTCGCTGGCTATGCCGAGCATGTCGGCCACTGGGTGGCGTTCATCATGCTGGCGTTCATCGGAGGGAGAATGATATGGCAGAGCTTCCGGGAAGAGGGAGATGACGAGCACTTCAACCCCACCCGACTCGCGACTCAACTGTTGTTGGCCGTTGCCACGAGCATCGATGCGCTGGCAGTGGGAGTATCGTTCGCCATGACGGGCTTCAACAACCTTTCTTCCCTGGCAATGCCCCTGGTTGTGATTGGCATCGTTTCCTTCATCTTCGCCCTGCTGGGTCATGCATTAGGATTGCGTTTCGGACACGTTGTCAGCCGCCGTGTGAAACCCGAGTTGCTGGGCGGTCTGCTACTCATCGGCATCGGATTGAAAATCCTCATCACAAACCTATAAAGAACAAAGTCATGAAAACCACCGACATCGCTATCTACACCATCACGTCGCCCCTGCACGACGAGAAGGCCATCAATGCCGAGACACAGGCGTTTCTCTCGACGCTGGGCATCGAATACGACTTGAAAGGCAACGACTTCGCCGAGTATGGAAGTCACACGCTCGACCTCATCTACATCCGCACGGGTGGAACGGAAGGACGTTTCCTGCAACGGCTTCCCCAACTCAAAGAGCAGTCGGGTGGCAGACCGTTCCTGCTGCTCACCTCGGGTAAGAGCAATTCGCTGGCGGCATCGATGGAGATTCTGTCGTATCTGCGGCAGCAGGGCATCGGTGGGGAGATCATCCACGGCAGCGCCGAATACATCGGCCAGCGCATCCAACTGCTGCACAGGGTGGAACTGGCCCTGCAGACGCTCAAAGGATGCAGGTTGGGCATCGTGGGGAAACCCAGCGACTGGCTCATCTCGAGCAGTTACGACAGCAACATCATCGCCCAACGGCTGGGCATTGAAATGGTGGAAATCGAGATGAAGGAACTGCAAGATATCATCGACAAGACACCTGAGGAATCCACCACCACCCAACACCCATCAGCCAACACCCAAATCTCCAACGCTTTGCCTGGCGCCAACAGAATCCATCAGGCATTGAAAACACTCGTAGAACGCCATCGGCTGCAAGGTTTTACTATCCGTTGCTTCGACCTCCTTTCCTCACACCACAACACGGGATGTCTGGCTTTGGCACGTCTGAACGCTGACGGCATCGTGGCTGGCTGCGAGGGCGATGTGCCCGCTTTGTTGTCGATGACCATTGCCCAGGCATTGCTCGGTGTGTCGGGTTTCCAAGCCAATCCTGCCCGCATCGATGTGGAGACGGGTGAGATGCTGGTGGCTCACTGCACGATTCCGCTGAATATGGTGGAACGCTACGAGCTGCTCACCCACTTCGAATCGGGTATCGGCGTGGGCATCAGAGGGTATATGAAAGAGGGCGATGTAACCCTCTTCAAGGTGTCGGGCGACCTCTCACGCCATTTTGCCGAAGAGGGGAAGCTGGCGCGCAACGAGGCCTCGCCAGGTCTTTGTCGCACGCAACTGGCTTTGGAACTCGCTGACAAGCAGAGAGCAGAATATTTCCTGAAAGAACCGATTGGCAACCATCATATCGTGGTGGCTGGTCATCACAAGCAGTTGTTCGAACGCTTGTTGGAACGGATATAAAGGCATTTTTAGTGTCTGCTTTTGGATAATTAGGTTTTTTTTTGTACTTTTGTCCCCTCAAAACGAATAAACGAATTTACATAACACAAAATAAGATGAATATTGAAGCGCAGATAACGAGCGGTGTGATGGCCGCTGTGAAAGAACTGTACGGTCAGGAAGTGCCGGCCAGCATGGTGCAATTGCAGAAGACGAAATCGACCTTCGAGGGCAACCTGACAGTGGTGGTGTTCCCATTCTTGAAGATTTCGAAGAAGAAACCCGAGGACACGGCTCAGGAGATTGGCGACTATCTGGTGGCCAACTGCGATGCTGTGGCTCAGTTCAACGTCGTGAAAGGCTTCCTGAACCTCGTGGTGTCGCCTGCTGCATGGCTTCAACTGCTTGCCGACATCGATGGCAATGCCGACTTCGGTATGAAGAAAGCCACTGACGAGTCTCCGCTCGTGATGATTGAATATTCATCGCCCAACACAAACAAACCGTTACATCTCGGTCATGTGCGAAACAATCTGCTGGGATGGTCGCTGGCAAAAATCATGGAAGCCAACGGAAACCAGGTCGTGAAAACAAACATCGTGAACGACCGCGGTATCCACATCTGCAAGTCGATGTTGGCTTGGCAGAAGTGGGGCAACGGTGAGACGCCCGAGACAAGCGGTAAGAAGGGTGACCACCTGATTGGCGACTACTACGTGGCATTCGACAAGCACTATCGTGAGGAGGTGAAGGAGTTGGTTGCCCAGGGCATGGACGAAGAAAAAGCCAAGCAGGAGGCTCCGCTCATCAAGGAAGCCCACGAGATGCTCGTGAAATGGGAGCAGGGCGATCCTGAGGTGCGTGCGCTGTGGGAGAAGATGAATTCGTGGGTGTATGCCGGATTCGACGAGACCTACAAGGCTTTGGGCGTTTCGTTCGACAAGATATACTATGAGTCGCAGACCTATCTCGTGGGTAAGAAGAAGGTGGAGGAAGGATTGGAGAAAGGTCTCTTCTTCCGCAAGGACGACAACAGCGTGTGGGCCGACTTGACAGACGCCGGACTTGACCAGAAACTGTTGCTTCGCAGCGATGGCACGAGCGTCTATATGACACAGGACATCGGAACGGCTCAGATGCGTTTCCAAGACTATCCCATCGACAAGATGATCTACGTGGTGGGCAACGAGCAGAACTACCACTTCCAAGTGCTCTCGCTGTTGCTCGACCGACTGGGCTTCAAGTGGGGTAAGGATTTGGTTCACTTCTCCTACGGAATGGTGGAACTGCCCAACGGAAAGATGAAGAGCCGCGAGGGAACGGTTGTAGATGCCGACGACTTGGTGGCCACGATGGTCAGCGATGCACGTCAGATGAGTGAGGACAAGGTGAACAAAATAGAAGGCATCAGCGACGAGGAGAAAGACCAGATTGCCCGCATCGTGGGTATGGGTGCCCTGAAGTATTTCATCTTGAAGGTGGACGCCCGCAAGAACATGCTGTTCAACCCCGAAGAGAGCATCGACTTCAATGGCAACACGGGTCCTTTCATCCAATACACACACGCTCGTATCCGCAGCATTCTCCGCAAAGCAGGAGATGCTTCTACACTCCTGAACTCCTCAACTCCTACACTCCTCAATGAAAAGGAAATCGCCCTG
This sequence comes from Prevotella sp., assembly GCA_017557405.1. Taxonomy (GTDB): domain Bacteria; phylum Bacteroidota; class Bacteroidia; order Bacteroidales; family Bacteroidaceae; genus Prevotella. The sequence goes on from JAFYYV010000042.1 coordinate 4,778, forward strand.
ATTCAGAAGATGAACGAATTCCCCGCTGTGGTGGAGCAGGCTGGCAAGGACTATTCGCCCAGTGGAATCGCCAACTACTGCTACGAGCTGACGAAGGAGTTCAACCAGTTCTACCACGACTACAGCATCCTGGGCGCTGAGAGCGAGGAATCAAAGGCTGTTCGTCTCGTCATTGCCCGCAACGTGGCCAAGACCATCAAGAATGGTATGGCCCTGCTTGGCATTGAGGTGCCGGAGAGGATGTAAGGGCCCCACCCCGGCCCTCCCCAAAAGGGGAGGGGGAATAACGAGATGAGGGATATTCTCTTCGATGTGGGACTTAGTGCGTGAAAGAGGATAAAACGAATGCGGTATGTATATCTACGAGACTGGTGGCGAGAACTACGATTTGCTCAAAGAATTTGCAGAGCATCATCGGAAGTATCCCACAGAAGCAGAGAGGACTCTTTGGGCATTACTAAAGAATAAAAGTCTTGATGCCAAGTTCAGAAGACAACACATTATTGGCGACTATATTGCAGATTTTGTTTGTTTACACTCTAAACTGATTATTGAAGTGGATGGCGGTTACCATTTGGAAGGTGACCAAATAGTAAAAGATACAGAAAGAACTGATGATTTGGAAAGATTAGGCTTTCGTGTTATTAGATTTTCAAATGATGAAGTTCTTAGCGATACACAAAGAGTTATGAGCGATATACAAAAAGCGATGAATACTCAGACAGGGCAATCCCCCTCCCCCTTTGGGGAGGGACGGAGTGGGGCTCTGGTTAATCCTCCTGACTATCGCAACGACACTGTGTTGCCATTGCCGATGGAAGTCCAAGCCAATGCGTGGGCGGTGGATGCTGCATGCTCGGGCAATCCAGGACCGATGGAATACCAGGCCATCGACTTGGCTACAGGTGCTCAGGTGTTCCATTTCGGTCCGTTAAAGGGCACTAACAACATCGGGGAGTTTCTGGCCATCGTTCATGCGTTGGCGCTGATGGAAAAGCAAGGAATCACCGACAAGGTCATCTACAGCGACTCTTACAACGCCATTCTCTGGGTGCAAAAGAAGCAATGCAAGACGAAACTGGAGCACACACCTGAAACGGAACCGCTCTACCAAATCATCCGACGTGCCGAGACTTGGCTGCGCACCCACATAGTGAGAACGCCCATCATCAAATGGGAGACGCAGAAATGGGGGGAAGTGCCTGCGGACTTCGGAAGAAAGTGATGAGAGATATTAAGATAATAGATAATAGATAAGAGATATTATCGTTTGAACCACACTATCGTGTTGCTGTCATAGCATTCTGTACGATAGCAGAGGGCATTCTGAGGAATAATGGGGGCACTAGTGCTTCCATTTTTTGTTTCTCCATCCTGCAAAAGACTTTGTGCGCTGGTCTCCACACGAATCTCGTCCCACAGGTCGCTATCGATGAACGACTGAAGGGTCATCCTGCCACCTTCTACGATGAGCGATTGCAACTTGCGTTCGTAGCATTCATTCAAGATTTGCTCTATTTCGTTTTCATGTGAAAGAACGAATCGTACAGGCGAACGGCCACTCCACTCGCGCACATCCAACCGAGGATGCTCACGCTCGTTGGTCACACGTCCCACCAAGATGGCGTCTTCCTCAGCGCGGAGTTGGTGCACCAGCATCTTCGTGAACGGTGTGGAGATTGCCAAAGCGTGACCATTATTGTCGATGAATCCATCGCTCGTCTGCGCCCATTTCAGAATGATGTAAGGACGTTTCTTTTCATGGAACGTGAAGAAACGGCGATTGAGCCAACGACATTCTTGCTCCAAGACGCCGACCGTCACCTCGATGCCAGCCTCTCGGATGCGTTCGATGCCTCGTCCTTGCACCTCGGAAAACGGGTCGACACAACCGACAACCACCCTTTTCACTCCCTTCTTGATAATCAAGTCGCAACAAGGAGGCGTCTTTCCATAATGCGCACACGGCTCCAGACTCACGTAGATGGTGGATTGCGGCAACAGATGCTCGTCTTCGGGTTTCACCGAAGCAAACGCATTCACCTCAGCATGTCCCTCGCCACAGCGCACATGATAGCCCTCGCCAATGATCCTCCCGTCTTGTGCCACAATCACAGCCCCCACCATCGGATTGGGGCGGGAACCTTCGCGACCATTCAGTGCCAACTGAATGCAACGATGCATGAACAAGCAATCTTGAGCCATGAGGAAATTGAAAAATTATAAAATTAATCGTGAAATCGTAAAATCGTGAAATCAATTAAATTATCAACTTCCTGACCGCTTCTATATTGCCCTCGAAAGGACCTGAATGCTCCAACTTCTTCGTACACATTGCAGCGGCGAACTTGCCACTCTCCTCGTAGCCGATGCCCTGTGAACGACAATAGAGATAACCCGTCGAGTAGGTATCACCGCAGCCCGTAGCATCCACCACCTCGCGAGGTTCGTAGGCGGGAATCTCATAGAACTGTCCCTCCGCATAAATCAGCGAACCATAGCTTCCAAAGGTAATCAGCACCTCCTTCACACCCATGTCGGCCAGCAGTCGGGCCACCGTGCGAGGGTCTTTATGGTTGGTCACAATCTCCATCTCCTGCTCGTTCAGTTTCAAGATGTCGGTCATGCGCAGTATCTCCTCTTTGTTCGACCAATCCACAGGAAAGACACTCTCACCACGCACCTCGCGCAGATAGCCTTGCACATCGAGCGAAACTTGCCCCTTACTTGAAAGCGTCTTCACCACCTCGGGTGAAAAATCGTCGGCCAACAACGAACCCAGATGATAGATGCGGGCATCGAGACCTTCCATCTCCTCCTCCGTGAACGGATCGGCTTTTGCCAACACACGTTGCGTACGCTCGTTGGGATTGTCTCCGTATTTGTTCTCGAAATACACCGTGCGACGGCTCTCGAAACACTTCACGTCAACACCCATCCCCCTCATCTTCTCAATCTCAGGCATCGACTCCTCACCCACCTTCGTCACGAGTTGGTAGCTCACCACCTCGGGCAGATGGCAAATGCCGTAGGTGAAATAAAACGAAGTGCCACCCGCCATATACACCGTCTGCTTAGGCGTGATGATCTTGTCTCGGGTAATATGACCAATACAACACAAATCCTTCATATATCTATTTTCTTTTGTTTCTTTTACTCATCCAGCAAGGAATAGAAGTCGGCGACCTCTCCCACGGAAGACTGGAACTTGGGCGACGGGGTTTTTATATGCAAACGACCCTCTTTCAACAGCCACAGCACATCCGCCTGCTGCAATGCCAACTCCAGGTCGTGACTCGAAAACAACACCGCCTTGCCCTCCTCGTGTGCCAATCGGGCCAACAATTGCAATGTCTCCACCTTGCTTGGATAATCCAAGAACGCTGTGGGTTCATCGAGCAAAATGACAGGCGTCTGCTGAGCCAACGCCTTTGCAATCATCGTCTTCTGACGTTCTCCATCGCTGAGTGTCTCTATGCGATACTTCCGTAGGTGGGATACACCTGTCAACTCCATCGACTTGTCCACCACCTGGCGGTCGGTCTCTGTCTGCGTTCCCCAGAAATTCGTGTAGGGAGAGCGACCCAACCCAACCAATTCCTCGACCGTCAGCCCATGTGCCTGACTATTGTTGGTCAGCACCACAGCCACTAATTTCGACCTCTCCACATTCGAGAGCGATGAGAATGCACGCTCCTCTCCTTCGTGGGTGCAACGAACCTCAAGGCTTCCCTCCTGCAAATCATCGAAGCCCGCCAATGCACGCAACAACGTCGATTTACCCTTGCCATTACGACCTACGAGACACGTCAACCGACCCCTCTCCACACATGCACTCATGCTGCTTGCCAGCACTTTGGGTGCACCATGTCGCGAGCGGAAACCAATAGAAGCATCAGTCAAACGCATCACCCAGTCGTCAGTTTTCATAATTTTTGACTTCGTCGAAATCGCTCACGCTCGGGATAGTTCAAGTAAACTTGGCTCTCCTCCCGCTTAATCGCGATTTTTAATTTTTAAATTTTTTAATTCTTTAATTTTGGTAGGCCGTTCTTCACTTGCAAAGATACACCTTTTTCTTTTACGCAACAAAAAAACACACTTCTTATTGCTCCTTTTGTTCTTTTTTCCGTAATTTTGCACCTACAAACAACAAAACACCCCGACATCCCGACTTCTCTTTCATCAACAGCAAAACGTCATGAACCCCATCCTCGAACTACAACGGCAGCGCATGCTGCTCGAAATAGAATACTACACCGAGAAAGAAGCTTTTCGTCGGCAGACCGAGACAATGGGGTTGCAACGGAAAATCAAGCGAGGCGATGCGTGGTTCCCTTTGCGTGTGGGCAAAAGCTACTATAACTCACTCAACCAACTGGCCATCGAGGTGCATCGGGCGTCAGCCAACGAGGACGATACCGATATCGAACACAATTTCGAATTCGGCAAACCTGTCGTTTTCTTCAAAACCATCAACAAACAGCCAACACCTAACACCTCTAGTTTAGAAACCTCCCCCTTTTGGGGAAGGAAGGAGGGGGCTCTCTCCTACTTCAACTTCACCGGCACTGTCAGTTATGTAGATGGCGACCGTATGGTGGTCACCGTACCCGACTCGGCTCCTTTGTTGGAGTTGCAGAACACGGAGTATCAGGTGGGTGTGCAACTGTTCTTCGACGAGACGAGTTACAAGACCATGTTCGACGCCCTCGATAGAGTAATGAAGGCGAAGAACGGACGGTTGGCTTATCTGCGCGACCTCTTCTACTCCACCACCGCTAAACCACAGACATTTAGCTTCGCGCCCATGCAGTTCCCTTGGCTCAATCCTACGCAGGAACGTGCCGTGAACGATGTACTGAAAGCCAAGGATTTGATGGTGGTACACGGGCCTCCAGGCACAGGAAAGACCACCACCCTCGTAGAAGCCATCTACGAGACACTCCATCGTGAAAGTCAGGTGCTAGTGTGTGCACAGAGCAATATGGCCGTCGATTGGATTTCAGAGAAACTTGTCGACCGTGGCGTCAATGTGCTGCGTATCGGCAATCCTACACGTGTCAACGACAAAATGCTCTCGTTCACCTATGAACGGCGCTTCGAGGCCCACCCCGACTACGAGATGCTTTGGGCGATAAGAAAAGCCATCCGCGACCTGCGCACCCACAAGAAACGCGGTTCCGAGAACTGGCATCAGAAGATGGATCGATTGAAAAGTCGTGCCACCGAACTGGAAATCCGCATCAATGCCCAACTCTTCGGTGAGGCTCGTGTCATTGCTTGTACCCTCGTGGGTTCTGCCAACCGACTGTTGGAAGGACAGAAGTTCAACACGCTGTTCATCGATGAGGCAGCACAAGCATTGGAAGCCGCCTGTTGGATTCCCATCCGACGTGCTGGACGCGTAGTGCTCGCAGGCGACCACTGCCAACTGCCACCCACTGTGAAGAGCATGGCTGCCCTGAAAGCTGGGTTGGGACGCACGCTGATGGAACGACTCGTTGAGAACCATCCCGAAGCGGTGGCATTGTTGCAGGTACAATACCGCATGAACGAGGAAATCATGCGCTTCTCCAGCGATTGGTTCTATGGTGGACGCGTACAGAGCGCACCCCAAATCAAACATCGCGGCATCCTCGACTACGACATCCCTATGGAATGGATTGATACCCAACAGTTATCAATCTCCTCCCCTACGGGGGGAGGACGGGAGGGGGCCCACGAAGAATTCATCGGTGAGACCTTCGGACGAATCAACAAGACAGAGGCCGAGCTCACCATGCAAACCCTGCGCGACTATTTCACGAAAGTCGGTAAGACACGCATATTGGAAGAGCAAATCGATGTGGGCATCATCTCACCCTACCGCGCACAGGTGCAGCATCTGCGCCATCTGCTCAAGCGCGACCCCTTTTTCAAACCCTTCCGACATTTGCTTTCCGTGAACACCGTTGATGGATTCCAAGGTCAGGAACGCGACATCATTCTTATCTCGCTCGTGCGCTCCAACGATGAAGGGCAGATTGGCTTCCTGCGCGACCTACGCCGCATGAACGTAGCCATCACTCGCGCCCGCATGAAACTCATTATCCTTGGCGACCCACAAACCATGTCCCACCACCCCTTCTATCGGAAACTCTACGAATACGTGCAAGCCCTGAAGCTGACGGAGTAAAAATAGTGAGAAAAAGAATATTTTTCGGTTTTTTATTTGTTTGTATTCAAAAAAGATGTAAATTTGCCAAATGAATAAAATCTATACACTATAAAACATTTACAAACCCCAAATCAAACATCATGGAAATGAAAGAAGCAATGGCTGGAACCCTTGAGTCCGGCGACATCCTTGTTCAGATTTCCCCATCCGAAGAACCTGGCTTGCAGATAGAGCTGGAGAGTACTGTGGCCTATCAGTTTGGCTCGCAAATCAAGAAGGTGATTGCCGAGACGTTGGAGGGGCTCGACATCACATCGGCGAAGGTACGCGCTACAGACAAAGGAGCATTGGATTGCACTATCCGCGCCCGTGTGACGGCTGCTGCCGTGCGATCGACAGGAAAAGACGTGTGGGCGATGAGCTAGGTAAAATTAAAAAATTAAGAAATTAAAAAAAAAAGGGAATACCATAAACTCACGAATATGCAGAGATTAAGAAGAACGATGATGTTCGTTCCAGGCAACAACCCTGGAATGATGCAAGACGCCTTCATCTATGGGCCTGACTCCATCATGCTCGACTTGGAGGATTCGGTGACGATGGCTGAGAAGGATGCCGCCCGTCTTTTGGTATATCATGCGTTGAAGACGATTGACTATGGCGACACTGAAATGGTGGTACGCATCAATCCGTTGAACACGCCCTACGGAAAGAAGGACATCGAAGCCGTGGTGAAGGCTGGAGTCGATGTGATTCGCATGCCGAAGACAGAGACCGCCGAGGAAGTGCGCGAGGTGGTGCGCGAGATAGAGAAAGTGGAGACGACGCTGGGTTGCTTGGGGCGCACGAAGATCATGGCCGCCATCGAGAGCGCTCTGGGCATCGTGAACGCCTACGACATCGCGGTGGCTTCAAAGCGTATGATGGGCATTGCCCTCGGAGCTGAGGACTATTGCGCCAACCTGAAAACACAACGCACACCGGGTGGAGCCGAACTGCTGTTGGCTCGCGAGACGATAGTGGTGGCAGCACGTGCTGCCGGCATCGACGCCTTGGACACCGTGTATTCGAACCTGAATGATATGGAGACGTTCCGCAAGGAGGTGGAACTCATCAAGACCTTGGGATTCGACGGTAAGTCGATTATCAACCCTCGACAGATACAGATTGTGAACGAAGTGTTCGCTCCGAAGGAGAAGGAGATTGAGAAGGCTCGCACCATCCTCGCCGCCATCAAGGAGGCTGAACGCAGAGGCAGTGGTGTGATTGCCGTCAACGGAAAGATGGTGGACCGCCCAGTGGTGATTCGCGCCCAGCGCACCATCGACTTGGCTATCGCCTCGGGAATCCTTACAGAGAGTGATTTATAATTTACAATTGAAAATTAACAATTAACAATTCACAATTGAAGATTATGAACTACGAAGAAAGAAAGACATATATCGCAGAAGCAGCGAAGCGGATGAACAAACGCGTGTATCAGGAGGATGGACTCCCGAAGAACGTGGCGCCCCGCACGGATGGCTTGACGAACTCCCACAAGGTGGTGTCGTTGGAAGAAGCCATCAAGAGGAGTGGTTTGCAGAATGGAATGACGATTTCGTTCCACCATCATTTCCGCGCTGGCGACAAGGTGGTGAACATGGTGGTCGACAAACTGGCCGAGATGGGATTCAAGGACTTGCATCTGGCTGCCTCGAGTCTTATCGATGTGCACGAGCCATTGATTGAGCATATCCGCAATGGTGTGATAACAAGGATTTCCACGAGTGGATTGCGTGGCAAATTGGCACAAGAAATCTCTCACGGATTGATGAAGGAGCCCGTGGTATTCCGTTCACATGGCTCTCGTGGTAGTGCCATCGCCAGCGGTGAATTGAAGATTGACGTGGCATTTCTGGGTACATCTTCGAGCGACCCGATGGGTAATGCTTGCGGCTATTCCCGTTCACCGAATGCGAAGAGCATCTGCGGAAGTATCGGTTATGCACTCCCTGATGCCGAATATGCCGACAAGGTGGTGATTCTGACCGATGATTTGGTTCCCTATCCGAACCGCCCGTCGGGCATCTCCGAATTGGATGTGGATTATGTGGTGGTGGTCGATTCCGTGGGCGACTCCTCGAAGATTTCCTCGGGTGCCATCCGCGATACGAAGAATCCGCGCGACATCCTGTTGGCACAGCAAGCTGCCCGCGTCATCATCAATAGTGGTTACTTCAAAGACGGTTTTTCCATTCAGACGGGTTCGGGAGGTGCTTCGTTGGCGGCTGTGAAATACATTCGCCAGAGCATGATCGACCAAGGTGTGAAGGCTTCGTTCGCTTTGGGTGGCATTACCGCCCACATGGTGAAACTGCACGAGGAGGGTTTGATTGAGCGCCTCATGGACGTGCAGTCGTTTGACAAGGTGGCTGCCGAGTCGTTGAAGAACGACCGCATGCACAAGGAGATCTCCTCGATTGAATATGCGAGTGCCGACGAGAGTGGTTCTGCCACCCACTTCCTCGATATCGTGATTCTTTCAGCTTTGGAGGTGGACGTGAACTTCAACGTGAACGTGCTGGTAGGTAGCGATGGAATCATTCGAGGCGCCATTGGTGGCCACCCCGATACAGCAGCCGACTCGTCGCTCTCCATCATCGTCTGCCCCTTGCTTCGCGGCAGGATTCCTTGCGTGGTCGACGAGGTGACCACCCTTATCACACCAGGCTCTACGGTCGATGTGGTGGTGACCGAATATGGTATCGCCGTGAACCCCCGCCGTCCTGAAATCAGGGAGCGGTTGGAGCGCGTAGGACTTCCCGTGGTCGACATCCAGTGGCTGAAGGAGCGTGCCGAGAAGATTATCGGTCATGCTGCCCCCCTGCCGTTCGGCGACAAGGTGGTGGGTGTGGTGCTGAACCGCGATGGAAGTGTGCAGGATGTTATTAGAAACATTAAAGATTAAGGATGAAGGATGAAAGATGAAGGTCTGTATCCCTTTGAAAGCGAATTGGCTAATAAACTTTCATCCTTCATCTTTCATCCCTCATCAAAAAATAAAAGAATGGAGATTACGCTTGAAGAGTTACTGAAGAGCCGCGATGAGCGCCACGAGCATCAGATGGCGCTGCTGAAGGAGCATCCAGGGTTGACCTTGGTGTGCTTGACGGTGGTGATGCCAGGCAGTGTGAAACGCAATGTGCAGTCGTTGGTGGCTGGACATGCTGGATTGGATGCCTTGCGTGAGCGCTTTGCTGGCGAGACGGTGGCTGTGGAAGAGCGTGATCTGGATACAGGATATGAAGTGTATCTGCTGACAAGTGTGCCGCCTTTGGAGGCGAAGAAGCGGGCTTGTGAGATAGAAGAACAACACGAGTTGGGTCGTTTGCTCGACATCGATGTGCTCGACGAGCAGGGTGTTCCACTTTCCCGAGCGTTGGTGGGGCGCGATGCCCGTCGTTGTCTGATATGCGAGGGTGACGCCCGTTGTTGCATGCGCAGTCATGCCCATACGTTGGAGGAACTCCAGACGCGCATCAACGAGATGATTGACGCCTATGTACAACGAATATGAGATTCGCCCGCTACCCTTGTCGTTGGCTTCGTGCCGCAAGAGGGTGGAGGACTTTCTGGCGGCAAACGACCTGAGACTCGAGGAGGTGGATTATTACGCTGGCGTATTCAAACACGGCAACGAGGACGAGATTCTTGCGGGTGGCGGTTTGAAGGGCGACGTGATGAAATGTGTGGCTGTCGGTGCTACTTTGCGTGCCGAGGGCTTTAGTAGTCGTTTGGTGTCCCATCTGCTGAGCGAGGCCTCGAATGCCGGCTATTCGTCGGTGAAGGTCTTCACGAAGGCGGAGAACGAGCATATTTTCTCCGATATGGGCTTCAAGACGATGGCTGTGGGTGGCCGAGCCATCCTGATGGAATATGGTGATGGATTGGCGAAGTACAAGGAGTATCTGAAGAGTCAGCCTCTCCCCCAACCCCTCCCCCGTAGGGAGGGGAGATTAAAGCAGATCCCTTCATCCCTTTCCCCTCACCCTTCTGGGGGAGGTCGGGAGGGGGCCTCTTCCCCCTGTGGGGGAACCATCGTCATGAACGCCAATCCCTTCACGCGTGGACATCGTTATCTGGTTGAACAGGCATCGGCGCGCTGCGGTCGGTTATACGTGATTGTAGTGGGCGAGGATTGCTCACAGTTCACCTACGCAGAGCGTTTGGCGATGATTCGCACGGGCGTGAGCGATTTGGAAAACGTAACGGTGATCGAGGGCAGCAGTTATGTGGTGTCGTCGACAACGTTTCCCACCTACTTCCTGAAGACGCCCGATGAGGGTACCGACACGCAGATAAGCCTCGACCTCGACCTCTTTGCGCGGCATATAGCGCCCTCGCTGGGCGTCAGCGTGCGATTCGTGGGCAGTGAGCCCATAGACGCCCTGACACGCCGCTACAACGAACGAATGAAGGAGGAGTTGCCCGCCAAGGGCATCCGTGTGGTGGAGGTGGAACGCCTGGAAGGCATCAGTGCCTCGCTGGTGCGCCACCGCTTGGCTGAGGGCGACTTTGCTGGAGCAGCATCGCTCGTTCCCGTTTCCACCGTCCCCTATCTGCTGGGGTGGCTGGCGACATCGGCATTGGAGAGGGAGTTGGCATTGACGCCGAAGGCAGGACTCGTCGACCGCTACGACAATGGTTCGCATGCCGACATGAATTTCGACTTGATGGAACGAAGCATCGCGGCGTTGCGCCCCTTCTTTGTGGAGATGGCTCGCGCATCGATGGACGACTTGGATGTCGCTCGTTTGCAAGCAATAGGCCTACGCGCCGAAGAAGCGATGATGCAGGCCACAGGTGGCGTGAACACCCATCGGGGAGCACTATTCGCCTTGGGATTGTCGGTCTCTGCGGTCTCCTATCTGATTTCGAAAGAAGGACGGTTAGAGGAATCGGCATTGCGAAGACTGGTGGCTGAGGTGGCGGCGAAGATTCCCGCCGTGGATGGCACACATGGCAGTGTTGCGAGGAGTCGTCACGGCGTAGGAGGTGCTTTGTCGGCTGCTCAATCGGCTTGGCCACAGCTGTTCAGCGACTGGCTGCCCTTCTATCGTGAACATAAAGACGACCTCTACAGGGAGCACAAGACGCTGCTGAGAATCATGGCGACCTTGGACGACACAAACGTCTATTATCGAGGTGGCGAGGAGGCTGCCAGGCTGGTGAAGGAGGGTGCACAGCGGCTCTTGGAGCGATACTCCGAATATGGAATGAAGCGTCTGAACGCCGAGTTCGTCAGCATGAACATCTCCCCCGGCGGGAGTGCGGATATGCTTGCGCTCACAGTTTTCTACGATTCTATCGTAGAACAATTATAAAATTCTTTTAGTCGGCTGACGCCTTTGTAAAAGCGGCAAAGCCGAGCGAAAAAATTATAAAATTAAAAAATTAAAAAATAAGATTGGAAATTAAAGATTAAACATTAAAGATTAAACATTAAGATTTAACATTAAAACATTAAATATTATACCCCGATAGCCTCTCCTCCCCTACGGGGGGAGGTAGGGAGGGGGCTCTTTAAGCTTTATGAAGAAAAAAGGAATTCTATTAGTAAACGACATGGCGGGCCACTCGAAGGTGGGCATGGGAGCCATGATGCCGATTTTGAGTTATCTGGGACATCCCACGTTCAACCTGCCGACAGCGCTGGTGTCGAACACGTTCGACTACGGTCGATTCAACATCCTGGACACCACGGAATACATCCGTGGGACGCTGCCGGTGTGGAAAGACCTCGGCTTTTCTTACGACGCCATCTGCACAGGTTGCATGTTCACCGAGGAGCAGGCGCGGCTGATGGCCGACTACTGCCGCGAACAGAGCGAGAGTCGTGGCACATTGGTGTTCGTGGACCCCGTGATGGGCGATGGCGGGCGTTTCTACAACGGTATGACGGAGCGCAATGTGGAGCTGATGCGCGAGATGGTGGCTGTGGCCGACCTCACATTCCCCAACTACACGGAGGCGGCTCTGCTGACGGGCATCCCCTTCCAAGCCGAGGGCATGACGTGGGAGGAAGCCAAGCAAATGCTCGATGGCATTCATCGCATAGGAGCGAAGTCGGTGCTCATCACCAGCTGCCTAGTAGATGGTGAGAACTGCGTGGTGGGTTTCAACCATTTCAATGGCGAGTATTTCCGTTTGCAGTACGAGGTCATTCCCGGTCTCTTTCATGGCACTGGCGACCTCTTTTCCGCCATCCTGATTGCCCACCTGCTCGATGGATTGTCTCTCGTGGAGTGCACGCGGCTCGCCATGGACGGCGTCTATCGCCTGATTGACCTGAACAAGAACATGAAGGACAAAAACCGCGGCATCCTCGTCGAACGCTACCTGAGCATTTTGGATGAAGGTCGTATTGGTGGCGCTTGATTTCAGTTACAAAATTAATAAAAAACTCTCAAACCACCAAATTTGTGAGTAAAAAATCTTTACACCCTTAAAGGCCACAGATGACATCCTCATTTGTGGCCTTTGACCATCTCAAAGCTATGCAATGATCCTGTCATTGATGGTCTTTGGCGCTTTTTGTTACAATGTTACATTGTTACATTGTTACATTAAGCGTCAGGGGACATGCACAAAACGCCTCCCTCTACTATGGGTTATTATATATATAATATATATA
>JAFYYV010000043.1 GCA_017557405.1 Prevotella sp.
AATAAAATTACTATTATTATACTCCATTAATTTTTACCAATCAAATCTGCCAATTTAAAACTCAAATTCCATCTCGGAAAGTTGAAACCACCTTATTGTCACAATGTCACAAGGTCACAATGTCACAAACTCGTCAACCTATTTCAGTAAAAGACATTGAGAAGGTGGTTTCCAGATGATGTTGGCAGATTTGATTGTTCTCAAAAAGTTTGCCCTTACATAATTGATATTGTAAAATATTTTTACCTCTAGATTTGGAGGTTTTAGATACTTTTTGTATCTTTGTAGTGCAATTAGAGATGTACTACGATTGCAATAGAGTTCGAGAGTACTGCACTCGGTGGACAAACTGCGTGAGCGCGCGCGCAGTGAGAGAGATGAGAAAGAGGGCTGGTGCTTTAGAACGCTTTAATGGAGAATCCTGCCATGATGTTGGCGGTCTGCATGTAGGGGTTGGTGTGCAGCTCGACGAAGACGGGGAGCTTGAGGGAGCCGAAGAGGTTGAGCTCCTTCTCAGCGCGCAGGGCGGCCATCACGCAGGCGAAGCCATCGGGATCGTAGTTGCGTTCTTCGTAAGCGTAGAGAGCGTACTCGTCGGTCCACTTCATGTAGTATCCGCTCTCGAAGGGAACGACACCAGCCATCGCTGTGAAGTCGAGGCCTGCCAAGCGGAAGGGGACTGCCAGTTCGATGTAGGTGGAGAAGGCCTGTTTGCCGTCGAGTTTGTAGTCGTTGCCCCAGAAATAGGTGTATGCCTGCAGGCTTCCGTATTTGCACTCGTATCCGATGTTTCCTTCGAACTGGTGGGCGGTCTGCTGCTTCTTGTAGCCCATGTAGATGTCTTTGTAGGCGATGCCGGAGTTCCAATAGTCGGTGATGCCGATGTTGACGCCGAAGGGAGCACGATAGCCGATGCTGAGGTCAATCTCGTCGCTCTCGCTGTTGTCGAAGGGCATGCTTCCCCACGCTCCGATATAGGCTCCTTTCCACGAGACTTCGACGTTGGGTTGGAGGGCTGCTCCACTGAGTTGCTGACCGCGCCACATATAGCGACTCACGAGGTCGACTTGCATGGTGGCTTCAGGGGAGTCTTGCGCCAAGATGGGGTGGCAGAAGCTGACTGCCAGAAGCAGAAGGGCAAAGATTCTATTCATAATTTACGGGTTTACGGTTTTTCGTTTTAACGTTTTTACGGTATAACGACGTTTTACGATTTAGCTATTCAACATCCCTCCCTTCGGGAGGGCTTGGGAAGGCTTTTTAATAACCAACTATATTCAGGAACTTCCCCCACTGCTTGTCTTGCTGATAGCTGTTGAGAGCGCTCGCTTTCACTCGGAGGGTACCTTCCTTCTCGGTTGCTTTGGCGAAGGTGGACGAGCTGATCTTGATGGGGATGGCGCTTTGGGAAGTCACCTCCATGAGGCTGTTGCACTTTTCGAAGGCTCCTCCACCGATGCTCTTCACCGAGACGGGGATGTTGATGGAGGTGATGCTCGAGCAACCTGAGAAGGCGTCGCCGCCAATCTCCTTGATGGAGATGGGGATGTCAATGGACGACAGGCTGTTGCAGTTTTTGAAGATGCTGCTGGGAATCTTATCGACGCTGATGGGGATGTTCACACTCTGCAGGTTGGGGCAGTCTTGGAAGACGCTCGAACCGAGGTTGCGCACGGAGTTGGGGAGTGAGATGCTGTCGAGCACCACACAACCGCGGAAGGCATCGTCTTTGATGGTTTGGATGGAGTTGGGGAGCTCCACTCGTTCGAGGCTTGTGCAACCCTCGAGGAGGCTGCTGGAGATGACCTGCAGGCTGGCGGGGAACTTGATGGAGCGAAGGCTCACGCACTCCTTGAAACACTCGCTACCAATCTCCTTCACGCCTGTGGGCAGGGAGATGCTTTCGAGGTTGGAGCACTGTTGGAACGCCTCGCCGCCAATCTCCTTGATGTTGCTGGGAAGAATGACCTCCTTGAGCGAGCTGCAGCCCTCGAACGTGCTGTTGGGCACGCTGGAGAGGCTGGTGGGGAACTGGAAGTACTCCATCGACTTGCAGCCTTTGAAGATGCCGTTGCCCATCTTCTTGATGCCTGCCGGCAGGTTCACAGTCTTCAGGCTGCTGCAGTTCTCGAACGCACCGCTGGGAATCTCGGTGATCTTGTCGGGCAAGGTGATTTCCTCGATGCTGGAACATCCTTTGAAGATGTCGCTACCAATCTTGGTCACGGTGCGCGGAATGGAAACGGAGGAGAGTCCGGCGCAGTTGGAGAAGGCACCCGATGCGATTTCCTCGACGAAGAAAGTCAAGGAATCGACAGTGATTTTCTCAGGGATGACGATATCGCCCAGGTAGGGCTCAGCGTTCTTCACAACCGTTGCCGACTCTTTCTTGGCATTCAGCTGATAGCTGATGCCGTCGACAACTGCCTTGTCTCTCTTGAGCTTGATGTTGATGGCTGAGGCGCTTCCGACGCCCAACACAAAACAGCCAACACCCAGCAATGCTGTTAATATGACTTTCTTCATAACTCTAATTTACAATTTGACGATTGACGATTTAACGATTGATTTATCGATTTATCAATTTAGCTATTTCCTTCCCCTCACCCTTTTGGGGGAGGATGGGAGGGGGCCTTTTAATTGGTTGCCAATTCCACCACTTTGTCCACAGCGGCAGAGATGCCATCGAGGTTCTTGCCACCAGCGCTGGCGAAGTGGGGTTGTCCACCACCACCACCTTGGATGAGACGAGCGGCTTCGCGAACCATCTGACTGGCATTCAAACCGCGGGTGCTCACCATATCGTCGCTGAGCATCACGCTGAGAAGTGGCTTCTGGTCGGCGGTGGAGCCGATGACGCAGACGAGATTCTCGGGCAATGCCTCACGAACCTTGAACACCAGGTCTTTGGCAGCTCCAGCCTCGATGCCCAGGATGGCCTTCACCACACGAACGCCATTGATGAGTTCGGCGCGCTCCACGAGGGTCTGCTTCGTGCGCTCGAGGGCTTGAGCCTGGAAGCGTTCGATTTCTTTCTTCATGGAGTCGTGCTCCTGGACGTATTTCATGATGACGCCACGAAGGTCTTTGGCGTTGTTGAACATCGACTGCAGGCCGCGCACGGTGTCTTCCATCATGTAGATGGCTTCTTCGCAGTTCTTTGCCGTGATGGCCTCGATGCGTCGGATACCTGCTGCTACACTGGCCTCGGAGAGGATTTTGAACATACCGATGCGACCGGTGCTCTGGGCGTGAATACCACCGCAGAACTCGCAGGAAGGACCGAAACGAACCACACGCACGTGGTCGCCGTATTTCTCGCCGAAGAGGGCGATGGCTCCCATTTCGTGAGCCTCCTCGAGAGGCATGTTGCGATGCTCGTCGAGTGGAATGTCCTCACGAATCATCTGGTTGACCAGACGCTCCACTTCTCTCAGCTCTTCGCTTGTGACCTTCTGGAAGTGGGAGAAGTCGAAACGAAGGGTGTCGGCGCTGACGTAAGAGCCTTTCTGCTCCACATGGTCGCCCAGCACCTGCTTCAAAGCATAGTCGAGTAGGTGGGTGGCGGTGTGGTTGGCAGCACTTGCGTTGCGCTTGTCGGTATCCACGCAAGCCATGAACTCGGCGGCAGGATCCTTGGGCAGTTCTTTCACGATGTGAATCGACTGGTTGTTCTCGCGCTTGGTATCGATGATTTCGATGGTCTCGGTCTCGCTGACCAATACACCTTGGTCGCCCACTTGTCCACCCATCTCTCCATAGAAGGGAGTCTTGTCGAGCACCAACTCATAGAAGGTGTTCTTCTTCTGAGTCACCTTGCGATAGCGCAGAATGTGGCACGAATGCTCACTATAGTCGTAACCCACGAACTGCTGTTCACCCTCGCTCAAGATGGTCCAGTCGGAGTTCTCCACTTGTGCGGCGTTGCGGGCTCTTTCCTTCTGCTTCTGCATTTCCACGTTGAACTGCTCAACGTTCACGGTGTATCCGTTTTCGCGGCAGATGAGCTCTGTGAGGTCGAGTGGAAATCCATAGGTGTCGAAGAGGCGGAATGCCTGTGCGCCATCGAGCTCTGTCTGCTGATGAGCCTTCAACTCGTCCATAGCGCCATTGAGCAGGTTGATACCGTTGGAGAGGGTGCGCAAGAACGAATCCTCTTCTTCCTTCATCACGCGGCTGATGAGCTGCTGCTGGGCCTTCAATTCAGGGAAGGCATCGCCCATCTCCTCGACCAACACTGGCAACAACTTGTAGAGGAAGCCCTCTTTCTGTCCCAGGAAGGTATAGGCGTAGCGAACAGCGCGGCGCAGGATTCGGCGAATCACATAACCTGCCTTTGCGTTCGAGGGCAGCTGTCCATCAGCGATGGAGAAGGCAACAGCACGGAGGTGGTCGGCACATACACGCATGGCGACGTTGATGGCCTCTTGCTCGTCAGAAATCTTCTGACCGCTGGCAACCTCTTCCTCATAGGTAGTGTATTTCAATCCCGTAATCTGCTCCTCCAACTTGATGATGGGCTGGAAGATATCGGTGTCGTAGTTGGAGTGCTTGCCTTGCAGCATGCGCACCAAACGCTCGAAGCCCATACCGGTGTCGATGACGTTCATCGAAAGTTTCTCCAACGAGCCATCGGCCTTGCGGTTGTATTGCATGAACACGAGGTTCCAGATTTCAATGACCTGCGGGTCGTCTTGGTTGACAAGCTCGCGTCCGGGACGGTTCTTTTTTTCTTCGGCAGGACGGGAGTCGACATGAATCTCAGAGCAAGGTCCGCAGGGTCCTGTGTCGCCCATCTCCCAGAAGTTGTCGTGCTTGTTTCCGTTGATGATGTGGTCGGCAGGAACGTGTTTCGCCCAGTAGCCGGCAGCCTCGTCATCGCGTTCGAGTCCCTCGTTCGGATCGCCTTCGAAGACGGTCACATAGAGGTCTTCGGGGTTGAGTTTCAACACATCGACCAGGTATTCCCAAGCCATATCGATGGCGCCTTCCTTGAAATAGTCGCCAAACGACCAGTTGCCCAGCATCTCGAACATGGTGTGGTGGTAGGTGTCGTGTCCTACTTCCTCCAAATCGTTGTGCTTACCGCTCACGCGAAGGCATTTTTGTGTGTCGGCACGACGGCGCGGCTCAGGGTCGCGTGTGCCCAATATAATGTCTTTCCACTGGTTCATTCCTGCATTGGTGAACATCAGGGTTGGATCGTCTTTGATTACCATAGGGGCAGAGGGCACGATGGCGTGCTCTTTCTGCTCGAAGAACTTTTTATACGACTCGCGTATCTCTTTTGCTGTCATCATTTTTGCTTTTACAATTGTATTTTATATAATTTGCGTGCAAAGGTACAAAATAATTCATAATTCTTGCTACGCAAGCAAGAAAATCTCGATGAGATGTTTCATATTTCGCAAATAATTCGTATCTTTGCCGAAAATAATCAAAACCGTGTAATCATTTGGAGGCATTATGGCACTGAACCCGAACAAGAATCTGAAAATGTATTACTCCATCAAGGAGGTTGCCGCCATGATCGGCGTCAACGAGAGTTTGCTTCGCTATTGGGAAAAGGAATTTCCACTGTTGCGTCCGAAGACGGTGACTTCGAACAACGTGCGTCAATACACCGAGAAGGACATCGAGCAAATCAAACTGATTTACAATCTGGTGAAGGTGCGTGGCTTCAAATTGTCGGCTGCGCGGAAATACTTGAACGAGAATCGTGCTGGCGCCGACCGTTCGAACGAGGTGCTCGACAGGTTGATTTCGGTGCGCGAGGAGCTGAAGACGCTCAAGAAACAGCTCGACGAGATTGTGTAAACAAGGAATCGTGCCAAAAAGACAAATCCTGCAAACCTATGAGTGGGTTTGCAGGATTTTTTTTATTTCTTCAATAGTTCCACCATCTTCATGGCGGCATTGTCGGGTGCTACTGCCTCACCCAGTTTCTGTTGCACTTCATCGTATCCTGCCAACATGTCGGCACGGGCAGGTTGGTTGGGAAGTATCTTGTTGAGCTCGAGTCGGATGTTCTCAACTGAGAAGCGGTCGGCCAACAACTCGGGAACGATTTCGCGGTCGGCAATCAGGTTGACGAGTGAGATGAAGCGTACGTGGATGATGTGGTTGAAAGCGAAACGGATGAGACGCGGCAGAGGTGTTTCGTAGCAAACCACCTGTGGCACACGGAAGAGTGCGGTCTCCAAAGTGGCTGTGCCGCTGGTAACAAGGGCTGCCGTAGAGTGGGAGAGCAACGCGTAGGTCTCGTTGCGAACGAGTCGCACCCGAGTGTCTTTCAAGAATGGTTCGTAGTATTCGTCTTCGATGGAGGGCGCTCCTGCCAGCACTATCTGGTAGCCGATGAGTGTGCGGGTGGCTTGGATCATAGCGGGTAGGTTGTCCTTGATTTCCTGCTTGCGACTTCCTGCCAGCAACGCGATGATGGGACGCTGGTCGAGCGGTTGGCAAAATTGAATACCTTGCTCAGCGTTCAGTTGATTGATCCTCTCCGAGAATTGTTGAATATTTTCATCGTAATTTCTTTGGAATTGACGCACCTCATCAGCTGTCGGGTTTCCCACATAATGGATGGGGTAGTGGTGCTTCTCTTCAAAGAAAGGAACCTCGAATGGCAGGATGGAGAATAGTTGGTCAACATCTCGCTTGATGGCCTTGACTCGCCACTCCTTCCAAGCCCAAATCTTGGGAGAGATGTAGTAGTAGACCTGTGTGGGATGTTGGCCCTTGGAACGCCATTTGTGCACGTATTTGGCTATATCGAGGTTGAAGCCGGGATAGTCGACAAGAATGACGGCATCGGGTTGCCATTCGCGTATGTCGCGTTTGCAGAGCGCCATATTCTTGAAGATGGTGGACAGATGGAGGAGCACAGGAACGAAACCCATGTAGGCAAGTTCGCGATAGTGTTTCACACGAGTACCCCCGACAGCACTCATCAGGTCGCCTCCGAAGAATCGGAATTCTGCCTCGCTGTCATATTTTTTCAACGAGTTCATCAAGTGGGATGCATGCAGGTCGCCCGAGGCTTCGCCGACGATGAGGTAGTATTTCATTTGGGTGTTGGGTGTTAGATGTTAGGTGTTGGCGGAATGAACTTCTTGAATTCCTCCATATACTCATAGGCAGTGACGTCCATCTTGGTGGGGGTGATGGCCACGAAATTGTGGTGCAAGGCCCATTGGTCGCTGTCTTCGGCTTCAGGTTCGTCGTTGTGGTATTCGCCCACCATCCAATAATAGTCGTATCCGCGTGGGTGATGTTGTTTCACCACCTCGTTGATCCATCGTCCGAAGGTCATCCGGCAGATGCGTACACCGTCGAAATGCTCGCTGGCTGGGAAGTTCACGTTGAGACAGATGCCTTTGGGAAGTCCGTCAGCCAACACCTTCCGCACGATGTCTTGCACATAGGGGCGCAGCGGCTCAAGGTTGGCATCTTCGTTGTAGAAGCAACTGGAGAAGGCGATGGATGGGATGTATTTCATGCAACCCTCCATAGCCACACCCATCGTGCCGCTATAGTGGTTGTTCACCGTGGAGTTGTCGCCGTGATTGATTCCTCCGATAACGAGGTCGGGTTGTCGGTCAACACAAAGTTGGTCGATGGCGAGTTTCACACTATCGACAGGCGTTCCCGTACACGACCACACTTCCACACCATCGCCCATGTTATCGCGTCGTGTGAGGCGCAAATATTCAACAGCCGAGAAGGCGCACGAGTATCCAGAACGTGGTCCGTCGGGTGCGCAAACCAGCACGTCGCCCAGTGGTTTCAGCATGTCGACGAGGGCGATAATACCGCGTGATTGGTAGCCGTCATCGTTCGAAACAAGAATTAACGGTTTTCTGTTTGTCATCATCTATAAACTTATTTTGTGTGCAAAAGTACGAAAAAAGGTTTATAAATACGTCTTTCTCATATAAAATATGTAACTTTGCAAACTAAAATCGTGAAAAAGAATACTTTCACGACCTGACTAAAAGATTGAGATAATGGGAAAAATCATTGCATTGGCTAATCAGAAAGGCGGTGTGGGCAAGACTACAACGACCATGAACCTGGCTGCATCGTTGGCAACTTTGGAGAAAACGGTGCTGGTGGTTGACGCTGACCCTCAGGCAAATGCCTCGAGTGGTTTGGGCGTTGACATCAAGGAAGTGGATTGTTCGCTCTATGAATGCATTATTGACCACGCTGACGTTCGTGATGCCATCTACACCACCGACATTGAAGGACTCGACATCATTCCGAGCCATATTGATCTCGTAGGAGCTGAAATAGAAATGCTCAACCTGGATAACCGCGAGAAAGTGATCAAGAAATTACTCGACCCTATCAGAGCCGAATACGATTACATATTGATTGACTGCTCACCTTCGCTTGGGCTTATCACAGTTAACGCGCTGACGGCTGCCGACTCGGTCATCATTCCTGTGCAGTGCGAGTATTTCGCTTTGGAGGGCATTTCGAAATTGCTGAATACGATCAAGATCATCAAGAGCAAGTTGAATCCGAAACTCGAAATCGAGGGATTCCTGCTTACTATGTACGATTCGCGTCTGCGTCTGGCCAACCAGATCTACGATGAAGTAAAGCGCCATTTCCAAGAACTGGTGTTCAAAACGGTCATCCAACGCAACGTGAAGCTGAGCGAAAGTCCAAGTCACGGATTGCCCGTGATTCTTTATGACGCTGACTCGTCGGGAGCGAAGAACCATTTGGCGTTGGCGAAGGAAATCATCAACAAAAACAACTAAACTTGAATTATGGCTGTACGTAAAAAATACAACAAGAATGTGCTCGGACGCGGACTCGACGAGATTGAGGGCGGCAAAGGGCTCGATGCGCTTATCGATACCACAGGCGTAAAAACGCAAGGTTCATCGACCATCAACGAGATTCCGCTCGACCAGATTGAAGCCAACCCCAACCAACCTCGACGCGATTTCGATGAAGAGGCTTTGCGCGAATTGGCCGACAGCATCATTCAGATTGGCATCATACAACCTATCACACTAAGACAGGTGGACGATGGTCGCTATCAGATTGTTGCTGGCGAACGTCGTTGGAGAGCCTCGCAATTGGCAGGACTTGATTCCATCCCCGCTTATATCCGTACTATCAAGGACGAGAACGTGATGGAGATGGCGTTGGTGGAGAACATCCAGCGTGAAGACCTCAACGACATTGAGGTGGCTTTGGCCTATCAGCATCTGTTGGAGGGTGATGGAATGACTCAGGACAAGGTTGCCAAGCGAGTGGGAAAGAGCCGCACGTCGGTGACTAACTTCCTGCGTTTGCTGAAACTGCCCGCACAGGTGCAGATGGCTTTGCAGAAGAAGGAAATCGACATGGGACATGCTCGTGCCTTGCTTGCTGTGGATAGCCCTTCGTTGCAGATAAAACTGTTCAAGGAAATACAAAAGAACGGATATAGCGTCCGCAAGGTGGAGGAGATGGCCCAGCTGTTGAAGAATGGCGAGGACATCGAAACCGGGAAGAAGAAAATCACGGCGAAAGCAAAATTGCCTGAGGAGTTCAACTTGCTGAAGAAACGGCTCTCCGCCTTCCTGAACACAAAGGTGCAGATGGTGTACTCGGCGAATGGAAAAGGAAAAATCAGCATTCCTTTTGCCAACGAAGAGGAACTGGAGCACATCATGAACGTGTTTGACAAACTGAAAGAGCATTAAGAAAAAGGAGAAAACAGATTACGACAGTGAAAAGATTTTCTCATAAGGCTATCGCCGTTGCCATGATGATTTGCGCATTGCATCTGACGATATCGGTTTCGGCACAGGTGCCCGAAGACAGCGATATCATCTTCATGGAGAACGACTCTACCGACTGGAGCCCTGACGATCGAATCATCGCCGACTCATTGGTTTGGTTGGAGGACGGTGAAGGCTTGCTTCTGGCTGATACGATTGTTGTTGGTTCCAAACGCGATTGGAGCACATGGCGTCCCGATACCAAACGAGCCTTGTGGCTGGCCATCGTGTTGCCGGGAGCTGGACAGATATACAACCGAAAGTTTTGGAAACTCCCCATCGTCTATGGTGGATTCGTGGGATGCGCCTACGCCATGCGATGGAACAACATGATGTACCACGACTATTCGCAGGCTTATCTCGACCTGATGGACGATGATCCGCAAACCCAGAGCTACAACCAGTTCATGCATCTGGGAGCACAAATTACGGATAAGAACATTTCGAGATATCAGACGCTCTTCAAAAAGCGTAAAGACAGATTCCGTCGGTGGCGCGACATGAGTTTCTTTGTGATGGTGGGCGTCTATGCCCTTTCCGTCATCGACGCTTACGTGGACGCTTCTCTCTCTGAGTTCGACATCTCCACCGATTTGAGTATGAGAATCTCGCCCACCATGATCAACGGCAACACTTGGGAGAGGAATTCTTTCAAATCTTCTGCCATTGGATTGCAGTGTAGTTTGAATTTTTAGAAAACAACCAAAAACAAATATAAACAGAAAGGATTAAACAGTAGATATGAAGAAACTGAAGTATTTAATAGCAGTAATGATGTTCTTGCTTTGCCCTGGTATCATGCAGGCGCAAATAGTGATTGACGACCAGGATGACGAGGATGATATCGAACTCATTGACGAAGACGACGAAGATGATGAGGACGATGAAGATGACATTGACGACCTTGATGACGAAGATGACGAGGACGACGAGGATGATATGGATGAAGATGAAGAGGATGGCGATGTGGTTCACAGCGACGATGATGCCGTGTTTGTGAGAAACGCAAAGGGAGAGAACGAGGAGATTGATGTCCCCGAGGCATTGACTGTTGAACTCGACAGCATGCTTTACGACTACAGCACACGTAACTATCTCTCCATTGATAGCACTTGCAACCTTCCCAACTATAATCCTGCGTTTGAAGAAGAGGTCTATATCAAGCGACTAAGCCAGCTGCCAACGGTTATGGAAATGGCTTATAACGATGTCGTCAGGAAATTCATCGATAGATATAGTGGACAACTACGGCGTTCGGTCAGTTTGATGTTGGGGGCGCAGAACTTTTATATGCCCATCTTTGAAGAGGCACTCGAAAGTTACAATCTGCCTCTTGAACTGAAATATCTGCCCGTCATCGAGTCGGCACTCAATCCAAAGGCTGTCTCGCATGCTGGAGCCACAGGTTTGTGGCAGTTCATGATAGGAACAGGCAAGCAATACGGATTGGAAGTGAACTCGTTGGTCGATGAGCGACGCGATCCCATTCTTTCTTCGTATGCTGCCGCCCATTATCTCAGCGACCTCTATCGCATCTTTGGCGATTGGAATCTCGTCATTGCCGCTTACAACTGTGGACCTGAGAACATCAACAAGGCCATCCATCGTGCAAATGGAGCACGCGATTATTGGCAGATCTATCCTTACCTCCCACGAGAGACACGAGGATATGTTCCCGCTTTCATCGCCGCCAATTACATCATGAACTATTATTGCGAGCACAATATCTGCCCTCTGATGACTCGTCTGCCTGAAAAGTCGGATACCGTGATGGTGGATCGCAATGTTCATTTCGAGCAAATCGCCCATGTGTTGAATCTTGACATCGAGCAGATCAAGAACCTCAATCCGCAATATCGTCGCGATATCGTGAACGGACTCACCAAACCTTCTGCCATTCGACTTCCGGCCAACATGGTCAATCTTTTCATCGACAACCAAGACTCCATTTTTGCCTACAAAGCCGATGTCTTGTTGACAAAGCGCGCTGTGGTAGCCGTCAACGACGATGTGCCAATGTACAAGAAGCCTGTTGTGCGCAAGAGTACAAAGTCTAGGAGAGGAAAGACTGTGAGATCCAGCAAGTCGCGCCGTGGAAAGAATGTCAGGGCTACGAGTTCAAGAAGTCGCGTGAAAGGAAGGGCAACATCCACCGCTCGTAAGAAAGCCTCTACCACACGTAAGAAGACTACGACCGCTCGCAAGAAGACGACGACTGCTCGTAAGAAGACCACTACCGCCCGTAAACGCACGAACACGGCAGCCAAGAAAAAGGCGCCCGCTCGTAAGAGTACTGCCAAGAGAAGACGTTAATCATCTCGTATAACCATATTATATATAATAAAGTGACATCTGTCGCTTAAAACTCAACACCCTATGACCACTGACGAAGACAAACTTATCAACGACGCATTTCAGCATCTGCTCGATAGCTACCTTGCGTCACGACATCGTAAAAAGGTCGACATCATCACAAAGGCCTTCAATTTCGCTCGACAGGCACACAAAGGAGTGCGCCGACTCTCGGGCGAGCCTTACATCATGCATCCCATCTCCGTTGCGCAAATAGCATGTGAGGAGATGGGACTCGGCTCTATCAGCATCTGCTCTGCACTGCTTCACGATGTCGTTGAAGACACCGACTACACAGTCGAAGACATTTCAAACATCTTCGGGGCCAAGGTCGCCCAAATCGTTGACGGACTTACAAAAATCAGTGGTGGTATCTTCGGAGACCAAGCTTCGGCGCAAGCCGAGAACTTCAAGAAGTTGTTGCTCACGATGAGTGATGACATACGAGTCATCCTCATCAAGATTTGCGACCGCTTGCATAACATGCGAACCCTCGATTCGCAACCAGCCAACAAGCAGTACAAGATCGCTGGTGAGACGCTCTATATCTATGCTCCATTGGCTAATCGACTCGGACTCAACAAAATCAAGACCGAACTCGAAAACCTCAGTTTCAAGTTCGAACATCCCGAGGAGTACGAGAACATCAGTCGCAAACTCTCGATGACCAAGGAGCAGCGTGACAAACTCTTCGAGCAATTTACCGAACCGATTCGCGAAGAACTCGACAAGATGAACCTCACGTATGAAATCAAGGCACGCGTCAAAAGCCCTTATTCCATTTGGAACAAGATGCAGACAAAACATGTGCCCTTCGAAGAGGTTTACGACATCCTTGCCGCACGCATCATCTTCACACCCAACAAACGCGAAGACGAGATCAACGAATGTTTCAACATCTATGTGGCCATCAGCAAAATCTACAAGTCGCACCCCGACAGATTGCGCGATTGGCTGAACCATCCAAAAGCCAACGGATATCAGGCGCTTCATGTCACATTGATGTCCAAGCAAGGTCGATGGATTGAGGTTCAGATACGCTCCGACCGCATGAACGAAGTGGCAGAGCAAGGTTTTGCTGCTCATTGGAAATACAAGGACGGAGACAATACCGACGAAAACGAGATTGCTGAGGATGAGGGCGAACTCAACGATTGGCTGCGCACCATCAAGGAAATCCTCGATGACCCGCAACCTGATGCAATGGACTTCCTCGATGCCATCAAACTCAATCTCTTTGCCAGCGAGATCTTCGTATTCACGCCAAAGGGTGAGATTATAACCATGCCTGCAGGTTGTACCGCACTCGACTTCGCCTTCCAGATTCACACTTTCCTCGGATCGCATTGTATAGGAGCCAAAGTCAATCACAAACTAGTGCCACTCAGCCACAAACTGCAAAGTGGAGACCAGGTTGAGATTCTTTCCTCCAAGGCGCAACATGTGCAACCCGAATGGGTTAACTTCGTCTCTACTGCTAAGGCCAAAGGAAAAATACACGCCATTCTCCGTCGTGAGGCTCGTGAGATACAGAAGAAAGGACAAATCATGTTGCAGGAATTCCTTGAAAAACACGAGATTCAACTCAACACGTCTGTTCTTGACAAACTCTGCGATCTCCACGAAATCCAGAATCACGACAATCTTCTTCAAGCCATCGGACAACGAAACATCATTCTTGGTGAAAAAGACATCGACCATCTGCACGGAAAGAAGAGTAGCTCGGGATGGAAGAAGTATGTGCCATTTATCAACTCACAGAAGAAGAGCGAGAAGACGGTCAAGGCTCAACGTTCGCTTCTCACGGTGGGCAAGGACTTTAACAAGAAGATTCCTTGTTACATCACAGAGGAGACCATTCAGATGTACATCTTCCCACAATGCTGCCATCCCATACCTGGCGACGACATCCTGGGATATATCGACAACAAAAACCACGTTGAGATTCACAAGCGAAACTGTCCTGTAGCATCGCGACTCAAGTCTTCCTATGGAAACAAAATCCTTGATGCCAAATGGGTGATGCATAATCAAATCTATTTCGATGCCACCATCCAATTACGTGGCATTGACAGAAAAGGAATATTGCACGACATCGCCGACATCATCTCTGACAAGCTTGACACTAACATTCATCGAATCCTACTCACTAGCGATGAAGGCATTTTCGAAGGGAAAATCGAACTTCGCGTGCACGATCGAAACGAAATGCCTACCATCATACAACTGCTTAAAGACGTTGAAGGACTGCAAGAAGTCAAGCAAATCTTGTAATCGATTGGCCGTCTCAATTCGATAAAAAACGAATCAACTTAACAAGTCAGGTATGGAAAAGAACCAGAAGAACATTAAAAGGATGAGCAAGAGACGTTTTCTGCCTCTCTTTTTATCATTTCTCCTTTGTCCTCTGTCCTTTAGCGAAGCGTTTGCCGCTTCACCCTACGACAATCCTGACACGATTTTCGTTGCTCGCGATGGAACAGGCCAATTCCGAAACATCGATGATGCCATCGAGGTGTGCCGCGCCTTCATGGATTACCACAAGGTCATCTTTGTCAAGCGAGGCGTTTATAAGGAGAAACTCATCATTCCATCTTGGGTTGATAATATCGAGATTTGTGGTGAAGACCGCGATAATACCATCATCACCTACGACGATCATGCGAATATAAAGCTTCCAGGTACTGACCGCGGTATGGGTACTTTCCGTACCTATACTCTTAAAATCGAGGGCAACAGCATCACGCTCAAGAACATCACTATCGAGAACAACTCCGCTCGATTGGGGCAAGCCGTAGCACTTCACACCGAGGGCGACCGACTTGTTTTCATCAACTGCCGACTTCTCGGGCATCAAGACACACTCTATACAGGCAAAGCTGGTACTCGCCTCTATTTCAACTCTTGCTACATCGAAGGCACTACCGATTTCATTTTCGGTCCTTCTACTGCTTGGTTTGAGAATTGCGAAATCAAAAGCAAAGCCAACTCATACATCACGGCAGCTTCAACCCCTACCGACCAACCGTATGGTTACATTTTCAACCACTGCCGACTCACCGCCTTCGAAGGAGCTGATAAAGTATATCTTGGGCGCCCTTGGAGACCTTATGCCTACACGCTTTTCATGAATTGCGAACTCGGAGGACACATCCGCCCCGAAGGATGGGAGAATTGGCGTAATCCTGAAAACGAGAAGACTGCCCGCTACCTTGAATACAATAATACTGGTGCAGGCGCTGCAAAGGAACAACGCGTTTCGTGGAGTAGGCAGCTCACCAAGAAAGAGGCGCAAAACATCACTCTCGAAAACGTTTTCCACCAAACCAGCAACTGGATTCCAGCTTTGCCTTGACACTTGTGTGACAATTAGGACAATTAGACAGTCGTTTTTTACACGCTTCAAATCATTGAACATTGAAGATTGAACATTGAACATGAATGAGGCTGTTTTCAAGTAGCAATTTCTACAGCTGAAAATAGAGATATAAACCTACAAATCAACAACTATATCTATATAAATGTATATATATCATATAATATATATGTTAATATATATATAATTATTATTAATTATTATTAATTAATTATTGTAACTTGTTGATAATCAGTCCCATGCGCGAATAACTCAAAATTGGGGCACGCAAAAAAGGGGTGTCTAATTGTCCCAATTGTCACACGCATGGGTTTTGCGCCCGAAATTGCCCTTTCGGAAGTGGCTGAAAAGTGATGGTTTGTGCCGAAAATAGCATAAAATGACTCAAGAACCACCATTTTCGAATGATAAAGCATCGTTTTTAGAGCACATTCGAATGCCTTGTCAGAGGTGGCATCTAAGCCCCTCATAGCATAGCTTTGACCGCGTCATTCCATAGCTTTGACCACCTCATTTGTGGCTTTTGACAACGCTATTTGTGGTCTTTGATAGTCGTAATAAAAAAAGAGAAACCAAACATCTGGTTTCTCTCTTTCGTAGGGACGCCCGGGCTCGAACCGGGGACCTCTGCAATGTGACTGCAGCGCTCTAAACCAACTGGGCTACGCCCCTAGCTTTCAGTTGCGACTGCAAAGGTACAAATAAATTTCGCTCCGAACAAATTTTTCGCCCACTTTTTTCTGAGGGTTTTTCTTTTCCTTTTTTGTTCGATGGTCAACAGCCAATCAGCTCTGCCCATAAACATGTGCAGATGCTATACCTTATTAATATATGATGCTGATGACTTTTTAGTCTTTGGGTACGCCCAACTCTTCCCTTGTCTTGTCAATCCACTCATTATCGTCCACGACAGTCTTACCGTTGGCGGTTTGAGAGGCGACTTCGCTGAGTTCACGCATCAGCTTGTCGAAGTCGGGGAATTGTTCATCGATCTTCTTGCCTTCGGCATCGATATCGAGATCGGCTGCGTTTCCTTCCTCAATCTTCTTCATGATTTCGTGTGTGGCAACCGCCATCGGCTTATAAGCCAAAAAAGCCTGTTTTATCACATCCTTCCACTCGTCGACGCTCCAGTTTGCGCCTTCAGCCTTGGCTTTGGCAACAATGTCGGCCAGCGACATCGATTCTTCTGCTTGTGCCTCTTCGGCTACCACTTCTGTTGAGCCTTCTCCTTCTGCAGGGGCGGCTTTCTTGTTTTCACATGCAGCAAAAGCCATCACAAAGGCTGCTGCGATGAACATGAATAATGCTTTCTTCATCTTTTTAGGTTTTTGATGGTTATTGGTTTTGTTTTTTCTTCCCTTTCAGTCGTGTTATGGAAGGGACGTTGCAAAGATATAAAATAAAGAGATAAGAGCCAAATTTATTTAGAAAACTATGTATAAGCTTGTCTCCCTCGTAAAAACGAAAAGGCACAAAAAACCCATGAGTGTTTCGCAACAGTCATGGTGTTTGTTTCTTGTTCTCTAACTAACTTATTATCAACTATTCATTACTTCTTCTTATAATCTTCTAGTTTTTCTTCAATTTGCCTTCCCTATGAAAACAATGTTCAGTTTCAAGTGTTTCTTTCTTTTTGGAAATATAAGGTACATGTTATCATATATTTCCCTTTCTGAGTGCAAAATTAAAACCTTTATGGCAAAAATCCATCCTTTGAGTACAAAAAAAACACGTAAACGTTTGCGCTTTTAACCTTATTTTGTTACTTTTGCAACAACTAACTTTATCAACATGAAAAAACGACGGACATCTCTTAAAGACCTTGCTGAACAGCTTGGCGTCAGCATCGCAACTGTCTCGCGTGCGCTCAGGGGCAGCCACGAGGTGGGCGAGGAGATGAGGCAGAAGGTGAAAAATCTCGCCAAACAACTGAACTATCGACCGAACCCTTTTGCGCAAAGTCTGAGAAAGGAAGCACCGCGTATTATAGGAGTCATCATTCCCAATCAGGTGGCGCATTATTTTGCTGCTGTGCTCGACGGCATTGAGAGTTATGCCAATGAGAACGACTACTACGTGATCAGCTCCAACACGCATGAGAGCTACGAGATGGAGAAGCGTGCCGTTGACAACTACATCTCGATGCATGTGTCGGGCATCATCGCAAGTCTCGCGCAAGATACCACTGATTACACGCATTTCCAAGAACTTGCAGATATGGGTATTCCTCTTGCGTTCTTCGCTCGCACCTGTCTGAACGATCAGTTCTCTCATGTTGTTGCAAATGGCGATGAAGCCGCATACGAAGCAACGAAGCATCTCATTGACACAGGTAGCCGACGCATTGCCTTCATTGGAGGTCCTAATCACCTCGATATGGTTCGCCGCAGAAAGCACGGGTATCTCGAGGCGTTGCGCGAATTCAAGATTCCTATTGACAGGACCCTCGTTGCTTGCAACAAAATCGACTTCGACATCGCACGAACGGCCACCATCAACATGTTGAAGCGCGAAGATCGCCCTGATGCCATTCTTGCCTTCAACGATATTGTCACCTATGCGGCCTTTGACGCCATCAAATCGCTCAATCTTCGCATTCCGCAAGATGTATCGATCATCGGATTCACTGATGGAGACTCTGCGGCTTTCGTCACCCCTCGCCTCACAGCCATCATGGATCAGGCGCACGAACAGGGTAGGAAGGTGTGCGAACTACTCATCCGCGCCATCGATGGTGACCCGAAAGTTTATCACGAAATCGTCCCAATGATTTTGAAAATCAGGGAGAGTAGCAAGAAGAAATAATCCGATAAAACTCCCATTTTTCCCATAATCCCCATCTTTTCTAGAAATCACAATGAAAAAACTGCTTATTCTAATCTTCACGCTCCTAACTTGTATCGGAGCAAACGCCCAAAGAGAGCGCCGTTCGTTCGATGGCGATTGGCTTTTCTATCTGGGCAATGACAAAAACATGTCACAAATTGTTTTCGACGACTCCAACTGGCGTAAACTCGATGTTCCCCACGACTGGGCCATCGAGGGCGACTTTAGTGTTTCCAATCCATCTGGCGCTGGCGGAGGAGCACTTCCTGGAGGCATCGGATGGTATCGGAAGCATTTTACTGTCACCCCCTCCACGACTGGCGATGACCGCTATTTCTTGGAGTTCGATGGTGTCTATATGAACTCTACCGTTTATCTCAACGGCCACGAAATAGGAACGCGCCCTTATGGTTACAGTTCCTTCGAATACGACATCACGCCCTATTTGAATATTGGCGGCCAAAATGTTGTGGCGGTGAAGGTTGATAATAGCGACCAACCTAATTCGCGATGGTACAGCGGTTGCGGCATCTATCGCCACGTATGGCTCACCCGCACGCGTCCCATTCACGTTGCGCATTGGGGTACATATGTGCGTACTGAAGGTTCGAAAGTGTTGATAGACATCTCGATTGACAACAACTCGCGCAGTTCTGAGAAGTACACGGTGCTTACCACTTTGTATTCTATGGATGGTTATGAGAAGGCTTCGGCGCAGACAAAACTGAAGATTGACAAGTCAAAGACCACTCTCTGCAAACAGGAGATTACAATCAAGAACCCACAATTGTGGAGTATCGAACATCCATATATCTATTGGCTGAAGACCGAGATTCTCGATGGTAGCAAAGTTATCGACTCTTATGTTTCCTCAACAGGTTTCCGCACGTTCAAGTTTGATGCTCAGACGGGATTCTGGCTTAATGGCAAGAATATGAAAATCAATGGAGTTTGCAACCATCACGACCTTGGTTGTCTTGGTGCAGCTATCAATGAAGATGCCCTCCATCGACAGTTGAAGATGCTCAAAGACATGGGTTGCAATGCTATACGATGCTCTCACAATCCGCCTGCCCCTGAACTCCTCAACATGTGCGACACGATGGGATTCATCGTTATGGATGAGAGTTTCGACATGTGGCGCCGCCGCAAGACTCGCAATGACTATGCTCGATTCTTCGACAAATGGCATGAGCGCGACCTTGCTGACCTTGTCCTTCGCGATCGAAACCATCCGAGTGTTCTCATGTGGTCCATTGGCAACGAAGTTCTTGAACAATGGTCTTCTGCCGAGGCCGACACCCTCACCCTTGAACAGGCCAACCTCATTCTCAATGCTGGACACGATGCCTCTACATTGGCTAAGGAAGGTTCTCTCAGCGTCAACTCTCTCCTCACAAAGCATCTTTGTGAAATCGTTAGGAAATACGATACCACCCGACCCATCACAGCAGGATGCAACGAGCCAAGTCCTAACAACCACCTATTCAAGAGCGGCACACTCGATATTATCGGATTCAACTATCACCATCAGAACATAAAAGACGTGCCTGCCAACTTCCCCGGCAAGCCTTTCCTTATGACTGAGAGCGTCTCAGCACTACAAACCACCAGCAATTACATCATGCCCAGCGACAAGATTTATGTTGCTCCCGAACGATGGGATAGATCCTACACCGACCCATCCTACATGTGTAGTGCCTATGACAATATGCACGCTCCGTGGAGTAGTACTCATGAAGAGACATGGGACGTTGTCAAGCATACACCTTGGTGCGCCGGACAGTTTATCTGGACAGGATTTGACTATCTTGGTGAGCCAACTCCCTACAGCTATCCCGCACGCTCCAGTTACTTCGGCATCATTGATCTTGCAGGATTCCCCAAAGACTCCTACTACCTCTATCAGAGCGAGTGGACCAACAAACCTGTGCTCCATCTCTTCCCACATTGGAATTGGATACCAGGACAGGAAATCGACCTTTGGTGCTACTACAACAATGCTGATGAAGTCGAGCTCTTCATCAACGGAGTCTCACAAGGCGTACGACGCAAAGCCGATTCCCATCAATATCACGTTTCATGGCGCGTGAAGTTCGAACCTGGAGAAGCACGGGTGGAAGCACGGCAAAACGGAGTCAAAGTGCGAGAGCAACGACTCACTACTGCCTCTGCACCCCATCACATTCGACTTACCACCGATCGCTCAGGTATGCGAGCCAACGGACGAAGTCTCGCATTCATTACTGTTGAGGTTGTCGACCAATACGAACGCCTCTGCCCTAATGCTGAGTTTCAGATTCATTTCGATGTCAAAGGACATGCTGAGATAGCAGGAGTTGACAATGGTTGCCAAACCTCGCTCGAACGATTCAAGGACAACAAGCGGAAAACCTTCTTTGGTAAATGCCTCCTTGTTATCAAATCCACCCACCAGCCTGGAAACATCTTCGTCACAGCTCAAAGTCCAGGACTGCAGGCAGGAAACCTCAAGATTGTCAACAAATAATTCATACTTACATTATATAGACTTATGAAAAGACTTAGTTTGGGCGTGCTCTTCATGGCGTTCGCTTTAGTTTCTCACGCACAGATACAAACCTCTGCAGGAGTGCAGTATCTCATGAATACTCCGCGCGACATGAGTGGCGACTTTTCTGACCTCTCCCATACATACTTCCTTGCCGATAGTCTCTCCTCGTTTGATATGGAGAAAGCTCAGGGCACTGTCAATTGGAAACGTTATCGATTGTCTCCCCGTCAGGCCTTCAATTTGAATGGTTATTGGCCTGTTCGCATGCAGATGCTCGACTTTCCCGATGCCGCCTACGACAACGACCCAAATCTGAAAATCAGTCTTCAGTTCGTCACTCCGCGTACCGTTCGCATACGTATGTTGACCACCCCTATTGAACCTGCTGACAACGAAAAAGACGATGTGATGTTCGCCCAAGTTCCACCTACAGACCGTTCTTCGTGGCGTGGTTCTCAGAGTGAGAATGCTATCAAGTACACTAGCCCTTATGGTACCATTGAAATCCAACAATATCCTTGGCGCATCATCGTGCGCGATTCCAAAGGGAAGATTCTTACACAGACGCGACACACCATCGACAACGACTCAACACAAGTAAAGTTGTTGCCGTTCAATTTCATCAAACGTGGAAGCGATAACTCTCGCAGCGTGAATCCTGTGTTTCTGCTTTCTCCAGGCGAACGCATCTATGGATGTGGTGAGTCGTTTACCTCGCTTAATAAGGTGGGGCAGAAAGTGCAACTCTACGTCACTGACCCGCAAGGTCCTGAGACCGATGGCATGTACAAGCCCGTGCCTTTCTATTTCTCCAATCGTGGTTATGGCGTCTTCATGCATACCAGCGCTCCTGTGACTTGCGACTTCGGAGCCAGCTATATCGGTGCCCAACGGCTTTTCATGGCTGATGAGGCTGTTGACTTCTTCATCTTCTTCGGCGAACCCAAGGACATCCTCAACGAATACACCAATATCACGGGTAAAAGTCCCATGTTGCCGTTGTGGACCTTTGGTACGTGGATGAGCCGCATTACCTATTTCTCACAAGAGGAAGGGTTGGAGATCGCCCGCCAGTTACGTGCCCATAAGATTCCCTCTGATGTCATTCATTTCGACACGGGATGGTTTGGTACTGATTGGCAATGCGATTATCAGTTCGCCACCGATCGTTTCCCTGATCCTGTCGGCATGTTGCGTAACATGAAGAACGATGGATTCCATGTCTGTTTGTGGCAGTTGCCATATTTCACGCCGAAGAATCGCTATTTCAACGAAATTGTGAAGAATGGGATGCACGTGAAGAACGCACAAGGAGGAATGCCCTACGAGGATGCTGTGCTTGACCTCTCCAACCCGAAGACGGTTGATTGGTATCAACAGAAGATAGCCGGACTCATCCGTCAAGGTGTGGCGGCCATCAAGTGCGACTTTGGTGAGGCTGCTCCTTTCAATGGCCTCTATGCCAGTGGAAAGACAGGTTTGTATGAACATAACCTCTATCCTTTGCGTTACAACAAGGCGCTCTTCGAGATTGTCGCCAAAGAGAACGCTGCTCGTGAGTCTTCCGATGCACAGGAAGGTGTCATCTGGGCACGTTCAGCTTGGGCAGGTTCCCAGCGTTATCCGCTTCATTGGGGAGGTGATGCTGCTACCAACGACATCGGTATGTTGGGCGACCTGCGAGGCGGACTTAGCTTCGGTTTGAGCGGATTCTCATTCTGGAGCCACGACATGGGAGGTTTTGTGACAGCTTCGCCTGAAGACATCTATCGTCGTTGGCTGCCCTTCGGATTCCTTTCCAGCCACACTCGTGCTCATGGTGCTCCTCCCACCGAACCTTGGCTCATCAGCAAGAGTTTCACCGACGCTTTCCGTCAAAGTGCAGAAATGAAGTATCGGTTGATGCCTTACGTCTATGCACAAGCGAAAGACTGCTCCAACCGCGGATTACCGATGGTTCGTGCCATTTTTGTCGAGTTCCCCGACGACCCTGGTGCATGGTATGTTGAAGATGAATACCTCTTTGGTAGTCAGATACTTGTCGCTCCACTCATGGAGTCAGGCAACGAGCGCATGGTCTATCTGCCCTCTTCGAAAGGGAAAGGTG
The DNA here is from genome assembly GCA_017557405.1 of Prevotella sp. GTDB lineage: Bacteria > Bacteroidota > Bacteroidia > Bacteroidales > Bacteroidaceae > Prevotella. Next base: position 22,986 of record JAFYYV010000043.1, read on the forward strand.
CCAAATGGATTGACTATCAGACGGGAAAAGTTTACGATAGCGGGTGGCAGACCATCAAGGCCGACAAGATTCCTTGCGTTATCCTTGTGCGCGATGGTAGTCTGATTCCTCATGTTCCACTGGCGCAGACGACAAGCAAAATCGATTGGAGCCGAATTCAACTGAAACCTTACAAAGCCGCTGCCCAGCATTGTGAGGGATTGATATTCAAGCCAGGCGATGCCGATGTGCAGGAAGTGAGACAATGATGTGTGAAAGGTAGCTAATGATGTCTTGTGTCGAGATTGATTTGTGCAATCGATTGCAAAACAAAATGTGTTGTTTTTACACGAAATATGCATGACGCTTCATAAAAACTGAGTAATTTTGCAGCGTAAAAGCATATAGATTCACTTTTGTTGATTTAGATCTCAATAGGTAATAGCGTTTTAAAGTGAAAAGAGGTCAATAGATTGACAAAGCGAGAGTGTCATTTTAGCTATCTAAAATGGCACTTATTTGTTTTATATAGTTGGCGCTTTTATTCGAAGTCTTACACTTAGTTCTCAAGAATAGAGAATTCGGCTCCAGTTGCAAAGTCCTGTCCATCTTGCGAAGAGAGTGCGGTGAAGCGTAAGTAGCGAGCTTTGACAGGTTTGTCAAAGAGCACACGTTTCTCGTTTCTGTTGTTTTCGAACTGTCCTTCGTGGATGGGTTGACTCCACGTTTTGCCGTCTTGACTCACTTGAATTCGATAGTTGCGTATGTTTCCGTTGCCGCTGTCTTGTCGTGGCAGATAAGTAAATCCTTTGATATTCTTGACAGTTTGGCAGTCAAAGTCTACCCAATGCGGATAGTTGGCTACGGTCACGCTCCACATAGTATGCCAATAGGTGTTGGGATTCCCATCCACCAAATGGTCGGCATCTCCTTCTCCACTTTCCACGCTCGATGCAAACAGAATGGTCACAGGCACACGTTCTATCTTTGGGAAGGTCTGAGTGAATGTAGCCATTGTCATTGTTTTCTCCTTTTTCTCCCATGCAATCACCTGCCCACCATCGTGAAGATTGAACGGGCCTTGATATTGCATGCGTTTGGGATTCTTGGCTTGTTTGGGCGTTGCATTCGCGGGAATCACCATATACTCGATGTCTTTTTTATTGGTGGATGTGATGCTGACCATACCCTCCACATCTCGTGTGATAGTGAGAGGTGAGGGAGCATCGCTAAATGAAGGAAGAGTAGTGGCCAATGACAAAGGGGATTCATGGTTCGAAACAGGTATGATTGTGAAGCTGAAGGTGTGTGCCCCAACTTTGATGCGGTCGTACTCCAATGGGCCACCTTGCCCACAACTGTTGCCTCCGAGGCCAGTGATAGCCATGTCGAGATGGAGCCAATTACCAGTCGAGGCGGGTAGTTCATGTGGGTGGTTGGCCATAGCTAGTTCTTGTGCTGACCACGGCATCACACTGACAGACATAGGTTGGCGAGCCACGAAGAGCGCCCCTGTTCCGTTGTCGCTGGTAAGTGCACACCATCGCGTGTCCTGATGGTTGGCCATGTCTTGAGGTTTCGGGAAGTTCAGGAACTCCTTGGCGACCTTGTTCTGATAGATTCCAATGTGCTGCGAGGACTTGCGGTCGGGATAGTTATCAATGGGCCCGCGTCCGTAATATTGGAAATTGTCGATGTTGGTCGGTGTCTTCATGACATAGCCCAGTCGTGGCAACACAAGTTGTGGATTGCTGCTGTTGATGGCTGCTTCCACTTGTATGGCGCCATTGGGAGCGATGGTATAGACGATATCTTGTGTGAACATGAAATCGTTGTCTCCGAAAGGTTTGTCAGTGAGTTCCGTCAGACGTTTCCAATTGCGGTCTCCACCTTCGAGTCGTGCTCCGTTAGGTGCTTGACTTTGGATGGTATAGATGATGGAAACATTTCCATCAGCATTCTTCATCATTTGTTTGCGCAAGGCCTTGTGCTTGAGGTTGTGCAAACCGTTTGCATACCAATTCTGATAAGCCCAGTTGTCGTTGTTCACCCATGCGCGGAAAGCATCTAGCTTAGGTCCGTAACCGTCTTGGAAGAGTTCCCTTCCATTGTAGCTGAGGCTATAGATAGAGCCTTCAGCATTATCAAATAGCACCTCAAAACCCTCTCCACTAATTCGAATCTTTCCGTTTTCTTCCTGGACATTCACACTTCCCTCCACCTTCTTAGTCTGCCGCTCAGCTGCCGATTTGATCAGCAATTGTTCATCGGCCTGTATATAACCAGCCTTGGCCCAAGGCTTGTCATTCTTCAGTCGGAACTCGATGTTGAGGAAGTACTCGCGACCATCATTCAGTTCTTGGAGTCTTAGGTTTGGAATCGCTACTGTCTTGTGGGATCGCGGAGCCACACTGCCGATATTGATGCTTCCCTCACGCACTTGCTGACCATCAGCCAGCAGACAATAGTGGCAGTCGTAGTCGCTGAGGTCATCAGCATAGTAGTTTTTGTTGAAGATATCGATGGTGGCTGACAAGGAATCAGCCCAATTGATGCCGATATATTGATAGACTTTCTTCACCTCGTAATACTGTGGTTTGGGTTCCAAGTCCCCAAAGATGATGCCGTTCATGACGAATTGGCCATCGTTGGGTGTGTCACCGAAATCACCACCATAGGCCAGATATCGTTTCCCATCCTTCGTGTAGTTGTACATCGACTGGTCTATCCAATCCCAAATGGCGCCGCCACAGAAGAAGTTCGTCGATTCAATGGCTTCCCAATAGTCTTTCAGATTTCCCACGGCATTACCCATAGAGTGGGCGTATTCAGAGATGTGGAAGGGATATTTGATGCCCATTTTCCCTTGCACGGCTTGCCGCACCCAATTGACGGATGGGTATTGGTTGCTACCCATATCGACGATGTTGTTGTTGCGCTCATATTGCACGGGACGTGTCGAATCGAAAGCTTTCACGGCTTCGTAAGAGGCTTTGAAGTTGTCGCCAGGTCCTGCCTCGTTGCCAAGACTCCAGATGACAATAGAGGGGTCGTTGACACGTGAGTGGGCCAGTTCCATCATTCGTGCGATATGTGCGGCGCGCCACTCCTTGGGATGCGAAAGGGATGCTTCGCCATAGTAGTATTCGTGGCTTTCTACGTTTGCTTCGGCTTCGAGATAGATACCGTATTTGTTGCAGAGGTAATAGAAATACGGGTCGTTGGAGTAGTGTGAAGTACGTACGTGATTGATGTTGGCACGTTTCATCATTTTTACCTCTTCTTCCATCTGTTCTCGTGTGATGGCATGACCTCGCTCAGGATTGGTCTCATGTCGGTTCACACCCTTCAGTTTGAGGGGTTTCCCATTGACATGGAAATAGCGGCCAGCCAAATGGAACTCGTCGTCCTCAGCCTTGACGTCCTTGATTTCGACAGTCCGGAGTCCCACTTGTGAGGCTATGGCCTCGGTGACACGTCCTTTCTTGTCTTTCAGCACGGCAACAAGAGTGTAGAGATTCGGCTCTTCAGCAGCCCAAGGTTTCAATGGGGCAGAGAGAGATGAGGTATTTGATGAGAGTGAGGTGATTAATTCGTTTTTGTCAGAATAGAGTTCGTTGGCGTACAAAAGGTATTCTACCTTATAGCCTTTTGCATTCTTTCCACTCAGGTCTTCGATGGAACTCTCGACACTGATGTGGCCACTTGGAGAATTTGCGCCCGTTCCTTCATTCCATCTTGCATCGACGCGTAGATCTTTAAAATGCACCTTGGGAGTGGCATAGATGCTGACAGAGCGGAAGATGCCAGGCAAGCGGAACATGTCTTGGGCTTCGAGAAAAGAACCATCGCTGTTGCGATAGACCTCCACACAGATGGAGTTTTCACCCACTTGGGCGTATTTTGTAATGTCGAAGCGGGCGGCATCACGCGAGTTCTTGGAGAATCCCACATAATGTCCGTTCACCCAGAGATAGAAGAACGAATCGACACCATCGAATTCCACGAACAGTTCTTGTCCTTTCCACGCTTTCGGAATGGTAAAGGTGCGACGATAGGAGCCCACTTCGTTGCGGAATTCGTAGGTGGTCCAGTTCTTCGGTGGCTCTCGCATCACACCATTTCGCCAGTCATCTTTCTGCACTTGATGGTAGAAGATGACAGGTTGGTTCACGTAGATGGGAACACCGTATTTTCCTTGCCATTGCCCTTTTTCCTCGTTCCATTTCCCTTGTGCGATGCCAACAATATTCCAGTTGGAAGGAACGGGTATGTCGTCCCATGCTGAACAATCAAAGTCTTGTTTGAAGAAGTCGGCCGGTCGTTCATCGGGATTCTTGGCGAAATGGAATTTCCATGTTCCATCGAGCGACATGCGCCGACTGCTGAATTCGGGCAGCAGATGTCGGGCTTCTTCTATCGTGGCAAACGACACAAACCATGCCCGTGGCTGCAGTTTGTTGTATCCCAGTTGTTCGGGCGACTGCCATTCATCGCCAGTAGGTGCTGTGGCATCACCGTATGCGAAACCTTCGAGTGGTTGGCACAAAGCGATGGGTTGTGCTTCGCTAAATGAAAAATGAAAAATGAAAAATGATAGAAAGAGGCAGGTTGTTAGGTTATGCTTGTTCATGATTGTTTGATTTTTTATTTCCCTTTAAGCTCTTTAAGCCTTTTGTTTGAGTGCAAAGATATAAAATAAATTGAATAATTTGTATGTTTATTCTTTTTTTTATATATTTGTACACAAATAATTGTAATCCTCAAACCTGAAAAACAATGACCATGCGGAAGATGCGACTTTTATTGTGTTTGTTGATAGGAATGCCTTTGATGTGCTTGGCGCAAGATGGGCATGGAGTGAAGGAACTGCGTCGTTTGAACAAGACGGCGGTGGAAGTGGTTTACGATGACGGGAAGACGATGACCATCGACTTCTATGGTCCTAATATTTTCCGTTTGTTCCGCGATGATGCAGGTGGCATTTTGCGCAATCCTGAAGCCACGCCTCCCGCAGAGATTTTGGTCAAGGATGCTCGCAGGGAGGTGAACGTGTATGTGTCGAATTTGAATGATGATTTCATCGTGACAACACAGCCAAAGGAAATATCGTCTGCGGTGGGGCCTTTCGTGAGAATCAATAAGACGACTGGGTTGTTTACCATTGGGTATGGAGGTGCTGTTGTGTCGCAGACGGCTCCTGTGGAATTCAATAAAAATGGCTACGACCTACATTTGTCGATGCGCCCCGATGAATATTTCTTTGGTGGAGGCGTGCAGAATGGTCGTTTTTCGCATCGTGGTCAGAAGATAGACATTGTCAACACCAATTCGTGGACGGATGGTGGAGTTTGCTCACCCGCACCCTTCTTCTGGTCAAATGCGGGTTATGGCGTGTTGTGTCATACGTTCAAGCCAGGCTGTTATGATTTCACGGGAAAGGAAACGCTCATTCACCACGATGACGACTATCTGGACGTGTTCTTCATGTTCGACAACACCCCTGTGGCCTTGCTGAACGACTATTTTCAACTCACAGGACATCCTGTCCTATTGCCGAAGTTCGCTTTCTATGAAGGTCATCTCAATGCCTACAATCGCGACTATTGGAAAGAGACTAACGACAAAGATCGTGGCATTCTCTTCGAGGATGGCAAATACTATGTGGAAAGCCAGAAACCTGTGGAAGAAGGAATCCGCGAAACCCTCAATGGATCCTCCCCTACGGGGGGAGGACAGGAGGGGGCTTCCTATCAGTTCTCAGCTCGAGCTGTTGTCGACCGTTATGCCGCAGCCGACATGCCATTAGGATGGGTGCTCCCCAACGATGGTTATGGAGCCGGATATGGACAGACAGAGACACTCGATGGCAATATTGAAAACCTCAAGGCGTTTGGCGACTATGCACGTAGCAAAGGCGTTGAGATAGGCCTCTGGACACAGTCAAACCTTCATCCAGTGGAAGGGGTGAGTGCTTTGTTGCAGCGCGACATTGTGAAAGAGGTGCGCGACGCGGGTGTGCGCGTGTTGAAGACCGATGTGGCATGGGTGGGAGCTGGCTATTCGTTCGGATTGAACGGTATTGCCGATGTGGCTCAAATCATGCCCTATTATGGCAACCAGGCACGTCCGTTCGTCATCTCGGTCGATGGATGGGCAGGCACCCAGCGCTATGCGGGCATCTGGACGGGCGACCAGACGGGTGGCGAATGGGAGTACATCCGCTTCCACATCCCCACCTACATCGGAGCGGGACTTTCGGGTATGCCGAACATTACGAGCGATGTGGATGGAATCTTCGGCGGTCGCAACATGGAGGTGAACGTCCGCGAATACCAATGGAAGACCTTCACGTCCATACAAATGAACATGGACGGGTGGGGGAGCAATCCCAAGTATCCACAGGCGTTGGGCGAACCTGCCACAAGCATCAACCGAAGTTATCTGAAGTGGAAGTCGATGTTGCTGCCTTATACCTACACGTTCGCCCACGAGGCCGTTAATGGAAAACCGTTGATTCGCGCCATGTTCCTTGAGGAAGACGGTTCCAATGATTCCGAGTTGTACCATTTCCTCTATGGCAAGCGCACGCAATATCAGTTCATGTATGGCCCCTGGTTCCTTGTGGCTCCCATCTACGAGGCAGGAGATGTGCGCAACGGCATCTATCTGCCAGGTGGTAGCGTGTGGTACGACTATTTCACGGGCGACGCATACGAAGGTGGCCGAATCATTAATTCGTTCGCGTGTCCGTTGTGGAAGATTCCTGTCTTCGTGAAAGAGGGTGCCATCATCCCGATGAACAATCCGAACAACAATCCGTCGCAGATAGACTCCAAACTTCGCATCTTCGAGGTCTATCCATCAGCGATGCTGACGAGCATAGACGTATTTGACGACGACGGCGTGACTGACAAGAGCGATGAATCGACCACCTGCGTGGAGCAATATGTGGAGAAGGGAAAGGCTCACGTGACGGTTTGGCCTGCTGTTTTGTCGAGTGGTATGCAAAGGACGAGCGACATCAAGACCACCCGTTTTGTAGTGAACTTGGCGAAGCAACCGAAGTCGGTCACGGTGAAGGTGAACGGAAAGAAACATGTTTCGAATGTCGATTATAACCCCTCGCCCGAACTCAATCGATTCTCCACGCCTGGCAGTGAGATGGCGAAACTGAGTGTGAAGAAGAATCCGCAATTGGTTGTGGAGGTGCCAGCTATCGACATCAACGAAGACAAGGTGGAGTTGGTGATTGACGGCTTCGTGCCTATTGAAGGGAATGATTGGAAAGTCCGACAGGAGAAGGGCGAATGGAACGTGAACGTGATGGCTGCTGACGGGAAATCTTCAGCCTACACCCTCACTCCAGCATGGTTGCCGGTCGATGGTGCCGATTATTATGAAGTCAAGTTCGAAGGCATGAACTATTCTACCATCCGCGACACTCATCTGCTCTTCGACCAGTTGAGTCCAGAGATGGACTATGAGTTCCAGGTGCGTGCGGTGAACGAAAGCAAGCAGACACCTTGGACGACCATTTCGATGAGAACATCTGCCGATCCGTTTGAGTTCGCCTTGCATGGTCTTTCCGCTACGTGCTCGGTCAACGAGCAGGAAGGCTTCGGTTTGGAACGTCTGTTCGACTTTGCAGAAGGTGGCGACATCTGGCATACGGATTACCAGAAGCAGGCTGTGCCGTTCACGTTGACCATCGACCTCAATGCCATTGCGACACTCGACCGCTTGCAGTATGTGCCTCGACAGAATGCGGGCAATGGAACTATTCTCGAAGGAGATTACTCCCTGAGCATAGATGGCAAGACCTGGACGACGCCCGAGCATTTCAATTGGACACGCGACAATCGACCGAAGGAAATCGATTTGGCGAACCACCAGACAACGCAGTATCGCTTCGTGCGCCTCAATGTGAGTAAGGCAGTGGGCAACTTCGGGTCGGGAGCCGAGTTCTACGCCTTCTACAAGCCTGGTACGAAATACACCATTCCTGGCGACATCAACGAAGACGGGAAAATCGATGAGAACGACATGACATCCTACATGAACTACACTGGCGTGAGGCAGGGCGATGGCGATTTCGAAGGCTACATCTCGAAGGGCGACCTCAACCACAATGGCATCATCGATGCATACGACATCTCGCATGTTGCGACAAAGCTCGATGGAGGAATATATGGTGGAAATCGTGGCACGTTGGCAGGTATCATCACAGCCGAACCCGACAAGGCGGCCTATAACGCAGGCGATGACATTGTCATCACAGTCAGTGGGCGGCAGATGCAAGCCATCAACGCCCTCAGTTTCATCTTGCCTTACAAGGAGGCCGACATGAAGTTTGTGAGCGTCGAGCCTGTAGCAGTGAAGGAAATGCGCAACCTCACCAACGACCGCCTGCACTCGAATGGTGAGAAGGTGCTCTATCCCACGTTCGCTAACATCGGCAACCAACATGTGTTGGCGGATGACGCAGTCCTCTTCCGCTTGCATTTCAAGGCACAACGCAAGCTTTCGTTGAAACAAGTGGGTATGAAGGGAATGATTGTGGACAAGTCGCTCAATACGATTGAGTTCTGACAAAACTGTTTTTAGCCTAAACTCCACAATAGTGATGATTAACAAAGCCCACCAACCTTTCTGGCTGATGGGCTTTTCGTATAGCGAACAAGAGTGTACTTATAGATCCACCACCGTGATGCCTGCGCCACCGAACTGCACGTGTTCGTCGGCGTAGTGGGTTACATTGGGCACGGTAGAGAGATATTGACGGATGAGTTGGCGCAGGATACCGTTGCCCTTTCCGTGAAGAATGCGCACACGCGACATGCCTACTAGAATGGCGTCGTCGATGAAATAGGTGACTGCATTCAAGGCTTCGTCACCCCGCATGCCTCGCACGTCGAGGTCTTGGTGGAAACCCTGTCGATGGGAATCGATGGTCTCGCGTGTCTCGCGACTGATGTTGTAGGCAGACAGGTTGGCATGTTTCTCCACGGGTTTGCTGTCATCGGCAGGTTCCAAACGTTCCACGCGCATTTTCGTGCGCATACCACCGAAGATGACCGATGCCATTTTCCCTTCGATGCTTTCAACCGTTCCCACTGATTGCAGTCCTTTGATGCGAACGGTGGAACCGACGCTGATGGCGGGGGTGAGCCCCCCTCTGTCCCCCCCGTTGGGGGAAGAATTTTGGGTATTGGGTGATGGCTGTTGGTTGTTCTCGGCCTTCTCCTTCTTGCGTTTCTCCTTCCTTTCCTTGCGTGCTTGCAGTTGCGCGATCTTCTTGGCAATCTTTTCGTCTTCGGCACGTGTGTCGATATCGTGGAGGTCTGCTCTGAAAGCCTCCAGTTCCTGGCGAATCAGTCGGGTCTCCTCCTTCTGAGCCTGATTCTCGCGAATCTCACGAATGGCGTTCTCTATCCGTTTGTTGCTCTCGCGCAACAGCTCCTCAGCCTCCTCCTTGGCCTTGCGCAGAATCTCCTTGCGGCTTTGCTCGATGTCGGTGAGGTCGGTTTCGTAGCGGGCGATAGTGCGCTCCATGTCTTTCTCGCGCTGGTGGATGGTTTGGCGCTTGTTCTCCCAATATCGTTTGTCGCGCACGATGTCTTGCAGGTATTTGTCGCTTTGTATGTAGTCGCTTCCCACTATCTCGCTGGCGTCGTTGATGACCTCTTCGGGAATGCCCGTTTTTCGTGCAATCTCGATGGCGAACGACGAGCCTGGCTGTCCGATGCTGAGCTGGAACAGGGCTTGCATCTCGTGGCGATCGTAGAGCATGGCGCCGTTGACGATTCCTTCGTGGTCGTCGGCAAAATGCTTCAGGTTCTGATAGTGCGTGGTGATGATTCCAAAGGCCTTCTTCTTCCAGAATTGGTTCAACACAGCCTCGGCAATAGCCCCTCCAATGGTAGGTTCTGTTCCACTGCCAAACTCATCGATGAGCAGCAACGTCTCCTCGTCGGCCTTCTTCATCATCTGCTTCATGTTCAGCAGGTGGCTCGAATAGGTGGAGAGGTCGTTCTCAATGCTTTGCTCATCGCCAATGTCAATCATGATATTCTGGAAGACACCCGTCTGCGAGCGTTCGCTGACAGGGATGGACAGTCCGCATTGCAGCATGTATTGCAACAGGCCTGCCGTCTTCAGGCAAACTGACTTGCCGCCGGCGTTAGGTCCTGAAATGATGAGGATGCGCTTTTCACGGGTCAGCATGATGTCGAGCGGAACAACTTGCTTGCCTTGCTTCTCAAGCGACATCTGCAACAAGGGATGAATAGCGCGAATCCAGTCGATATGCGCCTTTTGTTCCACATGCGGCTCGATGGCTTGGAACTGTACGGCCAGCTCGGCTTTGGCACGAATCAGGTCGATGTTGGCTAGGAATTTGTAGGAGTCAAGGATTTCGCTGACGTGTGGGCGCACTTGCTTGGTGAAGTCGGTCAGTATGCGGATGATTTCACGTCGTTCATCGGCTTCGAGCTCGCGAATGCGGTTATTGGCTTCCACGACCTCTGCGGGCTCGATATACACCGTGCGCCCTGATGCTGACTCATCGTGGACGATGCCTTTCATCTTGCGTTTCAGACTCGGAGCCACGGGGATGACAAGGCGACCATCACGCATGGTGGGAGCCACGTCTTTGTCCACCAGTCCATCACTCTGTGCCGAACGCAGGATTCCATACAACGTCCGTGAGATGCTCCCTTCTGTTCGAGCGAGTTCTTGGCGTATGCGAAGCAAGTCAGGTGATGCATTGTCGCGCATGCGTCCGAACTTGTCGAGCAGTTGGTCGATGCGTTGGATGAGCAACGGGAATGTCACCACTCCGTCAGCCAGTCGGTGCAGGGCAGGGTAGAGAGGTTGCGGTTTTTCACCTCTTGCCTCGTACTTCTTCCCTCCATCCTCCGTGCGGTTCACGAACTTCACAATGTCGTGGATGGTCTCCAGAGAGCGTTTCAGGTCGAACAACTCGTTTTCTTCTAGATGTGTGTTCTCCAGTCGGATTCTTGCAAGCGACGTGCGCACGTCGAAGAAATATTGAAGTGGGAAATCCTCGTCTTCCTCTTGCAATCTTCGAAACTCCTTGATTTGCTCCATCCACTCGTTAATCGTGTCGGCATCGTTTGAAAACGCAATGTCGTCCACCATCTCGCTGCCCAAAGTTGACAGGCAATTGCCTCTCAACAAGCGGCGGATGTCAGTAAATCCTATCTTCGTTTCGAAATTGACTGGGTAAACCATGCTGCAAAGGTACGGTTTTTTACTGAAGTAAGAAGAATGAGAAATGAAGAATTCATATTTGCATAGTGTTAATTTTGATTAATTCAGTCGTAATTCTTCCCCCTTCATTCTTCATTCTTCATTTTTTATACTACCTTTGCACTCGCTTTTCAAGCAACGAACACTGGAGAGATGGTAGAGTGGTCGATTACAACGGTCTTGAAAACCGTCGTGCTGAGAGGCACCGGGGGTTCGAATCCCTCTCTCTCCGCAAAGCATTTAGACTGGTTGAGTTTTCTCAACCAGTTTTTTTTGTGCTCCACCAAGCTTGCTTGAGTGGGAGCAAAAGAATTTCCTCTCTCCTCACGGCTCCATGATTTCCTTTCCACGGCAGAAGCGGTGAGCGATTTGGCGGTCGTCGCCCACGTAGATGTATCGCTCCAGACGGTGGAGCAGGGAGTATTCATCGGGGTGCAGTACTTCATCATTGATGACCAGTGCATCGAAATCGTAGCCGGGCTCGAAACTGCCGACCTTTCCGAAGAAGCTTCCTGCCGACTTGGTGGCTATCCAGAACACTTCGGGCAGGGTCAGGAAGCCCTTGCTATGATCAAGTTCGTAGTGCATCTTGCTCACCTGAATGGCATAAGTCAACATGCGGAACATGTTCAGGTCGTGGCCACCGCTGATGTCGCTGCCGAGTCCCACGTGCAATCCCTCGTTGAGGAATGTGCGTACGGGAGCCATGCCCGACGACAGGTTGAAGTTGGAAGTAGGACAGTGGGCGACCATCACCCCGTTGCGTTTCATCATTTCAAGTTCTTCGCCCGATGTCCACACGCAGTGGGCCATGATGGTTGGTGTTTGTCCGAAGAGTCCATAGCGATTATAAGCATCGCCATAGCAGGTGCTCTCCTTTTCCAAATCCTTCACCCATTCAATCTCCGACGTGTTCTCCGACAGATGCGACTGTACGGGCAACTGATATTTTATTGCCAGTTCGCCACAAGCCTTCAGCAACTCGGGTGTACACGACGGAACGAAGCGTGGCGTGATGATGGGACGCACCAACGCATCGGGCTGGTTGAACTCGGCTATCAGCCGTTCGTTGCCCTCTATGGCCGCCTCCACGTCTTCAGAGAGATTGTCAGGACAGTGGCGGTTCATGGCCACCTTGCCCACCAGCGCGCCCATGCCGGCCTCCTGATACAGTTTCATCAGCAGACGGGTGCTCTCGGTGTGTATGGTTCCGAAGACGCAACTACGCATGGTTCCGAAGAGCCACTGTGTATGCAGGAAACGGCGGTACATGCGCTCTGCATAATGAATGTCGGCATACTTCGCCTCCTCAGGGAACGTGTAGTTCTCCAACCACGGCAACAGTTGCAAATCCATCGCCACACCTTGGTTATGCACCTGAGGTGCATGCACATGCATGTCGTTCATGGCTGGAATGAGCAGACAGTTGCCGAAATCCACGAACTCAGCGTCCTCATAGCCCGTCCGTGGCCTTTCAGCCATCACCTTCTCCACGCGCCCGTCGGCACCCACGGCGATATAGCCGTTTTCCACCACCTCAAAATGGTCTTTCTCCTTTGTAAAGAGGATGTGAGCCTTATAAACCTTCTTCATATACGATGATAGTTTGATATGGCACAAAATTACAAAAAAAATGGGACAAACGCAATATTTGTCACGATAATTAGTTACTTTTGCAACGAAGAATGATGAATTAAAGAACCACGTAGTTATGAAAAAGACCCCCTTGTTCATTACCGCCCTGCTGCTGATGCTGTCAGCCTGCGGAGGCCAGAAACCACAAGAAGAGAAAGTGGAAACCGCCGTTGCCGACACTGCCGCGACCGCTTCTGTTGCGACCGACTCGACCGCCCTCAAGGCGAAGGCCGAGATAGTCGGCATCATCAACAAACTCTATGCCGCCGCATCCAAGAACGAAGGCGACATCGACGGGCGTTTTGCCTGTCATGTCTGGCGCGACACGGTGGATGCCGTCAATGCGAAGGACGCCCAGTTGGAGGAAATCGGATTCTTCAACGACGACTATTGGACCATGATGCAGGATTCCAACCCCGACGACCTGGAGGCCCGCGACATCCAGTTCGAGCAGTTGGACGTGGCGAAGGGTAGGGCGTTGGTCGACTTCGTTCTTCATAGCTCCATTCAGACCGTCCACATGAAGTTCCTCTTCTGCCGCGACGACGCCGACTGGCGAGTGCACGACATCATCCGGTTCTTCGACGACATCGACGGCACGGAGTCCTCCTTCAGCTTCATGAAATCGATGCAAGGATATCTGAGCAAGCCGTTGGAGGAATAAAAGGAAAATGCCTCAAACATAAAAGGACCATCGCTGATGGCCCTTTTATGTAGGAGTTAATAGGGAGTTAAAAGGAGTTATCGCGGTCTTCGCCCGCTAGGGGAAAGGCTACGGGTAGGCGAACGTAGTTCGGGAATGTCTAATAGGACATTAGCCCAATTTTCAAATAAATTGTCAATTGTCAATTGTGAATTATGGAGAGCCATACCGCCTCCCCCTTTTCCTTCGCTTCCACAATCTTTTCCTTCAACCTATTCAGCCAAAGGCGGGATTCGAACACCTTGCCCTTTGCTTTGTTCTTCCCCACGAGGATGCAGCCAGCAGTGTCTTGCACCGTGTTTCCAGCGTGAATCCTGATGCCCTTGAACATAGGCACGCCGAGTAATATCGGCAACCATTGTTTGAACTTCGGCGAGTAGCTGATCACCACCGCGTAACGTCCTTCAGGAATCGCAAACGGCTTTAGGCTCTCACACTTCTTTGGTGAACGCAGAACGGCTTCCATAGAGACAGAAGACTTCATTTCGAGGACAGGCGGTTCGAGCGTGTCGCAGAGATAGGAGGTCTTGGTTCCCGCCAGAAACTCATCGTCCACCTGTTCGCGAACTTCCAACCTGCCTATCGTGTAGTTCATGCATTTTGCAATGCGCTTCAAAAATAGTTCCATAGTTCTACTTCTTCTTTGTAGTTTTTACTTTCGAAAAACTGTCAACTGTCATCTGTAAGAGATAACCGCGATGCACCCACTGCGAGAGCATGTTGCGTGTACCGCGAGTGTCCATGCCATTGGCTTGTCGGATGAGTTCTGCATCGTGCGTGGTAAACTCGTCGGGCAGAAGTTCTAGCAGATTACGCGGACCACGGCGTCCTGCTTGCTCATCAGCACTTCGGTTGGCATTCTCGATGGCCTCACCGAAGAAAGCCATCTTGCAATACATGTCATACTGAAGGCTCCAGCGAACAAACTCTTCAATCTCGCGACTCCACTTGTAGTCGTTGCAGATGTAGAGCACACAGGCCTTCAAGTAGGCGATGACGTTGGCTCGGAACGACAGGTTCTCATAAACCCTCGATTGCGAGAGACGTGCAAACTCGGCACACTCATCCTTCAGCCGTTTGGCCAGGCTGAACGCCTGCGGACAGTCTATCACTCCAGCGGCACGGCAGAGGCGGTCAATGAAGGGTCTCAACTCTTCGTCGAAAGCCGCATCGTAAGTGCCATAGACGGGCATGTCGGCTCCGATTTCCCGCTCTGGGATGGTGCAGAAGTTGATGCGCGAGATGGGACCATCGGTCAAGACATTGCGAAAATAGCGCTGTCCTTTTTGGATGGTTGTGGCGGCATTCCAATTGAATCGGATGCAGACCTTTTCTGTGACCGACTGCGTACCCACACGCGTCTGTCCGTAACGGTTGTCGGGGTCGAAGGCCAGGCACATGATCTGGAACTGCTGCGAGCCACGAGCCGAACCACGAAGTGCGTCAAACTGGTCTATCTCGTTCATCTTCGTATAGAGGAAATGCTCGTCGGCCTCAGCCATACGCATCACGAAGGCAGGGTTGGTCATGTCGGGGTCAACCTCCTGAATCACAAGCCCTTCAGGTCTTTGCCTCTTGTCCTTATTCGAGCCCTTCGAATTCACTTCCCTCTTCCAGTCGGCCTCACGTTTCAGGTTCTCGGCATCACGCTTGCGGATGTCGGCCATGATGTGGTTGATGGGTTGCGAGATACAATCTTTACCAGCGCCCGTTCCGGCCATCAGCACGTTCATGAATGTTGCCTCGTGCATCACGTTGTCGATATACGGGAAGCGTACCTTCCACAGATGTGCGCCCAGCGGCGGAAAGATGGCATGGGCAACAGCAGGCTTATAGATGTCGGGAGTCTTCGAAGTGAGTATCTGCACCACCTTCGGCAGCTTTTTAGGCATCTCAGGAGCCCCTCTCAAGCCCTCCTTTGCATTAGCCTCACCAGATTCTTCATTCTTCATTCTTCGTTCTTCACTTAAGCGTAGGCTCTTTGCCAACACCTTCCTTTGGAACTGCGACATCTTCTGATTCGGGTCATAGTATTTTGAATAGAAATCGTCCACCAACTGCTGAATGTTCTTGTCTTGCCAGTTCTGCGCCATGCGCACCTTCAACACACCCATCAGCTCAGGTTTCTTCAACAGCTGGGTGGCCCCCATAGAGAGAATGCTTTTCAAGGCCTCGTGCCGGTGACCTTCCACGATGAGCACATCGGGCGTCAGCTCAGCCTCCTTCATGCAAGCATCGAAAATGTAAAGCGTACGCGCATCCGCCTCAATCTCCTCGCTCCCTTCGGTAGCCTCACCCTTCTGGGGGAGGTTGGAGGGGGCTGCAAGTTTCCTTCCGTCCACATCCAACCCTCTCATCAGATAAGCCTCTCGGCGCTCCTCCAACTCATCGCCCTCGATGGGTTCCAGCCAATGCTCCGAGCGGAAAATCTCTTGGTCGATACCCGTCACATAGATATATCTTTCAGGAGTCCAGCACGAAGCGTCAAGCAGCCCTTCCTCTTCCGCAAAACCGATCTCCTCGCAGAAAGCACGTTGCGCCTCTTCGATGGTCATACCTTTCGGAATGCGTATGTAGATGTGGCCTTTGCCACGAGCCGAATAAGCCTCACGCAGCACCATGTCGTGCCACTCCGACAGCTCATCCTTGTTCACCTCCAACGCCTTCTCGAAAGCCCTCCTTACCAATTTTGGGTTGTCAATATCCACACACGTCATGAAGGTGAACGCCTCGGGAATGATGCAGTCCTGTGCCCGATGGTTGTCCTTGAACGCCGTGTAGTGAGGGCAGATGAATGGCAGCCAATCCTTCTTCTCCTCCTGTCCGGCACGAATGTCAGCCACATCGCGACGGAGCCACTCCTGGCGGAGCAGCTCGTCCAGCTGCTCCCCAGTTTGAGTCTCGGCATATCCCCGATTATTCTTCTGTTTGTCGGCGAAATGCTTCGTGTTCAGTGCAATCAATCTTTTTACCATATTGTTTCCTCCTCCCGTGTATTCAAGTAAGACAAAACTTTGTCGGCTTCCTCCTGAAAGAGCGACATAATGAGATCCCTTCCGTACTTCTTCGGGAACTTGAACATGAAGTACACTTGCTCTCTGCCCAGCATCCGTTCACCCGCTTTGTGGCGTCCGCAACTTGTCTTGCGAAACCACGGACGAGTCGCCTTCACCGCTCCGTGAGGAGTCTCGTAGAGCACATCGTGCTTGGGGCCAGTTCCCTCGTTGTAGCGCTTCACCCTTGTGCGACCATCAGCATCCACCTCAATGCCACCCTTGTAGTGTACGCGCTCACCATTTGTCACTTGTTTGTCACTCTCCCAGGGACAAGGCATCACCAAAATGTTGCCGTTTGCCTGAAAATTCACACTCGCGTCCAGTACGTTCTGTACCAGTAAATCTTTCTTGAAATTTTGTTGTTTCATTTTACCTTCGTTGTTTTGCGAGAGAAGTCTTTGAGAAAGGCGCCTACACCGCTTGCGGTGCTCAATTGATCCTCTCGGCTTCAACTCAGGGTTAGTAAAAAATTTAAAAGTTATAAAATTATAGAATTATAAAATTGCTTCGCCATTAGCCTCTGTGCACTCCGTCTTCTCAGTGCCCGAGGGGTGTCTTTTTTAATTTTTTCATTCTTTAATTTTTTAATTTTACTAGGTCCGTGCAAAGTATTTCCTGAAATACCTGCCCTTGATACTCGTGCGTAGAGAAACGAAGCGTGGCCACCACCACATCTCCTTCGTAGAACCTGCACCCCGCTAGGTTGCCCAGCATGGAGCACACAAACTCGTTTTCGAACTTCGAGCCGCCCATCTCCTGAAGCACGATGTTGCACTTCTGAATCTGTCCCGACTCTGCCTTCTGGCTTGGTACTGGGAATGCTTCTCCCTGACGTACCACTCTTAAAATCCTTTCTTGCATCTTTGTAAAATAAGTTTGTTAGTTTATGAGTTTATAAGTTGTTAAGATTAAAATCTGCACTCCTTATTTGATTCTTCACTCTTCATTCTTCACTCTTCACTTCGAGTTTTCCTCGATTGACATTGCAAAGGTAGTATGATAAAAAAGTGTTCGCAAATGATAAAAACCAAAGATACTATCACTTAACGAACACGTTGAAAATCAATAAAATAAAAAAAGCGTGATAGTTAATCTTTCTAACTATCACGCAACTATCTCGCCAACTATCTGAACTATTTACCGCTTGGCCTTTTTTTATTAAATGTTCTTAATTTACTTGCATGTTTCAAATACTCAACTTATCTTTGCAAAGAAGAAACATGAGAATGGTTTCTTAACATGCGGGGGGTGTACCACGAACGTGGAGCCTCCCGCTCCATTTTTGGGATTACCCAAGGCTATTGTCCGTTAACTCCACAGGCTTCGCCTGTTAACTCCTTCTAACTCCCTTTAACTCCTACAATTTTAGCTTGCACTACAAGCTAAAATTGTTTTATCTACGAATTCCTTCACCCTTTGGCGAAGCGACTCTTCCAATTCCAGAAGACCGTTGTTGATGTATTTCCTCATTCCGTTGTTCTCACCCTCCAGCATCTTGGTCACATTTGCAAAGGTTTCATCCGAACGATATACGTTCCTCTTTTTCAGATAACCCACAATGCAGTAGAGCGTCTTCTTGCTAAACTCCTTGAACTTCTCGCGCACACCTGCCTGCGCAATCTCTTTGCGGAACTCCTTGAAGATATGCTTCCAGAGCGGCGTTATCTGCTGCGTCCACTCCTCCGAAACCACATCGTTCAGTTTCGCCAACAGAGCGAACACCTTCGTCTCCAACTCGTCCTCTTGGGGCGAAGCCTTCTCCTTGCGCTTCTTCGACGGCTGCAGATCGTTGCCAATCATCGTCCACAGCTCAACGAAGGTGAACAACGCCACCAACTCTTGGCTGAAAAACGGGCGCATCTCGTCGATATACGAAACACCGAACCTATCGGTGTGAGTGAACAGGAAGCGCGACAAACCGTCGATGTCCAACGACATCTGTTCCGAATCGAACACCTGCTCAAACTCGTCGTCGTTCAGGAACTGCTGCCTGAACGCCTCCAACGCCTCACGCCTCTTGTCCTCCAGATGCTTCTTCAAAGTGCGCGAAGAAAACGAGATCTTCCACTTCTGATAATCCTTCTTGCACGCCTTCAAATAGTGCTTCCGGTAGTTCTCCTGCCATTGCCTCCAAGAAACCTCAATCAACTCCTCAGTAGGCGAATTCAAAAACTCCGAGATCTCCATCAGCACCTCGTTCAAGTCGCGAAGCGCACATATCAAGATGGTGGGGATATCCTCCACCTTCGTGTCCTGGAACAACGATTGCGAACTCTTGTCGTAAGCCACACCCTGCTGCGCCTCCTTGAAGTCAACGAAGCATTCCGATTCATACTCATACAGGTTCACGTCCACCTTGTTCAAGTAGTAAGCCTTCCTCACCGTCTTCATCATATCCCAAATCTTCGCGCCCCACGATGGGAAGTTCACATCGCAAGCCTCGCCAAGAGGCAGACATTGCTGCCAGTTTTCCAACGTCATTTCAAAAACTTTCGTCAGTCGGCAAGCATCAACTGCCAAACTCAAACTCACCGCATGCAGCGAGAGCAAACAGTGGGTATTTTCCAAGCACACGGTCTTCTGCTCAATATTCGTCAAAAGGTTATTATCGATAGTCATTTTACTATATTTTTAAAGTTGATATATACACAAGGATATGGTGCACCCACCGCTTCCAAAAGCCTGTAGTTGCTTCATTTTCCTCCATTCAGTAATACGTGTTTCGTGAATCGCGTTTTCCTGAAAATGGTCTTGTCAAAAGGTGTTTTTCACCTCTTCCTTTCAGGAGGCAAAGGTATAAAAAATCCTGCTAATCCCAAAAGGAAAAAGCAGGAAATTTTTGGCTTTAAATCATTTTTTATTTCTGCACATTTTGCCCTTTTTGTGCAACCATATTCTGTTAATTCTTCACATCCAATCGATTGCCAAAAAAACGTTCGTGCGAAGGTTTATATTCGTATGGGTTCATCTCACTACTTTACCATCCGCCGCCATCTAATCCATCTGTAGGAAAATCGTCAGGGTCGGTATATCCATTCCACGAGCTGTCATATCCGTCCCGACGCCGTTGTTGACTAGGGGTAGTATTGAAAGGTCTGCTTCGCAACCAATAATAGTCACAAGAATCACAGTGGTAAGTCACAGGTCTCTCAATGTACAAACTGACATCCCATGACCCACATTTGGGACAAAATATCATTTCTTTGTTCATCGATGAATCCATAGGCACCTTGTTGTTATTTCGTCAGTTTTTTCTCAACAATGAAATCGCGCAGTTTCATTCTCCATTCACGATTTTGCAGAAGCACCCACAAATCATCATCGAAACGAGCAGACGACACATTCTCCTTCAGCCACCCTGTAGATGGTGTTGCTCTGCCTTCGCGCTCTTTCTTCAAATGCAAGTGCCAGAATCCATCTGAGTGCAAATGCCAGAAGGGATTATAGATACTTGAGGGATCATCGAATTGGGAATCCTTTGTATATTTTCGCATCAGCGAAAGATAACGCACCTCCAACCAATCCGTCAAACTAAAGTTATTCCCAACGAATTCTCCATCATTCACTCCATCCAAGAGTGCAAGCATCAGAACAGGTTTGGCAACAATCACCTCACCATTTATCTTCGCTTGCCTGAGGTTAAAAATACATTGAGTATAATACTCGAAGCATTTCTCGTAATTGTAAAAACGCAATACCCTGTTCATATTACTACTTTATTTACTCATTATTTACTCCTCTCCCCATGTCCCTTTTGTATCAAACTCGTCTATGATTTCAGGAAGAATGTCAATATCGGTGCTGGATGTGGTAACTCCCATAAAGAAAGTGGCTCGTGACAGACCCACATAAAGGTATCTGCTAATCAGTTTGGAGGCCTTCACCTTGTCAATATTATGGAAGAACACGACCTCAAACTCCATTCCTTTCACCTTGTCAAGTGGGAAGATACGTAGCATATCCTGAGCGGATAGGTTATCACCTGAGCTACAGTCTTTCACATCAATACCGTTGTTTTCCAAACGTCCATCGTCCTTCAGAAGCATCTCCAGTTCTGCTGCATCCTGCTTGTCTGCAACAAATACAGCGATAGAAGGAACAAAACCATACTTCTGCTTCACTTCAAGCACACGTTTGGCAATCCATTCCGCCTTTTCCTCTTCATCATCCGACTTAAGCAAGAGTGGGTTCGGACAACTTTCATCTTGTTCAAGTTTGCACTTGTAGGGCGACGGCTGTTTCATCTCATGCTCATAAATGGCATCAGCCAAACGCATCAGTTTGGGGCTTTGTCTATATGAAATGGTGAGATCCTTAACCTCTACATTGTCAAACATATAAGGATGTTGCAAGTCCATCCAGTCGGAGACACCATCAAGACGCAACCCCTGCATAATATCGCCTGTCAAGGTAAATGATGAAACCTTGTAGTGGCGCAAAGAGTTGATTGCATAGTAATCAACTAGCGTGTAGTCCGTTGCTTCATCTATTCCGATGACAGGACGGCATACGTCTTTATAAGCCAATGCAAATTTATGTTTTAGAATTTCGAATCGACGAATAGACACAGAACGTATGCTTAATACAAGGTTATTGATGAATCCTATAAGCAGAGCCTGTTCCTGCTGGCACAATGGGCGGTTTTTCTCGTCTTCCACAATCTGCCTCAGTAGTTTCCTGTTCCATCCGGCCATATTCGTCTTGAGTGCTTCTCGGCGGAAGTTTTTATAGATAGATGTTATCTTGTTGAAAAGATAGCCCTCGTAATTGTGAATTATAGGATAGAAGAACTGCATAAAGTAAGCGTATTCAGCAAGATTCTCGTAATCGGCTACAACGATACGATTATCTACCATTTCATAGAGTTGTTTTGCCCTACCACTAAGTGTGATTTTCTTATCTATGGTGTGTAGAGCTAGTCTCTTCATCATAGTCTTCAATGTGTTCAACAACTTGTTCTCGGCACCAGCGAGGATTTCTTCCTCATCCATTTCGCCAGCTTCCTCTTCTTCCTCTTCAGTAAGATTGTTGTTCTTCCAGTTTTTGGCCATTTCCACAAGGCTGGCGTAGAACTCTTCATCCTTATGCCATTCTGCCATATAGGATGTGGATATACGCTGCATTTTTTCCTTATATGCGCCCTCGACATCCTTTGCAGAAGGAATCCCCGGTGGTGTTGGCATCTCGTGTATTGCGTCCAAATCAAGCATCAGCCTTACAAGTGAAGATGTTGCACTGATACGCTTGTTCGCATCTTTGCAGATCTCTGTGATACGCTTACCCACCTGATGCCACATGAAACGACTTGTGTCAATCTCTGCCACGACTTGCAGTTTCTTCTTCATCTCCATGATGTATTCACGGAGGAAACGATTGATGAGCGTGACGTGATTATTTGTATAGATGGGTTTTTCGTTCATCCATGCCTTTGCAAAATCAAATGGAAAATCATCACCGGCAAATTGGTATTTATCGCGTACAAGAGTTCTTCTCAAATAGTCAGCCCACACTACTGTTTTGTTGTTGGTATCTGTCAAGCCCTCATAGTTCATGTTATCGCGCATAAACTGTCGGAGTAGTTCAGTGGGCGAGAAGAAAATCCAGTTGCGCTCAGGGTCAGATGCAATATGGATTTGTTCGTCTGTAAGTTTGCAATCTTCATGATTATCACGATAGTCTCTAAGATCATCTTCACTAATAAGTAATTTCAGTCGTTGAATTAGTGTTGTGGTCTTGCCTGTACCAGGGCCTCCATCAATTATCACAGTTGTACCATCAAGTACATGTGAGAATTTGATGTCTCGTTGTGTCTCATCAAGCTTTGGGTTAAGACGCAGCGATGCCTGCTTACGAATGAAGTTGGCTGCATTGGCATATTTGTCTGATATGGCAGCCAATTCCTTTTCAATCTGTAGTCTTTCTTCTTCAGCCTGCCGCTTACGTTCCTCTTCTTCACGAACCTGTCTTTGACGTTCCTCTTCTGCTTTGCGTTTATCTTCTTCTATCCTTCGACGTTCTTCTGCATCGCGAGCTTCTTGTATAAGGCGTTGTCTTTTTTCTTCATCGCGACGACGTTGCTCTTCCAATTCTTGCAGGTGGCGTTTTGCCTCGTCAGCTTTCTTGCTGGCTTCTTTCTGCTTTTCTGACAGGTCTGTTACTTTTTGTAGGGCAGACTGGATATCTTTGAAGAATAAGAAGCGAGGCATACCAGCGGTAGCCAAATGTATATTTGAAACAGCATTTCTTTCTGACATCCTGGGCGAATCGTAGTTGGCGGAATTTAGCAACTGTATATGAATGCGCCTACCTTCTACAACAGGGTCAAACTCACCTTCATAATTATATTGTATAATTTGCCCATACTTATGATTCTTTGACACCGTAGGACCGTCTGTTACTAGCGTATCAGTCCACGCATCTTCAATAGTCTTGATGCTACCATCACTATAGTATGTTGCATTTCTTCGACGTTCAACACCTTTATTTGTAAGCCATACCGCAGTCACTTTATTCCCTATTTTTACTAAGCCTCGACCAACAGCTTGATTGGGTTTGGCTTCCTTTATTTCTTTGTCCGCATGACTTTTGATGCTGACGATGATATTCTTCAGACTTTCCATAACGGGTGTCTCTAATTTATTAAACAATTTAATTATTAATTCTCACGCCACCCATCCATATCCTTGTACGGCCATATCGATGAAGTGGTTCAGCAGCAGCTTTGTCTTGTCCATAAAGGTAACACGGTCATAGCTCTCAGGCAAATCAGTATTCAGCGATGTTTGAATGAGCATGAAGACTTTTTCTCTGGGTTGTTCGTCTTTATACCAATCGACAACCATCAAAGTCTCTTTTGCTGCTATCAACTTCTGATACAGATTCTTGGCAGCGAGTATCACTTTCTGCTGTTCGCTCTTCGTCAGTTTCCTGCCTTGAATGAGCAAGTCGTATATCTCCAGCTCTTCCTCTTCAAGCCCCAAGTCTGTAGAGCGCGACTGCTCAGCTTTCATGTCTTCTATCAGCTGAAGCAGCTTCTCATAGTAATCCTCGTTCTCGCTTCCTCCTGCATTGTATTGGTCGATGATGTTCTTATAACGCTGGGAGAAGGAAACACGAGTGCAATTCTTGTCAATGAGTTGTTCCAAAACCTTTTCGATGAATGCCCGAAGGTCTTCAATCTCGAGTGCTTTGTATGGTGAGGCAATCAACTCCTTGCGTATTTCTTCTATCTCTATCTTGCTCAAGTCAATCACCTTTCCCTCATGAATCACGTAATCCACATCATCGCTCACCTTGTCTGCTGAAGAAACACTCTGGTCGAGAGTAGCAGCCATTTTTGCTCTTGCATTCTCCAGTTTCTCATCGTCAACCCGATTGCAGAACAAACCATTTATATAGCAGATGGGCGAGAATTTCTCATTATGCCATCCGCGCTCGAAGATTTCTGGTTTGCTGGCATCATATAGGGTTATCATCAGATTGCTGAGCACCTTGAAACGATTCTTCCACTCATCCTTCTCCAAGATTCTGTCATATGCTTCTCGCAACATATCCAACTGGTCAAGTGTGTTGCTTTCGGCAATGATGTCATCCAGACTTATTCCTATCGAAAGCAAGAACGCATCGCACTCCTTAATACAGTTGTCGATATTGATGATAAGCAGGTCAATATTCTTGGCAGGATATTCCTCTCCCTTACTGTTCGTTGCATAGTCTTTCAGCGCCTGTTGCATGTACTTGAACACGTTGACATAGTCCACGATGATTCCACATGCTTTTCCCGGGAACACACGATTCGCACGAGCAATAGCCTGCATCAACGTGTGGCTCTTCATGGGCTTGTCGAGATAAAGGGTTGAAAGTGAAGGCACATCGAAGCCTGTCAGCCACATGGCGCACACAAACACCAAACTCAATGGGTCGTCTTTATCCTTGAATCTGTCTTCTATATCTTTGCCATCGGGGGTTATCTCGTTCAGCTTGTTCCGATGCATAGTGATGTCGAGGTTACGCTTCTTGAATTTCTCCACCTCGTCGCCTTCCTCACTAATGACAACAGCCATCTCCACACTGTTCATGTAGCTCAGAATGTCGGTCAACTTCTTGCGCTCCTCTTCGCTTTTTGCATCATTGCGTTGCTTTACAATCTCCTTTCTCTCCTCTGCCCAGTAGTGTTGCACCTTGTCATACATCTTCACGGTGGTGTATTTGTCAACGCTAATCACCATTCCCTTTCCAAGGAAACCACGACGTGGAAAATGGTGGGCAATGTCCTTTGCAATTTTGTCGAGGCGTTCATCTCGCTTGATGACCTCCAAGATGCGCGAAGAGCTGTTCTCTAGTAGCTCTCTTTCCCTGTCATTCAGTTCCTCCTCTTCTTCTATCTGGTCGATATCGGTATCCAGCCATTCGTTGGAAAGTCCCACTTCTGGCACTCGCCTGCTATAGAACAAAGGAACTGTCGAACCATCTGCTATAGCCTCTGCGAAATTATATTCTGACACATAGTCGCCAAACCATTGGTTTGTCAGCCTCTTACTACCCAGTAGCGGTGTTCCCGTGAAGGCGATGTAGTTGGCATTTGGAATTCCTGTATGCATGTTCTCTGCCAGCTGTTTGTATTGTGTTCGGTGGGCTTCATCGACCAACACAAAGATGTCATTTCGTTCCGAGAGCAAAGGATATTTCTGTGTCTTGTCGTATTGGAACTTATGAATCAGCGTAAACAACATGGGCTTGTTGCTCATCAAGTATTCGCGTAGCTGTGATGAGTTTTTCGGCTGGCATTCTTCTTTCTCGCCTATCACTTCCGTACGCACGAACGTCTTGTGTATCTGCGTGTCCAAGTCCTCACGGTCAGTAATGATTAAGAAGGTGAAATTGCCGTGCAACTTGCGTTTTACCTTCCTGACAAACATCACCATCGAATAGCTTTTTCCTGAGCCTTGTGTGTGCCAGAATACACCCAACTTTCCGTTCAATTCTTCTCGGTGCTCCACGTTTCTCATCAGGTTGTTCACACCCAGATACTGGTGGTTCTTGGCAATAATCTTGATGCGCTTGCTGTCAAAGAATATGAAGTTCTCAATATAGTCAAGAAGTCGTTCTTTCTTAAACAAGCCGTCCATCAGGTTCTGAATGGAAAGTCCGTGCTCAGCTATCTGCTCTCTGTCAATGACCTCCTTCTCGTTGTCCACGCGTAGCCATTCGAAGTATTGCTCATAGACCGCATCCCATGCACCCATTTTCGTCTGCAATCCATTCGAGAGCACGCATATCTGATTCAGGGCAAACACGTTAGGGATATCCTTACGATATGAGACCAAATTCTTCTGGTAGGCCTCTTCTATTTTCACCGTCGAGTTCTTCAACTCTATGAACACCACAGGCAGACCGTTCACAAACAGCAGCACGTCGGGTCTTCTGTAGCGGAAGTGGCCTTTTATCCACATTTGGTTCACACAGTGGAAGTCGTTGTTCTCTGGGTTGTCAAAGTCTATGATTTTTACTATATCGAAATCTTCGCGCTGATTGCGACGTGTAGTTACCTTTATCCCATTGCGAATCTGATTGTAGAATTTGTAGTTCGTATCCACTATGTCAGTTCCGCTATAGTCCTTCCGATAATCGCTCACAATACCCTCAATCGTTTCATCGTCTATCTGAGGATTGATGCGATGCAACGCCTTACGGAACACATCGGGCAGGATGCATTCCTTCACGCTGCTGCGACCCGTGCTACTCACATCGTCTTGCTTGTCAACGCTGGGATCGCACTCTATGCGCTTCCAACCATATTCAGGCTGCGACAATCGTATGCATATCGCTTGTTCTATAGCGTCTTCGCTGATAAAGGATTTCATAGGCTACTACATTTAAATAATTAAACTCTGCCTCTACATAAACGAATCATTCTGCTTCCAATAAAGCCTTCAGCTCATCGCTGATGAATGGTTCTTGTAGCGAGGCAAAGAAACCAAAATCAATCTCATTCTTTGCTTGCATGATGTCCTGAAACTCCTGCGTAGTTGTAGTAACAGGAATTGTACCCGACAATGCTTGCATAGGTGTGGGATTGGGAATGTTTCGTGTTACTGAAAGACGATAACGGGTTATTCCATTACCCACTATCTTGTCCAGTTTCACGCTTTCCTTACCTTTCTTGGCATACAACATTTGCTCTTCGCTCTCCACTTCAGTAACGTTGCTCACAAGATTCTTCTTATAGAAGGTCATCAAACGAGTGCGTACTTCGTCTCGACGACTTTCAATGTCTTCAGGCAACCAATCGTCTGAAGTGTGAATGGTAACGAGATCTTGGACCTCTTTGATGTGAGAGGTGATATAATTGCGTTTCTTTTCACCGAAATATCCATTTCCAGCCCTGATGTTCAGACGCTTCTCGAAAGGTATCTTGTTACCGATGCTCTCCAAGTGCTCTGCAGCGCTCTCTTTAGTCCATCCGAAATAATTGGCTTGTTTCCAACGCTTCGGCAGAATATGTTCTATCTCCAACTTACCTGTGAACAACTTGCTATCTGTGTCGTAAAGATATGAGTTAAGAAGAATAATGCTCTTCACCACCTTCGAACTCGTACGTGATGATTTCTCTATCAAATCTTCGAAATCAACGGGGATGATATTCTGGAACACAGTATCGCCGTTGTGGTAAATGTCAATGCAGAACTTATACGTGGGTGGTTTGATGGCATTCACCTGTGGCTTGACAATGAACTGCACATGCATGTAGGATAACAACCCACGCAGGAACTTCTCCATGTGTTTCTTGAATTCTTCCTCCCCTCTATTCTTAATGTAGAAAACACTCACCACACACCGCCAATAGTCGTTGGGGAAGTTCACCAAACAATGAACATATTTGATGGCTTCTTCTGTGTAATAGTCGTTGTCTTCTTCATATTTACCTACAATTTCGTAGGTGGTTACCCAAAAGTTTGCCAATTCTTTGATGTCCTCAAAGAAATTCTCTTTGTGCAATTCATCGTACTTGTAGTTTTCACCAGCATAGAATTTACGCAAACCCATTTCATTGTCGGTTACGTTATCTCTTGCACGAATCACATGCATGTAGAAGCGGAACATGTCGTTGATGGTGAGTCCACTGTCCTCGACAAGTTCTTCAAGGTTCTTCCAGTCGTCAGTAAATGTCGTTTTCTCTTCGGGTGTCTTCAGTTTCTTGTATATTTCTGCTTTGAAAATGTCGGAATCCGACAACGGCATTCCTCTGTTGTTCAATGTACTGAAGATGGTCAGAGCCGAATTAAGGTCTTCACACTCAATGGGGAATACTATGCAGTCATTGAGGATAGTCAGGCAAAGTTCCTTCCACATCATCGTATTCTCTGCTGCGAATTCTTCGCACTTGTCAAAGAAAAACGTGTAGTTTTTTGCGTATGCTGACTTGCCATCACGTTTATCACCTGAACAAAGAATGTTTTTGAAGTCATCATTGTCGTTATCTAGGGCAACACGACTATCAATTTTCTGTTGCATCCTGTCCTCAACTTCAAGCGACATTTTGTCTATTTTCCAGATACACGGCTCTATTTGCTTCATCAAGCCCTTTATATTCCTATCTTCAGGATAGTCCACTGCCATTTTCTCCAACTTGGAGTAAAATGCACGAAGAAGCAGTAGCAGCGATGTCATACGCTGCTGACCATCGATGACATTTACCTCGTTCTTATTGGCTTCATCTTTGCACGTCACTATCGTGCCGATAAAGTATTCTTTGGGGGCATCCTCGCTTTTCTTCTTATCCATGAAGAAATTCTTGATGTCAGTCCAAAGTGTATCACACTCTATCTGCCCCCATCTGTACGGACGCTGATACTCGGGAATCACATATAGCTTATCAATGTTGGAGTCATCAGATAGACTCAGCAATGATGATATTTTCTTTTTACTAACTTGTAGTTCTGCCATATTGTTATAGTTATTAGGTTTTTATTTATGCTTTTACTTCAAGTTTTCCACTCATCAAGCGTGGGAGGAGGAGGTCACGCTGGCGTGAGAGAAGAGTGTTTTGCTTAAGCAGTTGGTTCTTTTCCCTTTCAAATGTTTTAACTATATTCTCAAATCTTAGTTGTATTTTTATATCTGGGACGAGAACTTTTATTGATACAAAACGCCCCCAATGTCTTTTGTATTCCTCTGTTTGAATTAATTTATGTGTTGCATAAAATAGCCAATATTCATTTATTCGGCTCTTACTATTTGTCGTAAAAGGAATAACATTTTCACCAAGAGAGAAGTTTCTTGTCATTAATTGAAATTTACAAGAATGGTCACCAAACAACAATAGAGGATTATCATAGTTGGCATAATGTGACGGTTCGTTGTTATGATATCCCAAACTGTCATCCGTTGATTGATCTATCACTATAACAGCACCTTGTTTCTCAAGTTCATATTCTTTATATGTTCTATTGAAAGGTAAACGTTTTACGATACTCTTTACTTTTTCAACTTTCCAACTCTTAGGTAAGCCATTTTCAAACTCTGCCTTTTCGTGACCAGGAAAGCGGAAACGAACAAACCACTCCTTATAGAGATTCTCTGCCATTTGTTCCAATAAGCGAATTCTACGATTGTTGTTCTCTATCAAATTGTCGTAAGCAGAAAGAATAGAGGCAATGCGACGCTGGGCAGACAAAGTATTGTATGGAACATTGAATCTTCCAAAAATCCTTGCATTCATACCAGGTTGAGCAGACCCCCCAATATAGTTATTGACAAAGCCATAATAGGTTTTGCTCTTTAACACATATTTCAAATAAGAAGGAAGAATTTTTGACTTGTCAAGATTAAAACGAATAAGATAGGAAGCATAAACCGTATTATTAACTCCTTTAGAAACAACATAATTATAACCCGTTGTTGCACCAGTCCTTGCAATCAACACATCACCTTCACGCACCAAATATTGTTCTACTTTGTT
The DNA here is from genome assembly GCA_017557405.1 of Prevotella sp. Taxonomy (GTDB): domain Bacteria; phylum Bacteroidota; class Bacteroidia; order Bacteroidales; family Bacteroidaceae; genus Prevotella. The sequence continues at coordinate 52,594 of JAFYYV010000043.1, forward strand.
TTGAGGAATCGAACAAAATGGAACAGTCTCAAAGTTAACAAAATAAGGGACAATGTCAGTAATTCGAAGATATTTGTAAACACCCTCTGTCTTACTCGTTTCATCTGCAGTATAACCATATTGCGTTGAAAGAGTGATGTCTTTCAATTTAACATACTCCATCATTACCCCTCCCCAAACAGTTCTTTCATGTTTTTATCTATCTCTGCCTGAAAAGCGAGGGCTTCTTTGTTGAGTTCTGAGAACTCAGCATGCAAACCCTTCATGGTATCACGGAATTCATCTTCCGTCATACCATCATCTTCAATCACTACACCCACATAGCGACCTGCATTCAGAGAATAGTCTTGGTCTTTGATGCCATCCTCGCCATCGAGTTTGGCAACCTTGCAAAGACCTACCACATCCTGATATTTACCATCGGGCCAACGCTCCAACAGCCAATCTACTTGGTCTTGCTGGCCTGCTGCCTTGTATTCCTCTACAAGTGCCCAGAAGCTATCAGAATCGCCTTCATACAAGCGAGTGATGATGCCTAGATTTTTTATCTGCTCGTCAGAGAATTTGCGATGGGCGCGGTCCACTTGCGTAAAAATGTTTCGGGCATCGATGAAGAGGATTTCGTCTTTCTTCGTGCGCTGCTTGTTGAAGAACCACAGCGTGGCAGGCAGCGTAACAGTAGAGAACATATTGCTGGGCAACGTCACCATCTGACTGATGATGCCGTCCTCAATCATCTTCTTGCGAATCTCCAGTTCTGAGCCTCCTGCATCGCTGGCTGAGTTGGCCATTACGAGGGCTGCCTTGCCATTTTCATTGAGGGCTGTGGCAAAATAGCCTATCCACAGATAGTTGGCATTGGGCACAGTCTCTTTCTTGTCGCTGGCTTTCTTCGTCGACTTCGACTTGTTGCGAGGAACACCGTAGGTATTGAAACGGGGGTCGTCCAAAACTCTTTCCAGCACCACTTCATCAACGTTGAACGGCGGATTGGCCATCACATAGTCGAATGCTTCAAAAGCATTGTAGGGGTCGCTATAGAATGAGTTGGCTTCGGTAATCTCTCCACGCACATTGTTCAGCAGCAGGTTCATCTTTGCCAGCTTAACGGTATCGGGTTCTTTTTCCACTCCATAACAGCGGAAACGCATCATATCTTCGTTGGTGGCATTGTGCTTGTGCATATAGCGGGCTGCTTGCACAAACATACCACCTGACCCACAAGCGGGATCAAGGAATTTCTTGTCGCCTGTGACAGGATGAAGCACCTCTACCATATACTGCACAACGCTGGCTGGCGTGTAGAAAGCTCCTCCTCCCTGACCTTCTGCCAAAGCAAAGTTTCCAAGAAAATATTCGTAAATCTGACCAAAGAGGTCGATACTGATATCCTCAGGAATGTCTTTGAACACGCGCACTATACGGCTCAGCAGTTCGGGTTCTTCTTCTGGCACCAACTGACCATAAACCTCTTTGGGTAGGACACCCTCCATATATGAATTCTCTCGCTCGATGGCTTCCATCGCTTGCTTCACCAAAATGGCTTTATGTGCATCGTCGGGAGCATTGTTGATGGTGTCGAAGTAGGCACATTCAGGGAGATAAAACCCACATTTCTCAATCGCAATCGACTTGTAATCACGTTCCATACGAGAGCCCTTGTATTTCTCGTACTCCGCATCGATGTCTTTCTTATGCTGCTTGAAAAGGATGTCAGCATAGCGCAAGAAGATGAGTCCAAGGATGGGCTGGCCATATTTGTTAGCTGCAAGATGTGCACCAGCACGCAGCATGTCTGCTGAATGCCAGAGGTTATCTTTCAACGTCTTCAGTTCAATATCTGTCATGAATCTTATTCTAGTTTTAGGTTTATATGGCACAAAGATAAAAAGAAAAAATGAGAACACAAAACGAGTGGGCAATCTTTTCGACAAAATGTGCACCTACACCTGATAGAAATAAAGGTGGATTTCTTGGTGTGATATGGGGATGAAAAATGACAGATGACAGATGACAGATTTTTGAAATTCCTAGAAAAAGTGTTTAGTATT
>JAFYYV010000004.1 GCA_017557405.1 Prevotella sp.
CGGTACCGATTCTGCAGGCATTGGTAGCGGAGAGCAAACCAGTGGTGATAGAAAAGGAGGCACGCTGACCGTTTGGGGCGGAACCGTCTATGGCAGTGGTGAAGGCTGGGGCGCCGGCATCGGCGGTGGTGAGGATTCCGATGGTGCCGACGTCAAGGTCTATGGCGGCACTGTCATCGCTTGGGCAGGTAAAGATGCCGAAGACAAGAGCGGCTGCGCATTTGGCAGCGAAGACGGCGACGGGCACCGCGGCTCGCTCACCATCGGCGAGAAAATGAAGGTACGGGCCGGTCAAACGTCAAGCAGCTTGTCGTTGTTCACCACAGGTGAGCGCGTTCCTGCCTGTTTCTATCGTCCTTACGCCGTCATCGAGCCATGCAACCATCCTTCTGGAGTCACCTATACGATTAACAATGATGGCACCCACACCTCGCATTGCAAGCACTGCGCCGTGTCGGAGACGGCAGAGCACTTCAACAGCGACGGCAATGGCACGTGCGTCTGCGGCTACAAGGATGGCGAGGACTATTACACCCTCACCCTTGCCACCAGCAGCAACGGCTCCATCTACGAGGGTGTCGGCGTGATGGCAAATGTGGGCAACAACAAGACGTACACGCTGCCCGAGTGCTCGAACATCCCCGACGGCTACGAGTTCGCAGGATGGGTGGTCAGTCCCCAAAGCCAAGCAAATGGCATACAGCCCAACGAGGGCGAGACGCTGCTGGCAGCAGGTAGCGATTTGACCGTCACGGCAAGCGTGAGCATCTTCGCGCGCTATAGGCAGATCAACATCAGCCTTGCCGACGACAGCGACAACAGCGAGACCCTTGTGAAATACAACGGCACGAAGGTTGCCAGCGTCACCCTTCAAGGTCGCACGCTGACGAAGGACGGCAAGTGGAACACGCTGTGTCTGCCGTTCTCGCTGGATGGTTTCACGGGAACTCCGCTCGCAGGTGCCACCGTGAAGACGCTCAGTTCGGCATCGTTCGCAGACGGTACGCTGACGCTGAATTTCGAGGATGCAACGGAAATTATGGCTGGCAAGCCCTACATCGTGAAGTGGGAGGCGCAAACACCCGACTACGTGGAGAACCCCGTGTTCGAGGGCGTGACCATCAGCGATGCAAACAATCCCGTCAGGACCGGAGTGGTCGACTTCATGGGCATCTACGCTCCCTATAGCATTGGCGCGAACAAGGAGATACTCTACCTCGACACCGACAATAAACTCAACTATCCCAACGCCGAAATGACCATCAATGCCTTCCGTGCCTACTTCCAGTTGGCTTCGGCCGTTGATGATTCGGGCGACGTGAATGGCGATGGCAAGGTCAACGTGACCGACGTGACCATGATGGTGGACTATATCCTGGGTAAGGAAAACGCCAGCTTCGTGCTCGGAAATGCCGACATGAACGGAGATGGTGAGGTCAACGTGACCGATGTGACCATGTTGGTGAACGTCATCCTTGGCAACGAAAGCCTCACTCCCCACAACGTGGTGGTGACAGGTGCCGATGGCATCAGCTTCGGGGAAGAGATGAAAAATTAAAAAATTTAAGAATTAAAAAATTAAAAAAAAGCCACTGAACTCGCGAGAGTTTGGTGGCTGTTTTTTTAGTATCGTTTCCGTTTCAGCAACGCCACCCCAAGGACGGCGAATAAGAAACTGGCGACGAAGACTTTCCAATCTGGGAGGAAGATGACGGGGATCTTACACGTCTGTATCTCGCCGAAGCCAAGAGTGGAATAGATGGCAAGCAAGGTGGCTGTGAGGTTGCTGCCGGCGTGGAGCAGGATGGCATACCAGATGTTTCGCGACCAAATATACACGAGTCCGAAAAGCAACGCTGCGAGGGAGGCTCCCATGAAGTTGCGGATGTGGAGAATGCCGAACAACACTGCCATTATCACGCATACGAGGATTTGCACCCAGCGGCGACGAAAGGGGGAAATGGGGAGCTGGCGATAGCATAATTCTTCGAGTATGGGAGCAAGGAACACGGCGTGAACGCCTGCCAACAGGTCTTCGCGAAGTTCGTCGGGAGTACAGACAAGCGGCTCTGTCTGGACGGGATGGACCAAGGAGGTGAGTGCATAGACGATGAATTCCTGCATCGTCAACCACAGCGGGGCAAGGAGAAGGAGACCTGCTGCAACGGGGAATGTCGGTAGCTTCAGCGAGAACTGGCGAGATTCGGGATAGGCTTTCCTTTCGATGGGGATGACCACGAAATACGTGAGCAGGATGGCTGCCAGCGTGAGAATCCACACAAGAGCCTCATGGGCAAGCCCGCCCTCGCCATCGGCTATTGGCAGTGCCGTCAGATAGATGAGGGCAAGGCCATATACAGCGGATAGTATCGGCAAGAGCGGTTTGATGATGGTTGCGATTTTCGACATAAATGGTGGTTTATCAATCGGCAAAATTACGATTTTCCAGAGAGAAAGTCGAAGAAAGAGTGATATTTTTGTGGTTTTTTGTCAATAAAAAATTCAAACTAATGTTTGCAGAGTCGGGAAATATTCGTAACTTTGTAGGCAGAAAGATAAACTGACGAATGAGAATTGACATCATAACCGTTCTGCCCGAGATGATTGAAGGATTCGTTCACGAGTCGATTCTGGCACGGGCAGAGAAGAAGGGTTTGGCCGAAATCCACCTGCACAACCTGCGCGACTACACGCTCGACAAATGGCGTCGTGTGGACGATTACCCGTATGGGGGCTTTGCGGGGATGGTGATGCAATGTGAGCCCATCGACCGCTGCATATCGGCGTTGAAGGCTGAGCGCGACTACGATGAGGTGATATTCACTTCGCCCGATGGCGAGCAGTTCAACCAGCATGTGGCGAACGAGCTCTCGCTGCTGGAGAACATCATCATCTTGTGCGGACACTACAAGGGCATCGACCACCGCATTCGCGAACACCTCATCACGCGCGAGATATCGATTGGCGACTATGTGATGACGGGTGGCGAGCTGGCTGCTGCGGTGATGGCTGATGCCATCGTGCGCGTGGTGCCGGGTGTGATTGGCGACGAGCAGAGTGCTCTGAGCGACTGCTTCCAGGACGACATGCTCTCGGCTCCCATCTACACGCGTCCTGCCGACTACAAAGGATGGAAGGTGCCCGAGATTCTGCTGAGTGGCAACGAAGCGAAAATCAAACAATGGGAGATGGAGCAAGCGATGGAGAGGACCAGGAAGATACGACCGGATCTTCTCCCTCCGGGCGAAGCCCTAAATGAAAAATGAAAAATGAAAAATAAAAGGAATTGAAAGGAAGTTAAAGAGAAGTTATCGCGGTCTTTGACCGCTTGGAAGTTAAAAGGACATATGCCTGTGAAATAGTAAAATCGTAAAATAAATTGTACATTGGACTCGCTTTAGCGCTTTTACAAAGCGTAGCGACTAAAAGAAATTGCTTGGGTAATGGCTTCTAACTTCCTCTAACTCCTTCTAACTCCTTAATTGTAAATTGTAAATTGTAAATTGTAAATTGAAATAATATGGACAACTATTCAGAAAGAAACTATGGGCAACAGCCAATGAAGCCCAACAACAACTTGATTTTGGCAATCTTTACAACCATATGCTGCTGCCTGCCCTTGGGCATCGTGGGCATCGTGTATGCCACGAAGGTGGACACGCTCTACAATACAGGTCAATACGAGGCCGCTTACAGGGCTGCCGACGACGCGAAAAAATGGAGTCTCATCGGACTCGTAGTCGGCGCCATTGGTGTGGCCATCTATGTCGTCGCGGTGGTGTTGTTCGGATTCGGCGCCGCCGGGGGATTCGCCGGATTCATGCAATAGCCACTTGTGAAGAAAGTCGCCATAGGCTTGCTGCTCGTAGTTGTTCTGGCAGTGCTCACGTTGGTCGACCCCGCTCAGAGCATCTGGATTCCGAAGTGTCCGGTGAAGTTGCTCACAGGGCTTCAGTGCCCAGGGTGTGGTTTTCAGCGTGCTGCTCATGCGTTGATGCATGGCGATGTGTTGGGCGCGTTGCGCTTCAACTGGTTTCTGCTCTACGCAGTGCCCTATCTGTTGGTGCTCATCGCCGAGAGGTATTTCCTTCGTGGCAAGTGGCAGCTGAAGATTCGGCAGTGGGCAGAGGACAATCGGGTGATATGGTCGTATGTGGTGGTGTATTTCGTATGGTTTGTCGTGAGAAACATCTATGGCATTTGAGAAGAAAACAATAACTATAAAACTCATAAACTCATAAACTTATAAACTCATAAACTCATAAATAAACTTGACATTATGGAAAGACTTGTTGCTACCCCTCAATTGGGTTTCATGGAAGCCGTGAAGCTGGGTTTGGGACGACTGACCGACTTCAAGAGCCGTTCGCGTCGTTCTGAGTTCTGGTGGTTCATGCTGGCGTTCATCATCGTGCAGTATATCATCAACCTCGTTTTAGGTCTGTTCCTGCCCGTTCTGCCCGCGCAAATCATCAGTTTGCTGATTTGGTTCATCCCGTTTGCCGTTACCGTGCGCCGTCTGCACGACACAGGTCGCGGTGGTTGGTGGGTGGTGTTGAGTTGGTTGGCCAGTGCCGCCTACTCGCTCTATTTCATCTTCAGCGGCCTGATGGACGAGCTGACGAGTGTGAACGCCGACCCCACGGCAGCCCTCAAGATGTTCACCGACCCCGTGATGGGCGGATTGAATATCTTCTATGTGGCAACGGCCATCATCCTGGTCATCTTCTGCGTGCTCGACGGAAAACCCGAGGCCAACCAGTATGGAGAGTCGCCCAAGTACAAGAAAATCAACGACGTAATCGAAGAGAGAAACGATGTTCAGTAAAGAGACTTACATCAGCCGACGCAACGAACTGAAGAAGCTCGTCGGCGGGGGCGTCATCGTGCTTTTCGGCAACAACGAGTCGCCCAACAACTACCCCAACAACGCCTACTACCCGTTCCGTCAGGACTCTTCGTTCCTTTACTACTTCGGGCAGCAGCGCGATGGATTGGTGGGCGTGATTGACATCGACAACGACAAGGAGACGCTCATCGGCGACGACATCGACATCGAGGACATCGTGTGGTATGGCTCGGTGGACAGCGTGGCCGACCTGGCAGCACAGGTGGGTGTGGGCAACTCGGCTCCGATGGCTGCCCTGCGCACCATCTGCAACGAGGCCTTGCTGCTGAAACGCAAGATTCACTTCCTCCCACCCTATCGCTACGACATCAAACTGCAGGTGTTCGACCTGCTGGGCATCCATCCCAACCAACAGAAGGAGTCGGCTTCGATGGACCTCATCAAGGCCGTCGTGAAGATGCGCTCGACGAAGACCGCCGAGGAGATTGAGGAGATGGAACGTGCCGCCGAGATTGGTTATAAGATGCATACGACCGCCATGAAGCTCATCCGTCCGGGTGTGACCGAGAAGTATGTGGCTGGACAGGTGGATGGCATCGCCCACTCGTATGGCGCTCAGGTGAGTTTCGCCACCATCTTCTCGCAGCATGGTGAGATCATGCACGGCAATCCCTCGCTGAATGTTCTCGAGGCAGGTAGGTTGGCACTCTGCGACGCGGGTGCCGAGACGGTGAACAACTATTGTTCGGACAACACGCGCACGATGCCCGTGAGTGGCAAGTACACGCAACGCCAGCTGGAGATTTACAGCATTGTGGAGGAATGCCACGACTTGGTGCTGAATGTCGCCAAGCCGGGTGTGAAATACATGGATTGCCACTTTGCAGTTTGCCGTCTGATGACCGAACGTCTGAAGGAGCTCGGATTGATGAAGGGCGACACCGAGGAGGCCGTTCGTGCGGGTGCCCACGCGATGTTCCTGCCTCACGGATTGGGTCACATGATGGGAATGGACGTGCACGATATGGAGAACCTCGACCAGATCAATGTGGGCTTCGACGAAGAGACCCGCCCCATCCTCGACCAATTCGGTACCAACTGCCTGCGCATGGGTCGTAGGTTGGAAGAAGGCTTCGTGGTGACCGACGAGCCGGGCATCTATTTCATCCCCGCCCTCATCGACGATTGGCGCAAGAGTGGACATTGTGCCGAGTTCCTGAACTTCGACCTGCTGGACACCTACAAGGACTTCGGTGGCGTGCGCATCGAGGACGACATCCTCATCACGAAAGACGGATGCCGATTCCTCGGCGAACATCGTATCCCCTACCATCCGAAAGATGTAGAAGCATTCATGACAAACAACTGATAATCAATGTATTAAAGTAAATAACTAAAGTAAAATAACAATGAAAAAGACATTAGCATTCGTACTGCTTGCCGCATTCGCATTGAATGCCAACGCAGCCAAGAAAAAGGAAAAGGCGCCGAGCACGAAACCCGTGTTCACCGTCATCAAGGAGATTCCCATCACCAGCATCAAAGACCAGAACCGCAGCGGCACCTGCTGGAACTACTCCACCCTGTCGTTCTTCGAGGCAGAAATCTTGAAGAAGAACGGTAAGACCTACGACCTCTGTGAGTCGTTCGTGTGCAACAAGAACTACATGGATCGCGCCATTCAGACGGTTCGCTTCCACGGCGACTGCCAGTTCTCGCAGGGTGGTAGCGCCTACGATGTGCTCTACGTGCTGAAGAACTACGGCATCTGCCCCGAGGACGCTATGCCTTTCCCAGGCTCACTCTATGGCGACTCGCTGAACAACTTCAATGAGTTCTTCTCGGTGATGGAGCCGTATGTGGCCTCTGTGGCGAAGAGTGATGCCAAGAAAATCAGCAACCAGTGGAAGGTGGGTCTTCAGGGCATCCTCGACGCTTATCTGGGCAAATGTCCCGAGCAGTTCACCTACGAAGGAAAGTCGTACACTCCGAAGTCGTTTGCCGCCAGCCTCGGACTCAACTGGAACGACTACGTGAGCATCACCAGCTACTCGCACAAGCCTTTCTACACGGCATTCCCCGTGGAGGTGCAGGACAACTGGCGCTTCCCCAATTCGTGGAACCTTCCGATGGACGAGATGATGCGCATCATCGACTACGCTGTTGAACAGGGTTACACCGTCGCTTGGGGCGGCGATGTCTCGGAAGACGGCTTCACCCGCCAAGGTCTCGCCTACGCCATCGATGGAAAGAAGGCCGAGAGCCTCGCTGGAAGCGATATGGCCAAATGGTTGAAGATGACCGCCCAGAAGAAGCGCAGCATCATCGACTCGCTGGGATGCAAGGTGCCCGAGATTGTCCCCACACAGGAGATGCGCCAGGAGCACTACGACAACTGGGAGCTGACCGACGACCACGGAATGCTGATCTACGGTATCGCAAAAGACCAGAACGGCAAGGAGTACTACATGGTGAAGAACTCGTGGGGTGAGACTGGCGAGTACAAGGGAATCTGGTACATGACCAAGGCTTTCATCGCCCTCAACACGATGGACTTCATGGTGAACAAGAACGCCATTCCTGCCGACATCCGCAAGAAACTGGAAGATGCTGTAGCAGCCAAAGGAATTGGTGAGTGAGCATTTGTAACAAATGAATAACAAAATGTGGGGATTTACGTCTCCACTTTTTTTATGCCCAAAACATTGATGAAACCACGAGAAACAAAGGATTTTAACAACATTTGAGACAACTCGACAACCACACACCGAAACACACGAACTCTTAATAAAGCATAATTCAACGCTCAATGCCAATGCAGTTTGAGTTTTTTTTTGTAACTTTGAGCACGGATTTTTGTACACCTGTAGAAAACATCCCTTTTGCCTCGACAAGAATAAAAACAATTATAAATGCACTTCAAATGGAATTACGAACCACCTACACCAGAAGAAGTAAAGGCAGCTAAGGAGTTGGGCGAAAAACTGACCATCAATTCAGTGCTCGCCCAGTTGCTCATCCGACGCGGCATCACCACCGAAAGTGCTGCCAAGCGATTCTTCCGCCCGCAGTTGGCCGACCTCATCAACCCCTTTCTCATGAAAGACATGGATGTGGCTGTAGATAGGCTCAATGATGCGATGGGACGCAAAGAACGCATATTGGTGTATGGTGACTACGACGTCGATGGATGCACAGCTGTGGCACTGGTGTACAAGTTCCTGCAACAATTCTACTCGAACATTGACTACTACATCCCCGACCGCTACGACGAGGGTTACGGGGTGAGCAGAAAGGGAGTGGAGTACGCTGCAGAGACAGGTGTGAAACTGATCATCATCCTCGATTGTGGAATTAAGGCAATCGACGAAATTGCGTATGCCAAATCTCTTGGTATTGACTTTATCATCTGCGACCATCACGTCCCCGACGACGAGATGCCACCTGCCGTTGCCATCCTGAACCCCAAACGTCCTGACGACAGCTATCCCTTCAAACATCTATGCGGATGCGGTGTCGGATTCAAGTTCATGCAGGCATTCGCAAAGAACAACGGCATTCCTTTCTCACGGTTGATTCCCCTACTCGACTTCTGTGCCGTCAGCATTGCTGCCGACATCGTTCCTGTTACTGATGAGAACCGAATCCTTGCTTTCCACGGGTTGAAACAACTCAACCAGAACCCCAGCATCGGTTTGAAAGCCATCATCGACATCTGCGGCCTCAGCGGACGAGAGATATCGATGAGCGACATCGTGTTCAAGATTGGTCCTCGCATCAACGCATCGGGACGCATGGAGAATGGTAAAGAGTCGGTTGACTTGTTGGTTGAACGCGACTTCCCATCAGCAGTGAGAATGGCGAAGCACATCAACGAGTACAACGAACAGCGCAAAGACATCGATAAGCAAATGACGGAAGAGGCCAACCTCATCGTGTCGAGATTGGAAAGCCAGCGACATCATAGCAGCATCGTGCTCTATGATGAGAATTGGAAGAAAGGTGTCATCGGCATCGTTGCCTCGCGTCTGACTGAAATCTATTTCCGTCCGACCGTCGTTCTCACACGCGATGGAGACCTTGCTACAGGTTCGGCTCGTAGTGTGACGGGATTTGATGTCTATTCGGCCATCAAGAGTTGTCGCGACATGCTCATCAACTTCGGTGGTCACACATATGCTGCCGGACTCACCTTGAAATGGGACGATATCCCCACCTTCCGCAAACGCTTCCAACACTATGTGGAGGAGCACATCCAACCGGAACAGACGGAGGCCATCCTGAACATCGACGCGATGATTGATTTCAAGGACATTACGAAACGTCTGCACAACGATCTGAAGCGCTTCTCGCCCTTCGGTCCTTGCAACCAGAAGCCGTTGTTCTGTACGGTGGGCGTCTACGATTACGGTACCAGCAAGGTGGTGGGTCGCGAACAGGAGCACATCAAACTGGAACTCGTCGACTCGAAATCGAGCAGCGTGGTCAACGGAATCGCTTTTGGACAAAGTGCGTCGGCTCGTTACATCAAATCGAAACGTTCGTTCGATATCGCCTACACACTTGAGGACAACGTCTTCAAGCGCAACCAAGTGCAGTTGCAAATCGAAGACATCCGCCCCAGCGAAGAGGATGAAGCCATTGAGCTGACAGAATAGAAAACGACTAATCTATCATGCTCCGCGACATCCTACGCCAATATTGGGGATACGATGACTTTCGTGGCATTCAGCGCGACATCATCGAAAGCATCTGTTCGGGAAAAGATACTCTCGGCTTGATGCCTACGGGTGGCGGCAAAAGTATCACCTTCCAAGTGCCGGCTTTGGCTTTGGAAGGTGTTTGTATTGTCATCACGCCGCTCATCGCTTTGATGAAGGACCAAGTGCAGAATCTCCTCAAACACGACATTCGCGCAGCAGCCATCCATAGTGGAATGACGCGACAGGAAATCATCACCACACTCGAGAACTGCATCTTTGGCGGTGTGAAAATCCTATATGTGTCGCCCGAACGATTGTCTTCGGAGTTGTTCCAGACGAAAGTGCGACACATGCGTGTCAGTTTCATCACCGTCGACGAAGCCCACTGCATCAGCCAATGGGGATATGACTTCCGACCCGCTTATCTGGAGATAGCGAAGATTCGCCAATCCATTACAGTTCCCTCCCCTACGGGGGGAGGTAAGGTGGGGGCCACCCCCATCCTTGCCCTCACGGCAACTGCAACACCGCGTGTCATCAACGACATCCAGGAGAAGTTGGAGTTCAGGGAGCCCAATGTGTTCAACATGAGTTTTGAACGCAAGAACCTGGCCTACGTCGTTCGCAACACCACTGACAAATACGCGCAACTCGTCCACATCCTCTCTTCCGTTTCAGGTAGCGCCATCGTGTACGTCAGAAGTCGCAGACGAACGAAAGAGATTGCCGACTACCTGAACAAAGAGATTGCCCCCAATATCGCGACTTACTTCCATGCAGGGCTCGACTATTCGGTGAAAGACGACCGACAACAACGATGGCATGATGACGAGATTCGCATCATTGTCGCTACTAACGCCTTCGGAATGGGAATAGACAAACCTGATGTGCGGTTGGTGATTCATTTCGATTGTCCCGACTCCATCGAGGCCTACTTCCAAGAAGCTGGACGAGCAGGACGTGATGGACGAAAAGCGTATGCTGTGTTGCTCTATAACAACGCTGACAAACGGAAACTTGAAAAACGCATCAGCGAGAATTTCCCCGATAAGGAATACATCAAGAAGGTCTACGAGCATCTTGCTTATTTCTATCAGATGGCTGTCGGCGATGGACACGGTGTGACCAAAGAGTTCGACATCGACAAATTCTGTCGCACCTTCCATCATTTCCCTGTTCTTGCCGATGCAGCACTCAATCTTCTGGACAGGTCGGGCTATATTCATTACGAACCGAATCCCGAGGGTGCACCACGCGTGATGTTCCTACTCGACCGCGAAGAGTTGTACCGACTGAAAGAAACCTCTCCACACGAAGAAGCCGTCATCACATCTATGCTCAGGAACTATGGGGGGATGTTCACCGATTACGCCTATATTGATGAAAGCAGGGTGGCGCACGAAGCAGGACTCACGAATGAACAAGTCTATCTATGTCTGAAGGCTCTCAGTAAACGCCGCATCCTTCACTTCATTCCAAGAAGCGACAAACCGTTCATCACCTATACGCAACGCCGTGTGGAAACCGAGTATATCGACATTCCGAAGCACGTATACGAAGACCGCAAAGAACAATTCACCAAGCGGATTCACGCGATGGAACTATATGCCACCAACGACGATGTCTGTCGTTCGCGCCAACTGCTACTCTATTTTGGTGAGGAGCGCTCAAAGGATTGTGGCATTTGCGATGTCTGCAATCAACATCGTGATGGTCAGGCGATGGAACTCGACGAAAAGAAGTGCCAACAAATCATCTTGGATTTCCTCTCCGACGGACAACGACATCATCTCACCGAACTCAACGACCTCCATCTGCCCGAACAACATCTCTCGCAAGCACTCCAATATCTCGTCAGCGAAGAGATGGTCACAACGGAAAGCAGTTGGATTTACGTGGAGAAGCCAAATTCATAGACGATTCTTGGATTATTTACAGATAGCTTATAAACAAAAAATCGGGGACGATTGAATCAATCATCCCCAAATACTATTATCCGATATTATCTTTCTAATCCTTAATTGTTTTCTGGACGAAGTTTGCGAACGGTCTCACCAGCACGCCACATCTCCTGATTGCGCATAGCCTCGAGCTCTTTCTCCAAACCGGCACGATAGTCGGGCTTTGAGTTAGCATCGATGGTGATCTGTGCTTCGTTACCTGTCTGTACAGAATAATACAGCCACTCCATCACGGGCTTGATGGCATCGTGGAAACGGGGAGCCCAATCGAGGGCACCACGCTGAGCGGTCGTAGAACAGTTGGCATACATCCAATCCATACCCTTTGCACCGAACAACGGGCCAAGGCTCTGAGTGAGCTCTTCAACGGTCTCGTTGAAAGCCTCCGAAGGAGAGTGTCCGTGCTCGCGGAGCACCTCATATTGTGCCAGCAGCAATCCTTGGATAGCACCCATCAGCGAACCACGCTCACCTGTCAGGTCAGAAGTTGCCTCACGCTCGAAAGTGGTCTCAAACATATAACCAGCACCGATACCGATACCGAATGCGAGTGTCTTCTCCTTAGCTTTGCCTGTAGCATCCTGATAGATGGCATAAGAGCAGTTCAAACCACGACCCTCGCAGAACATCGTGCGAAGAGAAGTACCAGAACCCTTAGGAGCCACCATGATAACATCGACATCCTTGGGAGGAATAACGCCCGTGCGGTCGCTCCAGTTGATAGCGAAGCCGTGAGAGTAATACAGTGTCTTACCAGGTTTCAGATATTGCTTGATGGTCGGCCATTGCTGAATCTGACCTGCATCAGAAAGCAACATGCAGAGGATGGTACCCTTTTCGGCTGCTTCCTCAATTGAGAACAAAGTCTTGCCAGGAACCCATCCATCGGCAACAGCCTTTTCGTAGGTCTTACCCTGACGCTGACCAACGATGACGTTGAAGCCATTGTCGCGCAGGTTGCAAGCCTGACCAGGTCCCTGAACACCGTAACCAATGACGGCGATCACTTCATCCTTTAATACCTCACGTGCTTTCTCCAAAGAGAATTCCTTACTGGTGACAACTGTTTCCATCACGCCACCGAAATTCATTTCTGCCATTTGATTTTTGTTTTTAGATTTAACAATATCCCTGAAGACCATGCCCGCCCTAAACTCGAGGGAAGTCGTCTTGTCGGCCTTTCTCGTTTGCACAACCCGTATGCACGACTGGGGACTTAAAACTTATCGAGTTGCAAAATTACGAATTTATTCCCAAACGGCCAAAAGAATGTTGGGAATTAAAACAAAATGAGCACTTTTGCTAATAATCTTACACTATTTTAACAAAGGGAGATAATAAATTATCAACCGCAATGACTTTCTCATTGCATAGCTTTGACCTTGTCATTTGTGGTCTTTGACAAGCTCATTGATAAGGAATGGGAATTGCTTAAAGGAAAGAAACCATGCAACGGCAAGTTTCGACATTATCATCCTTGCAAATGCGGACGCAATAATCGTTCTCAGCGGTTTGTTCGCGATAGAAAGAAAGACGGTCGCCAGCATGTGCTTCTGCCACGTAAGCCACCTCTATGCGACGAATCCGATGTTCACGATACCAGTCGATTGACCACAAGTCGAGCACATGCTCGATATATTTGATGCTATTGATGTGTCCGTTGACGTCAACATCATTGTAGAAAGTATCGATGCTTCGCACAAGCTGAGCCTCATCGGTCATCCTCACACGCGAGCTTTTGGCGATGGGACATTCCTTCTCTTTCTCCACATAACGCAGAATGTCGCCATCGTTGATGGCCAACAAATCGGCTGGTTGGCGTGTCTCGGTATCAATCATCGCCCAGACACTACGTCCGTATCCATACACTTTCCTCCCCTCGGCTTCATCCGAATAGACGCAGAAATTACGATTGGTGAAGAACCGCATGGCGCTCTCCACCCAAGTCTCCACATGAAAACGCGTGTAAGCCAATGGCATCTCATCCATCTCAATCGCCAAACGTGAAAGCACCCATGTCTTCTTGATGGGATTCAGATGGTTCATGCCAAACCCACGATCGTTGCTGTGGAAGTCGGCGGCATTGAGCAGATGATTGCCCAGATGTCCCATGAAGAGCCTGTTCGAGAAATCACAATGGAAAGGCTCGGCCAAAAACTCGTAGTTTCCTATCTTTCCTAACATATTGGCTTCGAGGACGATGGTTTATTCGTAATTCTTTATCAACTCACTCACGGGCTCCTCCAACGAACGTGTGACGGCAATGCGACCTGAACGCGTGTATTGCAACAGGCAACCGAAATCGTTGAGCTTATGGAAAAGCGAGGCGATGTCTTCGGTCAATCCTGCCAAGAGGACAGTGCTATATGTTGGGTTCACCTCCATCATGCGGGCATCGTGCCTACGAATCGTGCGCGAAACTTCGGGATTCTCCAACAACACGGGGGTGGAAATTTTGAACAAAGCCACTTCGTGAATGAACAACTGGTCATCGGTGTAGTAGTTCACTTTCACCACATCGATTTTCTTATCAATCTGTTTCACGATCTTGATGATCTGTTCCTCGTCGCTCCACGCGGTGATGGTGTACTTGTGAATATCCTTGATGCTCGAAGCAGACACGTTCAAGCTCTCAATGTTCACCTGACGACGTGTGAAAACGGCGGTAATCTGATTCAGAATACCCGCAATGTTCTCCGAATAAACCAACAATGTATAGAGTTTCTTATCCATCTTTCCCCTTATCTTTATTCTTTCATCTTTAATCTTTGCTTTTCCAAGTCACCACTCTGCCTCCAACGACATTTCGTCAACTGGTTTCCCAGGAATGGTCATCGGCAACAAATCCTCCTCATTCTTGACGGCGCATTCCAACAGATATGGACCTTTCGTGGCGAGCATCTTGGCAACCTTTTCCTTCAAATCGGCGCGGTCGATGGCTACATCGTAGGGAATCCCATAACCTTTGGCAATGAACTCATAACGAGGGTTGAGCATATCGGTGAACGAATGGCGATGCTCATAATAGAGGTCCTGCCATTGACGCACGTTACCCAGATAGTTGTTGTTCAGCAAAATCATCTTCACAGGTGCCTGTTGTTCCATGATGGTACCCAACTCCTGGATGCTCATCTGGAAGCCTCCATCGCCCATGAAAAGACAAACCTCGCGTTCGCCAGCGACTCCGAATGTTGCTCCAACGGCAGCTGGCAATCCGAATCCCATCGTGCCAAGTCCGCCACTCGTGACGATGGAGCGTTTCTTGTTGTATTTGAAATAGCGGCTGGAGAACATCTGGTTCAAACCCACATCATTCACAAGCACTGCATCTCCTTTGGTGGCTTCTGCAACAGCATTCACTACCTCGCCCATCAAGAGCGGTCCTTCGGTGGGATGAATGGCAGGAAGCACCACCTTCTCCTCCTCTTCCTTCCGATAGGGTTCGAAAGAATCAATCCATTCGCGATGGTTGGTTTTGCGCAACAGACGAGTGATGGCAGGAAGCGATATCTTGCAATCGCCCACCACAGCCACATCGGTCTTGATGTTCTTGTCAATCTCGGCTCTGTCAATGTCGAGTTGTATGATTTTCGCTTGCGGAGCATAGGTTGAGGGCGAACCAGTAACACGGTCACTGAAACGCATTCCAATGGCGATGAGCACATCACACTCTTGTGTCTTTTTGTTGGGGGCAAAACTACCATGCATACCCAACATGCCCATGTTCAACGGATGATTCGACTGTAAAGCCGACAAGCCAAGCAAGGTGCGTGCGGCTGGAATGTCTGCCTTCTCCAAGAACTCGAGCAGTTCGTTATGTGCATTTCCCAACTCAACACCCTGCCCCACCAAAGCAAAAGGCCTCTTGGCGTTGTTGATGAGTTCGGCGGCAGCCTCCACGGTGGCATTATCGAGTTCGGGATAAGGTTGGTAACTACGTACGCTTGTCACACTGACGGGCTCCCATACGCACTCGTTCATCTGAGCATTCTTCGGGAAGTCGAGCACTACAGGGCCAGGACGACCGCTACGAGCGATATAGAAAGCGCGACTCACCGCCCAAGCAACATCTTCAGGACGACGAATCTGATAACTCCATTTCGAGATAGGTTGGGCTACACCAACAAGGTCAACCTCCTGAAACGCATCGGTTCCAAGAGCAGCCGTGCTCACCTGTCCGCAAATGACCACGATGGGCGTAGAATCCATCATGGCATCAGCCACACCCGTAAGCGTATTGGTGGCTCCAGGACCGCTCGTAACGATGCACACACCCACCTCACCACTGACGCGGGCAAACCCCTCGGCAGCATGTGTGGCGGCTTGTTCGTGGCGCACCAGAATATGATTGAACTTCTTGTTTTCGCCTCTCGTATAACGATAGAGTGCATCGAAAACAGGCATGATGGCACCACCAGGGTAGCCGAAGATGGTCTTCACACCCTCCTGCACCAGCGAACGCATCAAAGCCTCAGAGCCAGTTATCTTTTCCTTCATCCTTAAATCATGTTTTCGAGGACCAAGCCTCGCCTGTAATACCTATTTGTATTTGAAGTTGCAAAGATACGCAGTTTTCGTCAATTGAACAACAATTTCGTGCAATATTTAGCGAAAACGCTCGATTTTGCAATATAAACCGAGCGCTTTTGCGTTAAATTGTAAGTTGACGCTATATCAATCAATGATGCGCACACCACCCTTGTCGGCGCTCGAAACACTCTTCGCATAAGCACGCAAAGCCTTCGAGACAGGACGATTGCGTTTCAAGGGTTGTTGCTCGCGGGCAGCCAGTTCATCATCCGACAGTAGCACGTTGATGCTACGACTGGGAATATCAATCTCGATGATGTCTCCATCCACGAGTTTTCCGATGTTGCCACCAGCGGCGGCTTCGGGCGAGATATGTCCGATGCTGAGTCCACTGGTACCACCCGAGAATCGGCCATCGGTAATCAGCGCGCACTCCTTACCCAAATGCATCGATTTGATGTAGCTCGTGGGATACAACATCTCCTGCATTCCAGGTCCTCCCTTGGGACCTTCGTGCGTGATGACCACGCAATCGCCACTCTTCACACGGCCACCGAGAATCCCTTCACAAGCATCCTCTTGCGAATCGAACACCACAGCGGGACCTCTGAAGTGCCACAAACTCTCGTCAACACCAGCGGTCTTCACCACACAACCGTCTTGAGCGATGTTTCCGAAGAGCACAGCCAATCCACCATCCTTGGTGTAAGCATGCTCCATATCGCGAATGCAACCTTCTGCGCGGTCGGTATCAAGTTCGCCCCAAGTAGCCGACTGGCTTCCCATCTTCGTAGAGAAACGGCCGCCAGGAGCACTCTGATAGATGCGTTCGGCTTCATCATCACGTTCCTCTCCCGTGATGTCGTATTTGTCAATTGCATCGCCAATGGTCAATCCGTCAACACGTTGGCAATCAAGATGTAACAAACCTTCCTTCGACAATTCGTTCATGATGCCCAGAATGCCACCAGCACGGTTGCACTCCTGCACAGAATACTTCTGCGTGTTGGGCGACAACTTGCAAAGACAAGGCACCTTGCGGCTCAACTCGTCGATGTCTTTCATGGTGAAATCCACCCCAGCCTCTTGGGCAACAGCCAACAGATGGAGCACCGTGTTAGTACTTCCACCCATTGCAATGTCGAGCGACATCGCATTGAGGAAAGCCTCGCGCGTAGCAATCGAACGTGGAAGCACGCTCTCATCGCCCTCCTCGTAGTATTTCAAGGCATTGGTGACAATCTGACGGGCAGCATCGCGGAAGAGTTGAACACGGTTGGTGTGAGTGGCCAGAATCGTTCCGTTGCCAGGAAGCGACAAGCCAATGGCCTCAGTCAGCGAATTCATCGAGTTGGCGGTAAACATACCCGAACACGAACCACATCCCGGACAGGCACATCCTTCAATCTCAGCCATCTCCTCATCGCTCACACTGGGATCGGCGCCCTTCACCATAGCGGTAATCAGGTCGGCATTCTCGCCACGCCATTTACCAGCCTCCATCGGACCTCCCGAACAGAAAACCGCAGGGATGTTCAAACGCATGGCTGCCATCAACATGCCAGGAGTCACCTTGTCGCAATTCGAAATGCAAATCATGGCGTCGGCCTTGTGGGCATTTACCATATACTCCACCGAGTCGGCAATGATGTCGCGCGAAGGAAGCGAATAGAGCATACCATCGTGCCCCATAGCAATGCCATCATCGATGGCAATGGTGTTGAACTCAGCGGCAAAGCAGCCCATCTTCTCAATCTCCTCCTTCACAATCTGTCCTATCTCATGCAGATGGGTATGTCCTGGAACGAACTGGGTGAACGAGTTGACGACGGCAATAATAGGTTTGCCAAACTGTTCGCGCTTCATGCCTGTGGCCACCCAAAGCGCACGTGCTCCCGCCATGCGACGGCCTTCAGTGCAAATCGCACTTCTCAATGGATGTTTCATTTGATTCTTATTTTGATAGTCATTTTCTTTTCACTTGCAAATATACGGAGTTTTCACCAAACGACCAACACTTTCAAAAGAAAACAAGAAGCAGGCATTAAAAAACGACCCTCCTCCAGCCATGAACAGGCGGGAAAAGGATCGTTGTATGATTGTAGAAGAATGGTCGGACGAAGAAAAGCCCGACCGGAATCCTCTGCTATCTCTTACTTCACGTAAACCACAGCCAGACGGTTCGAGGTGGTACCCTGAACGCCCTTACCGGTAGCCTCGTCAACTGCCACGCCACGAGTGAGCAGATACTGTGCGACGGCATCGGCACGAGCCTGAGAGAGCTTCTGGTTGAGTTCGGGATTTCCTTCAGGAGAAGCAGTTCCCACAATCTGCACGTGGCGGCCTTCCTTGATGTTGTTGAGGGCTGCACGAGCCTCAGGAGTGAGTTCCGACTTACCCTGTGCGAAGGTAACGAATACGAGGTCTTCCACTTTCACCTCATGCACCACATTCTTTCCAGGAACCTCCTTGATGACTTCCACTTCCTTGATGATTTCCTTCGGCTTCTTGGCCAACTCGGCGCGCAGGTCGTTGATCAGACCATTCATGGCGTCAATCTCAGCCTGGTCGCGCAGTTCTGCAACCGTGAAGTTATGAGTGCCATTGGAGTTGCCGAACTTGTAGGTGAAACCAGCATTCAACTGGAAGAACGAGTCGTGGATGTTGTATTCCACACCCGAGTAGCCGTTTCCATTGAGATCCCACACCACGGCAGGCTCCACGAAGAACTGCCAAGCCTTGGCCGAACCGAGATTGAACACGAGGTCGAGTCCAGCCTTTGAGGTCAGATGGTCGGTATTGTCCCAGCCTTTGTTGTTGAACGTATGCGCCCATCCGAGGCCATAGAGACCCACCACCTCAAACACACGCGGCTCACCAGGATAGCCACCAAACCAGTTGGTGAAGTTCACGGTTCCCAGCAACGAGGTGTTCACCATGCGAACGATGGTGCCTCTGCAGTAGCCATCAGGATGAGGTTGGTCACCGAAATAAGCGTTTCCATCAGCAGCAAGACCGAATACAGGCGTGAACCAACGTCCAATGCGAAGTCCGGCATCGGCATTGAGGTCCTTCAACCAGGCATGTCCCTTCATCTTGGTGGAGACACCTCCGTTGACACTGATGTAGATGTTGTCGAACGTTTTGCTTTCAGTCACCGTCTGGGCGGAAAGCGATGTTGCCACGAACAGAGCGGCACACAAGGATAGTAACTTTTTCATTTTCCTATTGATATTTAGTTATTAATAATGTATATCCCAATCGTTTATATGTCGCAAAGTAAATAAATAATAATGAATTATGCAAATAAAAACATGAAAAAATTATACAAAACGCAAAAAAGTGGGGACAAGCCCCACTTTAAAGCACCACGACGCGAACACTATAGGGTGGCAACGTGATGGTTTGCCCTTCAATAGAGAGCCTTTCACCCGAGTGGTCGTCATCGGGAATGCGCACGTTGACTTTCGTGTCGGCAGGTCGTCCACTGAAGCCTTCCCATAGCGGATTGGCAGGCAAAGAGAGGCCTTGCACATCGATTTTCACACTTGAAGGAAGCGCGTTGACCAGCTTCGTATAGGTCTTGCCCGTGCGCGAATCTTTCACCACCGACGTACCTACGCGATAAGCCAGTTCCGGTTGCGCCATCTCGAGCCTTGAAGGCATATAGCGGTCGCCTCCGAACTCACCCCAAAGGCGTTGGGTGTGGTAGCTGGGTGTGAGCGTCACACGCGTGTTATCGAAGTAAATCAGGTCGGGATTCCAATTGTGATGGCCTTCCTTCGCCAACAACGGTGCGTAGCTCGACATCTCAACAATGTCGCCATTGCGCTCCAAACCGCAAAGGAACAGAGCCTCAGCCAATGCCGACTCATGGGTTCGGGTGCGCGAGGCCCACTCACCCACATACACCTTGGGCGCCGTGCGGTCGTAGTTGTCGTAGTAGTCCTGATGGTGCATGAACCATCCCGTCGACTCATAGTAATGCTCGTCGACCATGTCAATCACATCCTTGTGCTTCTTCGCGAAGTCCCAACCCTCGATGTAGTCGGCAGAAGGATAATGGAAGGGGCCCACCGTGCCGCAGATTGTAATCTCGGGATGGCGCTCCTTGAGGGCTCGGCAAATCATCTCGCAACGCTCCTCGAAGACGGTGGAGATGATGTCTTCGTTGCCAATGCCGATGTATTTCAGATGGAAGGGGGCAGGATGTCCGGCCTCGGCTCTCATCTTCGCCCACTTGTTGGTGGCAGGATCGGCGTTCGCCCACTCTATCAGGTGGCAAAGCTCATCGATGTAGGCAGGCATGTCTTCCATCGGGATTCCTCCCTGCTGACCTCCGATGCCGTCCTTGTTGGGACTCGAGTTCTGGCAAGGCACACCAGCGGCAAGCACAGGCAGAGGTTCGGCTCCGATGTCCTCACAGAACTGGAAGAACTCATAGAAACCCAACCCGCGCGTCTGGTGGTAGTTCCAGATGTTGAAATCGGGTTTGCGGTCCTGCCAAGGTCCTACGGTGTGATTCCAATGGTAGATGTTGTCAATACCCTGACCATGACTCATGCAACCACCTGGGAAGCGCACGAACTTGGGTTTCAGGGCGGCGATGGCTTCCGCAAGATCCACTCTCAAACCGTGTCCCTTGAAGGTCTCGCGGGGGAAGAGTGAAATCATGTCGAGCGCCACCTTCCCTTGCTTCTGTGCGATGATGCGCAGGCGGCATTTCTTATCCTCGGCCACGGCCACCTTCATCCATTTCTTGTTGGTATATTCCAACGGCAAGGCATAACGCTTCCATCCTTCGCCCTCGGTCTTCACCTTGGCTTCGGCCACCACGCCTCCGTTCTCGTCGACAAGCTGAACGAGGAACTGCTTCTTCTCGCAATCGATGTTGCGCACGTAGAACGAGAAGTCGTAAGGGCCGTCGTAGCTGTCGATAATGCCATCCCAGCCCTCGTTCCACAACGTGTCGGCCTCCATCACCACATGGTTGGGATTGTTGGTGCTCAAGGGCTGTTCGGTGGCGAGCTTCACACCTTTCGACATCTGCCATGCGAAGAGAGGCCCCCACCCCTTTTCGCGCCCCTCACCGGGCTTGTATTCGAAGTCGCGGTTCTGTATGAGTTCGGCATAAAGACCTCCATCGGCGGCATAACTGATATCTTCGAAGAACACCCCCATGAGCTTGTCGCTGATGGCCTTCTGTGCATTGAGGTCCACATGCAGCGTGGCGTTGAGCGTCGAGGGCAGCGAAGCAAACCGTTGGCCATCATCTTTCATGCTCTCGCCATTGAGACGGGCGTCATTATCGAGCGCCACAAACCAGTTGCGTATGTAGTCGAGATGCACCTTGGGCACATCGAACAGATTGCCTTGCATCAGACGACCGTCAACGGTAGCAGTGTCGCGCAGCCAAGCAGCGTCATCGATGGAGCTGGGTATGGAGTCTTCCTCGAATTGGCGGAAATCGGCCGATGCCTTCACATATCGTTTCTGACCGCCACTGGTCTTGTAGTAGATGTCGAACGTGCCGTCGCTCATTCCGAACACGATGGGCTCCTTGCACCCTTTTGCCGACATGCGCGGATAGTCCTGCGGGCGCCATGTAATGAGGTCCTCGCTGTAGGAGGCGGCCAGACAGGGGGCATGGTCGTTCACCGAAAACACGAGCCTCCACGTGCCATCCTCGGCATGAGTGACATAAGGGTCGTACATGCGCTTCTCAACTCCCCACGTCGAATAGTCGCTGCCACAGAGCTGCCCTGCATGTCGCCATTTGCCGTTCTCGTCGAGCCAAGCCACATGCAACCCCTGCCGCTCATCGGGCGCGTAGACGAATATCTGGCACACGGTGTCGCCTGCCACCTCCGTGTAGGCAGGCTCCGTTTCTTGGGCCACTGCATTGCCGGCGAACAACATCGCCACGGCCACCATCAACCACTTCATTATTGCGTTTTTCCCCATTTCTCTCAGTTGCTTTCCCCAAGCAAATCTCCTCCCCTCTTTGCGTGTATGACTCATTTGTTTTAGCGCTTTGTTTACATTGCAAAGATACAAAAAATTTTCGAGAAAACCAAAAAAAATGAGAGAAATTATTCTCTCATTTCCCAATCGATATCGTAGTCGCTACCCTCGTCGGTCACTACCACATCGTAAGTCACTTCCTGACCGTCCAGACGCCCTTTGAGCACCCCTTTGTATTGGTCGCCCACCTTCTGTCCGAGGTCGAAATCGGTCACTTCCAGCGTCTTGCCGTTCGACTTTTCGTCGTCAACCATGGCGCTCTTTATTTTCTCTGCCAGCCGCTCCTCTGTGAGGGCGCAGCCATTGAATGCCACCGCCATCGAGACGGCAAACACGAATGCTAATAAGAATTTTTTCATAGGCACGGTTTTATAATGTTCAAGTTTCTGCAAAGATAATGTATTTTTCTGACAATGCAAAGCGACTGCGAAAAAAGTTTATCATAGCACAGGAACAAGTGTAGATTATACAACCGTACGAACGTACAGTATAACAGTTTTTTTGAAGCCCAAAAACTTGCACCAAAAATTTTATTTATATATATAA
>JAFYYV010000044.1 GCA_017557405.1 Prevotella sp.
AAATCAAACTATGAGCCTAATGGATTGGAGTGCCCACCAGACTCACTTGAAGAAGTTAATCAGATGATGTCTTCGATAGGAAGGGCTTTAATTCAATGGAATGAAAATCAAGCTGATTATATCAGGGTGTAGATCCTGAGGAAATCATAGTAATATCCACAGGCGAACCAATGAATATCCCATACAAAGGTTAAATACGTTAATTTTGCCTCCTTATTTCTGACATTGTCCAACCCTAAATCCACCTCTCTACCATTTAATGCGTAAGTCGTTGATTATCAATACTTAATATGTTCTCTGGTTATATTTGCAACAAAGAATAATAAACAAAAACAGGAGGAAACAACAATGAAGAAAACATTACTCATTATCATGGCATTGGCAGGGCTGTTCCTGTCGGCATCCGTGTCTGAGGTGATGGCACAGACATACTATTATTACGATATTTATACTGGTAAGAAAACTCCCATAACCCTAAACGAGAACAAGCTCGTTGTCAGTATTCCCAGGGATTATGATGAGATAAGCAAAAGGGTTCGTGCAAATGTTCAGGCTCTGTTTTGGACACAAGACTATATTTTCGAATTCTTTTTTATTACTCGGTCTGACTATGAGAAGCTGACCTCATTGGACTTTTGGGAAGAAGACGCCAAGTCTGTGATAGTAACTCCAAGTTATATTCAAGATGATGACAAGGGAGATTTCTTCCGGGAGATTTTCGCGCTTCCATACGTGATAATACATCTCAAAAAGGAAGGGGATCTGGACTTGCTGACTCCGTATTTAGAGAAGTATAGGCTCAAAAATGATTGGCAAGGTCCTTGGTCTCCTTTAAGCTGTATTCTGTGTCTCACCCTGGATAGTGAAAAAGGCCCATTGGAAATCGCGAATGAAATGTTTGAAAGTGGAGTTTTTTCGGCATCAGTTCCTGACTTTGCTTATCCCAGTTACGGGAGTGACCCGAACACTGTCCGAAGCATTACCACCACCCAACAGCCATCATCCACCTACGATCTGCAAGGCCGCAAGTTGTCAAATTGTAAATGGTCAAATAGTCAAATTAGGAAGGGCATCTACGTGAAGGACGGACGGAAGTTCGTGGTGAAGTGATGGAAGAATAAGTAATTAGCCTATGAAGACAAAACTCTTTTTCCTTTCCGCTCTGCTCCTCGCCATGCTGGGAGTCTTCGGGTGTGGTGGCGATGACGAATGGGAGGAGTATGCCCAAAACCTTGATAAAGAGTTTGAACAGATAGTGGTGGATGAAAGCGATACTTCGGAGGATGTGATAGGTCTGCATTTGAATATTCTAAGCTTTTCGGAGAAAGTGTCAACCATTGACCCGGAAACAGCCCCCAAGGTGTTCACAGCGGGAGAGCCTATTACTTTTTCAATTATTGTTCGCTACCTACATGGGATGAAGAACCCATTCTGGTTCACGGATGAATTCAAGACGGACAGAGAATTTTTCTGCATCTACTCGGAGGAGGGAAAACTGGTGAAAAGACCAGACAGGAACAAGTTCAAGACCTTCATAGAGCAATCGAATCCCCCTTCATACAATATTTATTATAATTGGGTCGATGACGATTGGAACTCACTCCTGCCCGCAGGCGACTATTACACGAAATTCAGCGTGAAATACAACGCGCGCCCAAAGGAAGAAAAGGAACATTGGCGATTGAAAAACTTCGAGGTACATTTCAAAATCAGATAAATGGATAGTAGTATGTTATTTTTTAATTATTATTTCAAATGTATAGTCATGGCTGATTAATGTAATCTCACCCCTTTTAAACTAGTTTCCAATCATAAGATTGGCACTTGGTTTTTCTTGATGTCATGGCATCATGGCAGTGGTAGTAACAAATAAATGTAGAGTAACACTAAATAGAATAAAGGTATATGGCTAAAAATCAATTATCTATTTTACTAATAGCTGAAGATGTTTCTGAAGATTCTATCATTAAGCAAGATATTGTTCAACCAGAAAGACGAGTGATTGGGAATGGATTCTTTTATTATAAAGAACCATTTAACTCAACTCCTAAATGGGTAAATAAATTCTTTTGTAATACATTAGAAGATATCGAAGAATTAAAAACAAGAACTATACAGGCTGTATTCATCGTTCCTTGCCAAGGTCGCTTCTTTGCTATTTGTTTCGGTTATGGAAGGAACTTAATAGACCCAAACGTTATTGTTGAGCGCTTTGGAATGAAAGTTGCATTAAATTCAATAGACCCAGAGAATGTTCGGACAATAGATATACATAGTCTTGAATCTGTTCCAAAAACAGATAGAATTCAGTCTAGTAAATTATCTGATATTTCAGAATTCGACATTAATTCTGAGCAAGATTTGCTAAGGGCTGTAACTGGGAAATCTATTATTCCAGAATTTGGAAAGACTGTAACAGGGGCTGATGCATTAAAATTGTCTGTAGAATTTGATGTTAACAACATTTCCGATTTACTTGCAATTTGTTTACGTCAGTTCGAATCAACATCATATCGAGAGCGTTTTGAATGGATTGACCATATTATGCCGATAAAAAAAGAAGAGCTAAAAGCTACACTTGATAATCTTCTGATTCAAGAAATAAACACAAACCAACAAAACGGAAATGTTTGGATGGCCGTTCCTGAAGTAATGAATTGGGATAGTTTACAAGGTTTTCAAT
This sequence comes from Prevotella sp., assembly GCA_017557405.1. Taxonomy (GTDB): domain Bacteria; phylum Bacteroidota; class Bacteroidia; order Bacteroidales; family Bacteroidaceae; genus Prevotella. The sequence goes on from JAFYYV010000044.1 coordinate 2,684, forward strand.
ATACGCGTCATGGTGAGTTCCATGATGATATAGAATTATCAGATGTCTTGGCGGAAGTGTTTACAGATGAGGTTGAATTATCTATTAGTCAATTAAAAAATCGATTTATTGAAGCATTGAATATAGATAACTCCAAAGTGGGGAAATGGTCTTTGTATAAGTGTATATATGCAGAAATACCATATGATGGTGCTCTTTATTACATAAATAGCGGTCAATGGTACGAAATAGAGAACAACTATGTACAAATTGTGGAAGACTTTTACAACAATGCTCATGTTAGTGATATTGAGCTTCCCATATGTCGTGAAAAAGAAGGAGAATACAATATACGAGTCCAGCATGAATCTAATGGGCAAATACTATCAATGGACACCAAATTAATCTCCTCTGGTGTAATTGGTAATGGAATTGAAGTATGTGATTTGTATACACGAAATCACCAACTTATTCACATAAAGCGGTATGGCGGTTCATCTGTTTTAAGCCATCTGTTCAATCAAGGATATGTAGCGGCAAACATGTTAATGCAAAAAGACTTCCGCATTAGATTAAATAAACATGAAGATTTTCAACAATTCGACCATGTTGAAGAAGAAGTGTTTAATCAACGGGATTATGAGATCGTCTTTGCCGTGTTAAGCAAATATGAAGAAAATCCTCCTCACATTCCTTTCTTTAGCAAAATTACATTTAAACATGTCGCAAGCTCTTTAAATAATTTGGGCTATAAGGTTTCCGTAAAATCAATTAAAGATGAGTATGTTCCCCAACAAAGGCAATAACTTATATATACAAATTAACGAATTTGATATTATTGTTACTCTTTGAAATCATGTTTCTCATCCGTTTAACCCAGAATTATTGTGATAAACTGAAAAAACATATCAACTAAGGATTGCTGAAATAAGTGGATGTCATCCTTTTGTATTAAGACGCCCTCCAGTCCCTCTCGCTTCTTTGTTTATTCCTCACTATCTATCCCCTCATGTTTTATCATTTCCCTAGAAACTCGGAGATGAAAAGCAAAAAGACCGCAAAACTAATAGAAACCGCAGTCGTAGTTATAAGCGTTTTATTTTCTTTAACGTTCAATTATTTCTTCCTTTAGTTTAAATGCTTTAGAGTCTGTTTTCATTTGGTATATTTTTATCTTTGGGTTCAACTTTCGGGCGGCTTCGATGATTTGCTCTTTCTTATCCGAATCCATCTTGATACCCAGAAAAAGCGATTCAAAACAATCACCAGTCAATTGGGGATAATGTCTGACTTCTTTCCAATCTACCAATTCTTCTTTTTTAAATTCTTCTGGAATTTCACGCCCAGCTCGAACCCAAGCTGGTTCTATAGTAATCAAGCGCACTTCTTTTTCATGGGCCCAGTCTTTTGCTTTGATTGTCAGCAAATCTGTCCAAGAATTATAATCCTTGAAATAATCAAGTTTATGGGATATGTCTTTATACTTGACCTCTGCATCGAAAGGAATTACATGTCCATAGAAACCATTCTGCAAGCATTTTAAAACGGCTTCCTTATTTAAACCAATGCAGATACCTTTGTGGCCGTTATAATAGGCCCACATCAGCAATGAATCATAAACTTTTGACAAGCTACAAATCCATGTGTCGTTTCTATGATTCTCCATACGGTTTTCTCCCATTGAAGAGATGAAGTCTGCAGGAGGCCAGTTGCGTTCATTGGTAGGCGCTTTTGAATAATCAAACAAAGCAGGGTGGCAATCAAATGGATCATTAAATTTCGTGGCATTAGTGAACTGAAGATTGCTATTTGTTAGCATCATCAGTCCTCCATTATAGTCGAGATATTTATATAGAATGGTTGTCCCCATCGATATTAGGTTTCTTTTTTGCAAAGATACGAATATGTAAGAGAAATACAAAGGAAAATCCTTTATTTCTTTTATTCCCGAGGTGCATCTTCATATTGATTTATGGAATTCTAAACCATTCGATGACAAGGGTGAAATTATGAAAGCATCATATAATTATCTAAAATGCCCAAAGGTCAGCGACATAGCCTTACTCCGCAATTCTTCCATAGTTTTTCTATTTCCTCTTGGTGTTCCCATTATATACAATCCTCTTAATTTTTCAGACAGCCTATTGGTATCACCAACACACCATCCTCTGGACGTTTATATGCATAGTCACCGATACCAGTCAACACCATCAGAAAAGAGGGCTTCTTCATTTTGGTAGTGTCTATCTTATCAGAGAGTTTCTTTAGGCTCTCGGCGCTGTTTTTGATAAGGTCTGCACCGCCTATTTTGATCTCAATCAGCCCGTATGAACCATTCCTGAGATGAACAACGGCATCGCACTCTAAATTGTTTTTGTCACGATAGTGATATACTTTTCCATCCAGCGACTCTGCATAAACTCGCAGATCCCTGATAGCGAGTGTCTCAAAGATAAGCCCAAAGGTATTCATGTCATTAATCAAATCCTTAGGCCCTAGGCCCAATGCGGCGGTGGCAATAGACGGATCGATGAAATATCGGGTGTCCGAAGTCCTGATGGCTGTTTTGCTCCTCAGATTAGGATTCCAAGCGATAGAATCTTCAATGACGAATATCTCCTTCAAAGCCTTAATATAGTTATAAATAGTATTCTCTGACATCTGTTCATCGCCATAATTCTTTATGTCAGCTAAAATGGTTCCAGCTGTTGCCTGACTGGCCTGATTACGTGCATACGACCGCATTATGCGCATGGTCAATTCTTCATCCCTATCCACATCGTCAACTCTCTTAATGTCATTACTGACAACTGAATCGTAATAGTCAAATGCTTGTGAAAGGGCTGCCTTTGTGTTTTTTTTCAATACAGCCTTCGGCCATCCTCCACGACAGGTTAGATATGCAAGTCTATCCAAATCGATATGACTTTCTCCATCAATTGTCTCCGCATTTTCAAACAATTCTCCCAAACTAACTGTTCCTGTTGAATCCTCTGATTCCCACAATGTCATCGTGCGGAGTTTAAGGCGGGAGATTCGTCCTGTGCCAGTATGGTGTATTTGTTCCTCTTCAATCAAATTTCCATTCTCATCCTTCTTGGGTTTTGGCGGTACAGCTGAACCCGTCAGTATAAACTGTCCGTCATCCTCACGCTTATCCACCTCGTTTCTTACCGCATCCCAGAACTGAGGCGCTATCTGCCATTCGTCTATTAATCTTGGGGTGGCACCGGTTAGAAGCCTAGATATGTTCGTCCGTGCAAGTGCGAGATTCTGACTCAACGTGTCAGGATCCGCCATCGACAATTTACTGCCTGCCTGTTGCGCGGCCAATGTCGTCTTTCCGCAGTACTTTGGCCCCTCGATAAGAACTGCTCCTGCTGATTCCAATTTTTCAGCAAGCATTTGGTCTGCTATTCTTTTCTTATATTCCATATCATAAAACAATCACATTGAACCATATTTTTGGACACAAAGATATAAATTATTTTTCAAATAATTGCAAAATCCATCAAAATAAATGTGGAACTTGGCAGCTTTTTGATGTGGCACTTGGCGAATATTTGGTGTGGCACTTGGCAGTTTTGTTGTCTGTATAACTATACATATAATCTCATTTTCTTTTGTTTCACTAGTACGTTATTTCGCAGAAGTATAGCAAAAGATATGTTTCTTCATATTATTTATGCAACTTTCGTCCTTTTATGCATTAACAAAAAGGCCCGTCACCTTCACTCTCTGATTTTTTTGACAAAATAGAGACTCTCTCTTGTGCTGTTCCCCAAAGTTTATGTGCATGGATGAATACGGATTCCGAATATTTTTATATCTTTGCAGACGAGAACAACCGCAACATGAAAATCATTTGACAATGAAGAAAATCATATTCTTGCTGCTGACCGTCGCCACGCTGCTTGTAGGATGCACCACCCAAACGGCCCATCACGAGACTATCGAACGGGCCAAGCAACTGATGAACGAGCATCCCGACTCAGCACTTGCCTTGCTCGACAGCCTCCAGCCTTATCAAGGCGCATTCAGCAAAAGCATGCGCATGGATTTCATGATGCAACGCCTCAACGCACAAAACAAATGCGACACCATCTTCCGCTCCGACTCCATTGCCAAGATTCTCGTGGATTATTACGCCCATCACGGTACAAGCAATCAGCGGATGCTGGCCAACTATCTCGCTGGACGCGTCTATTACGACATGGGGGAACTGCCCTATGCCTTGCAATTCTATCAGGATGCGGCTGAGGCAGCCGACACCACCCGTGCCGATTGCGACCTTTCACCCTCTATGCCGTCTATGGGCAAATGGCACAACTTTTCCATGCACAATTCCTCCCCGATGACGAGATGAAAGCCTTACGGGCAGCTGAGCAATGCGCATGGAAAGACAATGACACACTCTCTGCCTTAACAGCATACGAACTGAGCGTCAGGCCCTATTATCTGAAAAACGAAAAGGACAGCGTTCTCTTTATCTTGAATCATGTGCGCGACTTGTATCTTCGATATGGGTTTCGCGAGAATGCCACCCGCGTTCTCTCTCCGATAATCAGCATTTTGATTGATCAGAACAAATATGCTGAAGTGCATGAGCTAATGCAGATTTATGAAAGCGAATCCGGCTTGTTCAAAGCTGATGGGAACATCATGTCTGGCCGGGAGATGTATTATTATGAGAAAGGTAGATACGCGTTGTTTGAGAACAAGACGGATTCCGCGGTTTTGTATTTCACTAAATTGCTGAATGCAAAACCGTTTGAGGCTGGCTATAAAGGATTATTGCAAGTCTATGAAAAAAGAAACAAGCCCGACTCCGTTGCAAAGTATGCTACTCTTTATGCGGCCGCGAACGACTCCTCATACCTTCATGTGAATCAAAATGCAATTCACCAGATTAGTGCCATGTATGATTACAGCCGTCATCAGAAGATGGCTGAAAAGGAAAGAGCCAAAGCAGAAAAGGTCAAAAGGGGAAGAATGGCGCTATGGACGGCATTAATAGGATTGATAGTCATTGCTGTCTTGTTGTATATTTGGCAGAAGAGAAAATACAAAAGAAAGATATTGCATTTGTTGAATGCCTATGAAGCCAATCAAACAGCCCTTTCACATGCAAAGAACGAAATGCGCCTCATGGCTGTTGATTATGAAACCAACAAGAATGGTTATGAAGAGAAATGCACAAATCTGATGGCTCAAATCGAAAGAGGAAAAGACGAGAAAGGTGAATTGGAGAATCGTATAGATGATTTGGAAAGCGACCTCCAACAAGCCCGTTTTGAAGCTGATGAATTGAAAGACCAATTCGAGGCGGACATACTAAAGAAAAGCAAAGAGATAGAGGATTTGCTTAGGGAAACAGAGATGATGAATGAAAAACTAATGGCAATAGACGCTACGAAGATGGAAGAAGACTTCAAAAAAGACGAAGCATATTTAGTATTTCAAGACAAATGTTCATCCTTGCAAATCAATCATGCTCCGACAGAAATGGAGTGGCGGAGATTGTTGAATGCTTTTCGGAAGTCTTTTGTCCGTTACCATTCCTTTGTGTACATCAAACACCGTCTGCCAGAGAATCAGTACAGATTATGTGTATTGATAAGATTGGGATTCAGTAACAAGCAAATGGAGTTCTTGTTGAAGAAAGACGCTGACAAGCTATACAGATTGAAGCGGACAGCCAATTTGAAGATGTTCGGCAAGGATGAGGCGACTACACTCATTCAAAATCTCACACCTTATTATTAGTTTCAATAGAAAATCAAATGGAAAGAAGAGAATCAGTGAATAATTTTGTTTTTCATTGATATTCAAAGGATTATCTCTGTTCTTCCATTGATTTAGGCGGATTTTAGGCGGATTGTTTTTTCGATAGAAATTTGGACGGTACATTTCTCTTTCATATTTTTGTTTGCATAAATAAAGTACCATTAAAAGCAAAACTATGAAACGAAAAGTATTAACAGTCATGGCTGTAATCTCCATGTTTTTTGTATCGCCTACATCAATGACGGCACAAACAGGTGATCCTGTGGTTTTGGACCCTACCATCATCGATCCTACCGATCCACTCAATCCTCCGCACAAGACACCTATTCAAATCCCATCAGTTGAACTTGATGGTCACACTCTCTATTTCAATACTCTTTGCGATGGTTATGAACTTCGCATCGTAGATGGAAATGCAGGTGTTGTCTATTCTCTTATTATTCCTTTAGGATGCACACAGGTTGTTCTGCCAAGCACTTTGGTGGGAGAATATGAACTGCAACTCATCACAGGAAATTTGATGTTCTATGGCACAATAGAACTTTAATACAAATCTTATTTGCAAATATTTACAAAACAATTTAAAACCATAAATTATGAAAACGAGATTGTTTTTTGTAGGAGTGTTCTTTTTAATATCTTTCTTAGCGGATGCCCAACAACAGACAACAGATGGTTATAATATGCCTGTTTATACAAATGACAAACATATACCGTCTTATTTCTTCGTTCCTGATGATATCGGCGCATTGAAATTTAACGTAAAAGATAGTAATAAAAAATCGATAATTAAGAATCTTTTAAAACTGAATGAAGAGACAACTTTGATGTTGGCAGATACATTAACTGACATTGCAGGCGGCTTTCATGAGTCTTATAAACAGTATTATAAAGGTTTAGAAGTAGATGGCGCACGTTGTGTTGTCCATTACACAGGTAATGGTCAAGCCAAAATGATAAGTGGTAATCTTAAGACAATAGAAAACAAAGCCATAGAGCCAACTATAAGAAAAGAACAAGCCAAATCATTGGCATTACATTCCATATCTTTTAAAGAAAAAATTAAAAATAAGAAAACATTTGTGAATCAAGATAGTGTAGATATTGATAGTATCCTGACCTTTCGCCAAGAAAGTTTGGTTATATACGTTAAAGAAATGACACCTTATCTTGCATATAAGTATGTAATCAGTTCTATTGCTCCAGAATTGAACCAATGTGTTTATGTAGATGCGAATAGAGGAACTATACTTGATAAAGAAACTACTATATGCAATGTGTCAGCAACAGTCTCAACACTGTATTCTGGTATACAAACTATTGAAACACAATACTATCAAAACTATTACAGATTAAGAGATTATACACGAGGATATGGCATAGAGACATTTCAATATAACACCTTTTTTATGCCGAATGACTTTATTTCCACAAATAACACATGGACAAATCTGTCAAACTTCGATAGGGATGCATTAGACGTGCATTGGGGAGTAGAAAAAACCTATGACTACTATCTAAATAAATTCGGAAGGAATAGTTATGACAATCAAGGTTCAAAAATAGTCTCGTATGTCAACAAGAATGATACTAATGCATATTGGAATATGTCAGAATCATATATGGTTTACGGTCAAATGTTAAATCATTTACCCTATGTATCTCTTGATGTTACTGCCCATGAAATAACCCATGGCGTGACGCAGCATACATCGAATCTAAAATATGAGAAAGAGTCTGGTGCCATCAACGAAGGTCTTAGTGATGTTTTTGGAGTTTGTGTTGAGAATGAATATAAATTAAATAGCGGTAACAATATTTGGAAAATAGGAGAAGACTTCAAAAATGGAGGTCTACGTGATTTGTCTAATCCTACTTGCAAATATTATCATGGAACAGGATGGGCTAATACAGATGTAACACCTTGTGCCTATAATGATATGGCTGGTGTACACACAAATTCTGGGGTTTTCGGTTATTGGTTCTATCTGCTTGTCAATGGTGATAGCGGAACCAACGAAGGCGGTTATACTTATACAGTATCTCCCATCAGTATTGACACAGCCATTCAGATATGCTATTTGGCAAATGCAGTTTTTCTTTCCTCAGATTCAAAATATATTGATGCGAGATATTGCACACTATATGCAGCTCAAGCATTGGGATTAGATTCGAATGTTATAAACAATATTAACAATGCATGGGATGCCGTTGGAGTTTATATTAACTTCGCAGGTAATTATATGATTTATAATAGTGCAATTTATATGGTTCCAAGTATTCCAGACACTTGTTCTGTAGCAAATTGGACACTCTCTGGCTATAATGCACAAAACTTCATAATAGAAGAAAATACTCCGACAGCAAACCAATGTAAGATAACTCGAAAGATCGGAGTGGACTTTAGTGGCTCCTACTATCTTACGTTGACGGCACAAGTCATGCATAATGGGACTGCCATCAAGACAATCAACAAGCAACTGATAGCTCCTTATATAGAGGGAAATGTTGTTCCATGTGGCTATAATGTTTATTCTGTGGTTCCCCATGTGGCGAACAGTACGATAGAATGGGAGGCAGAAGGAAGCAATATCACGTCACCCACAGATCCGTTGCCTTCACTTCCGCCCGAAGATCCATACGCTTATGTCATAGCGAACACGGAAGGTCGGGACATTTACGGCACATTGACGGCCACGTTAAAAGTAGGCGGCAGTGTGATTGGCACATTGGAGAAGGTTCTTGACATGTCTGGGCTTTTCTCCGGAACATGGTGGCAGCAAGCTTCTGCTTTGGATACCACCAACGCCAGCCCAACAGTATTCCACCATCAGGATATGTTGGACATTGTTCCGAGCAGAACGGTATATCTCCAGTCGGATGATTTTATTGGGGCGAACATAACAAAAACTATCAGCAATATGATTGCTTTGGGATGGACAAACAGCAATGGAATTATTTCTTTCACCCCTCTCTTACCAATAAACGGTGGCCTTGGGAGTATTACGATAGAAGGGACTTATCCCAATAGTTGCAGGCATTTCAGATTGCGTCTTCTTACGATGAGCCATCTTGACGACCCCATTCTCTTGTCTATCAATCCATCTGGTCAGTCATGTGATTTCTCCCTTATCTTGAAGCAAAGCGAGGTGCGTTCCACATCATCAAATTCAGATATACCAACAGAATGGCGATTAACGATTACCAAGAGTGAAACAGGCAGTAGGGTGTTTGATTCGGCCGTTTCAGGAATGTCAAAGACCATTAATACCACAGAATGGAGACCGGGTGTGTATATTGCGGTAGCCCAAGTGGGAAAATTTACTTTGTCGGGTAAATTTGCAATAGAGCGATGAAACTGATAAAAAACGGAGAAATCTGATGCAAGATTTGCAACGTTTCTTCGTTTTATTAATAAATACGGAAGTTTCAGCAATAAGTAAACAATTGACAACAACCCAAAATTAAAACATTAAAACGTATGAATACGAAAATCTTTTTCCTTTCCGCCCTGCTCCTTACAATGCTGGGAGTATGCGGATGCGGTGGCGATGACGAAGAACAGGACATCGGACTTGACGAGAAAGCTCTGCTGAGCCAGACCGAACCTTTATATAAGTCAAGTCGTAGTAATATTTCCAGTTTGCCACAGACGGAAAAGAAGGTGGGCGACTGGAGATTCGTAATGTATGGAGATTATATCACCGAGGTCTCATTCGGCTCCTTTGGCAACGAGTCTGACTATGCCAAGGCTCCTGCCTCTGCCGAGGCATTCTTTGAGAAATACCTGCCTTTGACAAAGGACAACTATCTCAAGTTGGAAGAAGAATCCACTTCTGGTGGCAGATATCACAAAACCTACCTGCAATATTACAAAGGTGTCATGGTGAAGTCGCTTTATACATGTTATTATCAACCTGACGATAAGACGCCCCAGTATATGCACGGAATCTTCATCCCTATCAGCAACCTCGACGTCAAACCGCATGTGAGTGAGAAATTAGCTAGACGCATTGCGATGTCCTTTACGTCGAAGGGGCAGCAGGAAACACCTGGGGAGGGGTGGAACTTGAGTGCCGAACTTCGAATCACCAACTATATCATTGATGGAGAGCCACATGTCCATCTGGTCTATGATTGTACACTATGGAGCAACGCCCCATGGTCCAGCGAAGAAAATGTCGCCATCGACGCCCATACAGGCCGCGTACTCGCTTACTCGATGGCCATCGCATAATAACATCCCCTGCAGCGCGGCATCTACGTAAAGGACGGCCGCAAGTTTGTGGTGAAGTAAACGATAATTCAAGAAGCCTATGAAGATTAAACTTTTCCCTTTCCACTTTGCTCATTGCATTGTTGAAAGTTTGTGGATGTAGCAACGATGAAGATTATGACATAATCAATATCTAAACGATAGTTATCTACTATCTGTCAATAAAAGAAATAAGAGTGACTTAGAGAATTCAATTGAAAATACTAGGAATATGAGAATAATTATATAATTAAAAACACAATTAAAATGGGGGTATTTGATAAATTAATTAATAAGACAAATAATAATGATAAATTATCTTATCATGCAACAACAAAAGGGTTCTGTATTGGCATTCCTGAAGCTGAAGCCGAAGCAACAACTGCATCTATTAAATTAGAGACCCTCTTTATTGATTATTTAGATGTTCTTGAACAACTAAACAATGAAAAGTTTATTGTCCTTGGCCGTAAAGGAACTGGTAAGTCTGCAATTGGTGAACATATTCTCTCTTTAGCGAAAAATGAGGCTAATATGTTTTGTGACTTCATTAAGAAAGAAGATGTGGATATTGAAAAAATAGTGCAGATAGGAAAAGAAGAAGGAGTCTATATTGAAAGAGGCCTGTTGTATAAGTGGATTATTCTTACTAAATTTGTAGCACTCTTTGCAGAGAATCAGAGCTTAGCATGCATAAAAGGCATGAATTATCTTTCTGATTTTATAAAAAAGAGTCGTGGATTTATAAATATAAAGAATTACGAAATAAAGGAAATAATCCACCAATACGGTTTGTCTGTAAACATTGAATATTTCAAGAGATATCTTAGTACTTCTGGAAATACCTATAAACAGTATAAGTATGAAAAAGCGGAATTCTACAAATTAATTCCAGACTTAGAGAAAGTTGTAACAGATATTTTGAAAACAGATAAAGATAACCTTTATATCTTAATGTTTGATGATTTGGATATTGGTCTTAACTTGAATAATAAAGAAAGCATTGATACGTTAACGGAATTAATAAGAACTATTAAATATTATAATAATGATATATTTGCAAGGAATTCTATAGAATCCAAAATCATAGTATTTTTGCGTACTGATATTCAAAAGCATCTTATCTATTCAGCTGACATGCCTAAGATTTTTTCTAGCTATGCGACAGAACTAAGATGGTATGAAAACTCCTTTAGGTATAACGAGACCAAACTCCTTCTTCGGCAATTTATAAATAGAAGGATTTCTGTTAATTTTCAGAGAAAGGGTTTAGTGATTAACGATAATAATGACCCTTGGACCTCTTTTATTGACGAAAAGAGTTTTTATGGTGAGAAAACAGGTTTTAAACATATTATAGACCATACGTTTTACCGTCCTCGTGATTTGATACTTTTCTTTAAAGAAATAGGTAGCCTAGACCTTAATTTACCCATTAGTTCCAATGATGTTAATAATATCTTACTTGATAGATATGCTCGCGAAATGATAACAGATATAAAAGGAGAGCTCTCAGTTAATTATAATGCAAATGAAATTGAGTGTATTTTTGATGCATTAAGGAATGGTTATGGTACTTATAGAAAGCCATTTACACATAACACATTAGTATCCGAGTTACAAAATAATGGTCTGAAAAATACTGCAAAAATAATTTCAGACTTATTTGACTATTCTCTCATTGGGAATTATGATGAAAATGGTAATGTGACTTTTAAATACAGAGAGACTCCTGGTCAAATAGTTGAACTTGATACAAATGGCTCGTTTATTTTGCACTATGTGTTACAAACTTATTTTAAAAAGAATTAAGTAAGTAGTGCAAATATATGTAGAAATATAAAGTTTCTTTTAGTTGTAGAATTGAATCGAAGCAAAACTATATTCTTATAATTCCTCAACCTTTTTGAAAGAGGAGATGTACAATATCAATAATTACAAACTTGTCACGGTGTTTTATTTTTATCTATTGGGAACTTATTAAACTTAGGTACTTAATCATGAAAGAATCTATACAACAATTACCAGATCAAAAGGCAAAGGAAATCTTAATGGATTTTATGAATGTGTATTTTGACAAAGGTTTCGGAGTAATGAATAAGACTGAAATCGAAACTCTGTTTTATCAAGTATTCAGAAAGCATGGTCTTCTAGAAGGTAAATGTTTCAATGACAGTCTGAAGCTTCAGATCTCAGAAACTAAAGCAAGAAAACTAATATATGAATCACAGGTTAAATATGGGAATCACGATAAAAACGAATTGGATAGTTATATAAGAAAATCCGTGGGAGAATGTCTAACCCATGCTTTTCTTATGAAAAACAACAAAGAAGTGCGCTTTGCTATTGAGGATAAATATATACGTGTTGCTTTGAAAGCAAAGTTGAGGGAAAACAACTACTTTGCTGATACATCTTTCAATAAAGATATTATTTCATTAGATGAAGAATCTTTTATAAAAATGGTTACTCTTCTTGTTCCTAATTTTCAAAAAGGTCAAGTATTAGAAAAACTTACAGCGATAGAGTTGAAAGATGAAATTAAAGTGAAAGAAGTTAAAGAGATTGTTGTTTCATTTATAAAGGAGATGATGATTAAGGGGTCACTTGAAGCGTTAAAACAAATTGGGAACTTGATGGTGAGTTAATATCATTTTATAATAATCTCCGTTAGCCCTATCATTTCCCCGTTGTAAATCCTACAATATTACTATCTTCAACTCTGGGTTAAAGCAGGTGAAGTCCTTCCATCTTTAGTGATAATCTTATACGACCTTATATTCAACTCCATTAGTATTGCATATACATTCTGAGCCATATCGTTTTATGAATCAATGTATGGATTTTGCTAGAAAAGGATACTCTTCAAGTTCCATGGTGTAACACCCTTCATTGAATTGATACCAGACTTTTAACTTTTTTTGAGTATCGCTCAAGAATTGCATATTGAATACGTAGTTAATAATTACTGGCAATTTGCATCCCTCGTTTCTACTTCTTTAGTTTGGTTAGTGTTTTTTGTTCTTGTCAATTCTTCTTTACAACAACTAAACCCTTCAAGAGCCTCCACCTATTCGGCAGTGGTCCTTTGTAGATAATCTATGATAGTAATGCGAGACCTGCAGGCTAGTTCTTCTATAAGAATCCTATCCGCAGGCTGTTTATGGTCTATCCCTCATAAAACATAGCATCGGTGCAGCAGGCAACCCCCATTTTAATATAGTCAATCTCCTTGTTCGCCTTTTTTACTAAAGGTCCCCCCAAGAAAAGTATAATATATTCCAGTACATGCAAGTCTGAATGCACAGAAACACTTTTTTCTTACTTTAAAGCAATAGAAGAAAGAAATCCCAACAGATGTAAATCGGTGGAATTCCTTATGGATAACTATTTCACATAACCATTGTCCCATTTATCCATTAAATGACTATTACAGATGGAGTTTCTGAAGGCCACGCTTTTCTGCCAACGACCACTATGCCAATACTCTCATCTGGCAGAATCATGCTCCTTTAATGTAAAACCACTATTGGGCGGCTTTCTTCAAGATTATTATGATAGTATAGTCTTCCGATATAATTTTCATTTCTTCATTTTCATTGATGTTATCTTATATGATGTTGATACTTATTCTGCGCCCCAAACCCTCAAAAATCTTGAAAAGGGTGGAGACCAGTACATCAGTATGCCCGTTCTCGACACGGGAGATGTAGGTCTTTTTCGTACCTATCCTCGTAGCGAGCTGTTCCTGCGTGAGTCCAGCCTTCTGACGCTCAGCCTTCAGTCTCTCACCAAGGAAGAAAGCATCACATCCATTTTCGAACTCTAGTCTTGAAGGGGTTCCCTCCTTACCGAAATCCTCCTCAATCAAATCCTCAATCGGTGTGAGATTGAGCTTCTTCATTTTTTCTCTATCCATTGTCTTCGACATTTTTCTTGTTACTAGTAATCACCATAAACGTTGACTTGTCTATTATATTCCTTTTTCATGAGAATATGGCGCAAAGTTAACTAATTGGTTTACAACTTCCATAAATTTCAGCCAAAATTTTTCGATTTCGGCTGAAATTTCTTCGTTCCTTACCATGTCCATTTATTCAAATAATGATTTCCAGATAGTTAAAACTGGTTGAACTTCTTCATGGCCTCTGCCTTGATGTCGTCAGCCACGTCGATGTACGGTTTCATTGACTTGTAATCACTGTGTCCCGTCCACTTCATGACAATTTGGGGAGATATTCCCATGCCGAGAGCATTGCAGATGAACGTCCTTCTTCCCGTATGGGTGCCTATCAACTCATATTTTGGCTTTACAATGTCTATTCTCTCATTGCCTTTATAGAAAGTCTGTCTGACAGGTTCGTTGAAACCTGCCATCTTGAAAAGCTCATGAAGGTACTGGTTCATCTTCTGGTTGCAGACCACAGGCAGGGCCTTCGAATCAGGAAAGTCAAAAGGCTCGTATTTCTCCAAAATCTTTCTGCTGACATCATTCAACTCTATGCGCAGGCTGTCACATGTCTTCTTTGTGGTAACCTCTATATAGTCTTTCTTGATATCATATTTTTTCAAGTTAGACACATCGGAATGGCGAAGTCCAGTGTAACAGCAAAACAAGAAGACATCCCTGACGCGATGGAGATAGAGTTTCGTCTTGGGAATTTCATAGTTCTCCAGTTTCGTAATCTCTTTCTTCGTGAGGAAGATGATTTTTTTCTGTGTCTTCTTGAATTTTGGCCGGAATGTCTCAAACTGATTGTTTTTATGGAAACCTTTCTGAAAACTCCAGCGCAGGAACCACCGCAGGAATTCCAAGTGCTTTTCTATGGTGGAGTTCTTCATGTTCTTGACATCACGTAAGTACTCCAGATATGAGAGCATGCCGTCATCGTCAAAATAGTCGAAATCGAAGTCGAATGACTTCAACCCCTGTTTTCTTTTGTATGCCCTGAGACCTTTCAGATGGTTGCGCATGGCTTGGAATTTTTCATGCGTGGATTCTGTCCAGTTGTTCTGTCTGCCACATATGTTTTCAAACTCAATGGCAACCTCCCAAAATTGTAAAGGTTTGTTAATTTTCGGCTTTTCGGTTTTCCCTTCATTTTTGTTAAAAAGGGTTTTGAGCGACACTTGTCCGCTTTTTGAGCGTGATTTGTCCGCAGGCTCAGGAGCGTTGATGATGACCTTTTTAGTGCTGCTTCTGGATTTTGTGAAAGACGTCTTTCCCGTCTTCACCCGCTCCAAAGTATCTTTGAACTGCTCCGGGGTAGGGACGAGGGACGCACTCTCGTATATTTCAACAACGTCATTCACATACTT
The DNA here is from genome assembly GCA_017557405.1 of Prevotella sp. Lineage (GTDB taxonomy): Bacteria > Bacteroidota > Bacteroidia > Bacteroidales > Bacteroidaceae > Prevotella. The sequence goes on from JAFYYV010000044.1 coordinate 18,024, forward strand.
AGCCAGTGTCATAATTCGGGCGTTAATCTCTTCAGCCGTCATGCCATCGCGATTAGGTCCGACGGCAACCTGTGCAGTTTCATTCCATCTCAGCGAGTCTATATGGCAGCCAGTTGACAATTCCAGTTTAAGGGATTTGTAGCTGATACGCATGGTAATTAACGCATTCGGAACGTTTGTCAAGGTTGTTGAGCTTGTCAGCTTTCTACTTTTCAATCTGAACTTTACTTTAAGATCTTTTCTCATACTTCTATGTAATATTTGATTATTATGATTATCAGTTTTTTGGATAATAATTGTGAGTTTGCATGTTTGGGCATTGTTTACATATTTTAAGGAGAAGACGGCAAATGTAAGGCCAAAAACAGGTGATCTTTCCTGTTTTAGCTCTGGATTAGTCTCGGGATCACTCGGGAAGCACCTGATTTGTGGTGCCCAATTAAAAGAATTTAGCACTTCCGGCATTCTTATATTGAGCGAATAGATTCCCCAAAGCTATTCTTCTCCTTAATTTCTCAATTAGTTGGAGGCCCTCGGATGTTCCCACATTCCTGTTCCCAACAGAGTTTTTCAATAAATGCTCCCGAAATGTAAACAAACGTTCTTAGAACAAGTTCGTTTATAATCGTTAACATGGTTATTTCATTCATATTCAATAATTTATATTTCGATTAACTTTATTATCATATTGTTAATGGGATTCCCCATGTTCCCCAAATGGGTTCTCCACAACCGAGTTTCATCACACTTTACTTTGGCACCCTGGGCGAAACATTCAAAAATGTTCCCACGATTCTTCCCTAAAATGTTAACGAAACTGGTGCAAATTTACATAGATGTTTCACATCTTCCAAATGTTAATAAATGTGCAATGTAAAGAAATAGTCAGTTTTTGGTTAATTAATTTAACAATAAAACGGACAAAAACAGGCCAAAACAGAACTATCTGTTTTAGCCTTGCCGATGATTTCTAATAGTTACAGGTATCAGAATGCTTGCTGTTCTCTCCGCAGATAAACAAAGCCCGCTGAATTTCGGCGGGCTTTGTTTTTTATTGTGATAATTCTTTATATGGCACCAATAAATCTGTTGGAAAGTGTCATGTCGTCAATGTCGGGCATCCAACCTCGGGCGTTGGCCAAACGAACCACGTTGTCGCCTTTCTTTAAAAACACGTCTACTTCAACGGTTTGTCGTTCATTCCAATCGCGAGCGGGAACCTTCAAAGTCTTGACAAACTGTCCGTTGACATAGACGTCCATCTCGCGCTCTTCGCCTGAGAAGCAATGAATGGTCATGGTTCGACGTCCAGGCTTCTTCACGTTCACATGTTGCCATTGCAGGTCGTTGTCGGCACTCATTCCCAGATAGCCGGCCACATAGCCGCCCGATGCACCTTCTTTCATGCTATAATTGGCAGTTTGTGCTTGCACGTGGTTGCGCAATTCTTGATATTTGCTCAACCATGCGGTCTCAGCCTCATAACGGGTTCGGTCCACGCGCTTTTGACCCTTAACACGATAGATTTTCGTGCCGTGGGCAGGCACGCGCACAGGAATAGGATTCTGGTCGTATAGGTAGGGCGCATGTGTAAAACAGTCGTAGTATTGCACTGCACCACCCAGGTCGATGGTCTTGGGGGAGATGCGAACGGTTTGCTCTTCATCGCTGGGGTTATAGACGGCGATGGCACGCTCCTTGCCACCCAACTTCTTGATGTCTTTTACCAAAATATAGCACTCGCCCTGTTTGTCGGCAATGTAGGCCTGCAGATGTAGTGGGTCTTGGTTCAGGGCGATAAGGTCGCTATTGCACATCAGCTCGAGGGCCTCGGGTTTGATATTCGCCATGTCGCAGCCAATAAGCAGAGGCGATGACATAATACACCACATACCGAAGTGCGTCTCATCCTCGATCTTACTCATCGAACGGCCTACCTCCAACATGTCCATATCGTTGTAGTGACCATCGTGGCAATAAGCCGATAGGTAGAGATTCTCGGCCAAAATGCCCTTTACTGAGCGCCAAGCGTCATAGATGTCGCCCGTCGTGCGCCACGAGTCAGCCATCTCGGCTCCCCAAGTGCCAGGAAAAGCCCATCGGCACATGTTGAACACCACATCCTTTTTGCCGCAATTCTTGATGGCATTCGATATCTTCGTGTATTGCTCGCGCTCGTCAAGCCGCATGTGGTTGCCACCGCAATAGTCCACTTTGATGAAGTCGAAATCCCAATCGATGAAATAGAGTTTGCAATCTTGGTCTTCATGGCCAGCCAAGCCCACGCCGAGACCCCACGCGTGTCTGCCCTGCGAACCACAGGTGTTGTCGCCCGCATCACTATAGATTCCAGCCTTCAGGCCTAGCGAGTGGATATAATCCACCAAAGCTCGCATGCCGTTGGGGAATAGTTTTTTATTCAGACGCAGATGGCCATCTTCTCCACGGCCATCCCAATAACCGTCGTCGATATTCACATACTTGAAGCCAGCCTTTTGCAATCCACTACGGTGCATGGCGTCGGCTTGCTGTTTGATTAAGTCCTCGTTGATGTTCAGGGCGAACGTGTTCCACGAACTCCATCCCATTGTCGGAGTGCGTTGTGCCATCGATGTTGAGGCAATGGTCAATAAAAAGACGATGAGCAGTTTTGTTTTTTGTGTCATAAGGATAAAATGAATTGGTTTTTGTAGACGTTTTTGAATCACGATGATGCAAAGATACTACATTTTTTGTAAATTCCAACGTTCATAGGGGTGTTTGAATGTTAAATAATAATTATTTGCCGAACAATTCAAGGATAATTATTATTTTTGCATTCACTCTAAACATTAAACAATATGGAAACAAACGCAAGACTTTACACTTTGAACTACGATGAAGTGAAGACCTATCTTTGGGCGACAGTATTTGTGGCCTGCAACATCGTGTTGCCTCAGTTGTTCCACCTCATCCCCCAGGGCGGCATCATGTTCGCTCCGTTATCGTTGGTCATACTCGCTGGCGCCTATAAATTCGGTTGGAAAGTCGGGTTGTTGGCAGCAGTGGCCTCACCGTTGGTAAACCATCTGCTGACGGGACTTCCCGCATGGGGAGTACTTCAGGTGATGACACTTAAATTGGTCATCTTGGCACTAGTTGCCGGGTTGGCAGCTCAATATTTCAAGAAGGTGACGTTGCCGCTGATTATCGGTGTGGTGCTCGCAGCCGAGGTCCTTGGTGGACTTGGCGAGTTGGCACTCACAGGAGGAATTGCCGCCACAATCCAAGACTTCACCATCGGTTGGCCTGGCCTTCTGTTGCAAGTCATCGGCACTTATCTCATTTGCAAATACTTGTAAGGAGATGCTTTGGGTGTGTGCTGCCCAGAACAATTGATTTATGAAAAGAACTATAATGATGGCGATGATGCTGCTGTCTATGCTGATGGCATGGGCGCAGATGATGGATCCTGTGCATTTCTCGTCGGAGTTGAAAACTGGCAAGAATGGCGAGGGAGAAATTGTTTTCACCGCAAAGATTGACCCGGGGTGGCATGTCTATTCCACCGACTTGGGTACTGATGGTCCTATTTCCGCCACGTTCAACGTGTCGAAGATGGAAGGTGTTGAATTGGTGGGGAAACTGAAACCTGTGGGCAACGTTGTCAAGAAGTTCGACCCGTTGTTCAACATGGATGTGAGGTATTTCGAGAACTCCGCCCAGTTTGTGCAGAAAGTGCGCTTCACAAAGCCCGACTATTCAATCGATTGCTATCTGGAATATGGCGCTTGTAACGATGCGGCTTGCCTGCCGCCTTCGTCAGTCGAGTTGAAGAAGAGCGGCAAGAGTCCAGTGGTGGCGAACGAGCCGAATGACAAAGCCAACGATAAGGAAAAGGAACCGGAAGACAAAGGGAAACCCGAAGAGACAAAGACCGACAACGATGCATCAGCATCTTTGTCGGTTGATTCTGTGAATCAGCAGTTGTTGGCTGATGGGAATGTCGATTCGCTGGCTACTTCGTTGTTGGGAAATCCTTCAGAATCGAATCTTTGGGCATCTTCAGTTGAGGAGCTTCGTGCATTGGGTGGTGGCACAGACAATATTGCCAATCACAATCTACTCTACATCCTCCTCATGGGTTTTGTTGGTGGACTACTGGCGGTGCTCATGCCTTGCATCTGGCCCATCATACCGATGACAGTGAGCTTCTTTCTGAAACGGGCGAAGACCGACAAGAAACGAGGCATACGCGATGCCATCACCTACGGATTGAGCATCATCGTCATCTATTTAGTACTGGGCTTGCTGGTCACAGCCCTCTTTGGCAGCGACGCGTTGAACGCGATGTCGACCAATGCGGTATTCAACATCTTCCTGTTCCTCCTCTTAGTGGTGTTTGCCTTGTCGTTCTTCGGTTGGTTTGAAATCAAACTGCCCGACCGTTGGGCGAATGCTGTCGATTCGAAGGCTTCGCAGACGAGTGGCCTGTTGAGCATCTTCCTCATGGCTTTCACGTTGGTGCTCGTTTCCTTCTCGTGCACTGCTCCGATTGTTGGATTGCTACTCGTGGAAACCGCTACTAGTGGCAACTGGCTGGCTCCAGCATTGGGCATGTTCGGCTTCGCATTGGCTTTGGCTCTGCCTTTCACACTCTTCGCGTTGTTCCCCTCTTGGTTGAAACAAGCACCCAAGTCGGGCTCTTGGATGAACATCTTGAAGGTCGTGCTGGGCTTCATTGAGTTGGCGTTCGCATTGAAATTCTTCTCCGTCGCCGACTTGGCTTATGGTTGGCATCTCTTGGATCGCGAGGTGTTCCTGTCCTTGTGGATTGTCATCTTCTTCCTGTTGGGCGCTTATCTCGTGGGATGGTTGAAATTCCAAAGCGACGAAATAGGAGGCGACATTCGAAAGCCTATGCCTGTGGTTTGCATCATGGGCGGATTGGTGTCTTTCGCCTTCGCTTTGTATATGGTTCCAGGCCTCTGGGGTGCTCCTTGCAAGGCTGTCAGCGCATTTGCGCCACCCATGAACACGCAAGACTTCAATTTGAACACGAACACCGTTGAGGCCAAATACACCAACTACGAAGAGGGAATGGCTGCTGCAGCCGCACAAGGCAAACCAGTATTGATTGACTTCACGGGCTTTGGTTGCGTGAACTGCCGCAAGATGGAGGCTGCCGTATGGACCGATCCACGAGTGGCCGACCGTTTGCAGAAAGACTATGTGCTCATCTCGCTTTTCGTCGATGACAAGACCCCGCTTTCCGAACCCATTGAGGTGACAACAACAAGTGGTGAGAAACGCCTTTTGCGTACCGTGGGAGCCAAGTGGAGTTGGTTGCAAAGCCAGAAATTCGGCTCTAATGCCCAACCCTTCTACGTGGTGGTTGATGGCGCTACAGGCCATCCGTTGGTGGGCAGTCGTGGCTTCAGTGAGGACATTGGCGCCTACCTCGGTTTCCTCCAGAACGGACTCGAGCAATATAAAAAGAGGTAAGAAGTGAGAGGTAAAAGGTAAGAAATAAATAGGAAAAGAACATACAAACAAATAAACATAGAATAAAAGGATAGAAAAGATGAAACACAAGTTGGCAAAAATATGTTTCCCGATGCTCTTCGCTTTGGCCATTTGTTGGCCTTCGGTTGTCCAGGCGCAAGAGAAAGACACGGCCACAGTGGAACAGATGGCAACTGACACCACCGAATTGGCATTGGGCGACAGCCTCGCCTTGGCCATTGATTCGGCAGTGGTGGACGATGAAGAAGAGACTACCGGTTTCCACCAAGCCATCAAGAAGAAGTTCATCGAGGGCAACGCTGGCTTCATGTCGTTGGTGGCATTGGCTTTGGTGTTAGGATTGGCATTCTGCATCGAGCGCATCGTCTATTTGAGTCTTTCCGAGATCGACGCCAAGCGTTTCATGAGCGACTTGGAAACGAAAGTTGCCGATGGTGATATTGAAGGCGCAAAACAGCAATGTCTCGAGACACGTGGTCCTGTGGCTTCCCTTTGCTATCAAGGGCTGTTACATGTCGACGACGACGTGAAGGACGTGGAGCGTAGGATGTCGAGCTACGGCACTGTGCAGGCTGCCAACTTGGAGAAAGGCTGTTCGTGGATTACGTTGATGATCGCGATGGCGCCCTCATTGGGATTCCTAGGCACTGTGATAGGTATGGTGATGGCGTTCGACAGAATCCAACAAGTGGGCGACATCAGTCCCACCACCGTGGCTGCCGGTATGAAAGTCGCCTTGATTACCACCATCTTCGGTATCATCGTCGCGTTGATACTGCAGTTGTTCTACAATTACATCCTTTCAAAAATAGAACATCTGGTCTCCCAGATGGAAGAGTCGTCCATCACGTTGCTTGACGTGGTGGCCAAATACAAGGACGGAAAGCGCAATCAGGAATGAGTATGAAGACCGAGAAAATATCGCGTTTGGTGCTCTATGGGCTTGTTGCCGTGGCGCTTGTGGTGTTTGGGTTGTTTTTCGTGGTAGGATTCGACCGTCCCTACACTGACAACCCCAACTACAATGCCCCCGTGCTCACCGACCTAGTACTCATCTTGATGCTCCTGCTGGTGCTTGGCACGTTGGGCGTCACGGCTTGGGCGGTGATGACGGCTTTGAAGAAACGGGGCAAAGGGAACGCGATGGACAACAACATTCCAGCGCGCCGCATCTCCCTTTCCGTCATCTTTGGCGTGTTGCTCCTTCTGGTGTTGGCGTTCGTGTTGGGCTCGTCCTCCACGATGCTCGTTAACGGGAAGGCCTACGAGGACACCTTCTGGTTGAAGACCGCCGACATGTTCATCATCTCCAGCCTCGTGTTGCTGGTTGCGGCTGTGGTGGCTGTGATATTCGGAGCTACCCGCTATTATCGTAAGAAGAACAAGAAGGAGGAGGCCCGCCCATGATTAAACGTCGCAAACGCATTGTTCCAGCACTCAACACGACCTCTACGGCCGACATCTCGTTCATGCTGCTGATATTCTTTTTGGTGGCTTCGTCGATGGATGTAGATAAGGGTCTGTTGCGCCAGCTTCCGCCTCCCGACACACACGAGGAGCCCTTGGAGGTCGATGTCAGCAAAGACAAGTTGATGGAGTTGAAGATAACCGCCGACAACCAACTGTTGCTCGATGGGCAACCCATTGAGACAGAAGGTCTGCGCACGCGAGTATCCTCGTTTGTCACACGTGTGGGCAATCAACATCTCATTTCCATCGACGCTGACCCCAACTCCAGCTACGAGACCTATTTCAACATGCAGAACGAAATAGTCATAGCCTATGCGATGGTGCGCAACGAGTTGGCAAAACGCAAATTCGGACAGCCACTGTCGAGGTTGACCAACGAGCAGCGCGATGAACTGAAGGCGTTGGTGCCCCAGCGCATTGCCGAGTATTACCATTCACCCCTAAATAAAGAGCCATAGAATGAGCATGATTGAACGCCGACGTCGGGCGGTACCTGGTTTGAACACCGCCTCCTTGCCCGACCTGATATTCACGGTGCTGTTCTTCTTCATGATAGTCACCCACATGAGGACAGAGACCGTGAAGGTGGAGTATCATGCGCCGCAAGGCACCGAACTGGCGCGTCTGAACAAGAAGTCGTCGGTCATTCATGTCTATATCGGCAAACCGTTGGGATGGCAGGGCGACGGACAGACAGCCTCGGTCGTCCAGGTAGGCGACAAGGTGGTGAGCATCGAGAACCTGCCCGACTATATCCGTGAAGAGCGTAACCGCATGTCACCCGAGGAAGCACGCGAGATGACAGTCTCCATTCGTGCCGACAAAGACACGCCGATGCGGGTGGTCACTGAGGTGAAGCAAGCACTGCGACAAGCCAAAGCACTACGAATCAGTTACTCTGCAGAAGAGAGAAAAACTGATAAAAAATAGAAAAACATAGTCGTTTAGTGCTTATTCGTCATAATTTTGCCTTGATTTGTTGTTAATTTGAAAATTAAATCATATCTTTGCAGAAATTTATCAGTTCAAAGAATGGGACAACATCAATTAGATTCGTTAGACAAGAAAATCCTCAAGTTGGTGGCTGAGGATGCACGCATTCCTTTTTTGGAAGTAGCTCGTGCTTGTAATGTCAGTGGCGCAGCCATTCACCAGCGCATTCAGAAGCTGACAACGTTAGGTGTGCTGAAAGGCTCACAGTTCATCATCGACCCCGAGAAGATAGGCTATGAGACATGTGCCTACATCGGGCTGTATCTGAAGGATCCCGAGAGTTTCGACGGAGTGGTGGAGGAGCTCAAGAAGATTCCCGAGGTGGTTGAATGCCACTACACAACGGGTGGCTACGACCTTTTCATCAAGATTTACGCCTTGAATAACCGCCATCTGCTGAACATCATCCACGACAAGTTGCAGCCGTTGGGCTTGGCACGCAGCGAGACTATCGTAGCCTTCAATGCTGTGATCGACCGACAGCTTCCTATCATCGACGAATGAGGAGCCTCACCCCCAACCCCTCTCCAAAGGGCGAGGGGAGTAAGTAGTTAAAGGGAGATAAGAAGTTAAGGAGTTAAGCCATTAGCTTTTTATCTCCTTATCTTTTATCTCCCTTATCTCTTTATCTATTATCTTATATCTCAATATCTAAGAGTCTTGTCCCTTCACATCCTACTCCCCTCGCCTTTTGGAGAGGGGTCGGGGGTGAGGCTCGTACTCCACGAAAGCGTACTCATACTCATGCTTCTCATCCCGCTGGTGTTCCTCTCGGTTCACCTCCACCCAGTCGTCGTAGCGGGGGAAGAATACATCGGCTTCGGCGGGAGTATCGTCAATCTCCGTGAGTAGCAGTCGGGTGGCCACGCTCATGGCTTGCTTGTACACACTCGCTCCACCTATTATATATATGTCCTCGTCAGCACGGCAGTGGTCGAGTGCCTCCTGTAGCGACACGAAGCAGTCGCATCCAGGGAAACGAGGGTCGCTGTGCTCCTCTGGGTTGCTGATGGTTCGGCTCAGCACAATGTTCCTTCGGTTGGGCAGTGCGCCTTTGGGAAGGCTCTCAAACGTTTTGCGTCCCATGATGATGGTGTGGCCAGTAGTGAGTTGCTTGAACCGTTTCAGGTCGTTGGGCAGCCAGTAGAGCAGTTGGTTCTTGAAGCCGATGGCTCTGTTGCGGGCCACAGCAGCGATAATGCTGATTTGTCTTGTCGTCGTGTTGTCTTGCATGTTCTTTGTTTTTACGTTTGCGAAGTTACAAAGATTTTTTCATTTAGGGTGGCTTTTCCACCGTTTTTTCGCGTGTTTTTTATATCTTCGCAGTCGAAACGACAAACAAAGAAGAAAAAATCTCCCTTTCCAACTTAACATTTTGTTCCGTCGTGCGTAATATAGGTGTATGACACAGTCAGAATTCGAACATATCGCCCAACAGTTGAGAGCGCAGATGCTGAAAGTCGCACTCGATTTCTTCGGATCGCAAGATGATGCCGAGGATGTGGCCCAAGATGCGATGGTGCAGCTCTGGCGCTACTGCGAGAAGATTGACAGCGGGCGCAACGTGTCGGCACTGGCTGTGAGGGTGGCGAAGAACTGCTGCATCAGCCTCTATCGAAAAAGGCAGGCGGAAAACCAGCGAAGCCACTCGGAGATGGACTCCAGGCTGCTGAATCAGCAGGACACATCGGGTTCGCCACAAGAACTGCTTGAAGCCAAGGACGTGCAACGCATGCTGACCGAGGTGATGGCCCAGCTGAAGCCGCGAGAACGCCAACTCTTCGAGATGCGGCAAACGGAAGGACTCTCCAACGAACAAATCTCAGCCCAGACGGGAATCCCCAAAACATCCATCACAGCGATGGTCTCGGCAGCGAGAAAGAAAGTATTCACAGAACTCAAAAGGAGGATGAAACAATGACAAACAAAGAAATACAAACACTCATCGACCGCTATCTGGAAGGGGAGACCTCCCCACAGGAAGAACGCCAGCTGGCAAGCGAGCTGCAGCGCAGCGACCTACCCGAGGAATGGCAGGCCATCCGACTCATGCTCGGTGAACTGGCGATGGGCGAAGCCGAATACGACGCCATCATGCAGCAACGCAACAACCGACCCTCGGCCCTCTTGCGAGCCATCCGCGTCATCTCCACCCTCGCGGCCATCTATCTCGTAGGCCTGTTCTTCTATCAACAGATGCCCTCGTCGAGCCCCGTGCAAGAAAAGAATGATGTACCTCATTACTATACCCAAGACTTGTCGCATGGCAGCACCCTCAAGGACGTGTACACAAGCCGCCTCCGCGCCAGTCAAGAGAAAACCGTCACTTATCATCAACTAAAAAACCTGAATTATGAAAACAAATAGTTTCAGCGGGCTTCTTCTGATAGCCACCATACTCCTCGCATCGTGCAGCGACTCGAATAATGTCAAGATGCACACCACCGTACACAAAGATGGTTGGTGCGACCGCGAAATCAGTTACTCCACCATCATGAACCAGGCTCAGCGCGACTCCATGATGAAGGGCGAAGGGGCTCCCTTGGCCTATCCCATCCCCCAATGTCTGAACCAAGAAGCCTTCATGGGCACGCATACCGAAATGGACGGCGACACTGTCACCACAACCTTCTCCCGCAGCTTCCGCACCCCTGAAGAGATGTGCCAGCAGACGCCCCTGAAGCTCAACGGAGCCAGACTCCAGTCGAAGGCGACGCTCGACAAACGGTTCCGCTGGTTCTACACCGAGTACACCTTCCAGGAGACCTTCACCTGCGTGGGCGATACCTTCAAGCTGGCGGCCACCGACTATGCCGGCAAGGATGTGGTCAGCTATTGGTTCACCGGCCAACCCAACCTGGTGCAGGGCAAGAGTGGCGCTGAGGCCTCCGAGATGCTCAGCCAGATGGAGCCCAAGATCACGAAGTGGCTCAACGACAACCTCTTCAAGACCTGCTTCGACTTCATCGTCAACCACTACGACTCCATCGCCAATCCACCCGTCAGCCGCGAGCGGTTCATAGCCCTGCAGGACTCCATGGCCAAGAAGATGCTCGAAGGACACGACGACATCCTCGAGGTGAAGCCCACCGAAGCCTTCCGCGACTTCTTCCACTCTGACGCCTACGCCATGTTCTTCGATGAGGAGACACCCTGCGGCAAGAAGATGAACGACGAGCTGGCCAGTCGCATGAACATCCTTTGGTTCTCCGTGCCCTACACCCTCTCCATGCCAGGCACCATCGTCGATGCAGGAACAGGCACCATCCGGGGCGACGTCATCTACTACCCCCTCACAGGCGAGCGCCTCATACCCCAGGACTATGTCATCAGCGCCACCTCACGCGTCACCCACATCTGGGCCTACATCCTTACGCTCTTCGTCATCCTCCTCGCCCTCGGCAGCACCTTCTTCATCTGGAGGAAATCGAAAGGGAAGAAAGATTAAAGATTAAAATGAATAGATTGAAGAATCGCCCCGCTATTCCAACGAGTAGCAGGGCGATTTTTTTGCGATTATGGTCGCTTGCAATATCAACTGGGATCTATGGTTGAACCTCCAATCTGTATTCAATGTCGACCTTTCCTTCTTGTCTGAAATCATCGGTCACCACCTCTGTAGGGCTCACCCACGTTACTGGACAATCTGATTCCGCTGTTATTTTCGCGTACCAACCAGGATTCTTCACCTCGGTATAGATGGTGCCTTCGAGATGATAGGTTCCCTGTCCTTTGAATTGGTAGACATACTTGTCTTTGACACGATTGACGGTGAATGTTCCCTCCACTTGGTGTTGGATGTCACCCTCAAGCAATTCGTTCCACAGCAAGGTTATCTTGCCATCATCCCAATTATCCATGTCTGCATAGAAGTGTATCACATCTTCTATGGTCGCCAGAACATTGTGATAAGAAGTGTTCAGTTTGAAGGTGCCTCTACCAGTATTAGTCTCTGTGTCGAAGGTGCCAGTCATGTTCAGTCCAGCGATGTTGCTTTTAATGTCGCCAGTGAGCGAGGGTACTACACCATCGTTGGCCTTGAATGCATCCACGATGTCTTGATACCAATCTTCAAAAAAGGCGCCAGTCTTTTGCCCCAATTCGGAAATGAGACCATCAATAAGCTCAGGTTCTTGCCCCCAGCATGATACTATGCCCCAACCATACATTTTGTATAGAGGGAGCTCAACAGAATCGGGATCCATCTTGATGTTGTAGTTCTTTCCTTGTCCCTCGATAGCCTGACCACCCGATTCAAGATCGATTGTGACCACTTGCAGACCTGTGCCGCCAGGAACCTCGAAGTCGTAGGTGGCACGCTCAGTTCCTTCATCGTCTATCAGAGTCAGTTGGCTCTTTATTTTGTGTCTGATGAGTGAATAGCGGGTGAAGGCACCCATTTTGGCAGTTCCATCCTTACCGATGGTCTTCTGCCAGTTTTGTGGGTCTTTGATGCCGTCGGGTATTTCACTGTAGCGGATGGTCCACCCGGCGTACTGTGATGTCTCACCTTCCTCGCACGACGAATCGATGATTTTCAGTCCCAGATACGAGTTCATCCATTCCGAGTATTTCTTCACCCTCTGACTGTATTCCCTGGCAGATTTGGCGGCAATTTTGTTCTTGATGGCCTCGAACACGCTGACCAATTCTCCATTCATGAGTTCGGCGAAGTATTCTTCTGATATCTGCTTCTGAATAGACTCATATGGGTACTGGTAGGAGGTCATCGAACGCGAGTCGGCCTCTGCCATGCACATGGTGAACACATCGGCAGGCGCTTCCCAGTAGGCATCGCAATAGCGGCGCACCGACTGTTCGATGTATGCATCCAGTCTTTCCTTCGTCATGCCCTGCTTGTTGAACGCAGGATAGAAGTAGTCGAACCACTCTTTTGTGTTGCGGTATTTCGAACCATACTGCGGTCCCACCAATGCTCGTCCTTGTTCGCTGTAGTAGAGGCTGTATGCCTTGCGAAGCAGGTCCTTGATGGATTTCTGCACCTTTGTGCCCAGTTTTTCCAACGCTACACCAATGAATGCGCTTAATCCCATCGATGCAGACATGACGCTGGAGCCAATGACGGATGAAACTTGTGCGCTCGTGATGCTGAGGATGGCTTTCAATGAGTTGGAGGCTACACCGATGTCGTCGCCTTGAATGGAAGCATTGGCGCAATCAAGGATAGTGGCATAAGTACCCAGATAGCCCACTATGTTGGTCAGTTCTCCGATGCCTTCTGTGGTAAAGCCCAGCGCACTGAGCAGGTTGTGTCCGCCATCGATGCCGATGCTTTGCCAGAAGTTGAAGTCGTCGCGCCAAGCCTGCACGGCACCCTCCTCTGGGTCTTCGTTCGAGACGATTTTATACAACACCTCGAGCATCCCTGTCAAGTCATACGCGCCAGGAGTCATGTCATAGTCCATGTCAATCTTGGTGCGCCAAGTGTCGTCGTTAATCGTGGAGAACACGGAGAAATACGACAGATGGTCGGTTATGATGACTACGGCATCCTGTTCCTCGTCGTAGCTTGCCAGCACGGGCTCCCATTCGCCTGTCTCCTCATTGAAGTAGGCGGCATGAACCTTCTCATTCTCGCCGATGCTGTAGGGGACCACGATCTTTGCCGTGCCACTCAGTTCGTGTACGTTGTTGGAGAGGCTGATGTCGATGCCTACGCCGCGTGTGACGCCCTCGATAACATCGGGTGTCAGCACCGCGTTGCGGATGCACAGTTGTACATCGCCACTAATGGTGGTTGGGTCAAAGGTCACCGAGCATTTTTGCGCTTCGGCAGTAAGTGTCGAGTCGTTGAGTTCGAACACCTCAGCATTCTCATAAACGAAGCCGTTCATCCAAGTGATGCTATCCACCAGCGCCACATTTGAGGTGAGGTCGTCGCGGCCATTCAACTTCACCACCACTTCGTTTTGCTCTCCATCCTGTGCTATGCGTATGTCGCTCACTTGGCTCAGGGGAACGCTGGTGCTCTTGTCTCCACGGTGCATCACCATATAATACTCGCGGCCTTGGTTGGGCAAAGGTTCGTATTCCTGGTCATCCTTGACGTTGAACCGCCGCCACCCGGGGGCATTGCGGTATAGCTCGGCAGTGCCTTTGGGAACGTAGAGCTTTGGCCGACTCCATTGGTCTTCCTCAAATATCTTGTCGTTGAAGGTGGCATCGGTGATGTCGGGCGGTACAACACACAGGCAGGTCAGACTGCTGAGCCGCTCACAATTGGTGAATGCGCCCTCCATCTCCACCACGGTATTGGGAATCGTTACTTGGAATGACTCGTGCTGTAAACTATGGATGCTGCCGGGCTCCAACCTCACGACATTGTCTGTAAAAGGCTCGGCATATGATTCATTGCCTAACCACAAGGAATTCCACGTTGTACCATACATCGACGTGTAGTAATGCTGCGGAAGTGTTATAACCAGGCTTGAACCATCCTTGCTGAACAGCATCTTACTGTACTTCCGAGAAGGGTGAATGCTGAAATATGGACTGCCATCGACGACAAAGCCTTGAATATTGGTGTTTTCAAAAGCGGAAGGCGATATTCTCTTTAGGGCGGGGAATATATGGAAAACTTTTACAGTCCAGTGATAGGTTTCTCCGTCATATACATAGGGAATATTTTCATCCGGGAAGGATGCAGCATACAATGCTTCTGGCTCCAGTTCCTTCAATGAAGTGAATCGGGGCGATTCTTGGAATGCATCCGACGCGAAAGCCCGACGACCAATCTTGGTGATGCACCCTAGCCATGCGCCGTCGCCTTCGCTCGTTCCAGTTCCTCCTGCTTCAAACGCCTCTTCGTCAACTTCAAACGCCGGACTGCGGCTGATGATGTTTGTAAGGGAGCACATCATGAACGCCTTCTTGCCAATTCGTTTGATGGAGGCTCCGATGGTAAGGTGTTTGATCTTTGCCAACTGGAATGCTCCATCGGGCACTTCCTCCATCTTGTCGCTGATGACGAGCGTGTCGATGGTAGAATAAATAAAGCAATACTGGTCAATCATCCTCACGTTGTCGCCGAGGTTCATTTTGCTGAAATGGCCTCTGCTGTAGAAAGCGTTCTTGCGAATGCGTGTAACAGGATATTCCTTTCCCTCGTACGTGATGGTGTTAGGAATGTTAATCACGGTGCCATCCTGACCACTCAACAGATATGAAATGACATGCGCCTCACCACTTTGTTGCAATCCATATCTTATATTGTCAATCTCGATGATTTTAGTGTCATAGGTGGGGATGAAACCAGTGATTGCTACTCCTTTGGAATTAAATCGGTATAAGGTTGATGGCTTATAGTAACCATCATAAGAGCCTCCCCATCCGTAGTTGAAATGCAGGAAGTTGTTGGTGGTGTAGCCATCGCACACCAAAGCATGATTGATGTTATCGCCCGAACCACCAGAGTAGGGCACAGGATGCAACTCGTCAAGTTCTTTTTTGATAATGGAAATCAGTTGGTCAGCATCTTGAGGAGTATGAATATCACCTTGTTCGTAACTGAAATTATATGCTATTTCGTAAGTGCTAAAGTAGGATGAACTTCCTTCGGGTTGGTAATATGTTCCCATAGACTTGCCGATGTCCCTCATCAGATAGGCCACGGCTTGTGCTTGGTCAGCGTTGTATCCCGAAGCGTAGTTGTCGAGCATATTGTCCCAGTCGTACACATGCCCCGAGAAGTCCTCGCCAGTGAATAGTGCAGTCATATGGTCTGCCAACCGTCCTTGTGATTCCTTTGGCCATTTGTAGTAGTTCATGATTTGTGCAAAGGCCGTGGGAACGCAGCCGGAGGGACAGCCTGCAGGGCACAGGTTGTTGTAGGGCGCCCATTGGTTCCACGTTGTGGTGAGCAGAGGGGCCACCACCACCGTACCGATGTTCTTCGCTTTACGTGGCGCTTTGGAGGCTAGAGAAGGATTGCTTCGAAGCTGGTCAATCTCCTCCGTGTAGTTGTCGAGTAGTTCTTTCAGTTGGATGGGAGCATCGTCATAGTTGAACGAGCCATGATCGCAATAGCCCAGAATATCGTCTTGGGTTCCAGTTTCTCCCGACACGATGACGAATCCCTGATTGTTGCCTAGGTTGATGACATACACATTATCTTTCTCCACGTCCACCTTCGAAGGTATGGCGTGCGACAGTTGCGGAACCATTGCTTTCCTTGGTGCTCGGTAGCCCTTCACTTTGGAGAGGCCAGATTGGCTGGCTGTGGCAAACTGCTGTGCTGCCTGCAACGCCTGTTCCACGCTGATATCATCGGCCAGTAGGGCATTGGCCGAGAAGAGGAGAAGGGTCAAGAGGGGCAGTATCTTCTTCATGGCTTCTGGAATTTAAATGAAAAACGGTTGGTCTTCACGATATATATATCCCTGCCTAGCATCTCCAAGGAGATCTCGGCACGGCCGTTGGAGTCGAGGAGCCACTGTCCCACTTTTGTTCCCTTGATGCTGTAGAGCATCACAGGAGCATCGGGCTGACCTCCGCTGATGGTAAGCGTGCCGTTGTGGAAATAGAATTGCTCCTCTGGCATTTGTATGTTCTCAACGTGACTGACCGACTCTGTCCACTCCACGTCGAACACCAATTTCTTCAGCATATAGACGGGATATTGCACGGTGGTCTTCGTGGTGGTCAGTACGAGGTTGCTGCCGCTGTAGGTCACGACGGGCTTCTCAGTAAAGGCAAACGTGGCCACCTTTCCGTCCTTCTGGTGGATGGCGACGACATTCTGTGCGTGTGCCGTCAAGCCGATTCCTGATAGTATTAGGATGGCCACGATGGTAAACATTCTTTTTATATCCATTTACTTTGCGGTTTTGAGGGTTAGGTAGATTGCTTTTGTGTTTCACAAGATATTGTTTCGATTGCAAATATAGCAAATAATTTTCAAACCTCCAAATTTTACCCTCTCTAGTGTGCAAAAATCTGTTTATTTTTCGATTAAGCGAGAGAAAACGAAAAACTTGTTCTCAGTTTGCCGAGCGTGAGCAAAATCGACGAAAGTCAATTTATACGAAAGATAATCTTTGAGCCTCTCAAAAGCCATAAATGAGCAGGTCAAAGCTATGCAATGAGGCGGTCAAAGATGGTCAATGACAAAGGCGCGGAGGCGATTTGTAACATTATAACATTATAACATTATAACATTAAGCTTTTTTGATGTCCACAAATCGCACTCCTCTACTATAGGTTATTATAATATATA